>NZ_FWXT01000001.1:2400000-3000000 GCF_900176535.1 Pedobacter africanus | reverse complement strand
GCGGTATCTATATCCAGTTTATCAAATATCAGGGCCAGTTCATTTACAAAAGAAATGTTGGCATCGCGCTGCGCATTTTCTATAGCCTTTGAAGCTTCTGCCACTTTGATGCTGGGTGCTTTATGAGTACCCGCTGTAATGATGCTGCCGTACAAGCTGTCAATCCAATCGGCCACTTCGGGTGTTGAACCTGCGGTAACTTTAATGATTTTGGTAAGCGTATTGACCTTATCGCCCGGGTTGATCCGCTCGGGGGAATAGCCGCAGTAAAAATCTGTATTGTATTTTAGTCCGGAGTATTTTTCGAGCACAGGCACGCAGTCTTCCTCGGTACAGCCCGGGTAAACCGTAGATTCATAAATCACGATATCGCCCTTTGCCAGATAGGCCGCCAGCATTTCGGAAGCCCCGAGCAGGGGTTTAAGGTCGGGTGCCTTGAACTGATCTATAGGCGTAGGCACGGTTACTATATAAACATTACAGGCAGCCAGGTCTTGCTTATCTGAGGAAAGCCTTAGCCCCTGGTCCAATACTTTGCCTAAGGCATTCAGATCGGCTTCTTTGGTGCGGTCTTTACAGGCTTTAAGTTCATTGACCCGCGCCGTATCGATATCGAAACCCAGCACCTGGTATTGCTTTGCAAATTCAATGGCAAGGGGGAGCCCCACATAACCCAGACCTATAATTGCAATATGCGGCTTGTTTGCTGACATGCAGGCAAACATACGGAATAATTACTTTTTATAATGATAATCTACAACTACTCCTGCTGCATGCAGCTGCCCGTTCTTTACAACTGTTTTAGCACCAGCCGGCACACATACCAGCACTACCGATCCGGATGCAGGAACAGCAACTTTTGTAGTAGCACTTACGTTACGTGCAATAAAACGCTGTGAAACCAGGTCATAAACATCTGTTTTTTTGCCTTTGCCCAAAGTTGAGCTGAACCCGATTGCTTTAACAGTTGGGTAAGGATTATAAAACAAATAGGTTGGGTAGGCATTCTGCGCATAAAAATCTGTAGCGCGTAAATCCAGGCGAAGCAAACCTTTTACTTCAGTTTCTTTTACCATACCGCCAAAAATACCCACATGGGCACTGCCATAAACGCTAAACTGCGATACCTCCGGGTTTTTACCCGGTACCCATTTCGGGCCATCGCCCTGCGCAACCGGCGCCTTTAACGACTGGTAAAGTGTGTCAAATGTAGAGGCCTTGGCAAAGCCCTCGTAGGCAATTACGCCTTTGGTAACTTCGGCCAGCTCCGGTATAGTTTGATGGGCCGCCGGCATATATTGGGGGTAAAAAAGCCTGGATGCATTTACCGCATTCAGCATCCATTTGCCGATGGCATTGGCGTATTGCGGCTGGTACTTTACCATAGGCACCAGTGGCCATGCCGCATCAAAGGTATTCATTAAAAAAGCATAGCCTCCGTGATCTACCGTACTGCCTACAGTACCCGAAATGTCGAAACCGTTCCATTTGCCCACTAGAAACCCCCAGCCTTCGCGGCAAATTGCAGTTCCATCAAAAGTCCAGTCCAGCATTTTGGCCGTATCAAAAGTGGTGCCCTGCTCTGCATTCATGCGGGCGGCCAGGTAAGCCCCAAAGGGCATCAGCAACTCGTAGGTTGGGTTTACGGGCTGGCTTTCCAACGCTTTCATGGCATTTATTGCCCCTTTAAGGTAACGTGGATCGCCAAATTTCTTATAGGCGGCATACAGCACATAGGCATGGCCGGCTGCCGCATCTGGCTGCGCACAGATCTGGTTGGTCATGGGTTTCATCTTCCCGTAATCAAAATAAGAATAGTGGTAATTGCCGTTCAGGATAGAATCTGCTTTGAAAAACTTCTCGGCTATGCTCCTGGCCATTTGTTCAAATCCCGGTTCGGCAGGGTACTTATCGTAAATGGCATAAAAAAGCACGTTCGGGTATACATCGTACCACCAGTCTCGCCCATAGCCGCCGCCCAGCAGGGCCACCTCTGGGGCAGTGTTGTTCATCATGATGTCCCAGCCGGTATCTTTATTGAAATAGTTTTTCAGCATGCCCACATAATTACGGCCCTGTTGCCGGCTCTTATCTAAGCCAACCAGTGTAGCACCCAATACAGCACCCATATTGGCCAGCGCTTCATGAAACATCCCCTTATTGTGCTGCAGGCCCTGCCGCACATCGCCAATGGCGGTGTACATGCCCACAACAGGCTGGTTAAAATTTTTGCCTGTGCTGTCTATCCACACCATAGGCCAGTACCTGCCCTTTGCATTAAAATCGTATACGGTGCGGTCAAAATTAAGGGCCATGGCCTTCCAGTCTATAATCTGTAAGGGCTGAGGCAGCCCGGCCATATCGTTTACGCGGTTAATATCAACCTGTTTAACCTGTGCAAAGCTAAGTGTAACAATAAAAAGGAGCAGAAGTGTAAATGGTGCAAACAGCTTAAATTTCATGTTCATTGGTTGGTTCTAAATATATCAGTTAAACTACAGACTGGGCAGGATTGGCGGTTTCGGCAAGGCTCCGCTCGTCAAGCTCCAGTTCCTGGTTCATAATTTTTCCTTTTTTAATGATGCCCTTTGCCACCCAGTAAGAACTGAGCTGCAATACGGCAACTATAATAATGGCGTACCTTAAGGCAATTTCATTGGAAAAGCTGTAAGCAAGCAGCAAAAAGGTACCTGCCCCTGTTAGCCTGCCCACATACAGGCCGGCTTCGTGGTTAAGGATATAGGCAAATTCGCTCCGTTTCTCTTTTTTGGTAAGGATATCGATTACACTGAACTGTATCGGGAAATAGGCCAGGTCTAGCAAAGGTTTGGCCAGCAACAGGAATAGCATGAACAGGATTACGCCGGTTTCGTTAAACAGGATGCCGTTAATAAGGGCAGCAATGGTAAACAGTACCAGTCCTATACCAAATACATAAACCCGGTGCTCCGGGCCCGTTTTACGGCCAATGATATACATCAGCACAGCGGCAAATACAGCCCCTACCGATTGTGCCGTACCCAGCGCACCTTCTTTACCCAGCAAAAGCATAATGAGCATGGCTGGTGCGGTAACCAGGAAACCTTGTACAAGCCCCTTTAACACCGCCAGAAACATGAGCCGGTACCAGTAAGGGTTAAACTTAAAGTAGATGAACCGCTTGGCAATGGGATTTACAAACTTGCCGGTAAAACACATGAAGGAAGCGGCAAGGGTAATGACAAACACAATACCGGTCACAATTTTATAGGCCAACTTGGCATCACCCGTACCGGCAAGCCCTTCAATGAACCAGCCAATCATAACCGGTATGACCACGGCAATGATGGTATAGAAAAAAGTCTCCAGGCCATAATAATAATTGCGGTTTCCATCGTTGGTGGTAGCCAGCGCAAGGAAATCCCGGTTGGCCCAGTAAAACCCAAAAGACATCCCCATCACAATACCGGCAATACCGATACCGGTAATGTCAAGCGTGGTCAACGACATCATGATCATCATGGAAACAGCACTGAGTACCATCCCCAGGGAATACAGCACTTTAATCGGAAAGCGGTTCAACAGCCATCCATTGATCAGAAAAGTTAGCGGGATACCGGTATAAATGGTAAGCTGGTATACCACCACCTTTACCGGATCATTGGAGCTCCGCATTACATAGGCGGCCACAAAAATATCTATTACCGGCAGCACAATGCTGTAGATAAGATTGGTTAAGGTAAGTACCTTGAAATTGTGTGACTGGGCCTTAAAATGCGCAATTTCAGATTTTAGTTTATTGATCATGATGGTAGGTTAAGGAAGCCAGGATTTCAGCTATGGAAAATTTAGCGCCGCATACAAACTCATCTGCAGCCCCATAATAAATAGTAAGTTCATCTCCATTGGTTACATGGCCATTGGTAAACACCACATGGCCAAAAAAACCACTGAGCTCGTAATTTTCCAGCGGTTTCATGATGGGCTCTTCCGATCTGGCCAGTACAATGCCTGGATCATTTAAATCCATCAGAAATGCCCCCAGGCAATATTGATGTGCGGTATTGGCGCCATGATAAATCTCCAGCCAGCCCTTATCTGTTTTTATAGGGGCAGCGCCTGCACCTACCCTTGCACTGTCCCAACTGTTTCTACGGGTAGTAATGATACACCTGTGCCGGCCCCAATGTATGCCATCGGGCGATTCGGCGATCCAGATGTAATTACCCCCAATATCTACACTGCTTGGACGGTGCAGGGCATAAAACTTTCCATTGATCTTTTCTTCAAAGATGGCGCAGTCTTTATTGTGCGGCGGAATGATCATCCCCTCTTGTTTGAAATTTTTCCAGTCTGTTGTGGTACGCAGGCCCACACCCACACCCAGCTCTGATACCGCCGTATAGGTAAGGTGGTAAACACCATCAAGAAAAGTTACCCGGCAGTCTTCAATTCCGAAAGCCTCCTGAAAAGTTTGCCCCTGTAAATAGGCATAGCCTTCCGGCTCATAAAACCGGGTGCCATCCTCACTGCAAAGCAGCCTGAGGTGCGACAGTGTGGTTAAATAATCTTTGTCTTTATAATGGATTACCCGCGGATCGTCTGCTTTCAGGTCGGAATCATTGGCCGAAATTTCGATGATCTCTATGCCATCCCCTTTCAGCACCGGGAAAGAGATGAGCCCTTCCTGCTGCTGTGGCCGCTCGGCTACCCGAACAAGGAGCCAGGTCTTACCATCAAACGTAAACACGCCGGGGTTGAGCAGGCAGGTAATTTCCAGCCCCTGCCTGCTTGGCTTTAAATCTTTTGGTGATAACAATGGGTTTTGTACAAATCTTTGTGCCAGGTCTTTCATAGTCAGCTGTTTTTAAATTCTATGGATTAACAGTTAACTAATAATCCAGGTTTTGGGTGATGACCCCATTGGTCTTGCTCACTTCGCCCTGAGGGATTGGATACAGGTAACTTCTGTCCTGAAAATTTTTGCCTTGTGCGGTTAGTACCGCCTTGGCTGTTTTCCATCGTTTTAGATCGAGGAAGCGCTCACCTTCCAGGCCAAGCTCCACTCTCCGCTCCTGCATCAGCCAGGTTTTTACCTGCGCTTTATCCGTACTTGCCGGACGGTTAGGAAGTGTTCCGGCCGGAACCGGTGCGCCGGTAAGGGTTGGCGATGTTCTGGCCCTTGTTCTTACCTGGTTGATAATGGCAATGGCGCCTGGCTGGTCGTTGGTTTCATTTAAGGCCTCTGCTTTCCACAGCAGCACATCCGCATAACGGATATAGATCTTATTATTCGGTGCATCGTCATTGCCCTTATTTGCACCGGTTTTCTCGCCCAGCAGTTTATAAATCCTTTGATTGGGCACATCGACAGTATACCCCAATCTTGGATCATTCGCCTCAAAAGCTGCGATAAAGTTTGGTGTTGGTGCAAAAAAGCCCCAACCCAGAGGTGCACAATAACCGTTTCCATTGCCCGGTGTCTGTCCGGAGGTATGGTTATACGCAAAGATCACCTCGTTATCGGCAAACTCTTTGGTTTGATCAAAGCTATCGAAATAATTGGCATTGAGGCTGTAAAAGCCTAAAGTCTGCAATTCATTAACCAGTGTAATTACCTCTGCATACTTCTCGTTAAACAAAGCTACTTTAGCTTGTAAAGCAATTACTGCGCCTTTAGAAACCCGCCATTTGTCTGTGGCATCAGAAAACTTGCCCGCTGGCAGGCTTCCTTTTGCAGCAGCAAGATCTGACGAGATCTGTGCCCATACCTGTGCTTTGGGAACCCTAACGGCAACATCATAAGCCTCGTTAAAGCTGGTTAAGGGTTTTAACACCATAGGCACATCCCCAAAGTTATTGACCAGGTCAAAGTAATAGTATGCCCTTAAAAAATAGGCTTCTCCTAATAAACGGCTTCTCAATGCTGCATTGATACCGGTTTTGGCAACAAGGGCATCGTCTGTTAAATAAAACAAGGCCCTGTTTGCCCGGGCTATGCCTTCATAATCATAGCTCCAGATCCCGTTAAAAGCCTGATTGGAGCTGGTGAAGCTAAAATTGTCCACATCATCCATCCAGGCCTGATCTCCATCTGAAGCCCATTTTTTCATGGCGTCATCAGAGGCAATGTCCTGAACAATAAAATCATTCCTAAAAACCACGCCATTGTCCCAATTCCAGGTCCCTAAAAGGTTAAGGGTATTGGAAAGCATTTTATAAGAAGAGTTTACCGAAGACAGGATTGTATTTGCGGTAGGATCTGTACTCACCTGTTCTGGAGTAATCAATCCGATCGGGTCTTTATAAAGTTCCTTTTTGCAGCCCGCAGCCATAATGATCAGGGCAGTTACAAATGATATATATATCGTTTTCATATGATTTGATTAGAAGTTTACGTTTACACCGAACAAAAATGCCCTGGATTGGGGATAGGTCCCGAAATCCTGTGCATCTACTGTTTCAGGATCCAATCCGCTGTATTTGGTGCGGGTATACAGGTTTTGCCCGGAAACATACAACCTGATGTTTTGTACGCCGATGTTCATTTTTTTGACAATAGGGCCAAATGAATAACCCAGTTCAATGTTCTTAATCCGGAAGTAGGATGCATTTTCTACAAATACGCTCGACACTTTATCTCCTCCATTTTTACCAAGGGTTAAACGCGGAACCGTATTGGAAGTCCCCTCTCCATGCCAGCTTTCGAGCACTGCGGTGGTGTGGTTAAAAGGCCTGCTGTCGTAATCAATAATCTGTTTCAGCTGGTTATATTTATCGATACCTTCAACGCCCTGTAACAGGACAGACAGATCAAATCCTTTGTATGAGCCTGAAAAAGTTAAGCCATAAGTGAGATCTGGTATATTGCTGCCAATAAATTGCTTATCGTTATCATTGATCACACCGTTTCCATCCAGATCTGCGAATTTAATATCGCCTGGCTTTTCTGTATAACCTGGCGTGCCGTGTAAGTGGCTGGCAACTTCGGCAGCATTTTGATAGATGCCAATCATTTTGTACCCGTAAAATGAGTTTAAAGACTCACCTACTACAGTTCTGAACGGACTTTGAAGGCTCCCGATCAGTGAAAGGTTAGGATGTAACTTGAGCACTTTATTTTTTAATGTTGCGATGTTACCATTGATGCTATATTTAAACTCATGCTGCTGATTGGTATAGGTTAAGCCAAGTTCAAATCCATTGTTCTGAACTTCGCCTGCATTAACATTTGTAGGTTTTACATCGCCAACCAGCGAGGGTAGCTGTAAGGGAAGCAATATCCCTGAGGTCACTTTATGAAAGTAATCTGCAGACAGGTACAGGCTGTTTTTGATAAGGCCCAAATCAAGTCCGATGTTGGTTTGTGTGGTAGTTTCCCATTTCAGGTCTGGGTTACCATAACGGTCTGTCTTATATTCTTCCCCATCTTTGCGGATTAAGGTCAAATAAGTATAGTCTCCAATTTCCTGGTTGCCCAGCTGACCATAACTGGCCCTCAGTTTTAAATCAGAGATCCACTCCGCATCTTTCATGAAACCCTCCTGAGAGATTTTCCAGCCCACAGATACAGAGGGGAAATATCCCCATTTGTGATTTTCCCCAAACCTTGACGAAGCATCAGCCCTTAAATTACCGGTAACAAAATACCTGTTGCCATAAGAATAGGTGGCAGAACCAAACAAGGAGAACAAGGAACTTTCGGCCCCGGAACCACCATTGTACAGGTCTCTGCTTGTACCGCCGAAATCTATATACTGAAATGTATCCATGGTATAATCATACCTGCGCCTGGAAGCTGAAATGGCATCAGATTTATTACTGATGTATTCTGAACCTATCAGTGCGCTAATCTGATGTTGATTGATGGTTTTGTCATAAGCCAGGGTATTGTTCCAGGTAAAATTCGTTTGCTGTCCCCTTTCCTCATTTAAACCGTTCGGGCGGTTCTGCCTGCCAGCTCCGGGATCAATAAAATTTCCGGAATCGTCTTTTGCCCCTTGCCCGTCATCGTCGCCAAAATTTTTAAGAAATTGTTTGTTGTGCCGGAACAGCAGATCTACACCCAGGTTTGTACGAAATTTTAGAGACTGGTCTGCCAGTAAAGCGTATTCTCCGTATACGTTTCCAAAAGTCCGGAAGTTGCTCCGCTTGTCATTACTGAAATAGGCCAGCGCGATCGGGTTCTGACTCAATTCAAAATTCTTATCCCAGCCGTTTACCTGGTTGTTGTTCAGGTAAAAAGGCAAATCGGTAAAAGGATCGTCGGCAGACCATGTAGGGTCGGAAGGGTCTTTATAGACACTCAATACCGGCGGCCGTAAAAAGGCATGCCGGATGATACCGGGGGCATCTCCTTTTGAAGAAAGCGCATCCTGGCTTTCATTGGAGAGCTGGAAATTGGTGCCCAGTTTAAACCGCTCAGTAACGTTGGCATTGATATTGGCCCTAAAGTTAATCCGCTTATATTCGTCATTGTTATACACCACAATGCCGTTCTGCTTGTAAAAGCCTCCGGCCAGCAAATACTGTACTTTCTCAGAGCCCCCGCTAACAGACAGTTGTGCACTCTGCGAATGTCCGGTCTCAAACAACTCATCCAGCCAGTCTGTATTCGCCAGGTTTGTTCTTGATTTTGCGGTAGTATATGGATTTGTGCCTGTATTTCCGGCATTGACCCAGGCTTCTTCCTGTTTATTTAAATACTGTGTGGCATTGAGCATTTGCGGCAAATTGGTAGCCTTCTGAATCCCGTTAAAATAATTAAAGTCAATCCTCGATTTTCCGGCAACGCCCTGATTTGTGGTAATGACCACCACTCCTGCAGATGCCCTTGATCCGTATATGGCCGCTGCAGATGCATCTTTAAGCACGGTCATAGACTTGATATCTGAAGGATTCAGGAAAGATATGTCTTTGGAAGGTACCCCGTCCACAATAAACAGCGGACTGTTGTTACCAATTGTGCCTTCTCCGCGAATCCGGATATTAATCGGATCGCCAGGGGCCCCTGTACTTTGGGTTACCTGCACCCCAGCCACCTGGCCCTGTAAAACCTGGGCCACATCTGGTACCCGGCGTTTATCGGCCTCGGCCATATTAACGGTTCCTATAGCACCGGTAAGGGAGGATTTTTTCTGACTGGTGTAACCCACTACCACAACCTCATCCAGATCAGAAGCACTGGGCTTCATGCCCGCATTCAACACCGCATTACCGGTGTAGGGCAGGGTTACAGGAGTATAGCCCACATAGCTAAACACCAGCGCTTTTCCGCCCGCAGCTTCGAGCGTAATGACATAGGCGCCGTTAACATCGGTAGCGGTCTTATTCTGCGTATTGAGCTGCTGGACAATAACTCCAGGTAAAGGCTGGTTGTTTTCATCTGTAACCTTTCCGCTTAGTTTTACCTGGGCCAGGACCGTAAATCCTGACAGTACCATTAAAAGTACCAGACCCAGAGAGAAGTGTAGATTTCTTTTCATCTGTGATATATTTGGTTGAATCAAATTTATACAGTACATAACCCGGAAGAGTGCACTATAGTTACATTTTAGTTCACTATAGTTACAAATCGGCAGTATTTGCCTCGTATTGCTGCTGCCGGTACTCGTTTGGTGCACAGCGGTAAATCTTTTTGAATTCCCTGAAGAAATAAGATTTGTTATTGAAACCTGTGCGGTAAAAGATTTCAGACACCGTGTATTGGGAAGCAATCAGCATGTCAGCAGCATGTTTCAGCCGGATCCTCTTGATAAATTCAGCGGGGGTCATTCCGGCAAGGGACTTCAGTCTTCTGTACAGCTGCATTTTGCTGATGGACAAGGCATCCTCCAGTGTAGCCGCGTTCAGGTCCGGCTCACTTAAATTATTTTCAATGACCTTCAGCAGTGCTTCCAGAAACTTCTTGTCTGTTTCGGCAATATCAGCATCCACAAACTGATTGGTAATGTGCTGATCTTTGATCAGGCTGTCCATCCGGGCCTGGTTGTCCAGCAGTTTACGGATGCGTACATGAAGGTAATTGATCTGGAAAGGCTTCGGGATATAGGCATCTGCGCCCAGTTCGTAGCCTTCGGTTTTATGGTCTTCAGAACCACGGGCGGATAGAATGACAAAGGGGATCTGCGCCATTGCGGGCGTCTGCTTAACTGTACGGCAAAGTTCAAGGCCGTTCATGTCGGGCATCATTACGTCACTGACAATGAGGCTGGGGATGGTTTTATTTAAAAAACTAAGCGCTTCCAGTCCGGTGCCGGCCTCGTAAATCACATACTGCTCTTTCAGCACGTTCCTGATCAGGTACCGCAGCTCGGGTTCGTCTTCTACCAGCAGAATACTTGGTTTTTGCGCCTGCTGCAGGTTGTCTATCAGACTGTTTTTATTTTCCTCCTCTGCCGGAACAAGCTCCGGCCGTTCATATACCTCTACCAGCGATTCGTACAAGGACGAGGGCGCAGAGGTAATCACTTTGGCATCTTTATTCTCTGCAGCAGCCAGCTTTACCCTAACCTTAAAGGTAATCACATCCTCTTCCAGTTCTACTGTAATTTCAGCACCCATTAACGTAACCAGCTCGCGGGTAAAGGCCAGCCCTATACCGGTACTGAACTTTTCTGTCTGCTGTTCATTGCTTACATAGAATTTATGGAAGATCTTGTCCAGGTGTTCCTTTTTCAAACTGCATCCGGAGTTCGAGACCGCTACTTCGAGCATGCTTTCCTCAGGACGGTATGTTGCCGAAAAACAAATCCGCTCTTGCTGCCCCGAATGTTTGAAAGCGTTGGACAACAGGTTAAATAATATCTTCTCAAATTTATCCTTGTCCACGAAACCAGCAATCCCTCCCTGTACCTCCCTTGTGTACTGCTGCTGGTTCCGCTTACTTAAGGGAACAAACAGTTCAGACAGGCTGTTCAGCATCTTACTGATGTCTACATAATCATCATTCTTTTGCAGGTACCCCGCTTCGGCCTTCCTGAATTCCAGCAGCTGCTGTACCAGATAAGTAAGCCTTGCCGTATGCTGGTGCACAATAGAAATGAAATAATTGCTTTCCCGGTTCTTCAGAAGCTCTGTCCTTTTACTGCGCAGGTAATGTTCAACCGAGCCCATGATCATAGTTAAAGGTGTCTGGATCTCATGGGCTATATTGGTAAAGAAATTCAGCCGCTGCTGATGTTCTTCTTCGTCTTTTTGTCTTAGCAAATGCTCCATCTGCAACTGGTATTTCATCTGCAGCTTATTTTTTCTGTACAGATGAAAGGCATACCCCGAGGCGATAACAATAAAAAGATAAGCCAGCATGGCCTGATAGGTGAGCCAGAAATATTGTTCTACATGTAACTTAAATACACTGCTGCCTTCAGTCCAGACCCCCTCGCCATTGCTCCATTTTACCTGCATGGTGTAATTTCCAGGAGGTACATTATTGTACACAATGTTCCCTACAACTCCTGCATAATTCCAGGATTTATCCAGCCCCTCTAATTTATAGGCGAACTCGTTCTTGGCCTCATTTAAAAAACTCATGGGTTTTAAACTCAGCTGAAAGAAATTACTTTTGCGTGGCAGCACATATTCTGGAATTTTCGTCTGAGTGGTCTTTATTACCTGCAGACGATTGCCATCCAGGTTTTTTCCGCCCATCTGAATGCCTGCAACCAATACATTCGGCTGCAATTTATTGCCGGTAATGTTTTCAGGAATGAAATAATTAAAGCCATAGATTCCGCCAAAATAAAGTACCCCTGAGGCCGATTTCCAAACTGCGCCATCGCTGAATTCATTGCTCTGCAAACCATCGCTTTCCCTGAAACTGGCGATTGCCCCATTTACCGGATTTAGCCTGGCCAGACCTTTATTGGTGCTGACCCATATATTGCCCGAAGGTGTACCTTCGATGGCATGGATGGTATTGTTGGGCAGGCCTTCCTGCATCGTAAACTTCCGGAATACCGGTTTGTCTTTTATAGATTCCTGCTGGCTTAACCAATTTAAGCCATAGCTGGTCCCTATCCATAAACCTTTACGGCTGTCTTTATACAAGGAAAGTACATCGTTATTGGTTAGGCCTGCTGGAGAAGAAAAGGCCTTAAAGGTTTTAAATTTTCCGGTTTTTTTATCCAGCACACTTAACCCCCCGTACCGGCAGGCTATCCACAGCCGGTTGCCATCGTTACACAAAGCATAAATGATATCATTGGCGGGGCCCTGTGCTGCGCCCGAAAGGTACTGCTTAAAATAGCTTACTTTTAAATTTTTACCGCTTCCGGCCAACTTAAGGTGAATAAGGCCATGCCCGCTTGTACCCAGCCAAAGCGAACTGTCCGCATCCTGCAAAATGGCATAAACAGAGCCAAAGGAAGGAAGTCCGGAACTTCCTCCAACATCGCGCCATCGGATCATATGCCTGGCCTGAAGCTCATAAATGCCAATGCCTTCCCCATCTGTGCCAATATAGATATAGGGTTCTATTCCCTTTTTTAAGGCGTAGACTGAGTTGTTCTCTAAGCCAATATCGGTAGTTAGCCCCCGCCTGGCGCCCCTAAGCCCCGCACCCGAAAGGAAACCGTTCAGCACCACTATTCCCCGGCCCTTGGTGGCTACCCATAAATTCCCTTCGGCCTCCTCAAAAGCACGGACCGGTTTGTTCAGGTCTGCAATGCTGTTTTGGTTCAGCAAACCAAAATGATTTGTTTTTGGATAGATCTTGATCAGGCCATTGCCATCCGTTCCAACCCACAGCACCCCATCTTTCGCTGTTTCCACAGAGGTTACCCTGGTATTTGCCAGCTGTTTTACCTCTTGCTGCATCAGGCCGGATGCCCTGAATTCGCTGTCGAATACTGCAATGCCGAGCCCTTCCCAGGCAACCAGGTAACCGGATTGGTAATAGCTGATAGATTTAACGCCCGCCCGCATGGCACTGATCTTTTGAGGGACAAGCTGTGCGTTTAGCCGCCAGAGCCCATTATTCCGATCTGTGAAGAACAGCTTTTGATTAACCACAAAAAAATTGCTGATGTGGTTATTTGCCAGGGTTTTGACCGGTTTTACACCCCTGGCACTCATGCTGCAGGCCATTAACCGCCCGTCATCCCGAAGAAGCCATACCAGGCCATCTGCGCCGCTTTCTATTTTCAGGATCTTTTTGGTTCCCAATGGAAGTCCGATTGGCCGGAACAGGTTCTTTTGCAATTCAAACCTGCTTAGGCCATAGGTTTTGCTGTAACAATAAACACTTCCATCGGCAGCAATTACCAGCTCATATTCCTTTTCTGCAATGCTTCTTTTTGTTGCCTGGTTATAAAAGTAACGGTAAAACTTACCCGCCTGCTTTTCAAAGCGCGTAATCCCTCCAATGGTACTGATCCAGATGTTTCCTGCCTTATCTTCTTTGATATCCTGAACAACATTGTTACCGATGCTGCCCCCTTCACTTTCCGCGTTATAATTGAAAACCCGGAAATCGGTACCGTCGTACATGTTTAACCCATCCCAGGTACCCACCCATAAAAGCTGGTCCCTGTCCTGAAAAACTACGTTTACGGCACTGTTGGAAAGGCCATTGCGGTTATCAAACTGCTGAAAATAAAACTGCAGCGGGCCCGGCCCAGCTGCAGCAGGCAGCAATTTGCCTATGAAAATAAGAATAACCGTGAAACAGAACTTCAAAAGACCTTTCATCGATAAATTTATTGGATTGCCGGGTTTATGCATCCAATATACGACTAAAAGCTCAAAGGAAAGGCTACTTTTTACCGGCCTCCAGTAAGATATCGATCTGTGCCGCCAGTTTATGTTCCAGTTCGGCGCCTTCAAAACCTATGGTCCTAAACTGCATCAGACCTTGCTGATCAATAATGGCTATGGTCGGGATCAGTGTAAAGCCAACTTTCTCCCCTATTTCAGGATCGTTGTTAAAATATAAAGGAAAAGTATACTGCGGGTTTTTAGCTTCCCAGCCAATGGCATCCTTAATGGTGTTTCGTGCTCCGCTGTTTACCACCATAAACATTACCTCCGGGCGATGTTTATATTTATCATAGACTTTTTGCAGGTAAGGCATTTCCTGCATACAAGGTATACACCAGGTTGCCCAAAAATCAAGGATCACCACCTTACCCTTCATCATTTCCGGGGTAACCGGCTTTCCTTTAAGATCGGTTAACTTTGCAAGTTCCGGCCCCGGCTTGTTCATCAGTTGCTTTCTTAAGGTTTGCTTTAGCTGGGCAAGTTTCAATTCTTCCAATTCCTTTAGCCGGGTATTAAATTCGGCTTCGGTACCGCTGGCAGCTAAAAAATTTTTCCGGGCAACACCAATGGCCTGCTTGTCTGATGGATCTTTTAGCAATACACTCCATACGGCCTCAAAAGCTTTCTGAGGGTTTGCTGT
Organism: Pedobacter africanus; assembly: GCF_900176535.1. Lineage (NCBI taxonomy): Bacteria > Pseudomonadati > Bacteroidota > Sphingobacteriia > Sphingobacteriales > Sphingobacteriaceae > Pedobacter > Pedobacter africanus. The sequence continues at coordinate 2,985,623 of NZ_FWXT01000001.1, read as the reverse complement.
TTGTGCATAAACGGCTGCAATATTCATCAGGCTTTCTTTATTTGCACCTGTGGCTGCTGCTTTGTCCAGATGTTCAAAGGCGGCAGGCTTATTACCGGTGTATAATTTGTTCAGTGCAATGATGGAGTACAGGCTGGACCTTGCTTCGGCAACCGTCTTTTTACGGGTACTGTCTGCCACATAGGGTAAGATGTGCCCATATTCAGGAAAATATCTGATTACGCCTATAGGCCACTGATCTGCGATTTTTAAAGCGGCCTCTGCATAGGCAATGGCGGTATCGGGTGCTATTCTGGCCTTTGTCATTTCCTCAGCTATTACTTTCAATTGCTGTGGGGTATAAGGGTTAAGTGGCCCCAGGCTTCTGCGGGCGTGGTAAACTGATTTCCCTGCATCACCCTTGCCGGTATAATAGTCAAACAACATGCGGTGTATATCGGTCGAGTTTTCGCCCGTTTCATTCCCCTTTTTTAACAGGGCCTCCAGCTGATTTATCTTCTTAAGCGTATCCTTTTCTTTACCAATTGCCGATATCAGGTAATCTTTGGCCAGGTCTGATTCCGGGAAGCGGGTAGAAACCACCTTTCGGATAGAATCAAGCCTGGAATTCTCCCCAATGATCAGGTAACCCATGGTTACCTTGTTCAGGTTGCCCCCGAAGGTAGGGTTCTTTTCAAACTGGGCTGCAATAATTTTCCGGGCTTCATTCCGATGCTTCAGCTTTTCAGCCGGGCTCTTTGCCATAGCCATCAATACACTTTGCTCGCGTACCTTAGCTTCATAATTGTCAGGATAGTTTGCCAGCTCCTTCCTTAGCAGTTCCAGCTGCAACGCTGGGATGCGGGGCGACTTGGGCATTTGTGCACCAAGGCTATACGATTCATGTAAAAAACCATCTCTTACCCTTTTATCTCCTTTGTATACGGCAATTGAGTAGTGACGATCTGCCGCCGGCTTATCTATTAGTTCTCCACGCTCTCCGTTTTGGAGGTAAAAGGTAGCAAAAGTAGCATAACGCTGCAGCACAAATGAGGCTACCCAGTCCTTTCCCTGCCTGGTCATGGGCAGTTTCCAGGGCAGCTCATAAAAGGTAGAGTAGGTAAAATTGATGAGCACCTCGGTAGCATCCGGGCCAATAGCGGCACCAGGAGCACCGGGATGATAAATAATGGTCACTTTATCTCCTCTTTCAGGTTTTTCAGGGATGATCTGCACCACCTGGGCCTGTACCTGCAATAAAGCAAGTACAAGCAGGCAGCACGCTAACGCATGTTTAAACATAGGGATGTGAATTAGTTGTAACCTGGGTTAGGTGTAAGGTTAGGATTGGTATTTCTTGCATCGGTTGGAATAGGCATTAAAACCGCCGTAGATTTCCAGAATGTTTTGGTAGCAGGCAAAATATCATCTGCTCGCGTCTTGCCGGCAACCCCGGTAACACTTTTCCATCTTTTCAGGTCAAACCAGCGGTGCCCCCATTCCGCAAATAGCTCCAGTCGCCTTTCTTTCTCTACCAAAAGCATTCCCGCAGCAGTATTTGCAGGTGTGGCGAGTGGGGTAGTAAAACCGGCACGACTTCTGATTACGTCAAGATCTTCTGCACCAGGTTTTAGCTTATTCTGCTGCATTCTTGCTTCCGCGCGGATCAGGTAAGCTTCAGCAAACCGCAATACCATTGAATATTCAGTTACTGGTGTACCAGTCCTAACCTTGTATTTATAAGGATAGGTATGTGTTACAGGAGGATTTGCGGTTGTTGTATAACTGCCGGTCCAGTTTGTTCTGCGCAGGTCGCCGGCATCAAATGCATCTACCAAGCCTCCGGTGCCTTTTGTTAAGCGGTAAAAAGCGGTAGGTGCGGCAAGATTGGCCGGAACAAAAGTAAAGCCTTCCCAGGTATTTCTGTTACCACCGGTGTTTACAGCTTCTAATTGCCATACCGATTCACGGCTGTTCGCCAGGAAAGTTTTGTTCATATTGGCACCCTGCAGCAGCTCATAATTGGTATTGCCGATGACCTCAGCAGCTTCAATTTCTGCCTGCGCATTGTTACCCGTATATAAATAGGCACGCGCCAGCAATAAGGTAGCGGCAGATTTTGTTGGCCTTGTGCGTGCGCCATTTGGGGGGTAATTCAGGTCCATTAAACCTTTTGCCTGCTTAAGATCATCAATTAGCGCTTCATATACGAGGTTTACTGCAGTTCTTGGCAAATTGGTGTTTTTACGCACATCCGTATCCAGGATCAATGGCACGTCGCCAAAAATGTTGACCAGGTAGAAGTAACAAAATGCCCGTGTAAACCTGGCCTCGCCCAATAACTGGTTTTTCACTGCCGGCGTAAGTGTTGTTGAAGCCGTTACCCCTTCAATAATCGCATTGCAACGGTAAATATAATCGTAAGGTTGCGCCCATAGCTGTGCTATATACCTGTTACCCGGCTGAACGGTATTGTTCTTAAACTCATCAAACTCGGCCAGGGAAGCGGCATATATAAAGTCATCTGCCGACATTGAGCCCAGGAACATGGTCACAATATTGGCAAAATAATAATTGAGCGCGTTCATATCCGAATATACGCCAACCATTGCAGCTATAGCCGATCTGTCGTTTACAAACACACTGGCCGAAGCCAACTCTGTCTTAGGAGGATCAACAGCAACATAATTTTCACAGGAAACGGCCGATGTCATCAGCAGTACGGCCATTATATATTTAATGATTTTCATTGTTCAAAATTTAAGGGTTAAAACGAAACTTGTAAACCTACCGTATAGGTGCTTAAAGGAGGCAGTTTTATTCCTTTCGTCTCCGGATCAAATCCATCGTAATTGGTAATGGTAAACAGGTTCTGTCCCTGCATGTAAATGCTCACATTGCTTAGCTTTAAATTTTTAAGCAATGAGCTGAGGTTATACTTCAACATCACATTTTTTAACCTGATGAAAGAAGCATCGCCCCAGTTTGCACTGGATATCCTCCATTGATTATAGGCACTATATGCAGGTCCGGTCGTCGAGGTGGCAATCGGGATATTGGTAACCTGGTCAACTGCCGACCAACGGTCTAAAGCACTGACATCCTTGTTTACCCTCGAACCATAAGGAACTGAAGTATATCCGTAGTTTAACAGCGGTCCCTCCTGTTTTACAAACTGGAAGAAAAAATCAAGGCTCCAGTTTTTGTAACTCAGGCTGTTCTGGAAACCACCGTAAAATTTCGGGGTAACGTTGCCCAATATAGCAAAATCTTCTGGGTCACTGGCACTGCCATCACCATCCAGATCCTGAAATGTAGGCAGGCCTGTTTTAGGGTCGATCCCTGTAGAAATATATCCTGTGGTTACATTGATAGGCTTTCCAATAAAATAAGTCTTTGTAAAAGGTGACTTCTCCAGGTCCGGGTATTTCAGCAGTTTGTTCCTTGCAACGGTAAAATTCAATGCACTGCTCCACCTGAAGTCGCCCCGGTTTACGTTTACTGTATTCAGCTCAAGTTCCAGCCCTTTGTTTTCCAATTCTGCCGGAAGGTTATCTACAAATTCAGAAAAGCCCGATTGCGGTGATAGACTATAATAAATCAGCATATTGTTCGATTTGTTATAGTAATAGCTGGCATTCAACAAAATTCTGTCTTTCAGAAAACCAAGCTCCAATGCCCCTTCCAGCTTACGGGTAACCTCCCACTGGAAATCGTTATTTGCAAAACGGGATGGGTACAATGTTCCAGAGCCTGCATAAGGGAAGCTGGCGGCACTCCAGCTGTCAAAGTACTGATAATCGCCAATCTGGTCGTTACCTACCGTTCCATAACTTCCCCTCAGTTTACCAAAACTTAAAAAACTGAGTTTATCTTTAATGAATGATTCATTGCTAAACAGCCAGGCCACCCCAACGGCACCAAAATTCCCAAACCTTGATGCGGAGCCAAAGCGGGAAGATCCATCACGACGGAATGTTCCATTAACGATGTATTTTTCATCCCAGTTATAAGTTGCACGGCCAAACACTGAATTGTATTTGTAATCGGCATAGTTAAAAGACCTCATGGTTAGTTTTGTAGCAGCTTTTGGATTGCTCAGCTGCTCATCGCTGGCGAAACCTTCGCCAAGCAGGTTTTGCCCTTCTTTTATACTAGACTGCCAGGTTCCGCCAAGAAGTGCTTTAAGTGTACCCTTTCCAATTTGAAGACTATAATCCAGCTGCGGCTCAATGTTATATCCGCTTACTTTATTGTCACCATAATAACCCATGCTGGCTGAGTAATTAGCCGGATTAAATGATTTCTCCGGAAGGGTCTGTGTTTGCTTCATCGACATGCGGTTGTAACCTGTGTTCAATTGCGCAGTCAGGTTTGGCAGTACATTATATTTGATCACCACATTGCCCAGGAGGTTATTTGTGTTTGATAAATATTTACGTTCAAAATAGGCTATTGGGTTTTGGTCATTTCCATTCCAGTAGAAAGAACCGTTTGGATTATAAATTGGGGTATTGGGTGCCAGGTTATAATATTGTGTCAGGTCGGTAGGCAAAGAATTGTTTTCATCAGCTATATATTTAACCGAAGCCGCGACTGAGAACTTATCATTAGCCGATTTGTGGTTCACATTGAAATTAAATGCCCCTCTGTTATAATCGGTATTGGTAGGGAGCACCGTCGTTTCCCTTCTGTACGTTCCGCTCAGCAAGAAATTGGTTTGTTCTGAACCACCCGACAAGGAAAGCTGTCCCTCCGTTAACTTGGCTGTATTACCGATCAGCTTTTCCTGCCAGTTCTGGTCCAGGTTCTGGTCCCACACGGTCAGGTCGAGGGCATTGGTTTCATCAGGGGTCCGGTTATCATTTTTAAATGCCTCCCTTCTTAAGGCAAGGTATTGTTGTGTGTTCAGCATATCAACCTTTCTGTTCACCATAGATACCCCGGTGTAAACCCTGGCATCAGTGGTTACTTTACCGCTTTTACCCCGTTTGGTAGTGATCAACACCACGCCATTGGCACCGCGGGAGCCATATATGGCTGTAGCATCTGCATCCTTCAGGATATCGATGCGCTCAATATCAGCTGGATTAATGCTGTTCAACGGACTCGTGGTACCATTGGCACCAGTAAACTGGTCCAGGGACTCATCACTGAAAGGCATGCCATCCACAATAAAAAGCGGGCTGCTGCGTCCGAGGATAGAATTAATGCCTCTTAATTTGATATTATAGCTTGATCCCGGATATCCTGTAGTCCCGGTGATGTCCAGGCCCGCTACACGGCCCTGCAGAGCGGCAATAGGATCTGATACGGGCTGGTTGGCAATATCCTTTGATGTGATGGAAGTTACAGACCCCGTATTGGCCCTTTTCGTAGTCGTACCGTATCCAATCACCACCACAGCATCCAGCGACCCCACATCCGGCTTCAAACGGATATTGGTCATCCGGCCATTTTGCACGGTTCCTTCGGCAGTAACATAGCCTATGTAACTGAAAACAAGAATAGCGCTTTCATTTGGCACCTGGATAATGTATTTACCTTCATTATCGGTAACGACCCCTTTATTCGTGCCTTTTATCTTTACGGATACACCCGGCAGCGGAAGATTGTTTTCATCGGTTACCCGGCCGTTGATATAAATATCCCGGCTTGAAATCTGGCTTTGTACAGGAGCACTTTCCTTAAAAATAATAATGCTGTTATTGAGCTGCCTGTACGAAAGCCCTGTGCCTTTCAGCAACTCATCCAGCGTACTTTTAACAGAACGCAGCTCTCCCTTGAGACTGAGGTTTTTAAATACAGAGATCAGCTCGTTGCGGTAGGCAAACCTGAAATCTGTTTGTTTTTCAATCTGGGAGAAAGCACTCCTGAGCGTCCCCTTATCCATTCCAACCGACACCTTCACATCGGAAAGCGTTTGGGCAGAACCCGGAGAAGCGTTGATACTGCTCACAGCAAATAAAATAATCATCAAGAGGATCGCGTTCACCTTCATAAAAAACTTTAATTTTTTAATGTTAAACGGAGCATAAAATACCGGAACACACCGGCTTGCAAAACGTGTAGAATTGTAATACATTGCGTTGGTTTTAGTTTGAACTGATACATAAATTAAGACCATCTGCAAACTCCGGTTGCACCCGGAGTTTGCTTCTTCTGATCTGGGATGCCAGTATTATGGTGATGCCTTATTGTTCATTTGTGGTTGTTGAGTTTAGTTGATTAATTATAGCAGCCCTGGCCATCAAAAGTTACCAGGTTATTTTTTAAAGTTATTGTAGCTCCGGTAACAGATCCCGTAACCTTCAGTACCTGTGTGATGTCATCCCTGTTTAGAAAGGCTGCAGTAAAACGGCAGTTCTTCACCTCTTCATTCTTAAAATGGGTTTTTACACCATAACGTGTGGCGATCAGCTGTGCCGCTTCCTCAAGGGTAATGTCATCCATAATCAGGTCCTGCTTTTTCCATTCGGTAACCGCCTCTGCATTCACCTTTGCTTTTACAGGCTCCGCTTTCTTAGCATCCCATGCCAATTGCTGGTCTGGTGTAAGAACGGCCAATACGCGCTTTTCATCTTCCACTTTTACCTTTCCCCGGGTTACCGTTACGGTTACTGCCTGATTTGCCTTATAAGCGCTAATGTTAAATGCAGTTCCAAGCACTGTTGTCTTGATTCTGCCGGTATGGATTACAAAAGGATGTTTGGCATCATGCTTAATGTCAAAATATCCTTCTCCTATCAGCCGGACCTCTCTCAAGGCCTTTCCTTCAAAGGAATCTGCATATTCCAGGTAACTGCCCCGGTTAAGCTGTACAGAGCTTCCATCAGGCAGCTTAACCCATTTATGCGCTGTATCTTTAGGATATTCCTCCTTAACCTTTGCTGTTTGTGCAGGTACAGGCACTTTTTCATTAGATTGGCTTAACCAAAGGCCTCCTGCCGCCATCAGAAATAAAGAAGCAGCAGCTATCCATATCCAGGGACGCTTTTTGCCGACTACCGGCCTGCTGTTTATCACCAGGTTCATGCGCTCAAAAAGTGCCGTTTCATTTACTGGCAATTTTGCCTGTTCAGTGCCCGCAAAATGCTGCTCCGTTTCTTCCAGTGCCCCACGCCATTCCTGTTCATAAGCTCCGGTTTCAACCAGTTCCTGCACCTGTTTTATTTGCGCAGGTGTACAGCGGTTCAAAATAAAATCTACAAATAATTGTTTGATGTGATTTTCCAATTTTCTTTACCTGTTTTATAGTATTACAATTAACAGGCGGGGTACATGTACTCCAATGAAAAATAAATTTTGAAAATTAACTGCGATAGTACAAAAGCAGCAGCAATGCCCCGTTACGGACCATAAAATCTTTGATGGTTTTTAATGCCTTCACCATCTGGCTGTTCACCGTACTGTCTTTAATGCCTAATTTCTCAGCTGCCTGCTTGTAAGAATACCCGTAGTTCCGGCAAAGATCGTAAATCAGCCTGCGCTGTGGGGGAAGTTCTGCTATCGCCTGGCCTATAAATTCGCTTGTCTGCTTCCGCTCCACATATTCCAGCCCATTTTCTGCCTGGTCCAGTGCATGCGCAAATACTTCATCCGAAATTCGGGATTCGCGGGAAGCCTGCTTGATCACATTCAGGCAATGGTTTCTGGCGATGGTAAAAAGGAAAGGCTGCAGTGACCGGTCTGTATGAATACCTCTGGCATGCTCCCAGAGTTTGACAAAAGTATCTTGCGTAACGTCTTCTGCTAAAGCCGGCGATTTAAGAACCCCCAGGGCATAGGCATAGATCTTTCTTACATACAGGTCGTATAGTGCGGCAAAAGCCGCTGAGTCCTGTTGTCTAAGTTTCTCTAATAGTTCTATTTCCCCAGTAGTAGCCAATCGCATACTCTACAAATCTAGTAGATTTATCTGTAAACTCAACAGATTTGTTTATTACCGGGGAAGTTACGGAATTTATACTGTAAAAGAATAAATTCATAGCTTTGCCACATACTTTGAATAAAAACTGACTATGACTTACCAGGAAAAACTGACTGAAATACGCAAACAAATGCAGGCCGACAAAGTAGCCGCCTATATCATTCCATCTGCTGACCCCCACATTAGTGAATATCTGCCGGATCGTTATAAATGCATCCCTTTTACTTCTGGCTTTAAAGGATCTGCCGGTACGTTGGTTATTACGCATGACTTTGCCGGCCTGTGGACGGATTTTCGCTATTTTGAGCAGGCCGCCGAGGAGCTGAAAAACAGTGGTTTTGAACTGGTAAAACAAAAGGTACAACATGCACCTGAATACATTCAATGGCTAACGGAAAAATTAGACAAAGGCGCACAGGTTGCCGCAGATGACAAACTGCTTTCCGTATTGCTGGGCGACCTGTTAACACAGCAACTGGCATTAAGGGAAATTACACTGGTAAGTAAAGATTATTTAAGCCCGATCTGGGAAAACAGGCCCGAGCTCCCGGCTGAAAAGGCCTTCTTAATTGATGAAAAACACATCGGCCAATCTGTAACAGCTAAACTGGCACAGGTAAAAACCGCCCTGCAAAAACAAGGCGCAAGCCATCACCTCATCTCTTCACTCGATGACATGGCCTGGCTATTCAACATCCGCGGAAAAGATGTAAGTTACAATCCCGTGGTGCTGAGTTTTGCGCTGATCAGCCCAGAGGGTGCCCGCATCTTTATTGATGCAGCTAAACTAAGCGAACAGGAAAAAGCCAGCCTTACCCAAAGCGGTGTTGAAGTACAGCCTTACCAGGACATTGAGCAGGCAATAGCAGGCATTCCATCAGACAGCACCATCCTTATTGATCCGAAACGCAATTGTTTTGGCTTATACAAATGCATTCCGGCGGGAGTCAAAATTATTAAAGACACCAACCCAAGTACCAATTTAAAAGCTATTAAAAATGAGACAGAGCTGGCCAATACACGCACAGCGATGCTTAAAGATGGTGTAGCCATCACCCGCTTCTTAAAATGGCTTTCAGAGCATATTGGAAAAATTACCATAACAGAACTTTCCGCCGCAGCCGAACTGCGCAAGTTCAGAACCGACCAGGAGGGCTTTGTGGGCGATAGCTTCACTACCATCAGCGCATACAAAGCACATGGGGCATTGCCGCATTACAGCGCTTCCGAAGAAAGCAACTCCGAAGTAAAAGCTGAGGGTTTGTTCCTTGTCGATTCCGGAGGGCAATATCGTTACGGTACAACAGACATCACCCGAACCATTCCGATGGGCAACAACACAGAAGAAGAAAAAACAGACTACACTTTAGTGTTAAAGGGTATGATAGAAGGCTGCAAAGTGCGTTTTCCTAAAGGCACCTGCGGCTACCAGATCGATGCCATTACCCGTAAGCCGCTTTGGGAACATGCCATCAACTATGGCCATGGTACCGGGCATGGCGTAGGCTATTTCCTCAATGTACATGAGGGCCCACAGGTGTTTAACCCTACAGCCAACCCTGTGCCGGTAGAATTGGGCATGATCACTTCAGTTGAACCAGGCATCTATCGCCCTGGCAAACATGGGATCCGTATAGAGAACCTGGTCAATACCATTAAAGATGCAAGCAACGAATTCAATGAGTTCTATGCCTTTGAATGTTTAACGATTGCTCCAATAAGCACTAAAATTGTAAAGAAAGAATTACTGGAAGAGGCGCAGGTCGAATGGCTGAACAGCTACAATGCAATGGTATTCGAAAAACTAAGTCCTTTATTGACTGCTGAGGAAACAGCCTTTCTAAAAGAAGAGACAAAAGCGATATAAATAAAAAAAACAGATATGTTAGGAGAAGACCTCAGCGCTTTCGCTTTTTCAGCGAAAGATGCAGTCTTCGAATAATATATCTGTTTTTTCTGATATCTTATGCCGGACTGATAGACCTGTCCAGGTGTACATAGCCACCATCAACATGCACCAGCTGTCCGGTAGTATGACCGGAAGCCGCATTAGACAGCAAAAATACTGTCGCATTGGCAATCTCTTCAGCCGTAGTCATCCTTTGTCCCAGAGGGATTTTCGACTTAATGGAAGCCAGCTTCTCCTCAGAATTCGGAATAGAATTGATCCAGTTCTGATACAACGGCGTATAACATTCTGCTACAATAACCGCGTTCACCCTGATCTCATAAGGCAGCAACTCTACCGCCCACTCCCGCGTTAGGGCATTTCTGCCCCCATTTGAAGCCGCATAGGCGGAAGTTCCTCCTTGTCCGGTACTGGCAACCTTAGAGCCGATATTTACAATAGAGCCTTTTGATGTTTTCAATGCTGGTAATGCATGATGCGCCATCAGGTAGTAATGGATCAGGTTTTTATGTAAGCTGTCTACAAACCCTTGATAGCTCCCATTTTCCAGTCCAACACCATCATTTACCCCGGCATTGTTCACCAGTCCGTCGATTCGCCCGAACGCGGCGAGCACAGTTTCAACAGCATTCGCTACTTCCTCAGGTTTGTTCAGCTCTGCAGCTACCTGGGATGCCTTACCACCTCCGGCCAGGATCTCATTTACCACCTTCAGGTTGTCCTGCTCGTTTCGCCCTACAATTACAGGAATAGCACCCTCTCTGGCCAGTACCTTCACAATACCTTCACCAATACCTTTGGCACCACCTGTTACAATTACAACTTTATCTTTCAATTGCAGATCCATAGATTGCTTGTTTATTTATAAATTATAAAATTTTACTGCATTCCCGCCCCAGAACAGTTCCTGTTCGTTTACAGAGAGTTTTGCTGTATATGTTTCGATTAAACCCAAAGTTTGTGCATAAGAAGCTGACACAAGGCAAACCGGCCAGTCCGAACCATACATCAGCCTTTCAATTCCAAAAGCCTCAAAAATAATGTCCAGGTAAGGTTCAAAATCACTGGCTTTCCAGTTTTTCCAGTCGGCCTCGGTTACCATGCCCGAAACCTTACAGCTTACATTCTCATGTTTAGCCAGGGCAAGGATGTCTTTTTTCCAATCAGCCGTTGTCCCGTTTTTGATATCGGGCTTGGCGATATGGTCCAGTACGAAGGGCTGGTCCGGAAATTTTGATACCAGTTCTGCAGCATATTTCAACTGATCCGGAAAGATCAGAATGTCATAGGTATAATTGAACTGTCTGAGTTTACCGATGCCCTTCACAAACTCCGGCTTTAACATCAGCGCCCGGTCCTGTTCACCTTGCAGGATATGCCGGAAGCCCTTCATCTTTTCATAGCCCGACAACTCTTCCAGCTTTTCAGCCACATCTGCCGCCTGGAGGTCAACCCATCCCACAACCCCTTTAACAAAAGGGTTCTCTGCTGCATTGCTAAGCTGGAACAGGTTTTCGGTATCCGACTGGTCCGATTGCACCACAACACTGCCATCAAAATGATGCTGCTGCAATAAGCCCAGCAATTGCTGCGGCATAAAATTGGCCCTGAGCACAGCCATATCATCATTAATCCAGCTGTCCCTTACAGGATCGTATATCCAGAAATGCTGATGGGCATCAATTTTTAACATAGTTCCTTACCGTCTGTCTGGATGTACCCAAACCGTCAATACCCAGCTCAACCACATCGCCTTCTTTAAGGTATATTGGCGGATTAAAGCCTAAGCCTACACCAGCTGGGGTTCCCGTAGAAATCACATCACCAGGCAGCAAGGTCATAAACTGGCTCACATAGGAAATTACAAAAGGCACATTGAAGATAAAATTGGAAGTATTGCCGTCCTGCATTTTCTGCCCGTTCACATTCAGCCATAGCCTCAGGTTGTTTACATCAGCAATCTCGTCTTGTGTTGCCAGAAAAGGGCCCAAAGGGGCAAAAGTATCGCAGCCTTTTCCCTTATCCCAGGTACCGTTTCTTTCCAGTTGAAATGCACGCTCTGATACATCATTGTGCAATACATATCCAGCAACATGCTTCAAGGCATCTGCTTCTTCCACGTAGGATGCTTTTTTACCGATAACAATGGCCAGCTCTACTTCCCAATCCGTTTTTACCGAATTTTTTGGGATAACAATATCATCAAAAGGACCGGTAAGTGAAGTGGTTGACTTCATAAAGATAACAGGTTCAGGTGGAATGGGCGCATTGGTTTCCCTGGCATGGTCTGCATAGTTCAGGCCAATGCATACAATTTTTGAAGGACGTGCCACCGGCGATCCCAGCCTTGCAGACGCATCAATAACAGGCAGTTTGCCTTCGTTCTCTTTAACAAACGCGGCCAGTCGCTCCAATCCGTTGTCATTAAAAAACTGCTCGTTATAATCTTCGCCAAAGGCTGAAGTATCGTACCACTTATCGTTTAAAATTACACCGGTTTTTTCCTGATCGGCGGCTCCCCATCTAATTAGTTTCATATGCTATTTATATTTTCAATTCAGTGGTGGCATCAATGGAAACCACCTTTTTAATTTAACCCTGTTAAAATAACAAAAGTTTACGGCTTAGTTGTTCAATTTAATAAAACCACCATCAAGCGGATAATCATTTCCGGTTACAAAGCCGGCTTCATCCGAACACAGGTACAGCGCAAGGGCGGCCACCTCTTCGGGTTTACCCATGCGGCCTATAGGCTGGCTTTTAGAAAGTTTTTCAAATATCTCTGCTTCCTGGCCCGCATAGTTCTTTGCGATAAAGCCATCGACAAAAGGGGTATGCACCCTGGCCGGCGAAATGCTGTTGCAGCGGATACCATCGGCCATATAGTCTTTGGCTACCGACAATGTCATGGCATAAATGGCACCCTTGCTCATCGAATAGGCAAACCTATCTGCCAGGCCAACCAGGGCCCCTATGGATGCCATATTCAGTACCACGCCCTTCCCTTTACGCTTCATGGCCGGAATGGCCGCATAAAGGCAATTGTAGGCCCCTTTTACATTCACGTCAAACACCTTTGTAAAATCAGCTTCAGAAGTATTATCAGCCCTTCCAATATGGGCAATACCTGCATTATTTACCAGGATATCAATATCACCAATCTGCTCAAATGCCGCAACAACCGCAGCCTGACTGGTTACATCACAACCATGCGCTGCTGCTTTCCCACCTTCCGATTCTATTTCCTTCACAGTCTGGGCTGCTGCTTCTGCATTCAATTCAATAACATGAACATATGCACCCTGCCTGGCGAAAAGCAAGGATATTGCTTTACCGATACCACTTCCCCCACCTGTAATAATTGCTGATTTTCCTTTTAAACTAAACATTTTTTAATAATTATAATGAAACTCCTCTTTTCCAAGGGATAAAGTCATCCTGGTTCAACAATACAGCCTTAGGGCTTATCTCTCCACTTGCTGCCCTGATGCAATATTCCAGAATTTCAATCCCCATTTCTTCAATCGTTTTCTCTCCCCTGATGATTGCCCCGGTATCTATATCAATAATGTCACTCATCCGCGTAGCCAAGGCCGTATTGGTAGCCACTTTAATCACCGGACATACCGGGTTACCCGTAGGTGTGCCCAATCCGGTAGTAAACAAAATCAATGTAGCACCACTTGCCGCCTTGCCCGTTGTTGCTTCTACATCATTACCAGGGGTGCATACCAGGCTCAAACCAGCTTTCGTTGCCGGTTCCGTATAATCCAACACGTCAACCACAGGTGAAGTACCTGCTTTCTTTGCTGCGCCCGTACTCTTTATCGCATCCGTAATCAAACCATCTTTAATATTGCCCGGCGAAGGGTTCATATGAAAACCCGAGCCTACTGCATGCGCCTGGGCGTCGTATTCCTGCATCAACCGGATAAATTTCTCTGCCGTGGGCTCGCTCACACATCTGTCAATGATATTCTGTTCGGCACCACACAACTCCGGGAATTCCGCCAGCAAAACCTTTGCTCCTAAAGTTACCAATAAATCTGAGGTATAACCAACAGCAGGATTTGCAGATATGCCGCTAAAGCCATCACTGCCACCGCATTTTACGCCCACGCAAAGCTTACTTAATGGAGCAGGTTTTCTTTCGGCCTTATTGATTTCTGTTAAGCCAACAAATGTTTTCCGGATTGCATCTTTAATCAGCTGCTCCTCACTCTGGCTCTGCTGCTGTTCAAATATCAAAACAGGTTTATCAAAGGAAGAGTTCCTGCTTTTTACATCTTCCAGTAAACTCTGGGTCTGCAAATGCTGACAACCCAGGCTCAGCACCGTTATACCGGCAACATTCGGGTGGTCGGCATAAGCCGCCAGCAGCTGGCTCAGCAATGCTGAATCCTGCCGCGTACCACCACAGCCACCCTGGTGGTTTAAAAATTTAATTCCATCTACATTTTTAAACACCCTTTTCTTCTGCGGCGCTGCTGGTGCAAGCCCTTCTGCGCTGAAAGAGCTAATATCATCGCCATGCTGGTAGGCCTCCAACAGCTGTTCTGTAAACTGTTTATATTTATCGGTTACTGCATAACCTAAAGTATTATACAAAGCTTCTTTAATGACATCCAGGTTTCTGTTTTCGCAAAAAACCGTAGGTATAAACAACCAGTAATTGGCTGTCCCGACACGTCCGTCGGCACGATGGTAACCATTAAAAGTTCTGCCCTCGAACTGCGAAATGTCTGGCACCTGCCATTCATAATTCACTTTCCGGTAAGCATAATCCTGCGAGGCATGATGCACGTTGGTGGTGGTCATCAGCCCGCCCCTGGGGATAAAATCTGTTGCCTTTCCAACCAATACACCATACATCAGTACATTCCCTCCAACTTCAAGATCGTCTATAAAAAACTTATGTTTGGCATGCACATCTTGCTGCAAAATGATTTCTTTACCATTCCACACTATAATCTGCCCTTTTGGCAAATCCTGCAAAGCCACCAGTACGTTATCGTCCGGGTGGATCTGTAAAAAACTCTTCACTGTATTTACTGACATCTCAGCTCCTTAACTCAAATATTTTATCCATCATTATCCATTTCTCTCCCGGGTTGGACCCAGGGATTGCTTGCTGGTACTTCCACATCCGTTCTTCCCATTCCTGCACCTTTTCGTTCCCTGCATCCATCGCTCCTTTCTTTTCAAAGCTGAAGCCTGCATTTACCTCCATGATCATGAACAGCCGGTTTCCGGTCCGGTAAATCTCCATCTGTTCAATCCCTGATGAAGTAATACTCTCCAAAATTTCAGGCCATACCTTCCGGTGCATCTCCTCATATTCCGCAATCAGCACCGGATCATCAACCAGGTCCAGCGCTAGACAATATCTTCTATTCATAGCTTAATTTTTAACGATCTTATGACCTTTTAAACCAAATACAAACACCACAATAAAACAGATCAATGGCACAATGTATCCGATCTGAATGTTATGCGTCACATCACTTATATAGCCCATTACCGGAGGCAGAATTGCTCCGCCAACAATAGACATAATGATCAGGCTGCTGCCCAGCTTGGTATCTCGTCCCAAATCTTTGATACCCAGCGAAAAAATTGTAGGGAACATGATTGACATGAAAAAAGCAATACCAATAACCGAAAACAGTGCCAGAGTCCCCCCTGCAGTCATGGCCACGATACACAATAGCACATTGATCAATGCGTAGATTCTTAGCATTAGCTCCGGCTTCATAAATTTCATTAAGAATGTACCTAAAATCCTTCCCAAAAGAAAAGCAAGGCCTAATCCACCGGCATAATTCCCCGCAGTCTCCTGACTGATACCTGCCGCGAAGGGAGCATAAATGATGAAAAAACTAAATACACAAACCTGTGCACCAACATAAAAAAACTGCGCCGCAACCGCCCATGATAAATGTTTGTGGCGCAGTGCATGAAATATACCTGTCTTTTCATCCTGACTGTCATCCTCTTCTTTGATCTCCGGAAGCCGCAGAAAAAGAAAGATCACAGCAATAACGAGAATAACACTTCCTATAATAAAATAAGGTGTCTTTACAGATGAAGCCTCCGATGCGAGGGCCAATTGCTTTGCTGACTCCGTCATTGTACTCAACTGCTCATCAGAAAGCCCCTTGATTAAAATAACCCGCACTCCAATAACCGGTGCCATTGCAGCGGCAAGCCCGTTGAACGTCTGTGCAAAGTTTAAACGAAAAGTAGCTGTTTCTGGAGGCCCAAGGAGCGAGGCATAAGGATTTGCAGCCGTTTCCAATATGGTTAGCCCGCAGGCAATAATAAAAAGCGCTCCCAGAAAAAAAACATAGGCCTGGGTATTCGCAGCTGGGATAAACAAGAAGGAACCCAACGCAAAAAAAGCCAAACCAATAATAATTCCTTTTTTGTACCCGTATTTCCTTAATAGAAATCCTGCGGGCAATGCCATTACAAAATAGGCTATAAATACTGCAGAATCGACCAAAGATGCCTGTAAAGTACTCAGGCTAAATGACCGCTTTAAATGCGGGATCAATACCGGATCAAGATTATGTACAAACCCCCACATAAAGAATAGGGAGGTGATCATGATAAAAGGAAAAAGATATTTGTTTTTAGTCATTGGGTTTAAATATTTGGTTATTCAAAGGACGTGATTTCTGGCTTTATTTATTTTATGATATTATCATATGATTAAACGATTTTAGCATCTTTTTCTATTCAAAGGCGCTCCGCGTGTTAAAAGCATAAACTTTTTAGCAAAAAAAAACCCGGAATTACCCGGGGCTTTAAGCTCATGCCACAATGCATAAATCAATTTATACATCTGGTTTCACAACAATTTAGTTTCTCAGAAGAGAACACTCAATTGTTATTTTATCATTTTCAGTAAGTATTCTCCATAACCGCTCTTTACCAGCGGCGTAGCGATGGTGCGCAACTGTTCCTTATCAATAAAACCCATACGATAAGCGACTTCCTCAATGCAACCAATTTTTAAACCCTGCCGCTCCTCAATCACCTGTACAAACTGTCCGGCCTGCATCAGCGACGCGAAGGTTCCGGTGTCCAGCCAGGCTGTTCCCCTGCTCAATACACCCACCTTTAATTTTCCCTGCTCCAGATAAACTTTGTTTACATCGGTAATTTCATATTCCCCTCTTGGCGAAGGTTTGATGTTTTTTGCGATTTCTACAACGCTGTTGTCATAAAAATATAAGCCAGGAACGGCATAGTCTGACTTTGGCTGTGTTGGTTTTTCTTCGATGGATATGGCCGTATTCTCTTCATCAAATTCCACAACGCCATAACGTTCAGGATCAGAAACCCTGTATGCAAAAACCACCCCTCCATCAGGATCGGCACTGGTCTGCAGCAGCTTTGACATCCCATCTCCATAAAAAATGTTATCCCCAAGTACCAGTGCTACCTTATCCGTACCAATAAAATCGGCACCGATAACAAAAGCCTGCGCCAGACCATTTGGTTGCTCCTGTACGGCATATGAAAATTTGCAACCCAGGCCTGCCCCATCACCCAATAGCTTTTCAAAGTTCGGAAGGTCATGAGGTGTTGAAATGATCAGGATTTCCTTAATGCCCGCGAGCATCAGGATAGACAGCGGATAATAGATCATTGGTTTATCGTAAACAGGCATCATCTGCTTGCTCATTGCCAGGGTAAGCGGATGAAGTCTTGTACCACTTCCGCCTGCTAAAATTATTCCTTTCAAGTTATCTGTAATTTGAGATTAATATTCAATAATGGTCAGTTGGGTTTATCCTTTTCGAATATAGATTTTTTCCCGAATAATTAACGTTTATTTTTCAGTATCCGGAGACGCAATTGCCTGTTCCAGTTCCGCAAACCAGTCTGCACCGTATTTTCTCACCAAAGGCCCCTTTAGAAACTGATAAACAGGCACTTTCAGTTCCCTACCAAAAGAACAGGCATCATGGCAAATGTGCCAGCGGTCATAGTTAAGCACGTCAAACTCCGGATAAGATGTTACCCTGATGGGGTAGAGGTGACAGGAAATGGGCTTTTGCCAATCTACCAGACCTTGCTCGTAACCTTTCTCTATACCACATTTAGTCACTCCGTTCTCAAACGTCACATAGGCGCATTCTTTATTCCCATCCACACAAGGCGTAGTCAAGTCACCATCGGCATCTACTACTGATGTCCCCTGCTGCTCAATTGCAGCTATGCCCCTGGGTTCGAGCAAATGTTTAATTTTTGGATAAATGTCTGCAAGTATAGCTGTCTCAGCCACCTCAAGGGGCGCACCAGCATCCCCCTCCACACAACAGATTCCCTTACACTTATTCAGGTTACATACAAAACTCTCCGAGATGATGTCTTCATGCACCAGTGTATGTTGTACTTCAATCATTATTTCTATTTAACTATGGCCAGCGGGTACTTTAATCCCTCGGCCGATTTAATTTCCATGGTTACTGCCCCAACAATAATCTCCACCTGTGCTTTTACAGGCACCCTATTGCCATCGTCTGTTATCCAGAGGTAAAGCTTGCTGTCCTTTCTGAAAATCCGTCCGGGCTTAATCGAAGGACTAAATTTCAGACACTTAATTTTTCCAAGCTTGGTCTTCACTTCCTCTCTTCCGACAAACTGAATCTCCAGCTGGTTGATCTCATCGCCTAAAAAATAGTTTAGCTTCACATAGTCGCCTATTTTCATTTTAGAGATGTCCAGGCTCCTGGCAAAATAATAAGCCGAAACCAGATCAAAAGTCTGCGTGGTAGGCGTGGTAAATGTGCCTTTGGTAGCCACCACTTTTTTAGCATCCTGGCTAAATCTTGCTTTATCCTGCCTTCTGTAACTGCCCTCCCTGATATTCTCCTGGTAGAAATAAGGTTTTAAATCGCCTTTATCTATATAAGAATCATAATGATCCCTTATTTTATAGAAAACATCAAAAGTACCCGAAGTCTGTGCGTCTACCTGCAGTCTGAATGTAGGCTTTCCATCAAATTTAAGGTCTGATTCCTGTACCCGAAGTGTCCCTTCGGCAGCAGTAATAAAACCATATTTCAATTTGTAGGTCAGCTTTTCGCCTGCCTGAAAAACGGGGTCCTTCACAAAAGGCAACTCCTGGGCCATGCCCCTAAAGCTTAGGAATGCAACAATTACAAACAAAAACGGTGATCTCATACCTAAGCTACGCAAAAAGCAATCCAAATTAATCCTTTCGTTTATAGATAGGCACCGTAGAACACGGTTCCCCGTACATAATACTTTTCACTACTGGCGTAAGCAGGTTAGTAATCTCTACAAAAGCCGCAGCAGTAACTTCGATATCGGCGCAGCCTTTAATCACCACGCGCTCATCTGCAAAGGCGTTCACATCTATCTTTGCCAGTGCTTTGGTAAATAAAACGGCCTCCAACGTTTCCAGATTGCCAAAAACCACCTCGTTTGCATAAGGCTTCATTCTGCTGGCCAGCAACATATAAGCCCAGGTAGGCACAATGGCATCGGCGCTGCAAATGATAGCTATATTCTTCCCGCTGTAAGCCTGCCAGTCATGGTTCTTTATAAACTCCCTGAAATCCTTTTCCCTTAGCATCAGGCCATGAAAAAGGTTTTCTTTGATATCATATACCACTCTTTCGCCCGGATGAAAATAATCTTCCAGGTTAAGGGTTATTAAACCACTTGCAGCTACTTTGTTGACAAAATTTTCCTGAATATCCATTGCTCTAATAATAAAAAAGCCGGAAGTTCAATCACTTCCGGCTACAAAATTACGTAAAATAAGCTTAATAGAATTTCACCCTATTGTCTTTTATCTCGCTTCTGTCCTGCAAAGCCTGGAAAGCGGCACCTAAAGAACGTTGCGCAGCCATCTGCATCATCGCTTCTTTTTGCTTATAGGTATTTGCAAGGGGAGCTGGTTTGCTAAATCCATTTACGCTAAATACATATACAGCCTGGCTGCCGTCAATCGCTTTCGAAAGTTTCCCTGGCTGAGCACCAAATACAGCTCCTACCAGCTTGTTCTCCTGGGAAGCACCCGGCAGAATTGGATTGGCAAATACAATATTTTCAACAGGGGTAACTGTTTTACCCAATTTCTGGGCAACCTGTTCCAGACTGCTGGCACCCTGCAAAGCTTTGTTTGCTTTTTCGATCAGCATCTTAGCTTTAACAGCATTACGTACCATCGGCTCAATATCTTTCTTTACGGCCTCCAGCGAAAGTGTTCCTTTAGGTTTAATATCGGTTAAGCGCGCAACTACATACGCATTGTCCATCTGATACACCTCTTTAAGGATTTCGCCTTTATCAGCAGCATAGGCATCACGGATCAGCTGACGCGGGTTGTCCAGTCCAGGCGCAAAACCCTGGGTAGGGGTAACCTTATCAGCAACACCAATTGTATACCCTTTTTTCTGTGCCAGTTCTGCAAAATTATTGCTCTTAACTTCATTCATAAAGCTGCTCGCTTTTTTATAAGCAGCATCTCTTGTTTTATTACTTGAAACCAGGCCTTTTTCTATGTAGGCCAGCTTGGCTACCTTAGAAGAACCTACCTGCTTCTCAATCTTGATCAGGTGTACACCGAATTGCGAAGCAACTACTTTCAGGTCGCCTGCCTTTCCGTTAAATACAGCATCTTCAAAAACAGGTACCATTTGCCCGCGGCCAAAGGTACCCAGGTCTCCGCCTTTGTCTTTAGATCCGTCAATACTATATTTAGCCGCCAGTTCAGCAAAGCTTGCACCATTCTGAACCAGGCCCTTCAATGAATCGGCCAGTTTCTTAGCCTTATCTACACCACCCAGTTTAGATGGATCGATCAGAATATGACTCGCCTTTACTGAATCCGGAGAAAAACGGGTATCAATAACCTTAATCAGTTTATAAGAGTTACCTGAAAATCTAGGGCCATAGAAACTACCTGCAGGCAGGTTAAATACCACTGAATCAACAGCAGGATCTAATTTACCTTTCGACATATAAGTATAAGGAACTTTAACATCTGAGTTCACAGCAGCAAACAGGGAATCATTGCCTGCTGTTTTGAAATCAGCAGCAAGTTTATCTACTTGCGCCTTAACTGCTGCAGAATCTTCTTTGGTAGGGTTTACACTAAATGAAACGTATTCAAATGAACGTGTCTCAGAAGGATTCTCGAAACGTTTTTTGTTTTCGTTATAATAATCAGAATAATCGGCATCAGTAGGTTTAACTGTTGCATCCGGAACAGAAGCATAATCCAGGCTTACATATTTGAAGCTGGCCAGCTTGTTACGGTTCTGGTGCTCGTCATTAGCTTCCAGTGTGGTTACATAGATGGAATTGGTAATCAGGTTTGCGTATTTTTTTTGCAATGCCTGTCTTTCAATTTCATCCTCAACAGCCCTCAATTGCGTAGCAACTTTCGGATCTTTATATCCTTCTTTGAAAGTCCTCAATACCTGAGCCTTGTCAACCTGTCCTGTCTGAGGGTTACCGAAATATTGTACAATAATAGGGCTTGGATTATTTCCATTAATCAGGTCTGCCAGCTCATCACTCGAAACAGTCAGGCCAAGCCTGCTGTATTCTTTGCCCAAAAGAATTCCGGCGATTTCACCTTGCCATACATTATCAACGGCCATAGCCTGCATTTGTGCATTGCTTGAACCGTATTGTTGTTTGAACTGAGCTAAACTCTGGTCTACCTTCGGACCAAACTGTTCTATACTAATTTCTTCGCCGTCAACTGATCCTACAACTTTTTGAGATTCGGCCCAGAAAGGCTTACCTACGTTAATTGCATCACCAACTAAAAATGCAACAATTGCAAAACCGATGGCTCCAATCAGGATATAGCCTGCGCGATTCCGCAAAAATGTCATTAATCCCATAATATTCTTATTTATAAATCTTTTTTAAGAGGGCGCAAGATACAACTTTTGCAAAAAAAAGAAAACATTAAATTGTATTTGAATAAGTAATTAAAAATTAAGGAAATAAGTGCTGCAATTTTGCGCTCATTATTCTCCGAAACCTTCTTTCAAATAGGTTTCCCCGTAACCGCTTCCGGTCTTGTAATAACTGAAATCCTGAGGTGCGCTAAAGTCTACCGCATTGGCAAAAGAACCATCCGGTTGAGTAACCACCCCTTTTGGCGAGAAGAACATCTGCTTGTTCTGGTCCCATGTCAGTTCCTCTGTGTTAAAGGTAATGTTCTGGTTCACCACAATTACATTCTTTTTAAAAATGATCAGCTTTTCGGTCTCCTTCATGATCGCATAATCAGAGGTGATAGAACCGGTTATTTTCTGCTGTTCGTCCAGGAATTGAATCTTGATCCCCTTGGGCATTTCCTGGTAATTTGCGCCGTTCGATGGGGCGATCTTGTCCAATATAGGGGCAAAACCTTTGGCCTTAACTTTTGCAGAATCACTGTAAATGATCTCTACTGAGGTTGTCCGGTTGGTATCCAGACTGATCTTTTTAGACAGATTTACCGCTTTTTTCAGATCGTCCTCGCCACAGGAATACAGCGAAAGCTGAAACACACAAAGGATTACCAGGCCAAAAATTATACCCGGGCGTTTCATTAGTCAAATTTAAACCTTCTGAACCAGGTATCGTTAAGCGTAAAGCCGATATGAAAATTGATGTAGTTTTCCTGCACCAGCCCATTGCTTGTTGTCCCCCTTCTTCCAAGCTCGGTGGTAAAGTTAAGTTTATGAAAGGCATACCTGTTAAATGCCAGTGGAAGCCCCAAACCAAAAGTAACGGCCATCTGCTTCACATCCTGATTTCCTATCCTGATATAGGTCTTGTCATAGGTAAAGCCAAGCCTGTAGTCTACACGGTTAAAGTAACTGCCAATCGAAGTCATATCCGGTGTAAGCTGTCCTCCTGCCGAAAATCCCCAACTGTCTTCCAATCCTTTATTTACACCATTGATGCTCAACTGCGACCATTTCCCCATCCGGTAATCTGCACCGATCAGCCATTTGTTATCCTTCTGAATTGAAATCCCAAAATTATGCACCAGGGGCAGTTTCAGTTTTGCCGAGTTGTTCTCCAGGAAACTTGCTGAATCTAGCGCCGGCTCTTCCTCTCCTGCACTGTTAAGCTTGTAACGTGTAACCACAAAACTGGTCTTGGTATTGATATCCGATTTGTAAGAGCCCGAATAACCTAATGTAATCCTGCTCTTCACACTCAAAGGAATTTCATACTGGGCGCCATAAGAAAACCCAATACCACCAACACTGTTCTTGTTCTGCTGTTTGGTATTTAAAACCCCTGCAGCCTGAAGTTCGGTAGAACGGCTTTCTATCAGGTTACCAAAAACATATTCCACATTTGCACCGATCCTGAAATGATCGCCGAATTGCTGCCCTAAACCGAAATAGGCCTTGGTCAGACCACCTTCACCGGCATACAGCTTGTTCACTGTAGTGGTATCCAGCTGCTCAGTATTGGTATACTCGTAGCCCAGTTCGGTATAAGGCACCAAACCAAAACTCAAACCAGTACGACCAGCCTTAAGTGGAAAGGCCAATGCAATATGGCTTAGGCTGGAGTTAAAGCTGCCCTCGCTAAGACTTCCTTTTTTAAGTTCCTTAAATCCGGCGCTCATGCCTATATCAGCCGTAGCCATAGTAATACCCGCATAAGATGCCGGGTTTTGCATGTTGATATTGCTGTAATACGTACTCGGTTTATTGACCGCAGTAGAGATCCCACCCATTGCCCGGAGTTGTGGCAACAGCATACCTTTAACATTTCCAAGTCCATACCTGGAATAAGGAGACTGTGAAGTAACCTGTGCCTTAACCGAGTAACTGGCCAGCAATAACACTACTGCCGCTATATAATTAATTTTTTTGTACATATTCAAATGCAATAACTTCATTTAATCCTTTTAATACCAAATACGGATCGTGAATAATTTGAGGCGCAAAGATGCTGTTTTTTAATTGTTCTAGCAAAAAAGCAGCGTTACCCCCTGTCAACAATACCGTCAGGCCTGTATTTTTATTATTATATGAGGCAATAAAGCCCTCTACTTCATGAATTGCACCTTGTAAAACCCCATTCTTAATTGCAGTAATGGTATCCCTTCCATCAGGCACTTTAGTCTCTTTATTGTCCCAGCTCACCAGCGGCAGACGTTCTGTAAAATGATGCAAGGCCTCAAACCGCATCGTTAAGCCCAGACTGATGCTTCCCCCATAATATTCAGCCGCACTGTTCAACAGATCGTAGGTGATACAGGTGCCGGCATCTATCATTAAACAATTTTTCCCGGGATAACAGCGTTGTGCTGCGATCACTTTTGCCCAGCGATCCAGGCCAAGGGTTGCAATGGATTGATAATGGTTTTTTATACCGGTATTGCTTTTTGTAGAAAACGGAACGTAAGTGGTTTTCGATTTCAGCACTGCAATTACTTGCTCCAATGCCTCATTCATACTGTCAACACTCGAAATTGTTGAACTGCTCACCTCATATTGTTTAATTAAACCGCTCAGTACAGCCGGGGTAATTTGATGAAGAACCTGGTAGTCAACTAATGTTTTTTCATTAAAAACGGCCAGTTTACTATTCGTATTACCTATATCTATAACGAGGTTATGCATTAACTACTCCCGACTTCATTGCACAAATCTATTAATCTTTAGCTAGTTTCAAGCTGTCCAATTGTTAAAAAAAGTTAAACAAACAAAAAGTACTGGATGGCAAAAACCAGGATAAGGAACAAACTTTCATAAAACCATCGCCTTTTTGCATTAGAAAAATAATAGGCCAGCAAAACAGCACCCGGAGGCACGCATAGTAAAAAATGGTACAAGCGAAAGTCGGGTTTTGTATAAAAACTCAGGATGCTCACAATGAACATAAAAAACAGCATCTGGAATGCTTTTCTTGTACTGATAAAACTCCTGAAGAAGTTCTCTCTCAGTTGCAGAACGGCCAGGACCATCATCACCAGAACAGGAACCAGTACCAGGTAATCGTTATATTTAATTTTGAAAACCGAAGGGAATTTATTGCCCAGTGGCAGCCATATTTTATAGAACATAGACAAGCTATCGTTCCAGTAATAAAATACACCTACAAAAAAGAAGATCGTTAAAAACCCAACCAGGCCAGCAACCCATTCCCGCCAGTTAAAACTCCTGTACAACAGCAATGTCAGCCAGATCATCACCAGCATTACAATAAAAGGGAAATAGATCAAGGTGCCCAGTGCAATGATCATCCCGATATCAAACATGATCATTATGGCATTGGGCGATTTGCCGATCTTCAGGAACTTATCCATCATCCAGACCAGCAAAAAATTGCAGATCAACGTAGGACTCAGTACCAGAAAAGGCATGAACAAGCTGGCTCCGGTTACATACATCAGCGCAGGTAAATACCCCGGCTTGTTCAACAGTCCATGGTTATTGATTACCCGGTTAAACAGCAGGGCCTGGCCATAAACAATGATGCCTGCAAAAAATACATTCCCAGCTGGCGAAAAGAAGTCCTGCACTGGTATTTTCACAAAAAACTTGGTATAAGGTTCCAGGAACTCAAAGTTGAGATGGGCTGGAAGATCAGCAAAAATGGCGATCCGCATAAAAAAAGTATATGCGAACAAGATGAGCAGGTTGACAGGGTTTAAAGTTCTAAATTGATTAATCATGCCTAAAGGCAAAGTAAAGCAAATTATCTGGCAAACTGCTTTACAACTTTATCAATTACTGCAGCTGTCTCATCCGGAAAATGAAACTGATGTACCTGCGGACATTCTACCCAGTGTTTAATTACCGGCAGCCAGTTTTTGTTACTGCCCCACAGCACGGGCAGACCAAACTGCTTAAGCGCATAGGCGTTGCATTGTTGCTCATATTGGAACTTCATGGGTGCCACCAGCAATTTTTTGCCCAGGAATAAGGCCTCAGCAGGTCCTTCAAACCCCCCGCCAGTCAATAGCCCTTCACAGGAGGCCAGGCTCTTATTGAACAGCTCGTTGTTCACAGCCGTAACCGTCACATTCCCATTCACGTATCCTTCCTTGCTGTGCTTCGAAAACACCTCCCAGCGCACCTGCGGAATCTGTTTCAGCAGAGGTACCAGGTAGCGGTCGTCTATTGCTGGCAGATAAACCGTATAATGCCCCAGGTTACTGGTTTCCATATTTCTGATGCCAGCCCTGATCACCGGGGTGTAAATGAAATCATCGTACCTATCGAAATGAAATCCTACGTAATGTGTGGCCGGTGCATAATATTTCATCACCAGTTGTGCCCAATCTATGCTTTTAGGCTTAGGGACTTTCCTGGACCGGAAGGAAGCCTGGTGGCTTAGCCCTACACTTTCGATACCCCTGCTTTTGCAGGCCCAGGCCGTCACTGGTTCAAAATCGTTCAGGATCAGGTTATAGTCTTCCAACGGGATGCTACGCATGTCTCTTACAAACTGGGGCAGGTCCATCGATTTCCAGGTTTCATAATGGTTTACTCCACCCTTCTTACCAAAGATGAAACTGAAACCATGTAGCTGAAATTTAACCTCCTGTACCAGCTTCACATCCGCCTGGGTGCCGCTTACCAGTAAATCCACATCACCATATTGCTGCAACAGTGGTACAATCTCTCTGGCCCGGCTAATGTGTCCGTTGCCCGTACCCTGTATGGCGTAAAGTATTTTCATCCGCACCGAATATCCGTATTTTTTAGGCCTTAGGCAATTTCTAATTTAATCTTTTGCAGCAGCGTATGCACATCCAGCTTGCTATGCAGATCTTCACCGTCCGACATTTCGCCCTCCTCCACTTCATCTTTCTCAAAATCCTTCTGTTCGTACTTAAACACTTTCCAGGATTTATCGTAATATTCCAAAGCCGTCAGGTTTTCAACCCAATCACCACTGTTCAAATAAGTTACCGATCCGTCTTCGGTCCTGATACTCCGCATTTCCGGCTGGTGAATATGTCCGCAGATCACGTACTCATAGCCTTTCTCCACGGCCAGCTCGGCCGCAGTATTTTCAAAACTGTTGATGAACTTTACCGCATCCTTAAATTTTGCTTTGATCCTTTTCGAGAAACTCATTTTTTCCTGCCCGATCAGCCCAAGAAACCAGTTCACAAAGCTGTTGATCAGAATTAAAGTATCATAACCTACAGCGCCCAGTTTGGCCAGCCATTTTGAATGCTGCATGGTCACATCAAATATATCGCCATGAAAAAACCAGGCTTTTTTACCATCCAGTTCTATCACCAGTTTGTTCTGAAGGTGAAATGCCCCCAGATGCATATCTGCAAATTTTCGCAGTAGCTCGTCATGATTGCCTGTCAGATAATAAACCGGGACACCTTCTACTACAAACTTCATCAGTTTTCTCACCACTTTCATGTGAGTTTCGGGCCAGTATCTTTTGCTGAACTGCCAGATATCTATAATATCCCCGTTCAGTACCAGCATTTTAGGCTTAATACTTTTCAGATATTTCAATAACTCTTTAGCGTGACAACCATAAGTACCTAAATGTACGTCAGAGATTACGGCTATATCAACTTCTCTTTTAGACATCGTCTTCATCTATTGTTAGTTCATAAGGCCCAAAAAAAAGTGCGGCAATCACAATAAGGCATACTATAAAAAACAATTCCAGCATAGCGGCATTAGTTTATTCCACAAATGTGGAATATTCAGATTAACAATAAGTTAAGGAAGTGTTATAATAAAAAACCCCGACTGTTCCAGTCGGGGTTTAATCTCTTTACCAGAAAAAACAATGTGCTGCGAATACATGCAAATCCTTGCCATTCAGCAAAGATGTGGCGATGAGCAACATTTATTGATTTTTTCCCTTCTTCTTCTCAGAATAAAGCGCAAATCCCAGTCCGGCGATCAACAAAATTGATCCGGCAAGTGAAATTTTCTCACCCGCATAATACGAAACAGGTTCAAACTTAAATTCTACTTTATGATTCCCAGCCTCAAGCTGTGCAGCGCGCAAAACGTAATCCGCTCTAAAATATGGCTTTTTAGCCCCATCTACATACATGCTCCAGCCTTTATCGTAATAAATCTCTGAAAACACTGCAATTACATCCGTTGGCGCACTGTAAGAATATACCAGATGATCGGGATGATAGCTATCCAGTTTAATGAACGCACCTGCACCCGGGCTTAAACGTTTTTCATCAATAAGGCCTTTATACCTCACATCCACAATAGCCTCTTTTTTAGGATCGAAACTGTTGATTGCTTTCATCTCCTCATCTGCATCCTTTGCAAACTGAACGGTCTGCACAATCCAGGCATGCCCTGCGGCAGTTGCATTCCGCTGCATCTTCACCGACCCATTCTGCGGATCCTGCATGATGATGTATTTGGTATTCAGCATATCCAATACATCCTGGTTGATACTTTTTGAGAACTGCTTGTCGATCAGTTCCTGGTAACGTTTCAGCTTGGCCGCATGATAGCCGCCCACTGTTTTGTGGAATTGTGAGGCACTCGCATCAGAGAAAGTAGAAATGGTAAGGTCCAGTACGCGGTAATCCGGATCTTTATCCGCCAGGATCATATGGTCAATTTCCCTGGCCTGGAAGTGATTCTCCAGGTCGGCCTTGCTCACAAAATTCTTGTTGTTCAAATAACGACGGTCTACCTGCCACATGTCAATCAGCACTGCAAGCCCCAGTAAAATCATCACCATCTGCAGGCCCATTTTTTTAGTAATCATAGCCCACACCAGCCCATAAGCTATGGCTATGAACAGCAAAGAACGCAAAGCATCTGCTCGCGCTATACCTACCCTATCCTCCACCAATGCATTGGCAATGCTATGCGCTACACTGGCATTGTTCTGGGCAATTTGGGTGAGCGCCTGAACCATTTGTCCGTGCATAGAATTCGTAAAACTGAAAAATGCAGTAGGCATTACCGCTACCAGCAATGCAAAACCGCCGGTTATGCCTGCAGCAATGCTCAGTTTCTTAACCAGCGTTTTCTGATCCAGCGTACTTTCCTGCGCTTCCTTTACTGCAAGGAAAGCCAAAACAGGTACCATCAGACCTACAATTGCCAGAATAGACTCCACAGCCCTGAATTTGTTGTACATAGGGAAGTACTCAAAAAAGAGGTCAGATACCAATGGGAAATTCTTCCCGAAGGAAAGCAGCATGAACAAAATTGTGGTGGCTAAAATCCACCATTTTAAGCGGCTCCTAACAACCAGCAAACCAAATACAAACAGGAAGCACACAATTGCCCCAAAATAATAGGGACCGGAAGTGAAAGGCTTTTCGCCCCAGTACTGCTGTAAGCCAATATTGCCGGCCAGCTGCTGTATAGCTTGCGTAGGATCTCCTCCAGTAACACTTTGCAGCGCTTTATAAGTATTGCTTTCCGGCTTCACCAGTTCATCAATACCTGTAGGGCCACCGTAAAGATTAGGGATCACAAATGTAAAACACTCCGCTACACCCTGGCTCCAGCCATAGGCATATTCTTTAGACAGGCCATTCTTTTCTTCTGCACTGTCTGTAGTCAGATTGGACTTACCCCTGTTAGACTCCTTGCCGTATTCGTAGGTGGTCCACAGCTTGCCCGCATTTACCATCAGCGACAGTACCAGCGCTATGGCGAGAAAACCTATAGCACGTCCCATCTGCGCCAGCTTCTTTTCCTTAACCGCATGGTAAAGCTCTATACCCATAAAAATAAGCAAAGCAATCATCAGGTAGTAGGTCATCTGGATGTGGTTCGCCCTGATCTCAAGGGCAAGAAACAAAGCTGTTAAACTTCCGCCCAGCCAGTATTTGCCCCGCAGCGTTAAAATTATTCCTGCAATTATCGGGGCGATATAAGAAATAGCAAGGGCCTTATTGCTATGCCCAGCCTCTATTATGATAAAGTTATAAGAAGTAAAAGCTACTGCAACGGCCCCTGCTGCTGCCAGCAAAGGGTTTACTTTCAGTACACAAAAAAGTAAATATGCCCCCAACAGGTACATCAGCACCACGTCTACAGGATCCGGGAAAACCGTTTTCATAAAATCGATCACATAGGTGCCCACATTGTAAGGATGCTGCACCCAGATCTGATAAGCAGGCATACCCCCAAACATCTGGTTGGTCCAGAGTGGGCCCCTGCCATCTTTGGCTTTATAATCCATGATCTCCTTGGCAGTGGCCTTAGCTTGCAGCACATCGTTTTGCGAAAGGCCCTTGCCCTGTAAAACAGGACTGAAATAAACGAAACAGATAATTACAAAAAATCCAATTATGGCCAGGTGAATGCCATTTGCTTTTAACCAGTTATTCATTAAGGTTTGTTTAAGATTAAACTAACCCCAAACTTAGTAAAATGATTTATTTTTACCGGACTCCCCGTAAGCTTTTTTCAAAAATGTTTATTTGAGTTCTTCGTAGTCTACAAAATCACCCAGTTTATCAGAATTGCCTTTTTTTGGTTGGGGCGGGGGCATGTAATCAATAGAGATGGATCCTTCCGGTTTATTTTGACGTTGTTGCTGCCTGTGCTGGTCCTGGGCCTGCTGCTGCACTTTTGCAAACATATTCCTCAATACTACGGGAAACACCAGACGCAGGATGATCCTGATGATGTACAATACCAGTAGTGCAATTAATATGAATTTTATAACTCCCATTATTTTTAAAACAATTACAAATATATATTGTTTTGGGTTTTTATTCAACAATATTTGCTACCCGGCCTATCTGTCCGTCCTCCAGGCGCACTTTTATACCCCTGGAATGAAAAGCGGCCGAAGTCAGTAAATTGGCCACAATTCCCCTCGTCAGTTTACCACTGCGCTGGTCCTTTTTAAGAATGATGTCTACCTCAAGTCCTGGATAAATGTCTTTTCTGCTTTTTCCGTCCATCATGCAAACATACTACTTCCCAAACCTTTCTTCAAACAGTTTTTCCATTGCAAACATTTCGTCCCGCAATCGTGCGGCCAGTAAAAAATCCATATCCTTAGCAGCCTTGCTCATTTCCTTACGGGTCTTGTCTATAGACTTCTGCATTTCCGGCTTGGTCATGTACTGCACAATAGGATCTGCGGCAATGCTTACTTCATCTACCTCTACATAAGCCTTCGCCCGCTTGTTTTCGCCCGACGAGAAGTCCAGCACAGACGTCTGTTCAATAATAGCTTCCCTGCTTTTCCCTACGGTTTTAGGAATGATGCCATGCTCCAGATTATAGGCCACCTGCTTCTCCCTTCTTCTGTTGGTTTCTTCGATGGTACGCTGCATAGATTCTGTCATGCTATCTGCATACATAATCACCCTGCCCCTGTCGTTCCTGGCGGCCCGGCCAATGGTCTGGATCAGCGCCCTGTCCGAGCGCAGGAAGCCTTCTTTATCTGCATCGAGAATGGCCACCAGCGATACCTCCGGCAAATCCAACCCTTCCCGCAGCAGGTTAATCCCGATCAGCACATCAAACTCGCCCAGGCGCAGCCCTCTCAAAATCTCTACCCGTTCCAGAGTTTTCACCTCCGAATGAATATAGCGGCATTTGATGTTCAACCGGTCCATGTATTTGGTCAGCTCCTCGGCCATACGTTTGGTTAGCGTGGTTACCAGTACCCTGTCACCCTGCTTAATTGTCTTATCGATCTCATCAAGCAGGTCATCTACCTGGTTAATTGCCGGACGCACGTCTATCAAAGGGTCCAGCAGTCCCGTAGGCCTGATTACCTGTTCAATCACCACCCCTTCCGATTTCTGCAATTCGTAGTCTGCAGGTGTAGCACTTACATATATGGTTTGCGGAGCCAGGCGCTCAAACTCATCAAAATTCAGCGGCCTGTTGTCCAGTGCCGAAGGCAAACGGAAGCCATATTCAACCAGCGACATCTTCCTCGATCGGTCTCCTCCATACATCGCCCGGATCTGCGGCACAGTAACATGGCTTTCATCAATCACCATCAGATAATCATCCGGAAAATAATCCAGCAGACAGAAAGGTCGCATCCCCGGGGCGCGGCCATCAAAAAACCTGGAGTAGTTTTCAATACCAGAACAATATCCCAGTTCCTTCATCATCTCTATATCAAAGTTCACCCGCTCCTCCAGCCTTTTTGCCTCCAGTAAGTGACGGTCCCCAATCAGCTGGTTCTTGCGCACTTCCAGTTCCTCCTGTATCCCCCAGATCGACGAGTTGAACCGCTCTTTAGGAGTTACAAATAAGTTGGCGGGGTAAATGGCCATATCTTCCAGCTTTTCCAGTGTCTTACCTGTAACGGGGTCAATCACACTCAGTTCCTCAATATCATCACCAAAAAACGAAATCCGGTAGGCTGAATCCAGGTAGGCAGGAAAAATATCCACGGTATCACCTTTTACCCTGAAAGTCCCCCGTTTAAAATCATTTGTTGTCCGGGCATATAGAATTTCTACCAGGCTATGCAGAAAAGAATTTCTCGAAATCCGCGTACCCACAGAAAAGCGGAATACGGACCTTGAAAAATCCTCTGGATTACCCATACCATAAATGCAGGAGATAGAAGAAACCACAATCACATCCCTGCGGCCCGACATTAGCGCAGAAGTAGTCCGCAGCCTCAGTTTTTCAATCTCTTCATTAATACTTAAGTCCTTTTCTATATAGGTATTGCTACTTGCAATAAAGGCCTCTGGCTGGTAATAATCATAGTAAGACACAAAATAGTTCACCGCATTTTCCGGAAAAAACTGCTTGAACTCCCCGTACAACTGGGCTGCCAGTGTTTTGTTATGGCTTAAGATCAGGGTGGGTTTTTGCGTTTCCTGAATCACATTAGCTATGGTAAAGGTTTTACCCGAACCGGTTACCCCAAGTAGGGTCTGGTAATGCTCTTCGGCCTTAACACCCTCAACCAATTGTTTAATGGCACTGGGCTGATCTCCTGTCGGTTTGTAGTCTGAAACAATTTTAAATTTCATTCCTGAGTATATGTGATTAATGAGCTGAGATGGGCATCAAATATAAAGAATAATATGCTAAATTTATTCCTCATGAAGCTTCTGATTTACGTACCCCTGCTTACGCCCCGCATAAAGTACATCTTCAACTTTATATTCCATGACATCCTTAAAACCGAGGTAGGCTTTAGTGTCAGCATCGAAGAATTCGTGCAATCTACACTGCCCAAATTCTGTTATGCTCCCCAACCTATCGGAGGTGAATTGTTCTTTAAAAGTGCGCAGCTACTGCTTGAACATAAAATAACAGCACAGCAAATCCGCACAACCCGGTTTGGCGACCATAAAGTGCCTTTCGCTGTCGAAAAAAGTACGCTGCCATTCGATGTTTTTGCTGCATCCTTCTATTTCCTAAGCAGGTATGAAGAATACCTGCCACCAGCGCAGGACAACAACCTTTATGCACCCTTACAAAGTCTGCAGTACCATGCCGGCCTATTAAAACTTCCGGTGATAGATGGCTGGGCACTGCTCCTTAAAAACATCCTGTTAAAACATTTCCCTGAACTCTCCTTTGGCTCCAGGGAATTCTCTTTTAACCCTGTATATGCCCTTCCTGCAAAAACAAAAGCTCTAAGCCCGATTGCCCGTATGGCTGGTTATTTCAGATCAATGATCCGCAGGGTCACAACAAACGACCAGGAAAAACTCGCCTGTGTCCATCAGCTTATTGTACAAATGCAGCAGGAAGGATCTATAAAAACAGCGCAGGTATTTATCTCACCGGCAAACAGCGCCGCTCATTTTGATGCGCAGCTACTGCTGCCAAAAAGTTATATCAGACTGATTAAAAACAATACGGGCAATGACTACAGCATGTATTACAGCAACCAGCCTGGCTTCAGGGCCGGAACCTGCAGCCCCTTCCTATGGTACGATCTTCAGCTCGAGCAAACCACAAGGCTAATCATTCACCCTGTCGCAGCGACAGACCTGGCACTGCTTAACAACAAAACCACCGAAGCATTGTTGTTACAGTTGAATGAACTTTTAGATAGTGTTAAACTGGTAAATGGCCATTTTTATTTTTTATCTTTATATAATGATATTTGAGCTCAGTAAAATCAATTCCATTGCAAATGTTTTTGTCGCTGAGATCAGGGACGAAAACATTCAGAAAGATTCCATGCGCTTCCGTTACAACATGGAACGCATCGGAGAATTTTTTGCAATGGAAATCAGCCGTACCTTTGCTTATACCAAAACAGAAACACAAACCCCACTGGGCATTGCACAAACGGTTAAACTGACAGAGCAGCCGGTACTCGCTACCATCATCCGCGCGGGGATTCCCTTGCACAAAGGCATGCTCAATATTTTCGACAGGGCGGAATCCGCATTTCTGGCGGCCTTCAGAAAAGTGCACAAGAGCGGTAGCTTTGAAATCGCACTCGAATATGTTTCCACACCAGACCTAAGTAACAGGATCGTAATCATGGCCGACCCCATGCTGGCTACCGGCATGAGTATGGTGCTTTGCTGTAAAGAACTGATGCGCAGTTATCCGATCAAAGAATTGCATATCGTATCGGCCATCGCCAGCGCTGAAGGCATCAGGCATGTAAGGGCAAACCTGCCCAAAGCAAAATTATGGATAGGGGCTATTGATGAAGAAATGACGAGTAAATCGTACATTGTGCCCGGATTGGGAGATGCCGGCGACCTGGCCTATGGGCCAAAAGTCTAGCTCCCTGTTACCCGAGAACATAAAGCATGATCAAGCATATTTTTTTTGATTTAGACCATACCATCTGGGATTTCGACCGCAATGCCCAGGAAACACTAAAGGAACTTTATGAACTGTACCAGCTCGAAAAAGCTGGCCTCCGTTCCTGCGAGGAGTTTATTGCTACCTACACCGAAAATAACCACCAGCTGTGGGCAGAATACCACGTAGGCAGGATCAGTAAGGAACAGTTGCGGTCACAAAGGTTCAACAAAACCTTCAGGCAGCTTGGGGTAAAACCCGATCAGATCCCTACGCAGTTCGAGGAAGACTATGTACGCATCAGCCCCACCAAAACCAATCTCTTCAGGGGCTCTGAAGAAGTACTGGGCTATCTTTACAAAAAATATACACTGCATATCATTTCCAACGGCTTTAAGGAAACCACACTTACCAAAATGAATGTTTCCGGCTTAAACCCATACTTCCGCAATGTCATCATCTCTGAAGATGTAGGCGTAAACAAACCTCATAAAGCCATTTTTGAATATGCCCTTAACAAAGCACAGGCCCAGAAGCACGAGAGCATCATGATTGGTGACAGCCTGGAGGCCGACATCAGAGGGGCGCAGGACTTTGGCATGAAAGCCATTTATTTCAATCCGCTGAACAAGGATAAGCCAGGCGATGTGGAATGGCAAATCAATAACCTGGAAGAACTGCTCCATCATTTTTAATTTTGCATCTTTGCAGGCATGAAATTCCCCGCCATTAAAGGCTTTGACCATGAAGCATTCAACAAGTACCTGAAAAATACAGGCATGCTTATGTTTGGAAAGATAGGGAGCCTGGTTATCAAAATGCTGGTTAGCATACAGATTGCCAATCACCTGGGTGCCTTTAACAACGGAATATTAAACGGCGCCATCGTTTACGTAGCCCTTTTTGCTGCAGTGGCCTCCCTGGGGCTCGATCAGTTTACGGTAAAGGAGCTGCATGCCTATCCTGAAGAGCGCGACCGTATTTTAGGTACTGCTTTTGGCATGAGGCTGATGGCCGGATTGCTCTGCATCCCTGTAATTTACCTTAGCTGGCAGTTCTTCGGACTGGAAAAAACGCCCTACCTCTATGTGCTCATCCTTTCCTTTACGGGTTTTTTTCAATCCTTCAACATCATCGACTCTTATTTCCAGTCAGAAGTCCAGTCCAAATACATCATGCAGGTACAGATTACCGCTACTCTGCTTGCTGCGGGCATAAAACTGGTACTGATATTCAGCAATTGCGCGCTGGTCTGGTTCGTATATGCATCTATTTTCGACTTCATCTCACTGGCACTGGGTTATCTTGCCGTATACAACCGCAAGGGAAGAAGTGTAGGACAATGGAAATTCGACCTGAGGCTCGCCAGAAAACTGATCTCTTTTTCCTGGCCGCTCATCATTTCCGGGATCATGGTATCCCTGTACATGTATATCGACCAGCTGATGCTGCATGAAATGAGCGGTCCTGCAGCACAGGGCTTATACAGCACAGCTGTCGCTTTCAGCTCGGCCTGGTATTTTGTGCCCACCATCATTGTCAGCTCCCTGTTCCCTGCCATCCTCAATGCCCGGAGGGATGACCCGGAAAGGTATCAGAAAAGACTGCAGAACCTGTACGATATTATGGTCTGGTTCAGCATACTCTTTGCCTTGGTCGTTACCATAGCGGCACCGCTGATCTATAAACTGTTTAAGCCCGAATATGCCAGTGCGGCACCCATCCTGGCCGTACACGTATGGTCGGGCATTTTTGTTTTCCTGGGTACTGCCAACACCCAATACATGATTGCCGAAAACCTCAACAAGATCACTTTCATCAGAACTACCGTTGGGGCTATAGTCAACATCCTGCTCAACCTCTGGCTCATTCCGGTTATGGGGCCACTGGGCGCCGCAGTAGCTACCCTGATCTCCTATTTTGTTTCTACCTTCTTCGTTGTCTTCATCCCGCAGTTACGCCGTCAGGCCCTTATGATGCTGAAATCACTGTTCCTGATTACACTGTTTCAGAAGATAAGAAAACGTTAGCCAGCGCTGTTGAGGCGGTAAATGCAGGTCCTTAAGGTTTTGGCAAAAAAAACATAGCCTTTCTCCTTCAAAAAAGGATATATCCGCGAATTGCCCATTTCATCCACATTGATATTCTCTTCAACCAGCAGCACTTCAGGCTTATACTTCTCCCAATTGTTTGATTTCAGCACTTCAAAATCAAGCCCCTCTACGTCTATGGTCATAAAATCTATCCTGGTGCCTGCGGGTAAATATTGATCAAACACTTCAGCAAGTGGGAATACATCAATCTTCACTTCCTTTATGATCTTGTATTTTGGCCTTTCCTTTACAATTTTTTCTGAAACATCCTTCGAAAAACTGTTCAGCGCAGGTTCATTGAAACAATAGAAAGTCAGCGTGTCCCGGCTTTCCCCTACACCAATATTCAGGTTAATGTCCCTTCTTCTGAACAGGTTAAAAGGTTTGATGGCTGAGGGGGTGGGCTCAATATTAATGCCCCTCCAGCCCCTCTTGTAAAAAAAAAGCGTATTGGAATACCTCACCGGATGGTGTGCCCCTACATCAACAAAGAAACCTTTGTAGTCCTTCCTCCCTTCATAAATGGATTTAAGGATCATGTCCTCACCATCCTGTGAATACGATCTGGATGAGCTGAAATAATGAACAGGTAAGTATTTTGCAATTAGTTTCTTTAACATAAATTCTCTTTTTAGCCAGCATTCATCTATTTTTACAAAAGGACGCCCTGTTTTGAAGATCAATCAATTTTTGCGTAAAAATACAGATAAAACTATAAAATGATACCTTTACGCAACTTTCAATTCCTGCATGACTAAAATTACCGATACCGTAGTCCGGGCATACGACAACTTCTATAAAGAAAGCGATACAGAATGGCGCCTGCTTGGCGCCAGGGCCAAAGCGCAAAACCTCATTGAGGTTTGTAAAAACAGAACTTTCCAAAAGGTTTTGGAGGTTGGAGCCGGAGACGGTAGTGTGCTCCATTTTTTAGACCAGTGGAACTTTGGCCAGCAGTTGTATGCTTTGGAAATTGCTTCCAGTGGTGTAGAACTGATCAGAAACAGGAACCTGGATAAACTCGTGGAAGCACAGGCTTTTGACGGATATAACATTCCTTATCCCGATGATACATTTGACCTGGTTATTCTGACGCATGTGCTGGAGCATGTAGAGCATGAACGGCTGCTGCTGAGAGAACTCAAACGCGTAGCCCGGTTTATCGCCATAGAAGTCCCGCTCGACTATCGCTTTGGGGTTGACCAGCGGATGAAACATTTTCTGGACTACGGCCACATCAACATGTACAGCCCAACCCTCCTTCGCTTCCTGCTGCAAAGCGAAGGGCTCGAAATTTTATCGGACAAAGTTTCATTAACCAATCCCGAAGCCACTAAATTCAATGAATTTGTGAACAGAAAACGAAACAAATCTGTTGTTAAGGTACTGAAAATAGATCTGGAGTACAGACTAAAAAAACTGCTCAGCAGCCTGTTGGGGAAAAAGAAAAAAGAGCAGTTTGGCAATGCCTATACCATTTTAACAAAAAAATCAGCAAACAAACTGCAGATATTCTGAACATGCAAACCTTCGCCCCCATTGCCTTATTCGTATATAACCGCCCGCAGCATACCGCACGGACCTTAAAGTTTTTAAAAGAGAATGAGCTGGCTTCCGAAAGCAGGTTGTTCGTTTTTTCTGATGGACCAAAATCAGCTGCCGATGAAGACAGTGTAGCACAGGTAAGGGAACTGCTCCGAAATATCAGCGGGTTCAAATCAATAGAAATCATAGCGCGGCCGGCCAATATGGGACTTGCCAATTCCGTAATCGCAGGCGTAACCCGCCTCGTTAAGGATTACCGGCAGGTCATTGTACTGGAAGACGATCTCATTACTTCTCCTTATACCTTAACCTATTTTAACGAAGCCCTGAATAAGTACCGCGAAGAAGACAAAGTGATGCATATCGGGGCATATATGTATAACCTGAAAGCCCCGGACTTGCCTGAAACTTTTTTTTACCGTGCAGCAACCAGCTGGGGATGGGCCACATGGGATAGGGCCTGGCAGCACTTTGAGCCCAATATAGATATACTTATATCGGGATTTGACAAAAATCAAAAAAATGCTTTCTCCATAGAGCACAACATGAATTTCTGGAAACAAATGCTCGATTTTAAAAATGGGAAGAACAATTCCTGGGCAATCCGCTGGTATGCTTCTATTTTTTTAAGGGGCGGCCTCACCCTAAATCCCTCCCATTCAATGGTCAATAACATTGGTCACGACGGCAGTGGTGTCCATTCCGGGATCAATGAAATTTACAACGTAATCATCAATCCAAAACCAATCTCCACGTTCCCAGATGAGATCAAAGAAGATCCAAAAGCGTATGCAGCCATAAAACACTTCCTCTCCACCAGGAAAGGTTCCCTTTGGCAAAGATTAAAACGATACGTCATTCAGCGTTTAAAAAGCTAAGCCAGGGGCAGAGCAGTACCAGTTTTAAACTTAGGGCTTTCTAGCTTCAAGAATGATATAAGGTGACAATTGCCTTGAATTAAAGGGAAATATTTTGGTAAATACCTTACCCACCAGCCACAGTGCCTTTTTAAACAGGCGCAGGCCTGCGGGCTTTTGCTGCTCATCTTCCAGCCATAAACTAAAATGCCCGAAATACCGCGACTGCACAACGGTAAGGCCCGCCTCCCTGCAAATCCTTTCCAGAAGGCGGGGATCCATGCAGCCGATGTTGTGTTTATCGTAATTTTCCCTATCAAAAGATTTTTGAAGCCAGCCGTTTAAAGCCCTGAAATTGGGAAGGGTAATAAATAAGGTTCCGCCCGGTTTTACAAAGGCAATATGTCGGTTAATGATATCCGCCGTATCTTTAAAATGCTCAATCAGCCCGCAAGACAGTACCAGGTCAAACTGCTGTTCCGGCACATAACTGAACAGGTCTGTTTCAATGATATGAATATCCTCTTCTTTCAGCGCATTGGCTTCCAATAAACCCCTGGTAACCGGAGGATGCACAAAATAATCCAGCAGGGTAACATCCAGGCTAAAATATTTTTTCAAAAAAACCGCATAATAACCTGGAAAACCGCCAAGCTCTATCGCTGTTTTTACAGACTGTCCTTTAATGATGGCAGATAATTGCTCATGGAACAAATAGTTTGCAGGAATCCTAACCGACAAGCCGGTTTTACGCTCCCAATAATTTACCCAAAATGATCTGTCTGTTAACAGATTATCCATAATAATGCTTTCTTCAATAAATAAACCGACAACAAGTTTCCTTACCTGTCGTTATTTTCACGTATTATTTGCTAAATTTTCCGACTGCTGGGCAAAGCTCCTGAAGCAGCGAAAATACGTAACACTTTTAATAAAGGTTAACAATAATATGTAAATTTGAGAAATTGAAAGTAGTCCACTTAAATACGTACGAAGGTAACGGCGGCGCCGGACGTGCCTGCCTGCGGTTAAGTGAGGCATTGAATGCTTCGGGAACTTCATCAAAAGTGATGGTCTATTTCCAGTTCAGCCCCAGCAGCAAGACAGGTACCTTCAGTAAAAACCCATTTCAAAAAGCCTGGGCAATATTCCATATCCTGGCCGAGCGTTACCTGTCAAAAGCATTTACAAAAGCCGTAAAAACACCTTTTTCCCTGCAATGGTTTGGGCGCTCAGTTATCGATCATCCTGAAGTTAAATCAGCCGATATTATACACCTGCACTGGATCAATCATGGCTTCCTATCGCCCAAATTCCTGGCCGAACTGGATGAACTGGAAAAACCAGTTGTATGGACCTTTCATGATAGCAATGCCTTTACCGGTGGTTGCCATGTCCGCTACTCCTGCGAAAACTACCACAAAGAATGCGGTTCCTGCCCCCTACTCAGGTTCAACGGAAAAAACGATCTTTCCCATAAAACCTGGATGCGCAAAAAGAAAGCCTACTCCGAACTCAACTGCCATATCGTTGCCCCAAGCAACTGGATGGCAAAGTCAGTAAAGATAAGCAGCCTTATGGGCTTCAGGGAGGTGACTGTAATTCCCAATACCATCGAAACCCAGGTATTTAAACCCTATGTAAAAGCAGAAGCAAAAAAAATACTGAAGATCAGCCCCGAAAAATTTGTCATGATGAGCGGCTTTATGCCCTCAAAAAATGACAAGCACAAGGGCACCTCGTACCTCATTGATGCGTTAAACGACCTGGCTACAAGGCCGGGCATCATAAAAGAAAAGATAGAACTGGTCATATTTGGTAATAAAGGCAATGCTGAACTGCCGGAGTTCCCTTTCAAGACCACTTTTTTAGGCAACATCAACAACGATGAGCACCTGGCCAAGTGTTATTCCGCTGCCGATGTGTTCATCGCCCCTTCGCTGGAGGATAATCTGCCCAATACTGTCATGGAAAGCCTGGCCTGTGCAACGCCTGTAGTGGCATTTAAAACCGGCGGCATTCCCGACATGGTAAAACACCTCGAAAACGGGTATCTGGCCGAATACCAGTCGGCTGAAGACCTGGCCACCGGAATAGAATGGCTGTATCACGATGAAAATGCTCCTGATATCCAGAAAGAAGCACGTCGGACCATCTTGAGCCAATTCTCTGAAGCTGTTATTGCCGGAAAGCACCAGTTATTGTACCAGTCGCTCCTCGATCTCCAACCCAAATAACCTTTGTCCAAGCCCATGCAACCAAAATTAAGCGTCATCACCATCGTATACAATAACGTGAAAGACATAGAACGCACCATGCGTTCTGTACTGAACCAGACCTATCCGAATATAGAATACATCATTATTGATGGCGCATCAACTGACGGTACCAAAGACATCATTTATAACTATAAATCCAGGCTGGCGCAATTCATTTCCGAACCCGACAAAGGCATTTACGATGCCATGAACAAAGGTCTTCGGCTGGCAACGGGCGACTACGTCTTGTTTATGAACTCTGGCGATGAGTTGTATGCTCCTGAAACCGTGAAAGAAGTATTTGAAAGTGCTGCATCGGCCGACATCTATTACGGCGAAACCGAAATGTTCAATGAACAATGGCAAAGCCTGGGCCAAAGGCGTCACTGTGCTCCGGAACACTTCAACTGGAAAAGCTTTAAATATGGCATGAGCATTAGCCACCAGGCTATCTATGTAAAAAGGAGCATAGCCGGGGCTTTTAACCTTAAATATAAATACAGTTCAGATATCGACTGGATCATCAGGGCAACTAAAAATGCATCCAGCATTGTAAACACCCATATGTATGTAGCCAAATACCTGGTTGGTGGCATATCCAAGAAAAAACATCTGGCCAGCTTAAAAGAGCGCTTCCGCATATTTACCCGATACTATGGCTTGGTGCCCAACCTCATCAACCACATTGTGATTGCGGCCAACCTGGCAGTATATTTTGTCCGCCACCGCAAAACCAACGATTAAGCCCATAAAAAAACCTGTAAGCCATGGCTTACAGGTTTTCTATTTTCAAAGCAAGATGCTAATTATTGAAATTTCTTCGCATTGATCTTACGTTCGTTCTCTGTCAAATAGATCTTGCGTAAACGCATGCTTACCGGCGTTACCTCAATGTATTCATCAGCCTGGATATACTCCATAGCCTCTTCCAATGAGAATTTAATGGCTGGTGCAATACGGGTATTGTCGTCACTTCCAGAAGCACGCATGTTGGTCAGCGCTTTTCCTTTAACCACATTGATTACCAAGTCATTATCGCGTATATGTTCACCCAGGATCTGGCCTTCATAAATATCCACTCCAGGATCAACAAAGAAACGTCCGCGGTCCTGCAATTTATCAATTGAATAGGCAGTAGTATTGCCTTTTTCCATAGACACCAGAACACCATTTAATCTGCCCGGAATAGTTCCTTTCCATGGCTCGTAGGCTTTAAAACGGTGTGCCATGATGGCTTCACCTGCTGTTGCCGTAAGCACGTTATTCCTTAAGCCAATGATACCACGTGATGGAATCTCAAACTCAAGGTGCTGCAGATCGCCTTTTGGCTCCATGATCAGCAGCTCGCCTTTACGCTGCGTTACCAGCTCAATTACCTTACCAGCAACCTCACCCGGAACATCCACGATCAGGGTCTCAACCGGCTCACATTTTTTACCGTCAATTTCCTTAACAATAACCTGCGGCTGGCCAACCTGGATTTCATAACCCTCACGACGCATGGTCTCGATCAGTACCGACAAGTGCAGGATACCTCTTCCGTAAACCAGGTAGGCATCAGGCGATTCGGTCTCAACAACCTTCAGCGCCAGGTTTTTTTCCATCTCTTTGTACAAACGTTCTTTCACACGTTGTGAAGTCACGAATTTACCTTCCTTACCAAAGAAAGGAGAGTTATTGATGGTGAACAGCATGTTCATCGTCGGCTCGTCAATTTTGATTACGGGCAGTTGCTCCGGAGCATCAAAATCAGCAATCGTATCGCCAATATCAAATCCTTCAATACCCACAACAGCGCAGATGTCACCAGATTTGACCTCTGTAGTGCGAATTTTTCCAAGCCCTTCAAAGGTATACAATTCTTTTACCCTCGATTTTACAATCTTTCCATCACGTTTGATCAGGGTAACCGGCTGGTTTTCCTTAATGCTCCCGCGATGTACACGCCCGATAGCGATACGGCCAACGAAAGAAGAGTAGTCAAGTGAGGTAATCTGCATCTGCAGCGTACCATCGTTAACAGGTGCAGGCGGAATGCTTTCAACTACAGTATCCAGTAACGCAAAAATATCTGTAGTAGGGACCTTCCAGTCTGTACTCATCCATCCTTGTTTGGAAGAACCATAAATTACAGGGAAGTCCAGCTGGTCTTCAGTTGCTTCAAGGTTAAAGAACAATTCAAAAATTTGCTCGTACACCTCTTCAGGGCGGCAGTTTTCTTTATCTACCTTGTTTACAACGACTATTGGTTTTAAACCTAAAGAAAGTGCTTTTTGAGTTACAAAGCGGGTTTGAGGCATCGCACCTTCAAAAGCATCGCAAAGTAAAAGTACACCGTCGGCCATCTTCAATACCCTTTCTACCTCACCCCCAAAGTCGGCGTGACCCGGAGTATCAATGATATTGATTTTAACATCCTTATATTTAACCGAAACGTTTTTCGAAACGATGGTGATACCACGCTCACGTTCCAGATCGTTGTTATCAAGTATTAAATCCCCGGATTGTTCGTTATCACGGAAGATTGAACAAGAGTGTAAGATCTTATCAACCAGTGTAGTTTTACCGTGGTCAACGTGGGCTATGATTGCTATATTTCTAATTTTTTGCATAAAATGCGTCTGATTTTTCGCGCAAAGATAGCGTTTATTATCGACATATCAAGCAATTAGCTTAAGCCAGGTATTAAGTTTTTATGCAGAAATTAATCTATAGGTGTAATTTTCCGGCCAAACGCCCAGCATAAAAACGCAGGCATCGCCTTTGCCCAGGTAGGCACTTCATGTTTGCCCCCAACCATTTCATAATAGCAGATGTCATGTGGTCGCTCATAGCCTTTTTTCAGGAGCTCCTTAATGACATCAATTGTATCGTCAATAGAATCGATAATAAAGTTCCTGTTCCGGTCGGCCTGCTCATCTTCCGTTCCGGTCATTAACCAGAATTTCAGTTCAGGCTTTGCTATTGTTTCTGCTATGCTTTGGTGCAAAATGCGGTCATTATCG
Organism: Pedobacter africanus; assembly: GCF_900176535.1. Lineage (NCBI taxonomy): Bacteria > Pseudomonadati > Bacteroidota > Sphingobacteriia > Sphingobacteriales > Sphingobacteriaceae > Pedobacter > Pedobacter africanus. The sequence goes on along the minus strand of NZ_FWXT01000001.1, from coordinate 2,941,337 downwards.
GTGTAACCTTCTTTCAGGTCTTTTTTCCGCCACCAGAAAGATCCGGAAAAAACACCTACCGCATCAAAATAGTTGTCATTGTTCCAGGCAATATCAAAAGCGCTAAGCCCTCCCAGCGAAAATCCTGCAAAAGCCCGCTTGCCATTGATCGGCAATTCAACTTCAGTCTGTACAAATGGCACAAGCTCTTTTATGATAAAATCGGTATAAGCTCCAGCTTTGCTTCCCCTACCCAAAAAATCAGGCATACCAGCCACGCCATACTCCTGCAGGCGCTCAGTGCCAGCTTTAATGGCAACCACAACAAGTGGCTCCATTTTAAAATTGCGGTAAAGGCGGTTCAATGTTTCCTGAAGCTGAAGTGCTCCTGTATCCTGTCCATCGTTCAGCAACAGCAGGTTCAGCTGCTCATTGCCCAGCAGGTTCTCCGGAATAAAGATCTCCAGCGCTACTTCCCTTTTCAGGCAAACAGATTTTAAAATATGTTCAGTTTTTACAACTTCCGGAAGTAACATGACAGTATACATAATTCAGCGATTCCCCTTTCTCACAAATAATTCGCAAAGTTAATAATCTCTGTAAAAAATACTTGAGCGACTCAGTGCTTTTTGTAAAAAAGTTAAATTAAGACGAATAAATGCAATTATTGTTTGCTCTTTAACAAATTGTTTGTCTAACTTAAAGCATCTAATCTGTCGCGCTATGGAAGAAGCATATAAAAAGTGGTATAGTCACAATCTGAACGCCGATTTTGAACTCCTCGCTTTTGGACATAGCGGCTACCCGGTGTTGTTGTTTCCTACCAGCATGGGCCGGTATTTTGAGAATAAGGATTTTGGAATGATAGATTCCATTCGCTGGTTCATAGACGAGGGAAAGATTAAGGTGTACTGCGCAGACAGTATAGACCGTATGAGCTGGTACAATAAAGACATCCATCCGGCAGACAGGGTAAAAAACCATATCTGGTATGATAAACTGTTGCTCGAAGAAGTTTCGGCCCTGATGCGACAGGAAACCGGGCACGCAAAGATCATTGCTGCAGGTTGCAGTTTTGGAGGCTACCATGCCGCCAACTTTGCTTTCAGGCATCCCTGGCTAGTGAGCCACCTGTTCAGTATGAGTGGTGCGTTCGACATAAAAGGACAGCTTGACGGATTCTATAACGATGACGTTTATTTTAACAACCCTGTAGATTTTGTACCAAACGACAACAACCCGGAGCTCTGGCACATGAAGATCATACTTGGCACCACAGACCGGGACATGTGCCGTGCAGACAATGAACGTATGTCTCAGACCCTGCACAACAAAGGTATCCATCATTGGCTGGACATCAGACAGAATGCAGATCACGACTGGCCCATATGGCGGCAAATGTTACCCGAATATTTAAGTCAATTGCCATAAACCCCTATCAACAGACATCCCTAAACTGAATATATACCCCTGAAAAACAAATTGAAAGATGAAAAAAATTGGAATTTTATTTGGGAAGGAAAGATCTTTTCCGGAAGCTTTTGTAAAACGTGTGAACCAGATGGGAGGAAAGGAATTCCGGGCCGAATTTGTCAGTATCGACAAGATCTTCCAGGCCGAGCCTTTAAATTATGCAGTCATTATCGACCGTATTTCACAGGATGTCCCTTTTTATCGCGCTGCGATGAAAAACGCGGCGATTACCGGAACGGCTGTTATCAATAACCCCTTCTGGTGGAGTGCCGATGAGAAATTTTTTAATAATGCCCTTGCAGAAAAACTAGGTGTACCGGTACCAAAAACAGCATTGGTCCCTTCTTACGAACAGCCGGATGATACTTCAGACCAGTCGTTCAGCAATCTGGTATTTCCGTTAGACTGGGATGCGATTTTTCAATATACCGGTTTTCCGGCCTATATGAAGCCTTTTGATGGCGGAGGTTGGAAAGAAGTTTACAAGTTAAACGATAAGGAAGACTTTTTCGACAAGCACAGTCAGACCAAACAAACGGTAATGATGCTGCAGGAAGAGATCATTTTTGAGGAATACTTCCGCTGCTATTGTATTGGTGGAAAATATGTACGCATTATGCAATACGAACCCCGCAACCCTTTTCACCTGCGTTACGTGGTAAACACCCCCCCTTCCAGTAAAAAGCTGCTGCAAACCATCGAAAATTATGTACTTAAGCTGAACCAGTACCTGGGTTATGACTTCAATACCGTGGAATTTGCCGTACGCGACGGGATTCCGTATGCCATAGATTTCTGTAACCCGGCGCCGGATGCTGATGTAGCCAGCGTTGGACAGGAAAACTTCGACTGGGTGGTAGAAACCAGCGCAAAGTATGCCATTGAAAGGGCAAGGGCACAGGTAAACGACCAGGACAATCTGACCTGGGGCGAGTACATCAAGACCAGCGCGGCAGGCTTACCGCTTATTGGCAAACCTTCAGTAAAAAAAGCCCCTGCTAAAACTGCTGCAGCTAAAAAATAAGAACAGTTACCATTAGGAGGGAAAAACATGATGAACGATTTTACACTTGGGATCGAGGAAGAATATATGGTAATAGACCCTGTGACCAGGGAACTGACCTCGCACGACCAGAAAATAGTTGAAGCAGCACAAAAAATACACAAAGACCAGGTAAAGGCAGAAATGCACCAGGCGGTAGTAGAGGTGGGCACCGGTATCTGCAGAAATACAACACAGGCCCGGGAAGAGATTTCTCAGCTGCGTTACACAGTTTCCCAGCTTGCAGGAGAACTCGGCCTGAGAATAGGTGCGGCAGGCACACATCCCTTTTCCCATTGGGAAAAGCAGCTGATCACTGAACACCCACGCTACAGCGAAATTGTAAATGAACTTCAGGAGGCAGCCCGTTCCAACCTGATCTTTGGCCTGCATGTGCATGTGGGTTTTCAATCGCGAGAGCTGGCCATACACATTGCCAACCAGGTGCGTTACTTTTTGCCCCATGTATTTGCGCTGTCTACCAACTCTCCTTTTTGGGAGGGCAGAAATACCGGCTATAAATCCTTTCGTACGAAGGTATTTGACAAATTTCCGAGGACAGGCATCCCCGATATTTTCAACAGTATTGAAGATTACGACAACTACGTAAAGCTGCTCATCAAGACCAACAGCATCGACAATGCCAAAAAGATCTGGTGGGACATCAGGGTACATCCTTTTTTTGAGACCATAGAGTTCAGGATCTGCGACTGCCCGATGCTGATTGACGAAACCATGGCTTTTGTGGCCCTTTTCCAGGCTCTATGTGCCAAATTGTATAAGCTTCGCCTGCAAAACATGAAGTTCATCAGCTATTCCAGGGCACTCATTAACGAGAACAAGTGGCGGGCTGCACGTTATGGGATCGACGGCAACCTGATCGATTTCGGCAAGGAAATGGAAGTGAATTGTCGCAATCTGGTTTTGGAACTGCTCGACTTTGTAGACGATGTGGTAGACGACCTGGGCTGCCGCAACGAAATCAATTATGTGACGAAGATACTGGAAAACGGAACAGGAGCTGACCGGCAATTGTCTGTTTACGAACAATTTGGTAACTTTGAGGCCGTAGTAGACTACATTACTACACAAACATTGATTGGGGCTAAGTAGTGGTTATGACCGACAGAAATAAGATTAAGGTAGCTGTTATTGACATGAATAACGGGGTTACCAACCAGGGAATGCGAGGGATACAGGAAGTCTTGCTGCGTTACAGGGAGGAAATGGAACTGGATTTATGCTTTGATCTGTTTGATTTAAGACAAAAAGACGAAATACCCGGTCTGGATTACGACATCTATATTTCAAGTGGTGGCCCTGGCAGTCCTTACGATGGCGAAGGCCAGCAATGGGAAAATAATTTCTTTAAGTTGCTGGATGATCTTGTGGCCTTTAATAAAAATAACACACAGCTAAAAAAACACGTTTTTTTAATCTGCCACTCTTTCCAGATGGCTTGCCGGAAATTCGGATTGGGCCAGGTGATCAGAAGGCGCTCTACGGCTTTTGGCATTTTTCCTGTTTTTCTGACGGAAGAAGGGGAAGACGACACCTTATTTGCCGGATTGCCAAATCCTTTTTATACGGTAGACAGCCGCGACTGGCAGGTGACCAACCCCAACGATGCCTTGTTCTGTGCCGCCGAAGCCAGCGTGCTGGCCCTGGAAAAAGAGCGCCCGCATGTTGATCTGGAACGCTGTGTAATGTCTATACGCTTTACCAAAGAGATTGTAGGCACCCAGTTTCATCCGGAAGCTGATCCCCTGGGCATGAAAACCTACCTGCTGCAGGAAGACAAAAAGAAAGTCATCATTAAAAATCATGGGGAACAAAAGTATTACGACATGCTCAATAGCCTGGACGACCCGATGCGGATTGCCCTAACGCAGCGCATTGTTTTACCTAATTTTTTAAATGAGGCCATTAACACTTTACAGGAGGCCTGATATGATCGCACAGTACCGAAAGCAGTTCAACGCTTCCTTTTCCGAAGAAAAGTACCGGAAACTGATCCTTGCCTTGCAGAAAGGATATACAAAAATTCCTTTCCGCGTGGCGGAGACACCTGTTTTTATCCCGGCATCCTTAAAAGAACAGCTAGTTGCAGCCGGGGAAGACATCATTAACCTGATTAAAGGACCGGATTTCATCGCATCCACACAAAATGCTATTCCTGTACAGTGGAATGTGCCTGGAGAAAATAGCCACCCTCATTTTCTGACTTTTGATTTTGGAGTTTGTAAAGATGAGCAAGGCAAACTTACGCCGAAACTGATAGAAATGCAGGGCTTCCCGTCTTTATATGGCTTCCAGGCTGTTTTGGGGAAAGCCTATAAGAGCACATTTAAACTGCCCGAAAATTTAACGCCCTATTTTGGGGGAATGGATGAAGGTGAATACATCGATCTGCTGAAAAAAGTAATCGTAGGCCCTAACCAGCCTCATGAAGTGGCATTGATGGACCTGGATGCCCCGAACCAGAAAACAGCTATAGATTTTTTTATGACACAGGCCCTCTTAGGCATAAAAATATTAAGCCTTACCGATATCTTTAAAGAAGGGAATGAGCTGTTTTACCGGGAGGGAGAGCAGAAGATTAGGTTAAGAAGGATATATAACCGGCTGATCTTTGATGAGATTGCCGGTCAGATCGGCTTGTTTAAGGAAAGTTTTGACCCGAGAGCCGAACTGGATATAGAATGGATTACCCACCCCAACTGGTTTTACAGGATAAGCAAATACACCATGCCTTTCCTGAAAAGCAGGTTTGTCCCCGAAACTATTTTTCTGAATACCCTGAAAAGCACTCCGCCCGATCTGGAAAACTATGTGCTGAAACCCTTGTTCTCTTTTGCAGGGATGGGTGTAATCATAGACGTAAAAGCCTCCGACATACATGGCATTCCTGATCCCGAAAACTGGATCCTGCAGAAAAAGGTAGCATATGAGCCGGTGGTACAAGCCCCTGATGGCGGGGTAAAGGTAGAGATCAGGCTCATGTACTTATGGCCTGAGGGCGAAGCGCCCAGGCTCTGCATTAACCTGGCCAGGCTAAGCCGGGGCAAAATGATTGGGGTGAGGTACAATCAGGATTTTGACTGGGTAGGCGGAACAATTGGCCTCATGGAACAGTAAATTGACATTTGACAGACCCCAATTGCAGAGAGGTCTGCTAATTTTGTATTATGGATACTCAAAGCATCTTGGTGATATTACTTTTTGCTGCCGCTATATTATATGTAGGGCGTATGGTTTACCGTGCAATATTTCAAAAAAAAGGTGCTTGTGGGGGCAATTGCAAATGCGGCGTGGACTTCTCCAATATTGAACCTCATAAAAAATAGCATTCATCCATATCCTTATGCTGGAACAGTTTAAAGCCTATTTACAAAATAAAGTAGCCCTTACCGACGAACAGTTTGCGCTGATTTCTGACAAATTGAGAATAAAAACCTTTGAACGGAATGAAATGATCCTGATGAAGGGTGAAGTTTCTACGCATGGTTATTTTGTGATGAGCGGCCTCCTACGCAGTTATTCCATCGACAGCAAAGGCAAAACACACATCATTCAGTTTGCCCCTGAGCAATGGTGGTTGTCAGACCGTAATGGTATGCTTTTTAATGAAGGTTCTGACTTCTTTATTGATGCTATTGAGCATACCGAAGCAGTTGTGATCCCAAAGGATTACATCAATGAAGCAGCCAAGGTAGTACCCTGCATGCATGACCTGAACCACACCATATTAAACAATTCCATCAGGTTTATGCAGAAAAGGATCAATATGCTGCTCAGCGCAACGGCTGAAGAACGTTACCTGAATTTTATCAAGCTGTACCCCAATCTTACGTTAAGGGTACCACAATGGATGATTGCCTCCTACCTGGGCATTACACCAGAATCTTTAAGCAGGGTACGCAAAGACCTGGCACATAAGCATTTTAAAGCTTAACTTTTTCTTATCATACATCAATGTCCGGCTAAACATAGCGCCATAACTTTGTGTTGTTAAATAATTGAAATACCTAACACAACAATATTATGGCAACTACAAACTGGGCATTAGACCCCGCACACAGCGAACTACAATTTAAAGTAAAACATCTAATGATTACTACTGTAACTGGCAGTCTGAAATCGTTAAGCGCATCATTAACCAGTCCATCAGATGATTTCGAGAATGCCAGTGTTAAATTTGAAGCCGATACAGCATCTATTGACACGGGAAACAACGACCGCGATAACCATTTGAAAAGCGGTGACTTCTTCGACGCAGATCAATTCCCGAAAATCACTTTTGAGTCTACGTCACTTGAAAAAGATGACGACACTTACAAGTTAAAAGGCAATCTGGGGATTAAAGGCATCAACAAACCGGTAAAACTGGATGTAGAGTTTGGTGGTATTGCTACAGACCCCTGGGGAAATACCAAAGCCGGTTTTACCATCAGCGGCAAGATCAACCGTACAGATTTTGGTTTAACCTGGAATGCTGCGTTGGAAACAGGCGGTGTAATGGTAAGCGAAGAAGTGAAAATCCTGGGTGAACTTCAGTTTGTGAAACAAGCCTGATCTACCGCTGTATCAGGCACACGGCATAAGCAACAACACCTTCTTCCCTTCCGACGAAGCCCATTTGCTCATTGGTGGTGGCCTTGATAGAAATATCTTCTACTGATATCCCTGCCGCTTCAGCAATATTTTGCTGCATGGCAGGGATATGCGGGTTGATTTTAGGTGCTTCCATACACAGCATGGCATCGATGTTCCCGATTTCATAGCCTTTTTCTTTGAGCAGTTTTACAGTTTCCTGTAACAGGATCAGGCTGCTAATTCCTTTCCAGCGGGGATCTATATTTTTAAAATGGAAACCAATATCCCTTAAATTGGCCGCGCCCAGCAAAGCATCGCATATGGCATGCAGTAGCACATCAGCATCAGAGTGCCCAAAAGCGCCGCTATGGTGTTCCAGTTGAACCCCTCCCACAATAAAAGGATGATTTTCCTTTAACTGGTGTACGTCAAATCCAAAACCTACTTTAATCTTCATTCTCTTTATCTGTTTAATCTTTTGTATTTGTTCAATGCTTTACTTCTCCAAAATTGAAAAGCATGGTAAACCTTAGCGTATTGGCCAGGGGGCTTTTTTCGGCATTGGCAATAAGATAGGCAATGTCAATATTGAATACATTATATTTTAACCCGGCCCCAATTGTAGCGTAGCGCCTGTTTCCCTTTTTTGGACTTTCATAAAAATAACCTGCCCTGAAGGCAAATTGCTGGTTATACCAGTATTCCATCCCTGCCCCTATATTTACTTCCTTAATCTCTTCGCTGAAACCTCCCGGTGCATCTGTAAAGGATCCGAAAATCCCGGCCGGAACAGAACGATCAGGGTCCCTTCCCTGCAAAATCTTTCCATTTCCGTCATAAACGGGTGCTGTTGGCGCAAGCAGTTTATTAAAATCAAGGGCAAAGGTAACCTGATTATAGTCGTCCATCAAAAAAGTGGATGCTCCCCCGATTTTTAAATTTGCAGGCAGAAAATACCGGTTCCCCCCATCAGAATAACTCATTTTAGTGCCAATATTGGAGATGTTGAGCCCGGCCGAAAGTATGGCGTCAGTGCCCAAAAATACCGTCTGTTTTTTGAAGTAAGCAGATGCATCCACTGCGAGTGCCGATCCGGCATGGGTCTCCTGTCCGGCAGTGAACTGTCCTGAGCTGAGGTTTGAATAAATATAACGCAACGAGGTGCCCAGGGAAAAACTGTCGCCCATACGTCTGGAATAGGTCAGGTCAAAGGCCAGTTCATTCGGACTGTAAACACCCAGGTCCTGCTGGTTTATATCTGTAAGCTGAATCTCTCCGAGGTTAAAATAACGCAGCGCGCTGCCAAGTGTGGTTCGCTCATCCGGTTTATAGAAACCGCTGACATACGTCAGGTTTACATCCGGAACAAGGCTTTTTAACCATGGGCTATAGGAAACAGAAAAACCGTATTTTTTCTCTAAAAAAGCGAGCTTAGCTGGATTAATGCTCATGGCATTGGCATCGGGCTGCACAGCTACACCTGCATCGGCCATACCAGCTGCACGTGCATCCGGTGTGATCAGCAAAAAAGGTACCGCAGTAATGATGTTGTTCGCTTGGCTGCCATTGGTTTGGGTACCCGGCTGGACTACCTGGGCACGCAGCGTTGCTCCAGCTGCCACTAAGGAGATAACGCTTAAAGCAGCTTTAACAATACACCTAAAATTCATCCGCTATAAATAATTTTAAACAATTATTGTCTGCAAGTTAACATAGTGTTCAGTAATTTCAAAGTATTGTTGCCCTAACTATTGGTTTTAAACCGGAAAGTTATTTTCACTTTATTAATTATCTTCTTGGTGCGTAACCCTTTTTTTACGTAATTTTAACTCTTAGTAGTGCTAAAGTGTTTTTAGACAAAACATCAGGCGCCTTAAAAGAACATATATATCATTCCCATATGAAGAAAACATACTTATACTTACTTATATCCCTTGTGGCTGTAACCTCTTTTGTCTCCTGTAAATCCAGGTCGGGCAAATCAGACAAAACCGGCATGGACTATAACAAGAAGGAATATGGTGGTTTTGTAGTAAACAACAGGTACAAACGCGGTCCAGGCCCCGGACTGGTAGAGATAGAAGGCGGTGTTTTTGTAATGAGCGGAAGCGCCATCAATGTTCCTGGACAGGAGCTCAGTTCGTACAACCACAAAAGGGAGACTACAGTTTCTTCCTTCTATATGGATGAGACTGAGGTTTCCAATACCAACTGGCTGGAATACCTGAACTGGATCCGTACCAATTTTCCTAAAGATTACGAGTATTATTATAACGAAATGCCAGACACGCTGGTATGGCGCAGGCCGCTTTCCTACAATGAGCCTTATGTAGATAATTACCTGAGACACCCTGCTTATCAGGATTATCCTGTTGTAGGTGTATCCTGGGAGCAGGCTGAAAGGTATTGCGAATGGCGGACAGACCGTGTGAACGAACTTCTGCTTCGCGAGCGTGGTTTAATGACCACCTTCAAGGATTTAAATGGTGGATCAGCAAGGGCCAACACCACATCCGCCGCAACTCCGCTGCCAACTGGTCCTTTTAGCACAGATACCTACCTGGCCGGACAGCATGACGACAAAGGTAAAAAGGCCATGAAGGACCTTAATCCTGCAAATACAGCGGCAGCAGGTACTACAGGGGGTAGAAATACGGCCACCAGAACAGTACGCTTGGAAGATGGCATTTTAAAACAGCCTTACCGTTTACCTACAGAAGCAGAGTGGGAATACGCAGCTTTGGGCCTTATTGGCAATACGCAATACGAGAACATCAACAGCAATAAGATCTATCCATGGAGTGGATTGGGCCTGAGCTCGGCAAAGAAAAGTACCCGTGGTTTGATCCTTGCCAACTTTAAAAGGACCAAAGGCGATTATATGGGTGTAGGCGGTTCATTGAACGATAAAGGTAGTATTACGGTAGCCGTAAGGTCTTATACGCCAAATGATTTTGGACTTTACAATATGGCTGGGAACGTAAATGAATGGGTGGCCGATGTTTACCGCTCGCATACTTTTGAAGCGGCAGACGCATTTAACCCATATCGTGGGAACTATTATCAGGACAAAAAAATTGCTGACCCTGCAACTGGAAAGCTGGCTATTGACAAATACAATAAACCGGTGATGACGGATGCACTTTATGCAAAAAAACAGACCTGGGCGGAAAAACAGGCTTCAGCAAACAAACCTGCTGATTCGATAAAAAACACCTACGCCGACCAAAGGGGTTACAGGGACCCGCAAAGTGAATTGTATGGAGAAATTACCCTGATCAATGACAAATCAAGAGTTTACAAAGGTGGTTCTTGGAACGATCAGGCATTATGGTTAAACCCGGCAAGCAGACGGTTCATGCAGCAAGATGAGGCTACAGCCGATATCGGCTTCAGGTGTGCCATGACCATGCTGGGCGCACCAGAGATCAGATCGACCGGAAAACCACAGTTTAAAACGAAACCGGCAAAAGCTTTTAAAAGCCGTTAAAGATTATATTTTTCATAAAAAAGGGCAGGTTAACCTGCCCTTTTTTATGAAAACTGTATCAGTATTTCGTTCTTTTCTACTTTATCACCCTTGCTGACAAGGACCTTTTTTACAGTTCCACCTGCAGGTGATTTGATAATGTTCTCCATTTTCATGGCCTCAAGTACCAGCAGGTTATCCCCTTTATTTACTTCCTGCCCTTCCTCCACAACCACATTCAGCACCAGGCCTGGCATTGGTGCCTTAATCTCCTTCATTTTACTCGTTTTGGAATTGTCAAACCCCAGCTGCTGCAACAACAGATCATATTGATCTTGAATGGCAACATGGTATAAATTACCATTTACTTTTATTAAGCTGGTTTTTTCACTCTTGTCTTCCGACACCAGCTCTATATTGTAAGACCTGTTCTGGTAGATGACGCTTACATGTTTTTCAGACAGTACCGATGAATCCAGCTGAACAGCTGCACCTTCTATTGTAAGCAAGTCCCGCTCAAGCGTTACCTCAAAATTATAATGATCATTTACTTTTACTTTCATCTGCTTATTCTATTGTGTTAATACATACTGTATCAGGTTGGCGCCCATTTTAAGTGCACTGGAGCGCTTTTCCTGTGTATCTCCGGGATAGGTACCAAAATCTTCCCAGCCGTTGCCTAAATCGCATTCATAGGTATAAAAACAAACCATCCTACCTTCCCATATCAGGGCATATCCTTTGGGTGCTTTGCCATCATGCTCATGTATCTTAGGTAAGCCATTCGGAAATTTATACTTCTGATTGTACAAGCTGTGACTTGCCGGAAGTTCAACAAAATTAAGCTCCGGGAATACTTTTTTCATCTCCGTACGGATAAATTTATCCAGGCCATAGTTATCGTCGATATGCAAAAAACCGCCACCTGTCAAATACCTGCGTAGGTTGGCTGCATCGGCAGTACTAAAAACAACGTTGCCATGGCCAGTTAAATAAACGAAAGGGTAATTGAAAATCTCTGCGCTGCCCACTTCTACAATGGCATCCTGCGGACTAAAATTGGTTTTCAGGTTTTTATTACAGAAATCGATCAGATTGGGCAACGCTGTCCGGTTCGCATACCAGTCACCGCCGCCATTATACTTTAGCTTGGCCATTTTATAGGTAGGAACCCAAAAGCTACTCAGCAGCAACAATACCAAAAAACCGCCTAACCTGATTTTCATCTGTTTAAATAATTTGCTTCAAAACAGGCTGCCAGAGCGGCGGTTTCCGTCCTGAGCCTTGTATTACCTAAAGTTAAGGGTTTATAGCCTGCCTGCAAAGCCATTTCAATCTCCCTAGGCGTAAAATCGCCTTCAGGCCCAATCAGGACGGTATAGCCCTGTGCTGGCTGTATCACCTCGCACATATACTGCCTGGGTTCATTGTCCAGGCAATGGGCAATCATCTTAGTGCTATTGCTATTTTGCTTCAGGAAGTCAGCCAAAGCAATTTGCGGGTTCAATACAGGATGGTAAGCCTGGAGCGATTGCTTTACGGCCGATGTGATTACCTTATATAGCCTGTCTTCTTTAACCACCTTACGTTCCGACCGCTCGCAGATCACGGGTGTGATTTCTTCAATACCGATTTCAGTAGCCTTTTCAAGGAACCATTCCAAACGGTCTATATTTTTTGTAGGGGCAACGGCGATATGAAGATGTTGCCTGCGCTTGTTGTATTCTCTTTGGGTTTCTATTATCCTAAGGGCTACATTTTTCTTTGTTTCGCCGGTAATCTCTGCCTTGTAAAGCCCCCCAACACCATCAATCAGGTAAACCTGGGCACCTAAGCCCAAACGCAAGACCTTCGTACAATGCCTGCTCTCCTCCTCATTTAACAAATACGCATCAGCGCTGATATCCGGGGTATAAAAAACATGCATGGTGCTGATTTTAGTGGAGGTCGATCATATCCTTCTTGCTGATGACCAGTTCCAGTTTTATGGTTTCTATATTCTGTTCAGTTTTTTTCAGGATCGTGAACAGGTAACCGTAGCATTCCTCACTGTCGCCAACCTCGGGTATCTTGCCAAAAGCATGGGAAACCAGTCCGCCTACGGTATCAAAGTCCTCATCCTCCGGCAGATCATGCGGCAGGTGCTCGTTCACATCATAAACCGTAGCATAAGCATTGATGATGAATTCCGTATCCGAGATCTTTTCAACGTTAGGTTTTTCCTCGTCGTACTCATCCTGGATCTCGCCAACAATTTCTTCTACAATATCTTCCAGGGTAACCATACCGGCAGTACCTCCAAATTCATCAATGACAATGGCAATCTGGATGCGTTTTTGCTGAAGCTCACTCAGCAGGTCGTTGATCTTTTTGGTTTCAGGAACAAAGTAAGGCTTCCTGATGATATCCTTCAAGCCCCAGTCTTTATTTTCCGCTAGTAAAGGAAGGATATCCTTGGCATGGACGATACCGATGATTTTATCAATAATGTCATCGTATACCGGCAGGCGGGAATATCCTTCTGCAATGATCTTTTCTACAACTTCTTTTTTAGGCGTAGAAACCTCTACACCCATAATTTTGGTTCTCGGAACCATAATATTTTTTACCACACGCTCATTAAAATCAAAAACGTTCTTGATCAGCTCGTGCTCATTGGTATCCAGCGCACCACTTTCCTTACCCTGATCCAGCAGGTAATGTAATTCTTCCGTACTGTGCACAGAATCATGCCCGCCTACATTGGAAATGCCGAAGATCTTGAGCACCACATTGGCAAATCCGTTCAACACCCAGATGAATGGCCTGAATATCAGATAAAAACCCTGCAGCGGCAATGCAATGAAAAGTGTGGTGGCAACTGGTCTTTGAATCGCTACCGACTTAGGGGCAAGCTCTCCAAATACAATGTGCATTACGGTAATGAACATAAAGGCTATTCCGGTAGAAATAGAAGTGATGTATACCTCTGAAAGAGAGAAATTGATCAGCAGATCATGCACAATACTGTGCATCACCGATTCACCGACCCAACCCAGCCCCAGAGAGGCGAGTGTAATCCCCAGTTGCGTAGCAGCAAGATATCCATCCAAGTGCTGGGTAATGTGTTTAGCGATATTCGCTACCCTGCTACCCGACTTAGCTTTTATCTCAATCTGGGAAGCCCTGACCTTTACTATTGCGAACTCGGCCGCAACAAAAAAACCATTAAGGGCTACCAGAAAAAAGGTAAAAAATATTTTAAATGCTTCCATTTAAGAATTATTTCTAAACTTCTTGTCGTAAAGCTCTATACTTTCCTGTATCACTTTGTGGGCATAACGTACACCCAATAAATGTTCGATGGTTACTTTCTTTTCTTCGAGCGCCTTATAATCCTGGAAAAACTTAACAATTTCTTTCATGGTATGCGGAGGCAGCTCAGCCAGGTCGTTGATGTAGTTTACCGACTGGTCGTTTTTGGCTACAGCAATGATCTTGTCATCCTGCTCGCCATTGTCTACCATATGCATCACGCCAATAACTTTAGCTTCTATGATGGTCATGGGGTAAACATCTACGGAACACAATACCAGAATATCAAGTGGGTCATTATCATCGCAATAAGTTTGCGGGATAAAGCCATAATTTGCAGGATACATTACTGATGAAAACAGCACGCGGTCTAATTTTATCAGATTGGAATCCTTATCGATTTCGTACTTTGCTTTTGATCCTTTTGGAATTTCAATAATGGCATTTACAGTCTCAGGCACGTTATTGCCTGGAGAAACACTGTGCCACGGGTGATGGTCGTCTTTCATTTTATTGTTGCGTATTTGATAATTCGTCATTGTTATCCTTCACTACCTTCTTTCTCACAAATGTGACGATTAATGGAATAGTTGTAATAACAATAAAGCCTATAATTATATATAATAAATAATCGTTAATTTCTTTTTCAAACCTTTTGCCCAGGAAATAACCCAGCAAAGTTAAAGATGCAATCCAGATCAATGCACCTGCTACGTTGTATAAAGCAAACCTTTTGAAGTCCAGCTTTACGACACCGGCAAAAATTGGCGCAAAGGTCCTTACAATCGGGACAAATCTACCCATAATCAGTGCAAATGCCCCTTGCTTATGATAATATTCTTCTGCTGCCTTCAAATAACGTCTTTTAAAGAAGAAAGACTCCTTTCGATGGTAAAGCACAGGCCCCGTCTTTCGTCCAAACCAATAACCTACAAAATTACCGGATACAGCAGAAACACATAAGCCGATGATCAGGACATATATATTTACATCTAATTTACCTGTTGCCACGAACATCCCGGCAAGAAACAAGAGGTAATCCCCCGGAAGAAAAAATCCAAAGAACAAGCCTGTTTCAGCAAAGATCACAAACATTACAACGTAAAAACCACCTTCTCTAAGTAATTTTTCGGGATCAATGAAGTGCTGTAACGTATTCCAGAAATCTTGCATATTTCAATTATTCGTAAAACTACAAATAATTATCTAGAGAATAGACTATATCAGATTTAAAATTACAGCCGGATATATGCCCAAAATCACCGTAATCAATACCGACAATACCAATGCCACCTGGTACTGCGCAGGGGTCTGGAGCTCGGTTTCGTGCCCATCTTTGAAGTACATGGCAACAATAACCTTAAAATAATAGTAAAAGCCAACCAGTGCATTTAAAATGGCAAATACCACAAGGTATACTTGGTATTCTTTCATCACATTTACAAACATCAGGTACTTACCGATAAAACCGGCAGTTAGCGGGATGCCTGCCAGCGATAGCATGGCCACGGTAAGCACCAGGGCCGTTAAAGGGTTACGTTTCGCCAGCCCATTGAAACTTTCAAAGCTGTCATTTCCGGTTTTTTGTTTCACAAGGATCAGTACAGCAAAGGCTATGATACTGGCAAAAGTATAGGCTGCAGCATACACCAGTACATTGCTGGATGAATTGCCCGTTAAGGTGATCAGCGAGAAAAGCAGATAGCCAGCATGCGATATACTCGAGTAAGCCAGCATTCTTTTAAAGTTTTTCTGGAACAGGGCTGTAACATTACCGATCAGCAATGTTAAGCATACAATACCCATCATTGGTGGCAGCCAAAAATCGTGCAGTGGAGCCAAGGTGCCAGCAAACAATCTTAAAAATGCAGCAAAACCAGCGGTTTTAACTACGGTCGACATAAATGCCGTGATCAGCGTAGGTGCCCCCTCATATACATCGGGTGTCCAGAAGTGAAATGGTGCAGCTCCGATTTTAAAGCACAAACCGATCAGCAACAGAATCACCCCAGGGTAAAACATAGCTGGTATGGTCTTATAATTGCTCACCAGGAACTTGTTGATGGTATCAAGGTCAAAAGATCCGGTAGCGCCATAAATCAGTGCAATACCAAACAACAGGAAGCCTGTTGAAAAAGCACCCATCAGAAAGTATTTCAGGGACGCTTCATTAGAAGCAAAATTCCCTTTTCTGATACCTGCAAGAATGTAGAGGCTAACAGACATGATCTCCAGACCAATGAACAGCATCGACATGTTCTTATAGGAAACCATGATCACTATACCTGCCAGCGCAAACAGAATCAGCGTAAAATATTCCGCTATGTTTTCACTATCGGCAGCAAAATAATTCTGTGTAAGCAAAAATATAAGTAAAGTTCCCGAAACCGTTAAACCAGTAAAAGCCAATGCAAAATTATCCATTTGCATCATGCCATAATAAGTCTGATCGGCATTCCAGCCTGTAACTACAAATGCCAGCGATAGGAGCAAACCCAGTAAGGTAAGGGGTAATAATGCTTTTTTAGCTTTAAACAAACCTGCATAAAGCACTACTAAAGCTGTAACAGTTATTGTTATGATGATATTCATTTCCTTCTTTTACTGATTTAATTTTTGAGTTACCTGTTCTAATAAATGTTGTACCGACGCTTCCGACAGTTGCAAAACCGGTTTAGGGTAAACCCCCAAAACAATAACCAATGCACAGATGATGTACAACACCAGCTGTTCCGAACCTTTGATATCTGTAAAGCCAATGGTCAGGTCATTGGTTTTGCCCAGCATTACATTCTGGTACATCCTGAACATATAAACCGCACCAAAGATGATGGTAAGGCCAGCAAATACAGCAGCCCAGAGGTTATATTGATAAATACCGATCAATAAAAGGAACTCGCCAATAAAGCCGTTGGTACCCGGTAGGGCAACTGTTCCAAGCACAATGATCAAAAATACAATGGCCAGCTTAGGGGCCTGCTTTGCAATTCCGCCCAATTCTGCAATCTTATAAGTACCCAGGCGACTGGCAATGATGTCGAGCACGAAGAATAAACCTACTACATTGATGCCATGGCTTAGCATCTGGATCATGGCCCCCTGCATTCCCTGCACGTTTAACGCAAAGATACCCGCCGAGATCAGGCCTACGTGACCGATTGAAGAATAAGCCACCAGGCGCTTTGCGTCTTTTTGTGTAAAAGCAATCAGTGAGGCGTAAACCACCCCGATAATGGATAAAATAATAGCCAGCTGTCCCCATTGGGCAACCCCTTCAGGCACTACAGGCAATAACCATCTGATCACACCGTAAATACCCATTTTCAGCATAATACCTGAAAGCAACATTGTTCCTGCCGCAGGAGCTTCGGTATAAGTATCCGGCTGCCAGGTATGAAAAGGGAATATCGGCATCTTAATGGCAAAAGCCACAAAGAAGGCCCAGAATATCCAGGTCTGTTGTGTGGCATCAAGGTTCAGGCTATAAAAAGCCTGTATGTCGAAGTTACTGGCTGGGTTTTGCAAATAAAGATAAATGATCCCCAGCAACATAAACAGAGAACCAGCTATGGTATATACAAAGAACTTCATATTTACCTTTATCCTGTTTTTACCCCCCCAAATGGCGCAGATAAAGTAAATTGGGATTAGGGCTGCCTCCCATCCGATATAGAAAAGAAAGGCATCCATTGCCGTAAAAACCACCAGCAAACCAGTCTGCATAAACAGGATCAATGCAAAAAATGCATTTGCACTTTTATATTGATGCTGATAAGCAGCCAGGATGATCAAAGGTACAAGTACATTGGTCAGCAATATAGTGATCATGCTGATCCCGTCGATCCCTGCATGAAAACTGATGCCAAGATTCTTTATCCAGGGACAGTTTACAACAAATTGTGTACTTGCATCCGGTATAAAATTGCATACCATGATCAATGCCAGGGCCAGAGAAGCGACTGCCGAACCTAATGCAACATGCTTTGCTGCATTTCCGGAAAATGCGGTAACCAGGGCACCAAGCAATGGTAAAAATAGAAGAAGTATTAAAAGTTGTTCCATTATCTTTTCTTGAACGATCTTTTACAGAGATAAATAAGTATACAATAACAATGAGATGATGCCAATCACCATCATAAAAATATAAAAGCCAACATTTCCCGACTGGATCAGACGCAGACCTTTGCTGGCTTCAGATGCAGTCCAGCCAAAGCCGTTTACAATGCCATCCACGATCTTATTGTCAACAATCTTATAGCAAAAGCCTGACAACGCATCCAAGGGTTTCCTGATCACTGCATCATAGATTTCATCAAAATAAAACTTGTTGTACGAAAGATTGGCAAAGGCCGGACGTTTCGCCTCATCGGGTACAGGAATATGGTTTTGCTTTACATATTTACCGTAAGCCAGAGCAATGGAGATTAGTACCCCTATTACGGAAACTGCCATCAGCATGTATTCTGTAGCATGGTCAGGTGCTTCTCCTGTGTGTTTGATTACAGGCGATAACCAATGCGACAGCCAGTGGCCTCCCCCTAATGCCTCAGGAATACCAATTGCCCCACCTATAGCAGATAAAATTGCCAGGACAATCAATGGAATGGTCATAGATTTTGGCGACTCATGAATCTTCTCTTCTGCATGATGTGTTCCCCTATATTTACCGTAAAACGTAAGAAACAACATCCGGAACATATAAAATGCGGTTAAGAAAGCTCCAAATACAGCAATTCCCCACATGACCTTATCGTGAAGGTAAACATGTGCTAAAATTTCATCTTTAGAAAAGAAGCCAGAGAACGGAGGTAAACCGGCAATAGCAATCGTACCAATCAGCATGGTCAAAAAGGTTACCGGCAGCTTTTTACGCAATCCACCCATATGGCGCATATCCTGTTCATGGTGCAAAGCATGAATCACAGAACCGGCACATAAGAAAAGTAATGCCTTAAAGAAAGCATGGGTAATGACATGAAAAAAAGCACCATTATAAGCCCCTACGCCCAGCCCAAGGAACATATAGCCCAATTGGGATACCGTTGAATAGGCCAGTACTTTTTTAATATCGGTTTGGGTTAAAGCAATAATGGCAGCTACAATTGCAGTGGCCAGACCAACGATGGCAATCACATGCTGGATCATCGGGGCAAGGTCGAACAGCAGATTCGATCTGGCAATCATATAAATGCCGGCAGTTACCATGGTCGCTGCGTGGATCAGTGCCGACACCGGGGTTGGACCTGCCATCGCATCAGGCAGCCAGGTAAACAAGGGCAACTGGGCCGATTTACCGCAGGCACCAATAAATAACAATAAAGCAATTAAAGCAATAATACCATTCCCTGGAAGCATACTTGCTGCCTGAGGCCAGATTTTGCTGAATTCAATGCTGCCAAAGGTGGTGAAAATCAGGAATACGCCCAGCAAAAAACCAAGATCGCCAATCCGGTTCATGACAAAGGCTTTTTTAGCCGCCGAAGCATAACTGGTGTTGGTATACCAGAAGCCAATCAGCAGGTAAGAACAAAGCCCTACACCTTCCCAGCCAATGAACATCACAATATAATTTGAGCCTAGAACCAGCAGGAGCATGAAAAAGATGAACAGGTTCAGGTAGCTAAAGAATTTACCAAAGCCCTCATCATTGTGCATATAGCCAATCGAATAAATGTGGATCAGAAAACCCACACCAGTAATGATCAGCAACATCAGCGAGCTCAATGGATCGACAAGGAATGACAATGGAATGTCAAGCTTTCCTGCACTGATCCAGTTAAAAAGAAATAACTCATGAGATTTATTGGCATCTGCACCCAGTTCAAAAAAGATCCCTACACTGATTGCAAATGAAATGAATATCACACTGCTTCCTATAAAACCAATCAGGTTTTTAGATAGTGAATTTCTCCCAAGACCATTTATTACAAAGCCCAACAGAGGAATCAACGGAACCAGCCAAACTAAATTTATCATCTTATATTCTTCTTAATAATTACCACTTAAGGCGATTCAATACATTTATATCGGTAGATTGGGTATTTCTGTAAACCATTACAATGATACTCAGGCCTACTGCAACCTCTGCAGCAGCTAAAGCCATGATAAAGAATACAAATACCTGACCTGAAGGATCATTACTGTGTACCGAAAAGGCCGTCAGTAATAAGTTCACTGCATTCAGCATCAGCTCCACAGACATGAAGATCACAATTGCATTTCTGCGGGTCAGTACACCGATTACACCGATGGTGAAAATAATGGCGCTTAGCCAAATGTAGTGGTTAAGCGGAACGCCTTGTAATTCCTGAGTAATGTTACCCATTATACTTTTTCTTTTTTAGTTAACAATATGGCTCCTACCATTGCAGAAAGCAATAGAATAGAGCAAAGTTCAAATGGCAGCATGAAAGGGCCGAACAATTCCTTGCCCAGATTTTTTACCAGTCCCAGGTTTGCGTTTTTCAGCACAACAGGATCAGAAATAGCTGTTGCTTTTAAAGCTCCGGCCAGTGTAACCAGCAGGCAGCAGCCCGCAATTACCCCCACTACCTTAAGCAAGCCCGATTTAAGCGGCTCATTGTCCTTATTCAGGTTCAGCAGCATCAGTACAAAAAGGAACAATACCATGATAGCCCCCATGTAAACGATGAAGTTTACCACTGCAAGGAACTGTGCATTCAGCAGGATGTAGTGAACCGTAAAAGTAAAAAATGTAACGATCAGGTAAAGCACACTATGCACCGGGTTCTTTGAAAAAATAACCAGGAGAGAAAAGATGATACTTAATGTTGCTACAAAATAGAATACCGATGTACCCATTAATTTTTCTTGTTTAGTTTATTTATTTCTTAGTTAATGGTTGTTCAACCAGCTTATCTTTACCATAGATGAAATCTTTCCGCAGATAATCGGAGGGAACAATCGGGCCATCCAGGTAGATGGCTTCTTTCGGACAGGCCTCTTCACACAGCCCGCAAAAAATGCAGCGCAGCATATTGATCTCATACACGGAGGCATATTTTTCCTCCCGGTACAAATCCTTCTCCTCCGGTTTCCGTTCTGCAGCAATCATGGTAATTGCTTCTGCCGGGCAGGATAGCGCGCATAACCCACAGGCGGTACAACGTTCCCTTCCTTCTTCATCTCTTTTCAGCGAGTGCATCCCCCTGAAATTGGTGGAAAACTCTCTTTCCACTTCTGGGTACCGGATGGTGGCCTCTTTTTTAAAAAAGTGGCTTATGGTAATAGACATCCCTTTGGCAATTGCAGGCAAATAAAGACGCTCGGCAAGGGTCAGGGGCTTTTTCTCTAATACTTTCTTTTTACTGGTCAATGGTTCCATTAAACCTCCTTATTATTTATCCGCAGATGCGGGCTTTAAAACTTCTCAATTATTGCAATCACAATACCAGTGATCACGATGTTTGCTATCGCAAGTGGGATCAATGCTTTCCAACCCAGATGCATCAACTGATCGTAGCGGAAACGCGGAATGGTCCAGCGCACCCACATGAAGAAAAATATAAATGCAAATATCTTAATGAAGAAAACAAGGGTCCCGAAAAGCGGTGCCCAGGTTGGTCCTAACCATATCGCCATCTGGTCCATGCCCGGATAGTTGTAACCACCAAAATATAAAGTAGCCATTACCGCCGATGAAACGAACATATTGATGTATTCAGCAAACAGGTAAAAGCCAAGCTTCATAGAAGAATACTCTGTGTGGTACCCTCCGATCAGTTCGGTTTCGCACTCTGGTAAATCAAAAGGGGCCCTGTTGGTCTCTGCAAAAGAGCAAACCATAAACAAGATAAAACCAAGGGGCTGGTACAGTACATTCCAGTGCCAGCCGTGCTGCTGCTCTACAATTTCTTTTAAACTCAATGTATTGGTCACCAATAGCAGGGCAATGATAGATAAGCCCATGGCAATTTCATAGCTGATGTTCTGGGAAGCGGCACGTATGGCACTCAGCAAAGAGTACTTATTGTTCGATGCCCATCCACCAATCATTACACCATAAACACCCAATGAAACTACACCAAAAATGTACAATAAGCCCACATTGATATCTGTTACCTGCAAAGGAATTACTTTATCGCCAATTGTAATCGGACTTCCCCACGGGATCACCGCAGTACCGATACAGGCCGTAAGCATGGCCAGTCCCGGGCCTACCATAAACAACCATTTGCTGGAATTTGAAGGAATGATTTCTTCCTTCATAAACATCTTTAAACCATCAGCCAGGGGCTGGAACATTCCGGCAGGACCAGCTCTATCCGGCCCAAGCCTGTCCTGTAAAAATGCCGCCACTTTTCTTTCCGCATAAGTAGAATACATGGCAATCAGTAAACTGATACCAAAAATGATAGCTACAAGTACAAATTTTTCTATTACAAAAGCTATATCCATTAGAATTTAGTGGTTTTTTCTAGTTCAACCTTATTTGCGGCCTGCAGTTTCGGATTGGGCTGTATTACCGGAAGCGGTTTTAAAGTTTCATAATGATTGGAAGCAATTACAGAAGTATCGCTGATGTGGGTAGGGTGCTCTATTACCCAGTCGGCCGTTTTCTTTTTGTCAAATCTGCAGGTATTGCAGATGAATTCTTCCACCTCGCCATAAATATCCTTACGTGCAGTTACCCTTAAAACATCTTCTCCCTTATACCACAGGGTTACTTTGCCGCTACAGGTAGGGCAATCCCGATGGGCATCAATAGGTTTGGTAAACCAAACCCTGTTCCTGAACCTGAAGGTCTTATCTGTTAAGGCACCAACCGGACAAACATCAATAACGTTACCCGAAAAATCGTTGTCTACCGCTGTCTGGATATATGTAGAGATTTCCGAATGGTCGCCCCTGTTCAGGATCCCATGAACCCTTTTGTTGGTGATCTGATCGGCAGTAAATACGCAGCGGTAGCACAAAATACATCTGTTCATGTGCAGCTGTATCTTATCACCTATATCTATACGCTCAAAAGTACGGCGTTCAAATTCATATCTCGTTTTCTGTAAACCATGTTCATAGCCCAGGTTCTGCAGGTCACATTCACCGGCCTGGTCACACACCGGACAATCCAAAGGGTGGTTAATCAATAACATTTCCACCACACCACTACGTGCCTCAAGCACTTCCGGAGAAGTGATGTTCATCACTTCCATCCCATCCATTACTGTTGTACGACAGGATGCTACCAGCTTGGGCATCGGACGCGGGTCTTTTTCAGAACCCTTGCTTACCTTAACAATGCAGGTACGGCATTTACCGCCACTGCCTTCTAATTTAGAATAATAGCACATCGCAGGCGGCACAATATCTCCCCCGATCTGTCTTGCAGCATTCAGGATAGAGGTACCTGGCGCTACTTCTACTGTTATTCCGTCTATGGTTACCTTAACTTTATCACTCATTGTTAAAGATTGTCTGATGTTAATTCTCTGTAGTAACAGCTTTGGCAATTGGCTCGGCATAATTTGCCAGCCCATAATTAGTAGTTAAGCTCTTTACAGGCTCATTTACATGCCACTCAAATTCGTCCCTGAAATGCCTGATCGCACTGGCAACAGGCCATGCGGCTGCATCACCAAGCGGACAAATCGTATTTCCTTCTATCTTTTTAGACACATCAACCAGCAAATCAATATCACTCATTTTGCCATGTCCATACTCTATTCGATGCAGCACTTTTTCCATCCAGCCGGTTCCTTCGCGACAAGGAGAGCATTGTCCGCAACTCTCGTGATGGTAAAATCTCGAGAAGTTCCAGGTATTTCTAACGATGCACTGATCTTCATCAAACGCGATAAAGCCACCCGAACCCATCATACTTCCGGTAGCAAAACCGCCCTCCGACAATGATTCATAGCTCATTAGTCTCGGCTCGCCGTTAGCCAGTTTTAAAGTTAAATTGGCAGGTAATATAGGCACCGATGATCCTCCGGCAACAGTAGCTTTCAGGCGCTTACCATTGGCAATACCTCCGCACCATTCCTCAGAATAAATAAATTCTTCAACCTGAAGACCCAGTTCTATCTCATATACACCTGGTCTTACCAAGTTACCAGAAGCTGAAATTAATTTCGTTCCTGTACTCCGGCCTATACCGATCTTTGCGTACTCATCGCCGCCATCATTCACTATAGGCACCACAGCAGCAATAGACTCTACGTTATTTACTACAGTAGGGCAGCCGTACAATCCGGCAATTGCCGGGAAAGGAGGCTTGATCCTTGGATTACCCCTTTTACCTTCCAGTGATTCCAGCAGGGCTGTTTCCTCACCACAGATATAGGCGCCACCCCCGGGCTGTACATACAGTTCCAAGTCATAACCCGAGCCTAAAATATTTTTACCGAGGAAACCCGCATTTTTTGCCTCTGCAATTGCTTTTTCCAGGATACGGATTTGCGGCATCATTTCTCCACGCACATAGATATAAGAGGTATTTGCACCCAGTGCAAAACTGGAAACGATCATCCCCTCTATCAATGCATGCGGAATGTGTGTCATCAGGTAACGGTCTTTGAACGTTCCAGGCTCAGATTCATCAGCATTGCACACCAGGTAACGGGGCACACCTTCAGGCTTAGCCAGAAAACTCCATTTCATCCCCGTAGGGAATCCCGCACCACCCCTGCCGCGCAAGCCAGACTTCTTTACCTCTTCTACTACTTCATCAGGAGTAAGGGTTTTCAATGCCTTTTCTACTGCGCGGTACCCGCCTTTCTGGCGATAAACATCAAAAGTATTGATGCCTGGTACATTAATATGTTCTAATAACAGTTTACGTCCCATTATTTTCTGCGTAAATCTTCTATCAATTTATCTACCTTTTCCTCGTCCAGGTTCTCATAAAATGTATACTCCGGGCCAATCTGTAAAACTGGTCCATAGCCACAGGCGGCCAGGCACTCTACACCTCTCCAGCTAAACAAGCCATCCGGAGTCACCTCGTTCTCTTTCACGCCAAGCCGGTTTTCTATATGGCTCATTAGTTTTTCAGCACCAACCAAACAGCAAGGTCCGGTTCTGCAAACCTCCAGCGTATACTTGCCCTGAGGCTTTAAAAAGTACATGGTATAGAACGAAGCCACTTCATATACTTCAATATCCTGAATATCCAGGTAAGCGGCAACCTTGTTCATGGCATCAGTGCTTAACCAGCCCAGTTCTGCCTGCACTTCATGCAGGATAGGCAGCAAGGCCGATTTTTGTCGTCCTTCCGGATATCTTTTTACAATCTCATCAAACTTTGCCATCAAAGCCGATGAAAATTCTACAGGTTGTTGTTCTTCTACTTTAAGCATCTAATTCTCCTGCAATAATATTCATGCTACTCATGTTAATAATGGCATCCGATAACAGCATGCCTTTACTCATGGGTGCAAACATTTGATAATTTATAAAACTAGGCCTCCTGAAATGCAGACGGTAGGGTGTTCTGCCTCCATCATTGATCAGGTAAAAACCAAGCTCACCGTTACCACCTTCAACAGCGTGGTAAACTTCGGCTTTTGGTGCATCTATCTCGCCCATCACAATTTTAAAGTGGTAGATCAGGGCCTCCATATTGTTGTACACTTCTTCTTTGGCAGGCAGATAGAATTCTGGAACATCTGCATGGAAAATTCCTGCAGGTTCGTTCTTCAGTTTCTGCATAGCCTGTTCAACCAGGCGTATACTCTGCCACATTTCTTCGTTACGAACCAGGTAACGGTCGTAAATATCGCCTGCAGTACCTACCGGCACTTCAAAATCAAAATCATCATAAGAAGCATATGGCTCACTTACACGCACATCGTAATCCACCCCCGTAGCGCGCAGCAAAGGACCTGACCAGCTGTAATCCAAAGCTTGCTCCGGTGTTACACAGGCAACGCCCGAAGTACGGTCTATAAAGATCCTGTTCCTGTTTAGCAGGCTTTCAAATTCCTTCAGTGCCACCGGGAACTCTTTTAAGAATTTATTGATCTTAGCAAAAGCGATGTCATTAAAATCACGCTCGAAACCGCCAATGCGGCCAATATTGGTCGTTAACCTGGCACCACATACTTCTTCAAAAATTTCATAGATATGCTCCCTGAACTGGAACAGATAAAGGAAGGTAGTAGTTGCACCGGTATCCTGGGCAATAATGGTGTTACAGATAATGTGATCTGCTATTCGCGAAAGCTCCATCACAATTACCCTCAGGTAATCTACACGCTTTGGCGTTTGTATGTTCAACAGCTTTTCCACCGTCATGTGCCAGCCCATATTATTAATGGGCGAAGAACAGTAGTTTAACCTGTCTGTAAGCGGGGTAATCTGGTAAAAAGGGCGGTGTTCAGCTATCTTTTCAAAAGCGCGGTGAATATACCCTATAGTAGAAACACCACTTACAATTCGTTCCCCATCCAGCTGTAATACGTTCTGGAAAACACCATGTGTTGCCGGATGCGTTGGGCCCAGGTTCAGGGTAACCAACTCACTCTGCGGATCATTATCTGTATATACTGGCTGATTGTGATTCATAATTACTTATCTACCAAAGTATTCGTCTTTTTTATCTACTCTGTTCGGATCCTCCAAAGGATATTGCTTCAGCATCGGGTGCACACCCAGGTCGTCCATATTCAAAATCCTTCTCAAATCCGGGTGCCCTTCAAATTTTACACCGAACAGATCATACGTTTCGCGTTCCATCCAGTTGGCGCCATTCCACAGCACAGTTGCTGTAGGGATTGTAGGATGCTGTTCATCTATAAACACCTTTACCCTTACCCTGATCCTGCTTACCATGTTGTGCAGGTGATAAACCACGGCAATGCCATGCTTTTTTTCCGGGTAGTGTACTGCTGTAATGTCTGTAAGGAAACTAAAGCCCCTAGCGTCATTTTCCTTCAAAAATCTCAGCACTTCAATAATTACATCTTTGGTAGTTTCAAAAGTAAGCAAACCATAAGGCTCATTCACATTAGTCACTTTATCCCCAAACTTTGCGCTTAACGACTCAATTACTGTCTGATTAGTTACTTCTGCCATTATAGTATTCCGTATGAAGCCAACATTTCCTTATACTGCTCAGAATTTCTCCTTCTTGAAGATTCATTTTTAACCAGCTCCTGGATCTTACCAAAGCCATCCAGAATGGCTTCAGGCCTTGGAGGACAGCCCGGCACATACACATCGACAGGAATAATCTCATCTATACCCTGCAATACAGAGTAAGTATCAAATATACCCCCGCTCGACGCACAGGCGCCAACGGCCATTACCCAACGTGGCTCGGCCATCTGCAGATAAACCTGTTTTAAAACCGGCGCCATTTTTTTTGCAATGGTACCCATCACCATAAGCAGATCTGCCTGACGGGGCGAAAAACTTAAGCGTTCAGATCCAAAACGACCAAAATCATAATGAGAACCCATTGTTGCCATAAACTCAATACCGCAACAAGAAGTGGCAAATGGCAGAGGCCATAAGGAATGCGAGCGAGCCAAACCAATAACTTTATCAAGGGAGGTTGCAAAAAACCCAGATCCTTCTATGCCTGGCGGCGCGTCTACTATATTGATGTCACTCATGATAAAAAACGAAAAAGGTTCATTCCTTTAAAGAATGAACCACAAATTTACAATTTTTTGATGCAAATGATTTACATCATCAGCATTTAGAAACGATCTAAATAGACTAATTCCAATCCAGTGCTTTCTTCTTCAATACGTATATAAAGCCTAGTAAAAGGGTGCCCATAAATACAAACATTTCTATCATTCCGGTCATGCCCAGATCCCGGAAATTCACCGCCCATGGATACATAAAGATCACCTCAACATCAAACAACACGAAGAGGATAGCTACCAGAAAATACTTGATAGAGAAAGGCTGACGCGCATTACCAATTGTTTTTATCCCTGCTTCAAAAGTCTCCAGTTTATCTTTGGTTTTTCTTTTAGGGCCTAAAAAGTGGGTAGCAATAAGTGTGGTAACCACAAAACCTAAAGCAACAACAACTTGAAATATAATGGGTAAAAAATCTACAGGTACACTTTGTGTTTCCATTTGACAATAATTTGGAACAAAAATAAAACAAAAAGGCAGGATAACAACCCTGCCTTTTCATTTTATTACTCAATTTATTACTTTTTCTTAACCGGTGCCTTAGGAGCTGGTCCGGCCAGCTGTTTTAATCCTTCCTGAGCTGTAGCATTCTGAGGATCTAAAGCCAAAGCTTTATCCCAGTACAGTTTCGCTTTTGCTTTATCTTCTTTATAAGCGGCAAAACCTGCAATTTGGTTGTAAGCCTCAACCATGCTTTTCGGTGATGGGGCTGGCTGTACATTTTTAGCCACACGCGCTTCAGCCGAATCCAGGTATTGCTGATAATAAGGCAGCTTCAAGCCTTTAGGATCTGTATCACTATCCATAAAGTTTGCAACCCTTGCCCTCCAGAGTATGGCATCAATAGTACCTGGGGCACCTTTCAGCAAACTTGCAAAAGCAGCATCCGCTTTAACCAAAAGATCTTTTGACGGATTGGTTTTTGCACTATAACCTTGTCCATAAAGGAAATATCCTGCTAGCCCCTGGTAATAGTAATTATACAAAGAACCTTTTCCATTAGGATTGTATTTGTTTACGATATCGTAAGTCGCAATCGCCTTTGGATAATTTTTCGCATCATAGTAACTTTTAGCCACCTCCGCCAATGCCTCCGCTTTTGTAGAATCCATTTCAACAGCTTTGGTGAGGTTTATTACGGCTAAACTATCTTGTTTGTTCTGAGCTTGTGCCTTCCCTAAATATAGATAATCGGAAGCAATAATCCGGCTCTTGTCCACTTTCGCAAAATAGTCGTTCATATACTGCAAACTGGCAGGATAATTTTTATTTTCAAATGCAGAATAACCACGCAGCCTTAACACTACAGGTAATTTAGGATCATTTGTAGATGCTGCAGCAATCTCTGAAGTTACCTGCTCCAGGGTTTTAAAGTCTCCTGCATAAAATAAAAACTGAGCATAGCGCAATTTAGATTCAAAAGATTTATCAGTAAGATCCAGATACTTCTTGTAATTCTCCAATGCCTGAGCTGACTTTGTTGCAAATTCAGCAGGCACCTGATTAGCCCATTGCATGTAAAGTTCTGCCAGCTCCCTGTAAGCAGGGCCATAGTTCGCATCTTTAGCAATCGCTTCTTTCAGACGCTCTTCCGACTCTGGAAAGGCCCTCGAATCTTTATACATCCGGCCAATCTGAACAGGGGCCCTCAAAAGGTTCTCGTTGATGTTCATTGCCCTCATATAATTCTGCAAGGCTTCAGAGTTTTTATTTTGCAAGGCATAATAATCACCTAAAGCAACAAAAGTTTCTGCATCCTTATCATTGGCATCCAGTTCATCTGCCTTTTGCAAATAAGGCAATGCCGCCTCAAAGTCAGGCTTATCTGTAGAGATATAAGCTTTTCCGATATACAATTGCGGGATGTAATCTTTTTTAGAAGATACTTCTACCGCTTTTGCAAAGTTTGTCTTTGCCGAAGCGGCATTATTTGACAGCAAATCTGCTTCTCCCAAACCGATATAATTCAGTGAATTTTTTGGATCTGCAGTTACTCCTCTGGTAAATACCGCACGTGCCGAATCTACGTAGTCCATTTTAAGGTAAACTTCGCCTAAACTATAGTAATTCTCACCTTTAGAGGCTTGTGAATTTACCAATGTTTTCAGCATAGAAGCCGCTTTCTGATACTGTTCGGCATCTATCGCCTTCTTCGCGTCGTTTAAGCTCTGAGCAAAAGAGGCAGAACCCATCACTACCAACCCTAAACCTAAGGTTATTGCTTTCTTTGTCATTTTCATGGTTCGTCTATTGATTTTTAGTTCATACAAAGCACCGTTTACGTGCTTCGTGGTTCAAATATAAAATTTAGTTCGTATTCTTAAAATTAAAATCTCTTGAAGTCAGTTTATGCGGACCTAGTCCGGATTTAAGTACAATCAATTGTCCCCTCTGGCTTACTAACCAGTTTGCAAAACCTGTGCCTAAACCATCTCTACCCTGAGCATCAATGAAATATACATTTCTTAAAAACGGATAAATGCCGCTGATCAAATTCGCCTGAACAGGCTTATAAAACGCATCATCCCCCTTTTTCCCTTTTAAATTCTTAACCCCCATCTGTTTTACCTTAGCCAACTCGGCTGACATACTGTCATCATTGGTCATCAGCCAGTTGACGCCTAGCACACCAATTATCCCCCTATTTTTCGCAATATACTTAATTACATCATTATTTGTCTTTAAAGTATAAACACCTTTAGCAGGAAGGCTATTTATACCTGCAAGCTCTTTAAAATATCTTAAAGTGCTCGAATAAGCGTTATCAAACACCAATTGCTTGCCACTGGTCGAAGTCCCCTTTAAAACCGCTATCACTTCATTTACGGTAATATTTGAGTCCGGGTTTTCCTTATCCGTAATTAAAGCGATCCCGTCAATTGCAAATCTTGATGTTTTAGGGACAATACTCCGCTTTCTGTAGCTATTGTCCTCATCTTTGGTCAGCATTCTCGACAAAACGATTACCCTGACACTGTCATTTAAAAAAGTAGGGATAATTTGTTGTTCATTCCCCTCCCTGATCTTAAACTCCGCATTCGCATAATCCGTTTTAAATACTTCGATCTGATCGGCAAGCACTTTAGAGAAAGACTCATCAACCAAAATCTCTACGTTACCGGATGTACGTGTTTGCTCTACGGCATCTACCGGTTTTGGCTTTTGCTTGCAGGCAACAAATACAGTCAATAAAAGGATAAAACCAAGGTTTTTCATTGAAAATGATATTTTAATTTATTTGAGCAAAGAGGGGTTAACGCTATACGCTTATTCTTCCGGCTTCTGGTTCATTAAACGGATGAACCGGATCACTCCATACACGATCAACAAACAACCCAGCATAATCCGGTATTTGGGCTGAAACTCGCTTAATAGCTTTGTCCCAAAAATTAGCATGCTGCCCAATACCATGTAAAAAAGGAACATGACCAGGCCTAAAATGAACAGAAATCGCTGTTGAGGCGATTTCTGTTTAAATGTTTCAAGATTAAACATTCTTAATTCGATAACGTAAAGCTGATTGGAATGTTGTATTTTACACGTACAGGTTTACCATTCTGGATACCTGGAGTCCAACGCGGACTTTCTTTCAATACCCTAATGGCTTCCTCATCGGTACCGCCACCAAGTTTTCTT
Organism: Pedobacter africanus; assembly: GCF_900176535.1. Classification (NCBI taxonomy): domain Bacteria; kingdom Pseudomonadati; phylum Bacteroidota; class Sphingobacteriia; order Sphingobacteriales; family Sphingobacteriaceae; genus Pedobacter; species Pedobacter africanus. Next base: position 2,910,234 of record NZ_FWXT01000001.1, on the reverse strand, counting down.
TCCACTTTAATGTCGGTCAATGCACCATTCTTTTCCACAACGAAAGACATAAACACTTTACCTTGAATGTTATTTTCCTGGGCCATTGCAGGATACCTTACCGTTTTTTTCAGGTAGGCATAGAATTTGTCCATACCACCCGGAAAGCTTGGCTGGGTTTCGATACTCACAAAGTCATAAACTTTGGTGTCCTCTACAACTGCTGCCTGTTTAGGCCCGTCCCCTACAGGTCCGGCAATCACAATGTCAGCATCAGGGTCACCGGCAATCGTTTTCTGACCCGGATCAGCTTTTTTCAAATCTTCAATCTGAACAGGCTCTTTATCTACCACCTCATTATCCGGTTTTACAATCGGAGGAGGGAATTTTACCTGGTCTTGTTTTGGTGGCGGAGGCTCAACCGGTGGCGGCGGAGGGGTCTCCGGGTTTACCGGTGGAGGGGGTGCAACCACTACCTCAACCTGTTTCACTACCTCATCTTCAGGCAGCTTGCCTTTGATCAAGCTAAAGATCTTCGGCGAGATGAATAACAGCACAAACGCAGTTGCTGATATCAATAAGGCCCTTGTAGTAATGGAGGAACTTTCCCTACGCAGCTCATAGGCTCCATATTTCTTGTTCTTATTCGCAAATACTACGTCAAGCCATTCTGTTTTTAATAAATCTATTTTAGAACCAAACATAGCCTACTATTTAATATCGTTAATTATTTTATTATAAAATTCCACCTTGTTTCATGAAATCTTTTTCAGCATCAGTAATGTTCTCGTCATCAATTGCAGGCGCGGTAGTGATCTTGGTGATCGCCAACTCGTCCATAATGTCAACAAAGTTCTTATAAGTTGCCCCGGAAGTAGGCTTGATCACCATAATGATCTGTCTGCCACCCGTAGCATCTGCTACCTTCTTTTTATTGTCAAGTATTGTTTTCCTAATATCAGAAAAACTCTCAATATTAGGCGTTGATTTTCCTGCCTCGCCCATATACCATGCAACCTTATTGTTTTTACCCAACAAAATTGTCATCGTTTCAGATGCACGCAGTTCGTTCCGCTCCTGGGAGTTATCGTCCTTATCAGGCTTTGCAATATCCATTGCTATCGGTTTCGACAGGGAGGTGGTTAACATAAAGAAGGTGATCAGCAAGAAGGCCAGATCCACCATGGCAGTTAAATCTACCTTGGTATTCGCTTTCTTGGTTCTTACTTTCCCGCCTTTTTTGCCACCCCCGCTGGAGGTATCTAATTCTGCCATGTTATATAATTATTGCGCTCCGCCTTCGGCAGACGTAATTAAACTAAATTTGTTAATTTTCTGCTTCTGAAGAATGTCAACTATCTTTTTAACAGTAGGATATTCTTCATTCGCATCACCCTTAATACTCACACGCATCTGTGTAGAATGCAATTCAGCAACTGAATGACGGGACTGCATCAACCATTCAGCAAGCTGGTTGTTGGTGGAATCAGCAGGTATCCCAGCAGATGTTTCCTGAAACTTTTTCCTCTGGTCAGCATTCATAGCTAGAAACTGCTTTAAATTCTGGATTGGAACCCCGAAAGAGCCTACTACCCCAAATCGCTGAATTTCTTCAGGAGTAAACTGAATGCCGTATTTCTCCCCCATTTTAGGCAAGGTAGCTTTTCTTACATCCTGTCCCACAATCTCATAAAACACTTTACCTTTTCCAATAGATAATATACCCATATCCGTATCAGGGACCTTAAGCTTATAAGTCGATGAAGGAATGGTTACATCCAGAGGGTCAGGCTGACGTGCTGTCGCTGTTAATATAAAGAAAGTAAGCAATAGGAAAGATACGTCGCACATGGCGGTCATATCTATCGAAGTACTCTTTCTCTGAACCTTTGCTCTTGGCATAATTTAAAAATTATTAATGTTTTTACTAATGATGTTTATTCTTCCGGTTTTCCATAAAGCCGGTAAAAAAAATTCATTATTTTTTATTTATGCGTACTAGCGTAAGTCTGGATGATGCTGAAACCAGCTTCGTCAATTGCGTAAGTTAACTTATCAATTTTAGAAGTAAGGATGTTGTACATGATGATCGCGAAGGTAGAAGTACCGATACCAGTAGCCGTGTTAATCAAAGCCTCAGAGATACCAGTTGCAAGCGCAGCCTGATCCGGAGCACCAGAGTTGGCCAAACCACCAAAGGCCTTGATCATACCTGTTACTGTACCCAATAGACCGGTCAATGTACCTACAGATACCAAGGTAGCAATTACAGTTAAGTTTTGCTCTAACATTGGCATTTCTAAAGTAGTTGCTTCTTCGATGTCTTTTTGAATAGCTAAACATTTCTGATCTGTATCCATATTAGGTTCTACTTCCATCTCACGGTATTTTTTCAAACCTGATTTGATAACGTTTGCAACAGAACCTTGTTGTTTATCGCATTCTGCCATAGCAGCCTCGATGTTATTAGAATTTAAAAGTGACTGGATTTTTTTAACAAATGAATCTAATCCGCTTTTGCCGGTAGCTTTGCTGATCACGATCATACGCTCAATAGAGAATACGATTACCATCAGGAACATCCCTAAAAGTATAGGTACGATCACTCCGCCTTTGTAAGCCATACCCATATAGTTACCTACTTTCGGTAGTGTATCGTGCAAATCAGGATCAGCGCCGTCGATAAAGTTGCCCCTATCACCGAAGATGAATTTGTAAACACAGATTCCGATGATGATACAAATAGGAATTGTTAAGGTTGCGAATAAATTTGAAGCTGACGAGCTCTCTTTCTTTACTGTTGTAGGTTTTGGTGCGTTTGCCATTTTTTTTTAGTTTTTTAGTTTTTAGTACTTTGTTTTTTAAAATTAGATTAAATATTCCGTAATACACACAACGACCATTATAAACAATTGTTGTAACAACAAAATTATAATTTTGATTTTAATTCCAAATTAAATAATCGTTAGTCTATTCCCCGAGTATTTCCCCTCACGTATTAGTTATAATTAAAAAAGATTGCCTCGGTGGGGAGACAATCTTTCGCAATTAAAACTAAAAAAAAATTGAAATGCAAATTTTTCGTAAAAAAAATGCTTTTAATGTGTGTTTTCAACAACTTTAGGCAGGGATGCCAGCATTTCTTCGCTCGCATCAGCTTCAAACTGTTTAAAGTTATTTATAAATGCCCCGGCAAGTTCGTTGGCCTTCTGATCATATTCCTTTGCATCTGTCCAGGTATTTCTTGGGTTCAGTATTTCAGAAGGAACACCAGGGCAACTCAATGGCATATGGAGTCCAAATACCGGATCGGCCTCGAAAGCTATATTTTCAAACTCACCGTGCAGCGCTGCTGTAATCATGGCACGGGTATAAGCCAGCTTCATCCGTTTTCCTACACCATACGCACCGCCGCTCCAACCGGTATTGACGAGCCATACGTTAACCTGATGCTTGCGCATCTTTTCTCCCAGCAAGCTGGCATAACGTATAGGGTGCAGCGGTAAAAAAGCCTTTCCAAAGCAGGCCGAGAAAGTAAGCTGAGGTTCAGTAACACCCGCCTCGGTTCCTGCAACCTTAGCTGTATAACCCGATACGAAATGGAACATCGCCTGCCCTGCACTCAGTTTGGAAATGGGAGGCAGCACGCCAAAGGCATCTGCAGTTAAAAAGAAAATATTTTTTGGCATTCCCGCAATTGAAGGAATGATGGCATTGTCGATATAATGAATCGGATAAGCCACCCTTGTATTCTCTGTCTTATCGATATTCGAAAAATCAACAGTATGTGTGCCCGGAAAATAATTGATATTTTCCAGTAAAGATCCAAATTTAATGGCGTTAAAGATCTGAGGCTCTTTTTCAGCAGTCAGGTCCACACATTTTGCATAACAACCGCCTTCAAAGTTAAAAACGCTGTTCTCGCTCCAGCCATGCTCATCGTCGCCAATCAGGCCACGTTCCGGATCAGCAGAAAGTGTGGTTTTCCCGGTGCCCGACAGTCCAAAAAAGATCGCCGTGTCTCCGTCCTTGCCTACATTGGCCGAGCAATGCATGGATAAGGTGTTCCGCTGTTCAGGTAAAACAAAATTAAGTACAGAGAATATCCCTTTCTTGATTTCCCCGGTATAACCAGAGCCACCAATAATGATCATTTTCCTGGTAAAATTCAGGATCGAAAAATTCGACTGTCGGGTGCCATCCACATCCGGATCGGCCAGGAAGGTGGGAGCAGCAATGATGGTCCACTCTGGTCTTGAACCCAATTCTTCAGCTATAGGGCGCAAAAACAGGTTATTCGCAAAAAGATTCTGATAAGCAGTTTCTGTAACTACCCTGATGGTAGTTTTATACTGCTCATCTGCGCAGGCATAAGCATCCCTTACATAAAAATCACTTTTGTTCATGTAAGTGGTGATCTTCTCAAAAAGTGAGTTGAATTTTGTCGGGTCAAATTTGATGTTGATGTCACCCCACCATACCGCACGCTCGGTAATGGCGTCACAAACAATAAATCTGTCTTTAGGTGAACGGCCGGTAAATTTTCCCGTATCGATCGCCAATGCACCGGTATCGGCAAGCGTGCCTTCTCCGTTCTTCAAGGCTTCTTCAACCAGTTCTGCTACATTAAGCTGATATAATGCCCTGTCCGAATCCAGGTTCAGATAGTTCAAATCAGGCTTAAGCATAAAAGCTTTGCTCATAAATAAATAAGTTAGTCCGGCAAAGTTATACAGATTAAAAGGGAAAAAACATGATTTTGCCCGAAAAATTTACTTATTGTCGCCGGTACACTAACACACAACTACCTGTATACCAGTAATTTAAAACGATTTCATATTTAGCTTTTAACCGCCAGATTTTTTTGCTTTATAGCCTTCTTTTTGGAGCAGCAGCAACACTTTATCCCTGAAATCGCCCTGTATTAAAATCTCTCCGTCCTTGGCCGACCCACCTACACCGCACTTGCTTTTCAGCATTTTCCCAAGTTTATCCAGCGCTTCATCACTTCCAATAAAGCCAGTTACCAAGGTCACCGCTTTCCCCCCGCGGTTCTTGCGGTCCAGCATAACCCTAAGGTCCTGCTGGTTATTTGCCAGCTCTTCGGCCGGGCCTGCATTTTGGTCTTCATAAATAAAAGAAGGGTCGGTAGAATACATAATCCCACCAAAATCGTTCAATGTTTTCTTTTTAGCCTTCATAATCTGGTGTAATGATGTTTAAGGACAAAGGTTGAATTGATGCAGCAATCTCCTGGCCCATAAAAAAGGGTTCACCATCGATATGGATTGCATCGTCCTTTGGCCTGCGGATGCGTATATTTTCCCCTTTTATGATTTCCACCAGATTTGAATTGTCTGTCTTGGAATTCAGCATTTCATAAGCCAGCACCGGCAGCTTGTACATCGGAAATTCCTTAACAATGCAAATATCCAGCAAGCCATCGGTAACAGAGGCGGCAGGTGCAATATGCGCATTGTTCCCATACTGCGATGAATTGGCCAGACTGATCACAAAGGCTGTCCGTACATATTCCTTTCCATCGATTACAATATGGTAGGTTTGCGGCTTGTAGCTCAGCACTTCGCGAAGGCCCAGCTTTAAATAACCGCTCAGGCCCCTGCCTTTATTTCCGGCAAATACAGAACTGATATGGGCATCAAACCCCATTCCGGCCATGTTAAAAAAATGCTTGTCGTTAAATGTTGCAGTATCGATTTGCCTGACCCGGAGGTCGTTGATCACCTTTATGGCTTTTACCGTATTCATGGGTATCCTCAGGAACCTGGCCAGACCGTTTCCCGAGCCAAAAGGCAGTATTCCAAGTATTTTATGCTGTTGCATCACTTTGGTACCTACTTCATTGATCGTCCCATCCCCGCCAACGGCCACAATGATGTCAAAATTTTTGTTTGCAGCCTCTTCGGCTATTTCAGAAGCATGGCCAATGTATTCAGTAAAAGCGAAATTTGGATTAAATTTCTGCCGGTCTAAATTCGCGTCAATCAGCCCAGGAATCCTGAGCTTATCCTTTCCGCCGGATATGGGATTGATAATAAATAAGATATTCGATTTTGACAAAGCCTTTCCCGGTTATATTAATCTACAAAATAATCGATATTTTTTGACTATTTAAATATATAATGTAATTTTGCGGCACTAAAGTGGACTGATTTGCGATGCTATCTAAAAATAGCGGGATTGCAACCACGTAAAAAAAAGTGCTAACCTGTCATACACTTCATTTTACCGCCTGTTTACAGGGTCATCTTCCATTTTAATAATTGTTTACTCATTAAATTGATTATTTAAAATGTCGTATTTATTTACATCAGAATCTGTTTCAGAAGGGCACCCTGATAAGATCGCAGATCAGATTTCGGACGCCCTAATTGACAACTTCCTGGCCTTTGATGCCGAATCTAAAGTAGCCTGTGAAACCCTGGTAACTACCGGTCAGGTGATTTTAGCTGGTGAAGTAAAATCTACCACTTACCTGGATGTGCAGCAGATTGCCCGCGAGGTGATCCGCAAAATCGGTTACACCAAAAGTGAGTATATGTTTGAAGCCAACTCCTGCGGGATCCTTTCGGCCATACATGAACAAAGCCAGGACATTAACCAGGGGGTAGACCGTTCCAGCAAAGAAGAGCAGGGTGCGGGCGACCAGGGCATGATGTTTGGCTACGCCACCAATGAAACCGAAAACTATATGCCACTGGCATTAGACCTTTCCCATACCCTTTTGCAGGAACTGGCTATCTTAAGACGCGAAAATAAGGAAATCACTTATTTACGCCCGGATGCCAAATCGCAGGTAACCCTGGAGTATTCAGACGACAACAAACCTGTCCGTATTGATGCCATTGTAATTTCTACCCAGCACGATGACTTTGATGAAGAAACTAAAATGCTGGCCAAGATCAAAAAAGACCTGGTAGAGATCCTGATCCCGCGCATCATTGCCAAATACCCTCAATACGCTCATTTATTCAACGATAAGATCCAATACCACATCAACCCTACCGGCAAGTTCGTGATCGGAGGGCCGCATGGGGATACCGGTTTAACCGGACGTAAGATCATTGTGGATACTTATGGTGGTAAAGGTGCCCATGGTGGTGGTGCTTTCTCTGGAAAAGACCCGAGCAAGGTAGACAGAAGCGCAGCTTATGCTACCCGTCACATTGCCAAAAACCTGGTTGCTGCCGGTGTTGCAGATGAGATTCTGGTGCAGGTAAGTTATGCCATTGGTGTGGCGCAGCCTATGGGTATCTATATCAATACCTACGGTACTTCCAAAGTGAATAAAACCGATGGAGAGATCGCTAAGATCGTTGAAGGTATATTTGATATGCGCCCTTATTTCATTGAGCAGCGCCTGAAACTGAGGAACCCGATTTATAGCGAAACTGCTGCTTACGGACACATGGGCCGCAAGCCGGAAACCGTAACCAAGGTTTTCAGATCACCTAACGGTGAAGAAAAATCAGTTACCGTTGAGCTGTTCACATGGGAAAAACTGGATTTTGTAGATAAAGTAAAAACTGCTTTTGATTTATAAAAAATAGTCAGCAAAATAATGAAAGCCTTTCTGCACAAATAGAAAGGCTTTTTTTATCTCTAAAATCAGCATTTTTTCCGCAAGTTAGTCAGGGATCTGTAGCAGTTTCGTTTAAGGTTTATACAATGTTAATACAATGCTTAAACATTATTCATACAATATTTAAACAATTAGCAATTGTATAAAGAGTGTTTTAAGAAAGGCTATTCTTTGATTTAAAATAAAGGCAATCTCAAACCAGTCTCAAAGCCGGATCGAGGATAAACCGATTTGTGCTAAAACTATTTCACTCCCCCGCTGTTCTATTACAAAAAATAGAAACCATGGAACATCCTATAGAAATGAACACATTGAGCCAGATTTTAGAAAAACTGAGAACCAAAGGCCTGGATAACGAAATTAAAATGACCGACCATGGCAAAATGCAGGGGGTTGGTGTCAATAAGATCTATAATCCGGAAGACCTGACCATTATAAAAACCTACCGTTTTGAAGGTGATTCTGATCCGGGCGATAACTCTGTACTTTATTTATTGGAGGACAAGGACGGCCAGATTGGTTATATCCTGGATGCCTACGGCATGTACACATCGCAGGAAAATGCTGGTTTTGATGATTTCCTGAAAAAAATACCAACGGCAGATCGCGATCTGCAGGAGCTATTGAGTTAAATTCATTGCAATAGGTAAATGGCCGTGTGATTATGTTGACACGGCCATTTTACATTTAGCCCTTTTACTTCCCCAGCTCAAGTACAACAGGTCCGATCAGCCCGGCGCGAGGGATTCCGCGATAGGCTGATGGAATGGTCTGGTAATGATTGGACAAGGTGCTGTATACCAAAACCTCCAGCTGATTGTCTCCTGCTTTCAGGAATTTAGTGATCTCTGCTTTATAAGGAGGGGACATCATTGTCGTCACTTCCTGTCCATTCACCCTGAGGGCGCAAGTGGCTACCACTTCACCTAAATCAAGGAAGATTTCCTTCTTGAGCTGTGCTTCGCTCAGGGTTAAAGTTTTCCGGTAATACAAACCACCAGAGTAATGCAGCATTTGTCCGGTTGATGCCCAATCACCGGCTTCCAGCAAGCCCGTATGGCAAAATAGCTTTATAGGAAAAGGAAATACGGCCACATCCTGAATACCCGGTTCGGTTTCGATCTGCATAGCCACTTCAACTACCTTTTCATGTTTAACAGGCATAACTATGCTATAAGTATTTAAACCTGCTTCAGTTTTCAGCAGTGTTACGTATTTTTCATTCAGTTGTTTACCCTCAATCCAAACCGCAGGTTTTTTACCATAAATACCCATTTCCATTTTCTCCAGGCCTGGTGTGGATTTAAAACGGTAACAATAGGTTTTGTTTTCGCCCCTGGCAGGATCAAACCGAAGGTGCGATGCCTGGTACCAGCGCATGGCAAGTATGCTGGAATAAGGAGACACTTTTTCCGGAAGCGGATTTGCAGCCGGCAAAAATACAATTGCGCTTCTGGGACGTTCATCACGGGAGTTTGGCCCTCTCTTATATCCTTTTTTAGGCACGCCGGTATAAGCCGCCAAAACAGCGTGCCAGCCTTTACTTAATTTAATCTTAGTGTCTTTTAAAGCTTTACCATCCACATAAAAACGATCGGGCAGCCGTTCACCCAGCTCAACATGATACAACTGCTCCTGAGGGGCATAAACATAGGTTTTAAAAAGATGATCACCAGCCCCATCCAGAATAAGGAAACCGTCGTTTACCCTGGCCTTTAGTCCGTGGTAACCTTGAGGGCCCGGGTGATCCCAGACACCAAAACGCCAACTGAAGCGATAAGGTTTCCAGCCATCAAGTTTATCATTAAGCGCCTGGTCGACTAAAGCCTCAAAATTATTGGAAGTGGAATCCAGCAGCCACTGCATCTGGTAGCCGTAATCATAAATCCCTTCCTGCCAGTTGTCATCGACAAAAGACTTCGCGGTCCAGTCGGGGGCGGCACCGGCCTTAGTACTAAATTTAAAGGTCCGGGCCTCAGTGCTGATCAGCCCATCAAAAGCCGGCAAGCGGAAATCTCCCCATTTGTTATTCATCGTAGGCAGAAATTCTATTTTCCAATCTCCTTTGAGCTGAATTCGGTCAGCAACTACAGCTTCAGCCTGTTTTTTGCTTTCAATAACCGCATTTCCAGGAGAAAAGACAATGATTGAAGAATTTGTGTAGCCCACTTCCGAGCGGATATAAGTGCCTGCTGTTGTCTGCTTTACAACAGGCAGAACTTTGGTTTCACCAGTTTTGGCGTCCCACAATTCGGGGCGCCCCTGTACCCGATAAAAAACTTCATTGCCAGGTTTTACATTCATGGTCATGTAAAGGTCTTTGTTACCGATCTTTCTGTGCAATACCTTACCACCGCCTTCCCCTGGAATAAAATCAGGTGTAATGTGCTGTGCCACCAAGGCAGCAATGTTCAGTGTATCCGCAAGTAAACCCTTACCGCCGGCCGCGTTCTGATGAATACCTGCTTTTTTACCCGCCTCCTGCTCCTTCGCCGTTAGGCCAAAGATTTCCTTTACAAGGGCATCAACCTCTGGATCGTCACTACCTTTGCGCGTACTGGCCATAGGTAAGCTGCCTGTAGCCACTACGATTCCTCCTTTGCGGTAAAAATTTAATGCCTGCTGCAGGGCTTCATAGTGCATCGCCTTCATATCAGGCAGTATAAGTACTTTATAAGACATGTCTGAGACCTTCAGCGATTTGTCACTGATCTCTGTTTTAAGAAGTGACCTGTAATCCATAAAGTCATAATCCAGCCCGGCATTGCTTAGTGTTTTTGCAGTGGCAAAACTTACATCCGGCCTACTGCCAGGAAAAGCCTGCATCGGTTCGGTAGGGTACATTAAGGCAATATCGCTAACATGGGTGCCCTGGCTCATTAGGTAACTCAAACGCTCGCCATATTCCAGCCATTTCTTCATGTGCGGCCAGTAGGGCATGCGGTAGTGAAAATCGGGCGGTGCCCACTCCCACCATCCGCCATGCGTGGTGTAATAGAGTCCATGCATACAAATGAGGTTCCCTCCCGCTATAAAATGATGGTCGAGCTGTTCTGTCAGCCATTCACCGCTACTACCCCAGCCCATGCTGTGAAAAGCCTCGAGCCATGTGCGCGGACGCTTGTATAGGTGAGCAACCGAGCTTGATACCTTCGTTTGGATAAACGAAGAGCCCCGGGCCGGAGCATCGTTTCCAGGCGCGGTATACCAGCTCTCTACCCGAAAATAATCTACATAATTGAGCGGTTCCAAGCCCCTGTCCAGGTTATCTGAGCCATAAATAAGGCCCCGGCTGGCATGCCAGTTGTAAACGGGTTTAAAATATCTTTCTTCTGCCAGTTCCATCAGTACATCGGCATAGTCCATCCGTATTTTAGGGGTAATGGCCCCGATATCTTCTTTTAAAGCAGGAAGATAGGGCAGCACGTCATAACCTTTTATGCGGCTGAATTGTACCGCAAAATCTTCCGACCAGGTATTCATGTTGAAAGGGATAAAAAGTTCATCCTGAAAAAAGTAATTCATGCCTTTTCGCCCCTGTGCGTCCATTTTATCTTCAAACCGTTGAAAATAGTGCTTTACCAGTTCTCTGCCATGATCGGGGTGTAGCATATAATTGTTGGCTGCTACTATCGTGTAAACCTTCCAATCGCCACTGCGGGGGGCTTTAAAATCGATGCCCCCGTTTTTAACTTTGGCCTTCAGGTCAATATATACGGACTTACCTTTTACGCCATTAACCGGCCAGGCAGTAAGGCTGACCAGGTCTGGCGGGAGCAGCTTTTTTAGTGAGCCCCCCGCCTTTACTGTATCGATTTTTATCACCAGGGTCCCTTTATAGGACCTGAACTTTTCCAGGTCACGTACTTCGTCAGTGGAATACCCATTGCCTACCCAGCCAATAGTATAATCGTCGAGGCCAACGGCCATACCTCTTTTAGCAGCTTCCCCTGAAAACCAATTCCATGTCTTCCACCATTCATCAGAATACACAGCTGGGTTACCGGGCTCTGTCCGTCCATAAAGTCCGTAGCCCATTTTTTTGTTTAACTCGGCATCAGCGCCTTTAGGATCCGTATGCAGATAACTCACTGCAAAACCATCCGTAGCGGATTCTTTAAGGATATCGAGCTGTTCTGTCAGGCGTTTGCGTGAGAGTGTATCCCCGTTCCACCAAAAGAAGGGTACATTGCCGTAACCCCGTGGTGGATTGGTAAAGCCCGGACGCACATCGAAGTCCGCAGCCCTCGAGGGATAACCACTAAACCTTGTATCGTGCGGTACACCATTTTTTTTCTGTGCATATCCCCTCATCAGGGGAAGTGCTGCAGCAAGCAAAAAGACTATTCTGGTTAAACTTTTCATGATATTTCACTTTAAATGAAGCAAGTTAATCTGCATAACTTTTGTATCGTTTCATGGCTTCCAGGTAATAGTAATCGCCGTAAGTAAGCGGCACATCAATTTCTGACCTTTTGGGCATATGCCCTACACCATGTTTAAGAATAAATCCCCCATTGCTCTTTTCGGCGGCTGTATACCGATCAGAAGACAGTGTATTGATTATTTTTTCTGCAGTTTTGAAAAAGATCTGTGCATTTTGACCTTTATTGTAACTACAGAGTTCCAGTAATGCCGAGGCAATGATCGCTCCTGCAGAGGCATCTCTTAATGCCGCTGGAATATCGGGGGCATTAAAATCCCAGTAAGGGACTTTGTCATCCGGCAGGTTTTTCAGGATAAATGCAGCAATATGGTTGGCCTGATCCAGGTATTTATGGTCTTTGGTTTCACGATACATCAGGGTATAGCCATATAATCCCCATGCTTGCCCACGTGCCCAGGCCGACTCATCAGCATAGCCCTGATCTGTCCTTTTCTGTTGTACAGCACCAGTTTCGGGATGGTAGTTGAGCACATGATAAGAACTGTAATCTGACCTGAAATGGTTTTTCATAGTGGTATTGGCATGGGTTACTGCTATGTTATAATAGCTGGAATCCCCGGTCTCGCGCGCTGCCCAGAAAAGCAATTCCAGGTTCATCATATTATCGATGATGACCAGGAACTCATCCGGCTTGGCGTCCCAGGACTGGATGCAACCCACTTTAGGATTAAAACGACTGGCCAGGGATTTTGCACTTTCGATCAGAACTTCTTTGTAACCGGGTTGCGGGCTAATGGCATTTGCCTGTCCAAAGCTACAATACATCATAAAGCCAAGGTCGTGCGTGGTCCTGTTGTTTTTCTCTTTTTCAAGTAGCTTTAAAATGCGCCGGGTTTCATCCAATAACGTGCGGTCTTTGGTCTGCTCGTAAATGTATAGGAGCGAGCCAGGGTAAAAACCGCTTACCCACCAGTCGGACTTACAGGCTTCAAACTTTCCTGTGAGGGGATAATAGGTTTTCGGGAACTGCCCGGGCGGCAGGTTTTTCATTAGCAGATGGTACTGTCTGCCAGCACTGGCAAAATTACTGTCAATCCGGACCAGCAGCGCAGGATCTGACTTGAAGTTTTTTTCCTGCGATGCGCAGCCCGTCAGCAGTATGGATAACAGCAGATAGCAGAGCCTGGATAGTTTACATTTTATGTTCATATTACTTCACGGTTACATTTACTTCTCCCAGAATGACATAAGTTTGAGGGCCGCTGATGGCAACAACTTTAAGGTAACGGAACTGTGTTGAAGCGGGAAGGGCATAGATTTGTTCGTTATTGGTTAAACGGTCGAAATTATACGTCCCCAGATCATTCCATGTGGTGTTGTTTGCGCTTCCAAAAAACTGTACCACGTTAGGCCCACGTTCGTCAGGTGCGGCCTGCACCCAACGCCAAAGGCTTACTGTTTTCACAGTTCTTGCCGCGCCCAGATCAACGGTAATGTGATGTGGATATTTTGAGGTGCTGGCCAGGGTAAGCCAACGTGTAGCAGGATTTCCATCAATCATATTTGCCGGGACACTAACGTTATTGGCGTCGGGGTTTTGCGAAGAAAAATCGATCACCTTCCATTCTGTTTTGTTAAGCAAAAAGTTTTCCACCAGCTGATCAGCAGCATAAAGTGGATCCATTGCAATGGGGCTTAAATGCTGGGTTCTTAACTTATAGCCGGTTTCCAGCTTATAGTCGGTTAGTTGCAGCAACGAGACCCCTGGTAAAACTGTCACGGTTTTCGAAACCCCAGAGGTACTGGTATATTCCACTTCTGATTTGACAATGGTGCTGCCGGGCAAGGCGGGTTCAAACTGAAGCGTAAGTACATTTGCCAGGTTAATTGTTGACGATAATACCACGCGGTTTAGCAATGTAGCGCGGTATCGCTCGCCAAAAACATTTCCCGATACCTCAACCGGAACTGATACATGACCATCTTTATCAAATGTTTTGATCGTGAAGCTGTAGTAGTCTTCTGAAAGATTGGAGATGGTGTGCGTGATCACCTCCTGGTTTGCCGGAACAGGAACTTCTACTGAATCCGTAAAATTGTTCCAATAAATCCTTGCCCTGACCACCTTTGGATCGGTGCCCCGCAACCAGGAGATCTGTACGCGGTTATATCCTGACTTGAGACTTGGCGCGGTGGCTTTTCCGGGGTAGATGATGCCATTGGGCACCACATACTGATCATATGTACTATCCATTCTTTTACAGGCGGAGAGCACAGAAAGCATAAAAATGCCAGGCAATACAATTGATAAATATATTCTGATTTTCATTTTCTGACTGTTTTAATTTATAGTTTGCCCCAAAAAGTGATTTCCGCCAGGGTAACCTGTCCGGTTCCGCCCCAGGTTTCCAAGGTTTTAAAACGCAGATAGCGATAAGCCGGTGGTGTATCCGGCATTTCAAAATCTTCGCCATTGGTAAAGCCGTAAGCCTCATCTTCCTTGGTTACACCTACACTGCCCGAAGGTTTAAAAGAGTCGAATTTACCAATGAGCGTCCAGGAAGCCCAACTGCCATCGAGGGCAGGCGCATTGGATCCATACAATTCAAACACTTTTACATTGGCCCCGGTATAGGTATAGGGAGGTGTGCGCTGATGCATTTTCATTCGGCTCAATACCACAGGAATTTTAAGATCGACCGTGAACCACTGTGGAATAGGTGAGTTATTTGCAGATGCATAAATGTTCAGGTTAACCAGGCCATCCCATATATTGGCAAGCACATTGGGCGCAAGCGCAGCCTGATCGGTTGGCAGTGCATACATGGCAAAGGGCTTGGGAACACGCTGTTCAAACAACGGTGTAAGGTCCTTTACAATGGCCTGCGACTTATTTCCCCAGCGATCGCGAAGGTAAACAGAGAATTTTTTAGGCGTAGCGGTAAGGCCCCGGACAGAATAAGATCCGGCAGCAGATTTGGTATAAAATGTTTGCAGGGGCCTAAGCAATCCGCTTCCGGATGTATCGGCATCAATCACTATGGCAAGGCTGGCCTGCAGCTCATTTTTAACCCTCACCTTTACCCCACCAAAACCCGGCTCAATGCTCAGATCATTAAAAGCGAGCTCAACAGGTGGAGGGAGAGGTTTGATCTTAACAATAACCGGGGCTGATTCCTTTTCGTTTTTGCCTACACTATAGATTTTGATGTCGTACTCCCTGGTATCGCCAAAACCCTCCAGTTTAAGTGTGTCGGTATATACTGAGGATTTGGTTTCTTTAAAAACACCGGGCTGGATTTCATATACCGCCTTCAGGTACGCCAGATTAACATCTGCATTTAACCGGTAAATGATATTTGCCCCTCCCGGGGTATTTTCCTGCTTAAAGTCTGTTACCTGTGCAGGCGCAGGAGCATTGGTATCATGATGATCCAGCCGTGGGTCTTCTTTACAGCCTTGCAAACCTGCCGCTATGAACAGGCCAATAATGAGGTATGCTATTTTTTTCATAACAATGCTATTTATAATGATAAGCTACCAGCCTATGTTCTGAACTAAATTTCTATTGTTTAATATGGTATTGTCGCGGATAGGCCAGAAATAATCCTTCAATCCGAACCTTGGCGAGAAAATCAGCCTTTTGCGGTAATACAAGCTGGTGCTCGACTGCTCAATATCCCAGCCTTGAATAGGCTTGACATATTCCTGGGGCGCTTCTTTCCATCTTCTCAAATCCCAGAAACGTGCGCCCTCAAATGCCAGCTCGATGAGCTCTTCGCGGTGAATGATTTCCCTTAAACCTGTAGGGGTTAAATGTTTGGTCTTATTGCTGGAATAGGTAGGCCAGGCAACCTCTACAGCCGGCAGCCCTGCTCTTTCCCGCACAAGGTTAATGTACTTATATACCTCTGCAGCAGGACCGCTTTTTTCGTTCAGCGCTTCTGCATACAGCAGGTACAGTTGAGCCAGTCGGAAAATAGGCCATGGATAGTTGTTGATGCTGTAATCACCTGCCGATGCCCCCTGGGTATTCTGGAAATGCACGTATTTTTTAATGAAATAACCCGTCACCGAGCCAAAGTCTGGCTTTCCCTTGCCATTGGGCTGTCCTTTTTTTGCCGAGACATAATAAGTTCCGGTAGGGGTAGCATCCGTATAATAACCCTGGCCATACCATACCCCGCCATCAAAACCAAGGCTGGCATAAAAGCGAGGCTCGCGGTCAAAATTAATAGAGGAAGTTTCATAATTAAGTTTAATGTACCGCTGATCTGCTGGTGTTCCGGCCCGTACCGCTGGCTGGTTGATGTTCCACTGAAGGTCTTCCTCTATCGGGATGCCATTTTTGGTATAAAACATATCCACTATTTTCAGGGGTGGGGCAAGTTCATAACCGATAACATTATTGTCCTGATATCGAAAATCTACGTTCGGTGTGGCCTGCAACTGTGTGTTCGCCGAAAGGCTCTGGGTGTTTGCCCAGATAATTTCGGGGTTCCACCTTTCAGTGAAAGCATTTCTGAGCGACAGCTGCTGAACGATCTGATCTGTAAGCACAAAAGTTGAGTTTGCACGGTCAAATTTATAAAGGCGGTGACCTGCGGCCTCACAAATGTCAATAGCCTCTTTGCAGGCCAGGGCCGCAGCATCCCATTTTGCAGGCATCACCTGCTGATTGAAGAGCTGGGTACCATCGGGATTTTTTAGGGTAGCCTGTTCCGAATTTCCGTTAAATAACGGGCTTGCTGCAGTAACCAGCACCTTGGCTTTTAAAGCATAGGCAATAGGCTTTGTGATTCTGCCCAGCATTTTAACCGGGTCGGCGACAACCGGAGGAAGATCGTCCTTGCCCTCATCAATAAGCTGCACGATATAAGCGAAACAGGCGTCGACAGGCGCCCTCGAAATTTTAACAGACGAAATATCAACCTCAACAGGTAAATTTTCTTTGATCAGGGGAACTGGCCCGTACATTCTAACCAGGTAGAAATGATAATAGGCTTTCAGAAATTTAACCTCTGCAATCCACTGGTCCCTTTCTTCTTCGCTCAGGTCGGGCACTTTACCAATGTTCTCCAGAAAGATATTACAATCGCGCAATGCCCGATATAGGTTTACCCAGATGTTTTCTCCAACAGGGTTTATAGTCGCCTGACGGCCTTGGGCAATATTAAAAATGGTATGGTTAAAGTTGGGTTTAGGAGGGCCGTCGATTGCCCAGATCTCATCCCCGCCAAGTAGTGAGGGGTCCTGTTCCAGATTGCCATCTTTAGGCATATAGGAATAACAGGTGTACAGGTATTTCTCGGCCTCTGTACGCATCGTAAAAGAATTGTCTATGGTAGGGATATTATCAGGAATAATATCCAGATAGTCTTTACAGGCACTTAATACAGAAAAAATAATAAGGATGGCGACCCTTGCTGCCCAGCTCCTTTTTATAAAATATTTCATATCGTACATCTAAATTTTAATTAAAAGGTTAAGTTGAGTCCGAAGTTGAAGACCTTTTGCAGGGGATAGCCGAGGCCGTTGCCTGCCATTTCAGAATCCCATATTTTAAACTTACTGAACATGAGCAGATTGGTACCACTTGCATAAATACGGAAGTTTGCCGCCCTGATGCGTTCGACCAGTTTTTTGGGAAAGGTGTACCCAATTTCGACCTGTTTAAGCCTTAAAAAAGCCGCATTGCGCATGTACCAGGTACTAACCTGGTTGTTATTGGCATTTGGTGTGTTGCTGAGACGGGGAAGAGTGGCATAAACATCACGGTTTTCCTCAGACCAATGGCTATCGGCATAGGCCTTAAGCAGCTGATTGGTAAATATCCTGCCGGATGTTGATTCGGATGTATTCGGATAAAAATAGGGTACAAAAGGTGCAGTGGCTGCGGGATCAATCCAGAACGACTGATTGGCCGAACCTTGCGCAAAAGCAGAAATATCGAATTTCTTATAGCTAAGCGAAAAACCAAAGCCATATACCACTTCAGGGACGGAAGGATTTCCGATAGGCACCATATCGGCCTCGTTTACTTTTCCATCACGGTTTACATCGGTATATTTGATATCTCCACCACCATACACACCACCAAACTCCTGCCTCGGTGAGTTTGCTGCTTCCTGATCGTCAACAAATAAACGTTCTGCGATATAGCCAAACGTTTGCTGCAGGGAGTTCCCTACCCTATATTTCCAGGGCTCAGCATATTGTGGTTCTTCATATACCTTGTATTTACTGGTTGCATAAGTAAAATTTCCGCGTACAGACAGCCAAAGATCTTTGTTCCAGGAATGTTGCATATCGAGCGACACATCGATACCACGGCCGCTTGCCTCGCCGATATTAGATTTGGTATCGGAAGACAGACCCATGGTATTTGGGATGGAGGCCCGTGACATGAGAATGTTGTCGCGTTGTTCGGTAAAATATTCGGCAATGATATTGGCTTTTCCAAAAAGGCTCAGCTCCATGGCCATGTTTTGTTTGATGGCCCTTTCCCAGGTGATGTTGGGATTAGGGTACCTGAGCACTACTACACCATTTTTTACTTCGGTTAAATCCCTTCCAAAGACTGCGCGACGGCCTGCATTGTTTAAGTCTGTATTGGACAGGTAGAAGAACCTGTCCCTGATATCCCCAATTTGATCGTTGCCTACCAGTCCGTAGGTATATCGGAGCCTTAAATTGCTCACTACCCGCTTCAGGGGTTCAAAGAACTTCTCATTAGAAACGCTCCAGGCCAGACCAGCGGATGGGAAGAAACCAAAGCGGTTATTCGCGGCAAACCTTTCGGTTCCGTTATAACCAAAGTTAAACTCTGCGAAATACCTTCTGTCGTACGCATAGGTTGCGCGGCCTGATATCCCCATGTTACGTGAAGGAAGGGATTGAAGTAAGTCTTCCGCGTTGGCATTCAGACTTTGCCTGGCTATCATTACAAGCAATCCGCCTATTTCATGTTTTGAGGCAAAAGTGCGGTTATAGTTCAGGGTAGACTCAAAGTAAAAAGTAGAATTTAAGGTTTTTGGCCCTTCCGAAAAGCCCAGATATTCTGTACCGTTGGTATTGGCTATGGATACCGAATAGCTGTCGGTCAGCAGATCGTACCCTCCCAGCTGGTAATAGAAGGGATTGTAAGACCGGGTGTAACTAAAGTTGGAGGTACGGGTTAAATTCACCATTGCCCTGGCAGAAAGTCCTTCGGTAATGGCATTGAGGCCCTGCTTAAGTTCAAACTGCGCCAGCATTTGCGATCTGCTTTCATCGCGGTAGCCTCTTACCATATCAGCGTAGGGATTGATATAGTTGTTGGCCAGACCGGCATTACCAAACATGATATGCCTTACAAACTGGTGGTCTTTATCGATGGGATAATAGGCCGGAAAAAGTACAGGATTGGAACGCATTACCTTGCGGTACATTGTGGTACCTCCATCAATTGGTCCGTTGTAGTCATCAAAATTACCACTCAGGCGGACAATCAGTTCTGTAGATTTAGTGAGGTCAATATTAACGTTGGAACGCAACGAGTAGCTTTTTAAGTTGATGTTGTTGTTAAAGTTGTTCTTATTATCGACCTTAAGCAAGCCATTGTCCTGTGTAAAAGCACCTGCTACATAATACCTGGCCACTGTACCTCCGCCGCTAACATTTAAGTTGTACCGCTGGTTGGTAGCATAGTCTTTAAACAGCATTTTTTTCCAGTCGTTCGCCGGAAAGACCAGGGGGTTAAGGCCGTTTGCGGTATTTTCTATTTTATCTTCCAGGTAGGGCACCGGTGTGATGGCACTTCTGGTAGCCGTTGCCTCGTTTGCCAGTTTCATATAGGTCACCGGATCTGCGAGTTCAACATCACTGGTGGCCGTACTGGCAGAGTTCTCGACCCTTAAAGACACTTTTGCCTTGCCGGCAACACCTTGTTTGGTTGTTACCAGAATTACACCGTTTGCTCCGCGTGCACCATACAGTGCCGTAGCAGTAGCATCCTTCATGATAGAGAAGGTAGCAATATCATCAGTCTGCAACCTAGCCAGGTCTGTGGTGGTGAGTTCGATTCCATCAATTAAGATAAGGGGCCGGGTATTCGTGCCGAAGGTGGTGATCCCCCGGACAAAAAAATCGGCATTATCGGCTCCGGGTTCACCGCTTCTCTGGTACGCAATTACGCCTGCAACCCTGCCTGCAAGGGCAGTGGTGAGGTTGCTGGATGGGACTTTCAGATCACCCGGCTTGACAGTAGTGATCGAACCGATGACGCTTTCCTTTTTCTGCACACCAAAGGCAACTACAGAAACTTCATCAAGTGCATTTTTTGGATTGGGCAAGAGCTTTACATCCAGCACTTTCTTATCTCCAATCACAATTCTCTGACTGATATAGCCGATATAAGAAACAATAAGTACTTCGGTATCACTGTTCACCTGGATGGTATACTTACCGTCTATATTGGTTACAGCCCCCCGCTCAGCCCCTTCTACTTTAATGGTTGCACCAGGCAGGGATTGTCCTGTTTCGTCAAAGACAGTTCCTGTAACCACCCGCTGAAAGACAGCAGGGTTAAAAATTCCCGGATCAGGATAGGATGTGTTTTTTCGCAGTTCATGAATCATCGCCGGTGCGTAGAGCGAGCAGCAAATGAGCATGCTGGAAAGCAACAGGTAAATTTTTGGTTTGTTTGGTTTGTGGTTCATTTATTTAGAGGTTTTATGGAATCGAATGGTCGGCAGGCATATTTATACCTGTCCATAATTTTTTGGAGGTCCAGTCGGCCGGTTTGCCTATCCAGAACATATCGTTAGCCGGCAAGCCAAGAGGTAGCAGGCCTACAGTACATAGATATAAGCTTCCGGTAGACATGTAATATTCACCTACATCTATCTGGTGGCCGCAAAATCCGATGGTAAGCCAGCCATTCTTGTCGAATGTCCCTGGTGCTTCTATGATTCGCTTAATCACCAGCGACATGGCCCCCCGCACCTGCGCAGGCTGAATGTTTGGCGGGAGTTTGGAAAGCAGTGCGATTTGCCCAAGTGCCTGCAGGGCGCCAAAACGGTAAACGAGCGACCTTCCGATCGGTGGAAATGTACCTTCAGGAGAAATGCTGCGTTCCTGAATATCTGCATAACGCACGGCCCGCTTTAATATCGTATCGTAAACTTCTGGTTTTTCGAGACCTTTATCCGTCATTATTTTTACAATATCGAGCAGCATCGGATGTATCACGAAGCTGTTGTAGTAATCAAAATGAAACTTCGGCCCATCACCATATATGCCGTCGCCTTTATACCACTCTTCCAGCTTCTTGAGGGCGTAGTCTACACGCACGACATCCCCTCCTTCATCTATGCGGATTAAAAAGGCCTCTATCATGCCCATAAAAAGCAGCCAGTTGTTATAAGTGGGCTTAATGCTTCGGGTAGCCTTAAGGGCCTTGATCACGTTGGTTTTGGTTTTAAGATCAAGGGGCTCCCAGAGCTCTTTGGGGGCCCTGATCAGTGCATGTGCTAAAAATGAAGCGTCGACAAGTGCCTGTTCATATTTTTGTGAGCTGAACTGCATAAAATCGGGTGAGACCGGGTCTACCGCATTGGCCAGGCTTTTACGTGCCAGCAGGATGTATTTCCCCCTTAAACGCCCCTCCTCTGTCTGATCTGGGCCCAGTTCCAGCCAGGGCGCCATTCCCGCCATTAAACGGCCGAAAGCCTCCAGATAGGTTACTTTGCTGCGGTCGTAAGTACTGGTGGGGTTAACTTCAACCGGCATATTTTTCTTAAGGGTTCCTCTGCTAAGGTTTTCCAGCACAGGATTGGCTATTTTGGTAAGCACCGAGACCCAGTATTCCCTGCTTTCCGCATTTTTAATAACGGCATTTTCAGACTGCAGGTTAACCGGCACCGGAGTGGCATTGGCATTAAAGTTTAATCCCATTAAAGCTGCAGGTGGTATAAGAGATAGGAAACGGCGTCTGTACATCATTTGGTCAGTTGAAGTTTAACGGTTTTGAATTCTTCGGAACTGGGCCCCATCATTATGGTAAAGCTCCCTGGCTCAGTAATCCAGCGGCCATCCTTCCAGAACTCAAGCGCACGCGAATTGATAGGCAGGGCAACCTTTTGTGTTTCGCCCGGCTTCAGGCTGATGCGTTTGAAGCCTTTGAGTTCTTTAATGGGGCGGGCAAGGGAAGAAATATCATCACGTATGTAAAGCTGAACAATTTCATCCCCCGCTACTTTACCTGTGTTGGTTACTTCTACTTCTGCAAAAGTGGTTTCCCGGCTGTTCATTGTACTTTTCGACAGCTTTACATCCGAATATTTAAACTGTGTATAACTGATACCATATCCAAAAGGATAGGTAGCCCCCTCTGCTGTACCCCACATCATTCTGGGCCGGCCAGGTATTAAAGTATTGTAAAAAGCCGGGACCTGTCCAACATTTCTTGGGTAGGTAACGGTTAGTTTTCCGGAGGGATTGATGTTGCCAAAAAGGGCTTCGGCAACTACTTTCCCTGTTTCCTGGCCCAGAAACCAGCCATCTAAGATGGCCGGAACATGGTCTTTGGCCCATTGTATCGCTGCCGGACGGCCATGCAGGAGAACCAGCACTACCGGCTTTCCGGTGGCCATTATGGCCTGCATAAGTTTGTCCTGTTCGCCTGGCAGGGCAATATCATCCCGGTCCACATTTTCCATTACCGTTTTATCGTCATCGCCCAATACCAGCACGCAGACATCAGCCTCCCGGGCGATGTCTACTGCTTCAGTAATCTGCTGTGCATTAGGATGCTGTATATCTGTTCCTTTGGCATAAAGTACCCCGGCATTTTTGCCTACCGCATCTTCAATGCCCTGTTTAACTGTAATGAAATGTTTGGGTTGCTGGGTAGAATAAGTCCCTAATCGGATGGTATCGGCATTGGGGCCTATTACGGCAATTTTTTTGAACTGATCTCTTCTGAAGGGCAGCAGGTTATTCGCGTTTTTTAGCAGGATGATGCTTTTACGAGCAGCTTCCAGGGCGAGCGCATCATGCGCAGGGTTATTGAGTACCTCCTGATAACCCTTTCTTGGACTGGATAAAGAACCGTCAATCTGCGAAAAAAAAACATCGGCATTTACATCTGCATCTTTTGTTCCTTTTTGCAGCTCGGTCATCTCTTTGCCAAGCGGGTTTTCTTCTTCATCCAGTCGCAGGGCGATTTTGAACTCCAGGACTTTCCTGACTGCCTCATCCAGTAGTTTTACCGGCACCTTACCACTTTTTACGGCAGCCACCAGCGGAGGCCCGTACATACGCTTATCGGCCCAGGTCTGTTTAAAGGCCAGCTCGGTATGAACGCCGGCTTCCAATGCCTTCCCAATCGTTTCCTCCCGGGTTTCGGTAGCGAAGAGGCGGTCCTGGACCCAGCGCAGGTCGTTATTGTCGGAAACACCCAGTCCGCCAAAGCCATATTCCTTCCGGAAAACATCGTTTAAAGTATAAGTATTGATGTGGCATGGCACTCCATTCAAGGTATGGTGTGCGGGCATCACCGAGCCCACATTTGCTTCTTCCACGGCAGCCCGAAAGGGTGGCAGGTGGACCTCGTGCAGGCTGCGCAGGGAAATCTCAACCGCAGCACCGTTTGCACCCAATAGCGGTTCGCTGTCGGCCACAAAATGTTTGGCTGTAGCCACTACATGGTCTTTACTGAAACGCGCTTTCCCCCTGCCCTGCAGGCCGTTGATAAAGGCCGCCCCAATTTTGCTGACCAGGTAGGCGTCTTCCGCGTACCCCTCTTCAAAACGTCCCCAGCGTGCATCGCGCAACACACCCAACATGGGTGTATAGCAGTGATGGATGCCTAGCGCGCGGGCTTCTTTTGCAATTACAGTAGCTATACGTTCTATCAGTTCCGGATCCCAGGAGCTGGCCATGGCAATGGCCTGGGGGAAAGAAGTGGTTCCCGCTGCAACAACACCATGCAGGCATTCTCCGGCCTGCATATGCGGGATATTGAGTCGTTTGTTCCCATTGGGATAAAAAGAGGCCAGCTGATGCGCTTTTTCTTCCAGTGTCATCTTACTGAGGAGCAGCTCCACTTTTTGTCTTTCCTTTTGGGTTAAAGGGATGTAACCACTTTTTTCCTGTGCCCGGGTATTCGAACATAGGATAAAGGTTAAGAAGAGTAGTGTGGGTCTAATTAATCGCATATGTCTTCTGGTCTGGCAATCGATTGCGTAAAAGAATAAATTGCACAGGAATTCTTCCTGCGCAATTTTTGGTTTGTGTGTATGGAAAGCGTTTAGTAGCCTGGATTGTTGAGCATTTGGGCCCCTACGTTACGGTCTATTGCAGTCTGTGGTATAGGCATCAGGTTGTTAAACATCTGAACTGATTCCTGAGCCCTTTCATAACCATATTTTTTGGTCCGCTCATAGAGTTTACCAAGCCGGGTCAGTGTCATCATCCGGAATTCCTCTCCAAACAATTCCCTTGCCCGCTCATCAAGGATGTAGTCGATATTTACGTCTGTTGCGGCAACTAATGGGGCCTTCGCACGCCTGCGCACTACGTTAAGGTCATCCGCTGCAAGGTCAGCTCTTGACTTGCCGAGATAGGCTTCTGCTCTCAGGAAATAGGTTTCAGGTAAACGGATCAGATAGAAATCCCTTACGTAACCATTATCAGGTTTTTGGGCAATGTGTTTGTCTGTGCCAAACTTCGCCCAGTTGGGATAAACATAGATCATCGTATCATCACGGGTGGTTAAAAAGGATTTAGGGATGATGTCGCCTTTTTTAAAGCTACCCACGTTGGCCGCGAAATAGTATTTGCGTTTGATGTTGGTTTCATTGTTCCGGATATCGGTGCCCGCATTTTTCCAGATGGTATAATTGGTATAATTGGTGGGGCGGCAATAAGCAACACCACGTCCTGTACTGTCCTGCGCAACGTTGTTGTAACCAGCCTTGGCCAAGCCCCAGTAGTTGCACCACATCATCCTTTCAATCAATGGCCGCCCGGCAAACTGGGTACCCCCGATAACAGCAGCACCTGTAGAAGTTTGTTCAAACTGTGCCACAAAAATACCTTCATTATTTCCCGTCTGGCGGTTCTGGTTCCCCATTACAAATAAATCGTAATAATAGTCCTTATCCGTTTCGGAACTTCTGGCACCAAAGCGGGCATTGACTAATGAATATGCACCATCCGTTCCATCGATTACCCTGGTAGCGGCCGCAATAGCGCCATCATAATCTTTAAGACAAATGCTTACTTCCGCTAAAACGTGGTCGGCCGCTGCACGGATCACCCGGCCCGGACTTGCTGTTGTTAAAGGCAGATTTGTTCTTGCAAACTCAAGATCCTTTTTTGCAAAGGCCCATACTTCTTCCCGGGTGTTTCTGACAAAATCGATCTTTGCATTGTCGACCGGTTTATCTACAATCGGCACGCCTCCATACATGTTGGCCAGGTTCCTGTAGGCAAAGCCCCGGAAAAAATAACCTTCAGCGAGCGTTTCATTTTTCTGTGCGTCATTTACCCATAACACAGTCGGTTTAGAAGCATTTTCAATAAGGGTATTCGCATCCCTGATGATTGCATACTGCAGGTTAAACCAGTCCTCAGAAAAGGGCTCCCGTGAAGTAACTAGTCCCCAATTATTAAATTTAGCGGCATCATCTCTGGGGTCAAAAGCCACATCTGTTCCCAATCCCAGTATAAAAGCTTCGTGGGTAAGATCGGCTGTATTGTACATCAGCTGTATGCTTCGATACATATTGGCACTTAAGGCATCGAACTGGGCTTTATTGGTATAAGCGGTTTCAGTATTTAACCTGTCTTTCAAAGTTTCATTT
The DNA here is from genome assembly GCF_900176535.1 of Pedobacter africanus. NCBI lineage: Bacteria > Pseudomonadati > Bacteroidota > Sphingobacteriia > Sphingobacteriales > Sphingobacteriaceae > Pedobacter > Pedobacter africanus. The sequence continues at coordinate 2,884,415 of NZ_FWXT01000001.1, read as the reverse complement.
AAAAAGGCGTCATCTTTACAGGAACTGAATAACATCAGTCCTGCTGTTACTGCCATTGCAATATTTTTGTATGATCTCATAGCTCTAGTATTTATTAAAATCCAAGGTTTAGTCCAAAAGACACCGTGCGCATTAAAGGGTTAGAAAGGTTGACACTGCTATTCGAAGAACCTCCATTTCCGCCAATCTGCGCCCCATTTGCTGGATCTAATCCCGTCCAGCCCGTTAATGTGATCAGGTTTGTTCCGCTTACATATACTTTGAGGTTGTCTACTTTTATTTTATCGGTAATGGTTTTAGGGAAACTGTAGCTTAAAGAAGCAGTTTGCAAACGAACAAAGGTTCTGGATTGATAAAACCCGTATTGATAGGTATTGGCATAATTTGGCCTTGGGTATTTATTGTTTTCATTGTCTGGCATCCAGTATGGCAGATCAAGCCAGTTTCCTACAGTTGGTAAGGTCGCACCGGTAAACTGACCTCTTAAGTTGGTAGAACTGAAGAAATTATTTTTACCTCCCCCAACAATAGAATTGATGCTAAAAAACAATTGAAAATTCTTGTAGCTGAATGTATTGGAAATATTGAAATTAAAATTCTCTTTTCCATATCCAACTACAGATTTATCTGCTTCATTGATTACCCCATCATTATTCAGGTCACGGATTTTTAAATCTCCCGGAAAAAACAACTGTCCGCCGCTTGCTGTTCTGTATTTAGCGATATATTCCGTATCAGAATTTTGAACAATGCCATCTACTGTATAGTCAAAATTTGCACCCAATGATTTTCCTATGAACAGACCATTTGCGATGTCATCATCTTCTTTGCCATCTTTATTTACATCCAGGCCGTATAAACTTACCAGCTTGTTTCTATTCAACCAGAAGCTTACACCTGTACTCCAGTTAAAGCCACTTTCAGACTTTATATTCACAGAATTTAAAGAAATTTCTATCCCCTTGTTTCGCACTTCACCGGTATTCGCCTTGATGCTGCTGAAACCGGTGAAGAAAGGAAGCGCCCGGGTCAGCAATTGATCATAGGTTTTTGTCGCATATCCATCAATATTACCTGAAAGCCTGTTGTTAAATAACTGGAAATCGATGCCAAAGTTGAAGCCCAGGGTAGTTTCCCAGCTATACTGACGATTGGCAAGATTTGCAGGAGTACTGGTTGGGGTCGTAACATTGCCAAACACAGTATTATTGTTCCCGTTTGTAAAGGCAATCGTTTGATAAACAGTACCGGCCTGGCTACCCAGCTTTCCATAAGAAACCCTGAGCTTAAGATAATCTACAAAAGAGTTGTTCTTCATAAAATCTTCTTCCGAAAGGGCCCAGGCGACCGAAGCACTAGGGAAGGTTCCCCATTTATTATCTGCACCAAAAGCAGAGTTCGCATCTTTTCTGTATGTAAAAGTAGCATAGTATTTTTGTTTGTAATTGTATGCCAGTCTCCCAAAATAGCCCACGTTTTTCACGTCAGCCAGCTCTGTTTTGCCATCTTTGGTAGTGGCCAGATGAAGCCCGTTATATCCAAGCACGGTAGTTCCCGCCTTTGCAAAGTCGGCACCGCTGAATCTTGTAAGCTGAGTAGAGGAATAATCTCTGGTATATCCAAAAAGCGCATCTATATTGTGTACACCAAAAGAGCGGTTATAAGAAAACAAGCTGTTGATTAGCCATGAATTTTCCTGTTCTGTAGAACGATAACCATTTGTAGTAGACAAAAACTGCAGCGGATTGGCCACATTTGCCGGGAGCAAGGTATTTACCTCACCAAACTCATGATGAAAATAGCCCAGTTCGCTGGTTGATTTATTTCCTGTTGCTTCAAAGCGGTAACTTAACCCTTTTACAAAAGGCACCTTCACATTTACAAAGCCGGTTCCCCTTATATTGTACTGTTTATTCAAATCGTCATCGTACATTCCTGGGAATAGCGCATTGGTCGGATTTCCCCAGAATGGATTAAATAAAGAGGTGTGGCCAGAAGGGTACCTTTGCAAGATCTTATCATCTGTCCCTTCCAGGTATTTATAACTAAAAGGGGACATATAAGTAGCCATGTATAAATTAGGCGAAAAACCGGAAAAGTCTCGTGATGAGTAATAGGCGTTTGCACCAAATGATAACCAGTCTGTGATGGTATTTTCCAGTTTGAGTGTAAGGTTAGGCTTGGTAAATTTGTCGTTATACAGCACCCCTTTCTGGTCCAGAAAACCAGCAGAAAAATAGTAGTTCAGCTTTTCTGTTCTTCCTGATACATTGATCTCATAATTTTGAACAGGAGCATATTGCGTAATTTCATCCATCCAATCCAATTCATGACCTTCATTATATGCCTTCAGTTCTAAAGGCGACAGCACTTTTGTGATGTCGCTAATGTCCTGCCCGCGGATGGATAAATTGTCTTTTCTCCATTGCAGAAAGTTTTCTCCTGATTTCATCTTAGGAACACGTGTCCAGTTCTGAATGCCATAGTAAGTCCCAAAATTCACCTGCGGCTTATCTGTCTTTCCACGTTTGGTTGTAATCAGCACCACACCATTTTGCGACTGCGATCCATAAATAGCAGCGGCACTCGCATCTTTAAGGATGTCGTAGGTAGCGACATCATTCATGTTAATTTCATTTAACTCACCGTTAAAGATAACCCCATCCAACACAATTATAGGTGAACCGCCTGCAATAGAGTTCTGTCCCCTTACCACTATATTAGGTGTAGCACCGGCTGAAGTAGAAGGGCCAACATTGATGCCTGGGGTACCTTGAATGGCTTCCAGTACGTTCATAAATGGCATAGATGATTTGGGACCTTCATCAAACTTAATCGTAGTAATAGCCCCAGTCACATCCTTCCTTTTTTGCGTACCATAACCTACAACCACCACATCGTTCAATTGATTTGGGGAAGGAACCAGGGTAACGTTAATCTTAGTACGTCCGTTTATTTTAATTTCCTGGGAAACATATCCCAGATAACTTACGGTAAGTGTGGCAGTAGGTTCTGTGCTCAAGGAGAAATTTCCGTTGCCATCCGTAACTGCCCCGCCACCGGCCGAACTTTTGATACTGGCACCAATAATGGTTTCGCCTTTCTCATCCATCACCTTACCGGTAACAGTAATAGGCGCATGCAACGTTACAGCTGCCATAGCTCTACCGGCAGAGCCCAGTAAAACTGTAAAAACAGCCACAAGCATCATTTTTGCAACTCTCAGGTTTAAAAAGCCGCAATTTCGTAGTTTGAGTTTTGTCATACATCAGGAATTAGGTTTATAAGTATTTGGTTCTGGTCATCTGTGCTACGGTTAAATTGCGCAGCCAATGTTAAGCAAGCCAAATCAAACTAAGTGTGCGAACACAGAATTATCCCATCTTGCTTACACAAACATAATAAAATATTAATGTGTGCGAACACAATTTTGAAATTATTTTTTATTAACCACTTTTTGTTACTATGTTTGGACTATAGCTTTTTTTGTTTTACAGCTCATCCTGGCACCAGGCCAGCGAGCGATTTTAAATCAGAAAAGGCTTTAATTGCCACAACCAACTATAAACCGTTCCATTTGTTTTATCAATCAAAACATTATGAAAAAATTGCTATTCTCTTCGCTGATGCTCATTGCAAGCCTTGTTTACGCGCAAAACAAAGACAAGCTCCTGCACCCAATTGATATAGATGCCATTCGGGAAACGAAACTGACAGGGTACATCGGACTGAACCCGACAATCATGTCTAAACCCGCAAAACCAGCAGATGTAAAGTCTTTCATAAAGAGGTTTCCAAATAAAAAATATTTTACATTCCCGGAGAGCCGTGAAAACCCGATCAGACTGCTGGACAGTCTGCCAGAAAAATGGACCCGTTATTCGGCAGCTGAGATGAATTCTTTTAAAGGCACTGCACAGCCAGGAGAATATTACGTATTTCAGGTAGGTGTTTATACCGATGCGCTTACACTAAATAATATAAAGGTGAACCTCTCTCCTTTGAGCGGAAGCGGAGGCCAGTCGATCAAAGACGTTACCTGCTTTAATACCGGTGGCATTTCATTTAAAGGGGAAAAATTTTCCAAATCGCTCCAGCTCAGCGCTAAAAATGTTTTACCGCTATGGTTTGGGATATCCATTCCCGAAGACTACAAGGGAGTATACAGAGGACAGATCCAGATTAAACCCGAGGGCTTACCCGCAACAACTGTAGAGGTTAGCTTGAATGTAAATGGAAATATCATTGCCAATCACGGCTATAATGACGAAACGAAACTGTCCCGGCTGGCTTGGTTGAATACAAAAGTTGCACTCGACGATGGCATCACGAATGGTTTCAAGCAGGTAGCGCGTGAGCAAAAGCACATCTCCATTCTGGGCAGGACCATACAATTATCGAACGAAGGCCTGCCGATTGATATACAGACTTATTTTGACAAGAATAATGAATTGATCCTGCCAAAGGGCGAGCCGATCATCGCTGCACCCATCAGGTTCATTATTGAACAGAATGGAAAAGAACTCGCACTCAGACCAAATGCCCTAAAATTTGACGACCATTTCCCTGCCTCTACCCATTGGGAAACAAAATTGACCAGCGGAGAGATTACTGTTACCGTTAAAGGTCGTGCAGATTATGATGGTTTTATAGGATATAGTGCCCTGGTAACCGCTTCAAAAGACATCGCAATTGATGACATCAGGCTACTGGTACCCATGCGCCCGGAGAAAGCAACCTATATGATGGGGCTGGATAAGGAGGGGGGCTTTAGTCCGGCCGACTGGCACTGGAAATGGGACGTTCAGGAAAAACACCAGGACGAGGTATGGATGGGAGCGGTAAACGGCGGACTTAAATTAAAACTTAAAGGAAAAAACTACCAACGCCAGCTTGTTAACCTGTATTACCCTTTTGGCCCGCTCCACGAACCTGAATCCTGGGGTAACGGGAACAAAGGAGGGGTAGACATTTACAAACAGGATAAAATTGTAATGATAAAGGCCTATTCCGGAAAGCGCATCCTGAAAAAGGGAGAGACCTACCAGTTTGATGCTGAATTCCTGGTAACGCCTTTCAAACTTATCAATAAGGACATACAGTTTAACGACCGCTATTATCATTCAGATATCGACACCACCAGCAACACCATTAAGCTTGCTCAGGAACATGGAGCAAACATCATTAACGTACACCACAAAAAGGATATTTATCCCTTCCTCGATTATCCCTTCGCAAATGACAACGTACCAGACCTGAAAGCATTTATAGACAGCAGTCATACAAAAGGATTTAAAACAAAGATTTATTATACCACAAGAGAGATCAGTGTAAATGCACCTGAACTATGGACTATGCGTGCCCTGGGTGATGAGATCATTTATCCGGGCCCGGGTATGGCTACCAGGACACTGGTAAATCCAAATGGGGTACATCCATGGCTGGGGCAAAACCTCAAGAAGGATTTTATCCCCGGTTGGGTAGCCACGTTTACCTCTGGCAAATACAAAGGCCGTCAGGACCTTGCAGTACTGACCAGACCAGATTCCAGGCTGAACAATTTCTTTTTGGGTGGGCTGGAATGGATGTGCAAAGAATTAAACATAGATGGCATTTATATGGATGACCTGGCCCTTGACAGGGAAACTATGCAGAGAACCCGTAAAATTCTGGAAAGGGACCGCCCGGGAGCTAAAATTGACATGCATACCTGGAATCACTATAACAAATATGCCAAATGGGCATCATCACTGAACCTTTACATGGACATGCTGCCTTATATCGATCATTTATGGGTAGGCGAAGCCAGGGATTACAACAGGTCATCCGATTACTGGCTGATAGAAGTCAGCGGTGTCCCTTTTGGGTTATCCTCGCAAATGCTGAACAAAGGCGGAAACCCATGGCGGGGAATGGTTTTTGGCATCACCAACCGACTCGGCTGGTTCAAAGCAAAAACACCTGAACACATCTGGAAATTCTGGGACGACTACCATATTGAACGCAAACAGATGATCGGATTCTGGAACGATGATGTTCCGGTGAAAACAGACAATAAAAAAACAGAGGCTACCGTATACAAAGGAAAAGATGAAGTAATCATTGCAGTAGCCAACTGGACGTCAGAGCCGCAAAAATGTAAACTGAATATCAACTGGAAAGCGCTTGGTCTTAATCCGGATCAGATAACCGCAGAGATTCCTGCAATTACCGACTTTCAGGAGAAACGCAAAGTCAACCTTGACAGGGAGATTGACCTTGAAGGAGAAAAAGGCTTCCTGATCGTCATTAAAAGAAATCAATAATTACCAGAAAAAGAGCTTATGATTGTTACTGGCATAAAAAGGCGGCTTGCAGGCTTGCTGCTGTTAAATATAGGCATACTGCCAATCTATGCACAACAAGCCTATAAAATATATGTTTCGCCAACAGGGAAGAAAACAGGCAGTGGAGAAATTAAAGCTCCGCTGGCTACTATAGAACAGGCATTAAAACTGGCCAATATCCGTAGCGGAAAAACAAAAAAGCCTATAGAGATTATATTACGTGGTGGGGTATACCCCATTTCCAGCACCCTGGAGATTGTGCAGCACAAAACCTGGAATTCATCAGTTCCGTTAACCATTAAAGCCTGGAATAATGAAAAACCTATTTTACATGGAGGGAAGATCATTCCTCAAAAACTGATTAAACCGGTTAGCGATCCGTCATACCTGGAGCGCTTTTTACCGGAATTCAGAGACAGGATCAGACAGGTAAACTTAAAGGAAGCAGGTATTAAAAACACCGGAAAATTACGAATGACGGGCTTCACCAGACCCTTTGCCCCCGCAGCACTAGAGATTTTCACAAATGACGAACCGGGCAGAATAGCCCGATGGCCAAATAAAGGCACTGTGCCCATCCACATGGTATTGGATACAGGATCAATACCAAGATGGGGGGATTCAACCAACCGCGGAGGAACATTTACCTATAAAGACATCAACCGTCCTTCCAGATGGAAAGAACCCCATAACGCTTGGATTGCAGGCTTTTTTATGTGGGGTTACGCTGATGATGCGGTCCCGCTGAAAGGCATTGACACAGTTAAAAAGGCCATTACCACCCTCAAACCACATTCTTATGGATTTGGCAGTGGAAAACCATGGCGGGCCTGGCAAGCTTACAATCTACCCGAAGAAATTGACGAACCGGGAGAGTACTATGTAGATACGGATAGCCGAATGCTCTATTTTTTGCCACCGGATAATTTAAGCAAGCTCGAGCTATCTGAACTGGAAACACCACTGCTTGCGATAGACGATGTACGTAATGTAACGATAAAGAACTTAAACTTTACGTGTAGCAGGGGCATAGGCATTACTATGGAAAGAACCGAAAAAGTACTGATAGATGGCTGCAAGTTTACCAACCTTGGCATGGTTGCCATTTTTATGGGGAAGGGCGTAGAAGCAGAATCAGACAGTCTGAGTGTATTTGCGGTACAGCCCAAATCAAGAACTATAGGCAGCCTGGTCCAATACGTTTACGATCATACTACTTTTGATCGCGAAGCAGGGAAAAACAATGGTATTGTGAACTGCGAGGTGTACAATACCGGCTCTGGAGGCTTTCTGATTAGTGGGGGCAACAGACTGACGCTTGAGCCGGGAAACAATTACATCAAAAACTGCAGCATACACGACTTTAACCGCATCGAAAGATCATACCGCCCGGGTATCTGGATTACAGGAGTGGGCAACCGCATTTCCAATTGCGATATCTACAATGCTCCTTCTTCAGGAGTAATGCTGCATGGCAACAACCACCTGATAGAATACAACAACTTTCATCACCTGGTTATGGATTCAGATGACATGGGCGCCTTATATTTCGGCCGAAATCCCTCAGAACAGGGACAGATTGTACGCTATAACTATTTTCACCACATAGGTGGGGACCACAAAACCATGGCTGTTTATCATGACGACGGGGCCTGCGGGATGGAAGTGTACGACAATGTTTTTTACAAGGCCGGAACAGTGGCCGGCTTTGTTGGTGGAGGCAGGGACAATCCCTACCACAATAACATTTTTATTGAGACGAAATATGCCGGACATATAGACGACCGTCTGAAACACTGGGCAAAAGCCATGCTGGCAAAGGATGGCACTTTTCAAAAGAGACTGGAAGCTGTGAACTATAAAAAGCCACCATATGCTACCCGCTACCCCTGGTTGTCAAAGTATTTTGAAGACAATCCCGAAATTCCGAAACGGGACACTTTTTCAAGAAATGTATTGGTAAAAATGCTGAACCGTGTTGAAGGAAAGCAGGAATGGCTGCCTTTTACAGACAGCAATTATGAAACCAACGAAGATCCGGGCTTTGAAAATTATGCAGCAGAAAACTTTAAGCTCAGGCCAGATGCAATAATCTGGAGAAAGATTCCCGGGTTCAGAAATATCCCATTTGAAAAAATAGGCTACAAAAAAGTAAAATGACAGTTTGGGCCCCATCCCTTCAAAACATAAACAGCAGATCAGACCTCACAAAAGTTTCTGATCTGCTAAACGGGTTAAAGCGGCATCCTATTGCGATTTCGCCCTGGAAAGGGTATACAGCACCGGTAACCGCTACTTTTTCAATTGCGCATGGACAGGACTGCATTCTACTCAAATACTTTGTAAGTGAGCCTTTTAGTATCCCGCTTTATCATAAAATCAATGACCCGGTTTATAAAGATAGTTGCGTGGAGTTTTTCATAGGTTTTAACCAGGAGCCCAAATATTACAATTTCGAATTCAACAATGAAGGCACAGGATTGATGGGCTTTGGTACGAAAAATGAAAGGGCATATCTTGCTGAGGCAGTGGTCAGGCAAATTAAATACAGCCGCTCATTTAAAAATGCACAAAGCGAAAACCTGGCTTGCTGGGAGCTTGCCCTTGTCATACCTTTTACAGTATTCTGTTTTCATCAGATTAATGCAGTTAGCAGCATCTTGTGCAAAGGCAATTTTTTTAAGTGCGGAGATGACCTTCCCCAGCCCCATTACCTGGTCTGGAATAACATTCATTCCCCCAAGCCTGATTTTCATCAGCCTGAGTTTTTTGGAACAATTGATTTCGGATAATGGCAGTTTTTTTATAACCTTGCTAAAAAAAAGCAGATGTTTCAAGAAGATAGCTACAATAAACACGGAAACTGGTACAATAACCTTTTTCCTACAGAGGAATCCAAAAAAGCTTTTTTTAAAAAATTTAAGGACGCAGGTGAAAATACGATTAACAACTGGCTGCAGAACATTATCTTTTCCTGCCTGGATCCACTGCTGAAAAAACCGGACACATCCTGGCTAACCGTAGGTGATGCCTATGGAATGGACGCAAATTATATCCTTTCGAAAGGAAACGGCAGTACTGCACATGCTACCGATCTAAACAGCGATTTCCTAAACGTATCCCATCAGGAAGGGTTTATACAGAGTTTTTCTGCAGAAAATGCGGAAAAGCTTTCTTTTGACGACAATAGTTTCGATTACGTTTTGTGTAAGGAAACCTACCACCATTTTCCCCGTCCCTTTATGGCGGTATATGAAATGCTCCGGGTAGCTAGAAAAGGCGTGATGATCATTGAACCTCAGGACCCGGTAATCAAAATGCCGATCCTGCTGTTTGTGACAAACCTCCTTTCTGCCATTAGCGACAAGCTTGTGCAGAAAGTCTGGAAAAACCGCTTTTCCTACGAGCCCGTAGGAAACTTCGTGTACAAAGTTTCTGAGCGGGAATTTGAGAAGCTGGCGGCAGGAATAAATCTACGTCTGATTGCCTTTAAAAGGATCAACAGCAATTTCTATTATAAGGGGGCAGAAACTGCTCTGGCCACCAACAGTAACTTCAGCTTTTTAAAACTAAAGCTAAAGAAAGGAATATTTGACCTGATGGTGAGCCTCAGGTTATGCTGCAGCCAGGTGCTGACCAGTATAATTTTCAAAGAAGTACCAAACGAACAGGAACTTCAGCAATTAAAAGCTGCTGGTTATCATCTTGTACAGATACCAGTTAACCCCTACTTATAAGACAGGCATACCACACTGGCCTCAAAACCGGTTGTAAAGTAAAGAATCATCGATATAATAATTCAGGTTTTCTTTGGTCACAATATCCAGGGGAAGGAATTTTATGGCCGAAATCTCTTTTTTAAAGACCAAATGATCGACCAACTGATTGATACCCCAATAGCCCTGTCCAAGTGGGTTCTGATTGATCAGAAAACTGATAGATCCCTTATTCAGGTGATGCAGGTTTTGTGGGATCAAGTCGTACCCAATGATACGGATGTGGCTGATAAATTTCTGTTCAAAATACCTCGCAATTTCAAAGGCCTTGGAAGTAGTCACAAAACAAAACTGTAATTGCGGATTGCTCTCAAATATGGCATCCAGCTGTTCAACAAACAGGGCATAGTTGCGGAGGTTCAGTTCAGCCTTGATGATCTCATATTGATGGCTCAGGTTATTTTGGAGGAAATAATTCCTCAAGCCCTGTTCTTTCTTTGTAAGGTGAGCAGAATTACTGATCTCTTCATCTATATGGGCAATGAGTACAGATGGGGGATTTGGCTGTCCATAATGGATCAGCTTCCCGGCAACCTGCCCGCTTTGATAGGAATCCTGTCCGATATAGCTTAAAGGATCAAATTCTGCGATCTGGGTATTGAACAATACAAAAGGGATTTCCTTTGCCTTCCAAGCCTCAAAAAAAGGAAGTACCTCACGGTAAAACATCGGCGCCAGCAATATTCCGTCCGGATTGCTTCGGCTCGCTTCTTCTGCCTTTTTAATAAACGAACCCGGATCATATGGATTGAACATAAACAAGGTTACCTTAACTCCATACTGCCTGGCTTCTTTAGCAGCCTTTTGGATTCCCGATTTGGGGTCAAGCCAATAGGCATCATACTTCGGATCGCCTATCAAAGCTGCAAAATGATACTCCTTTTTAGTCCCAAGCGCTCGGGCCATAAAATTAGGCTCGTAGTTCATCTCTTCAATGATCTTAAGGATCCTTTCCTTTACCTTTTCCGAAACATTCCCCCGGTCGTGCAATACCCGGTCGACAGTACCTGCAGATACTTTTGCTTTGACAGCAATATCCTTAATACGGATGTTTTTCATCTCCTGTTTATTTTTGTAGTATTTAGTTTAAGCGTTCCATATTTTAAAGCAATACATTTCAACGGCCTTCCCGGCTTTATCACATCAAAAAATTTAACAAATGTATTTATTTAGTTTGGAAGATAAACATAAATAGACGCTATCCTGATGTTCTTTATAATGCTGAAATATTAAAATGTATGCGTATTACAAATAAAATACATTTTATCCATTATTTCAACAAATAAGTTAGTGTGTGCGCACACATTTTTTTGCTTGTCAGCTTGTTTCTTAATTTATTGTTCCCTAAGTTTGATTATATAAATACATTGGGCCTGACTATCTGTTGCGGCTCAGTTCATGAGATCGAATGAAATACATCAACACTATAGAAAAAGCCAGTATCAAAAAGGAACTTGTTTCACTTAAAACCTATCCTTATTCAGATCCCAGCCCTATCCCTGAATTTGGCCGCCTATATCCTTACAATAGGTTTGATGGATATACCAATAAAAGTTACGATAAGGATTGGGAGATGATTGTAATGGAGAATGAGCACATCAAGATCTGGATCAATCCTGCCGTGGGCGGCAAAATATGGGGTGCTATAGAGAAGTCGACAGCCGAAGAATTTATTTACTTTAACCATACCGTAAAATTCAGGGACGTTGCCATGAGGGGGCCCTGGACATCGGGCGGTATGGAAATAAATATGGGCATCATTGGCCATACGCCCTCCTGTTCAGCACCGGTCGACTATAAAATGATAGAAAACGAGGATGGCAGTGTAAGCTGTTTCATTGGGGCTACCGATTGGCCTTCACGCACCGAATGGCGCGTTGAGATCAATCTGCCCAAAGATACGGCCTACTTCAGTACCAAAAGCTGGTGGCACAACAACAGCTGCATGCCGCAGTCTTACTATCAATGGAACAACGTGGGTATAAAAACTTCAGGGAACCTGGAATACGTTTACCCGGGACAGCAGCGCTTGGGTCATGATGGAACAGCACTAAACTGGCCTGAAGATGAGGAGAACCGGAAAATATCTTTCTACAATCAAAATGACTACGGAGAATACAAGTCGTATCATGTTTTTGGAGCCTACAGCGATTTCTGGGGCTGTTACTGGCATGACCAGCAATTTGGCATGGGACATTCAGCCGCTTACGATGAAAAACCAGGAAAAAAAATATGGATATGGGGCCTTTCGCGTTACGGAATGATTTGGGAAGATTTGCTAACGGATACCGATGGGCAATATACCGAAGTTCAAAGCGGACGCCTTTTTAATCAAAGTGTTGCTGCAAGTTCCAAAACCCCTTTTAAACACCGCTCCTTTTTACCCTATACCTACGATACCTGGGAAGAGCACTGGTTTCCTGTAAAAAATACAGGCGGGCTGACTTATGGGAACCGGCAACTTTCCTTTTACATTAGTTCGCAGAATGGCCGGAATAAAATTAACATTTGCGCCAACAAACCTTTGTCACAAACTTTTAGGGTTTTACATTACCAAAAGGAGATTTTAGCAGAAAAAATTGATTTGAGGGCAATGGAAAACTGCAGTTTTACACTCCCCTTTGCTATGCAGGAAAAAGAGGTACAGGTTTTCCTGGATCAAACCATGATCTACAACGGTCTGGAACAACATACTGCATTGAAACGTCCAACAAAAACAAATCCTGCATACGATTCAGAATCTGTACAGGCCTGTTGCATACAGGCTAAAGAGTGGGAACGGCAACGTTTTTTCGATCGCGCTATAGATCAATACCTGCTTTGTCTGCAGCAAGATCCCTTTTTTATGGAAGCCCTCAGCGGACTTGCTGGCTTATATTTTAGGCAAATGAAATATGAAGAAGCACTCCATCTTATCATTGACGTCCTATCTGTAGACACCTATCATCCTGAAGCAAACTATCTCTATGGACTACTGAACGACCGTCTGCAAAATATGGCCGATGCCAAAGATGGCTTTTCAATTGCCAGTCAATCCCTAGAATTCAGGGCTGCAGCTTTTATTGAACTGGCCAAAATAAATATCCGCGAGGGGCAGGTCGATAAGGCCTACGATTATGTTAAAAAAGCACAGCAGTACGGTCCCGGTAACCTGCAAGCTTTATATTTAAGCATAATTGTGCACAAACTAAAGGGAACCAATGAAGAAGCGATGCGCCTGATCAAAGAATTACTGATCAGCGATCCCCTCAATTACCTGGCAAAGTATGAACTGGCACAGGCAAAACAATTGCCAGTAAACAGGCTTACTGAAAGCGAAATGCCTTACGAAACCTATATCGAGCTCGCAGCTTTCTACTACAACTTAAATCTTCATCAGGATGCACTTCAAATTCTTGATGCCGCTCCGGATTACGCAATGGTACATCTTTGGAAAGCCTATCTTTATTCTGTTTCAGGTGCAGTTAAAAAGATAAAGCCGACCTTAGATCTGGCTGCATCCTCAAGCCCTGAGTTTGTTTTCCCTCACCGTGAAGAAGATGTAAATGTATTGTATTGGGCAGTAGCTAAACAGGAAGAATGGAAATTTAAATATTACCTGGCCATGGCCTACATTCAAAACCTTCGGAAAGACGAAGCGCTTTCGTTGTTAAACAGCTGTCGGCAGCTGCCGGATTTTTATCCGTTCTATATAGTAAGGGCAAATTTAAAAAAGGAGCTTGAACAGGAAGGATGCCTCCAGGACCTGAAACAGGCTTTTGCGCTGGCGCCCAATGAATGGCGAACCATATTAGGCTTGTCTAAATATCACGCTGAAAATGAGAATTGGAACCTGGCACTTCAGGTGACAAAAAAAGGGTACAAACAACACCCCGATAATTACTATCTGGGCTTAAAACTGGCCAGATGCTTTATGTATACCCAAAACCTGGAACAAGGTATTGCACTGATGGCCAACATGACCGTACTTCCTAATGAAGGCGCTTCCGAGGGGAGGAACAGCTGGCGGGAAACCCACCTCCTGGCGGCAATGAAAGGAATAATAACAGGCGATCGGGAAAAGGCAATAGCGCATATTGGCCTGGCCAGAACATGGCCCGAAAATATGGGTATCGGCAAACCCCATCATGTGGATGAGCGCCTTGAAGATTATATGGAACTCATTTGCATGGAACAAGGCAACATTTCAGAAAGGCGGGCACTAACCCGTAAAATAGTGGATTATAGAAAACACTATCAACATAGCCCGTACGGATCTACAGATTTTCTAAGTATATTGCTGTTGAAGCAATCGGGAGATACGGCTGAAGCCGGCAAGATTTTGGCCGACTGGCTCAAGGCAGACCCACTGGCGCTGCCATTAAAATGGTGCCAGGCTTTTTTTAAGGGTGTGCAACACGAGATTGAGGCTATATCCAAACTAAGAATTGTCCGTAAAGAAGTTTTACCCTACGAACTTCCCTTTGAAGACAGGTCGTTTCGGTTCATCAAACAACTGTATACTAATGGCCTGCTGAATAAGCAGGAACATTTAGCGATAACTACTTAATAAATTGGATTAAAATTAGAAAAGATGAATACAAATCAACTTAAAGATCTTTCTGAATACCACCAGCTGGTATCAGACTTTTTCAAATGGCCAGCCAATAAAAATGAATGGGAACAATACCGCCTCAACGACGAGCAGGTCAGGTTTTTTAAAGAAAATGGCTACCTGAGCGATATAAAGTTTTTGGAAGAGTGGCAGGTAGATCAGTTAAATGAGGACCTGGTACGGATCTCAGACCCTAACCTTCCGGATCATACCTTATTTCATCAGTTCTTTTCAAATGCTTCAACTGATCCGGAGTCGGTTTTGTTTCATGCACTTGGAGCCTGGCGAATAACACCAGCTTTTCACGACATTTTATGGAACCCGGCCTTTGTAATGGCCGCCAGTCAGTTACTGGGCGATAGCGCTGTACGTTTCTGGCACGATCAGCTATTCTGTAAGCCGGCAAAACACGGTGGTGTTGTGGCCTGGCACCAGGATTATTCTTACTGGACACGCACAGTGCCTCTTCAGCACCTAACCTGCTGGGTAGCATTGGATGACGCCACCACAGAAAACGGCTGCATGTATTATGTACCGAAGAGTCATAAGTGGGGTTTACTGGATAAACCGGAATTGGCAGGCGAAATGGAGGGACTGATGTCGTTTTTGACGGAAGAACAAAAAGCAGCATTTAAACCAATACCTATGGAACTAAAAAAAGGTTATGGGACTTTCCATCATCCTTTATTGGTACATGGCTCGTATGAGAATAAATCCGAACGATCGAGAAGGGCATTTGTGCTAAATATGTTTGCAGATGGTACGATTTCCGATACGGAAAAAGAACTAATGCCTGGCACTCCTGCCATCCCTAAAGGAGAAAAAATAAGCGGACAATTTTTCCCCTTACTGATAGACCCAAAAAAAGAGCTGGCGCTTTAGCATGGAAAAACTGTTTTTCTGTACACACTGGGGCAGCGAGCAGCTGGAATGGGCCGTTTTCTTAAGGAAGGTAAAAGCAGCGGGTTACGATGGCCTGGAGGTCAGCCTCCCGGCAGACCCGGCTGTACAAAAAAAAATGATACGCGCCCTTGACGATCTGGATTTAAAACTAATCGCCGTGCACTGGGATACGGTAAGTCCTGATTTTAAGGTGCACCGGCAGGAAATGGAATCCAGACTGCTGGCAATTGCCCAAACCAAACCGCTGTTTATTACTTCCCATACCGGAAAAGATCACTTTAGTTTTGAGCAGAATATAGCCCTTTTATCACTGGCAAAAGAGATCAGCGAAAAGACCGGCGTGCCAATTGTCCATGAAACACATCGGGGGAAATTCAGCTTTGCTGCACATACCACACACGCCTACCTGGAAAAGCTGCCCTGGCTGCAATTAACACTCGACATTTCACATTGGTTTGCAGTTGCAGAAAGCTATCTGGAAGATCAGGCATTTGCGGTTGACCTGGCACTGTCCAGAACAGCACACATTCATTCCCGTATTGGTTTCACCCAGGGGCCACAGGTAGGTGATCCACGTGAGCCGGAATGGACAGAGGCCCTTGATCATCATCTAAAATGTTGGGACAAGGTGCTTGAGATGCAGGAAAAAAGAAAATCCAGTGTTTTTACCTTCACTTCGGAGTTCGGCCCTTACCCCTATATGGCTTCAAAAAGAGCTGATGCAGCTGCCCATCAGTGGGCGCTCAACAATTATATGAAAGACTTACTTAAAACCAGATATTATGCCACATGAGACCTTGACCATACCTGCGCCATCGAAGAATGTCCTTACCCGACAAATCATTACCATCGGGGCCTTCTTCTTCATTTTTGGCTTCATTACCTGGGTTAACGGGACGCTTATTCCTTATCTGAGGATTGCCTGCGAGTTGGAAGAATGGCAGGCTTACCTGGTTACTTTTGCTTTTTACATATCGTATACGGTTATGGCCATTCCCTCCAGCAAGATCCTGGAGAAAACTGGTATGGTTAAAGGAATGCGTTTAGGACTGATTATCATGGCAGTCGGCTGTGCTCTTTTTATTCCTGCTGCACAGATGCGCTATTACCCACTGTTTCTGTTGGGGCTATTTGTGGTTGGAACCGGCACAACTTTGCTGCAAACCGCTGTAAATCCTTACATCACTCTGCTCGGCCCACCAGAAAAGGCCGCGCAGCGTATTAACATTATGGGGATCTGCAATAAGTTCGCAGGTGTAATAGCCCCCCTTATCCTGGGTGCCATTATTCTAAAAAATTCGGATGGGCTGATTGCCGAACTGCAAAGCATGGGGAATGCTGAGCGGCAGGCACGGCTGGATAACCTCGCCCACGCAGTAATTATGCCTTATCTTGTACTTACGGCTATACTTTTGATTATTGCCTATATGATCAGGTTTGCACACCTGCCTGAAATTGAAAACCCTGTGGCCCCTGCAGGCAGAAACAACAGCCCCACTGAACAAGCAGCTGTGGTCAGAAAAAATTTTATACTGGGTTTTATTGCCATATTTTCGACTGTAGGATTAGAGGTGATTGCTGGAGATACCATTGGCAATTATGGCATTTATCATGGCTTATCCTTAAATATTGCCAAACACCTTACTTCTTATACACTGGCCAGTACCATGCTAGGGTATATGTTTGGGGTATTTGCCATTCCCAGGATCATTTCTCAGGAAAAAGCTTTCACTTATTCTAGTTGTCTAGGTATTTGCATATCGTTACTGGCGATATTTGTACCGGGTACTGCCTCCATTATCTTTATTGCCTTGCTAGGCCTGTCCAATGCATTGTTGTGGCCCGCCATATGGCCGCAAGCCCTTAAAGGCTTAAAGGGGAAATTGCTGAACCGCGGTTCAGCAATTCTGATCATGGGTGTGGCGGGCGGTGCCATTATGCCACTTGTTTATGGCGCTTTAGCTAAATACACCAATAATCAGTATGCCTACTTCATTCTAATACCCTGTTACCTTTTCAACTTATATTACAGCCTGAAAGGAACCAAACCCAGGCTTTAAAACGCTTTACCAATCCGAACCAAATAAACAATCTCATGAGCAAAAACCTGCTGGATACCAAAGATTATATTGTATTTTTTATCTACTTTATCATTGTAGCTGCTTATGGGCTCTACATCTATAACAAGAAAAAATCGGCATCCGCCGGGTCAAAAGATTATTTCCTGGCAGAAGGTTCATTAACCTGGTGGGCCATCGGGGCATCACTGATCGCCTCAAATATCTCGGCTGAGCAATTCATCGGAATGAGCGGTTCAGGTTTTAAAATGGGACTTGCCATTGCCACATACGAATGGATGGCAGCGGCAACCCTTATTGTTGTGGCGGTATTCTTTATCCCGGTGTACCTTAAAAACAGGATATTTACCATGCCCCAGTTTCTGCACCAGCGATACAACAGTACAGTAGCCATGATCATGGCAGTTTTCTGGCTGCTGCTTTATATCGTGGTCAATTTAACTTCAATTCTTTACCTGGGCGCCCTGGCAGTGAGCAGCATCTCTGGTTTTGATATAAACCTATGCATGTATGCCATCGCTGCATTCGCTATTATCATTACACTAGGTGGAATGAAGGTGATTGGATACACTGATGTAATCCAGGTATTCTTTCTTATACTTGGTGGACTGGCCACCACCTATCTTGCCTTAAACCTGGTTTCAGAACATTATGGTGCTGAGGGAATTTTACGGGGTTATGCTGTCATGACACAAAAAGCTTCAGAGCATTTCCATATGATCCTTAAACCCGACAACGAAAGCTATATAGATTTACCGGGCTTAACCGTATTGGCAGGTGGCATGTGGATTGTAAACCTGAATTATTGGGGATGCAATCAGTACATTACTCAAAGGGCTCTTGGCGCCGACCTGAATACAGCCCGGGGTGGTATTCAGGTCGGCGCCTTCCTGAAGTTGTTGATGCCTGTGATAGTAGTACTTCCAGGCATTGCCGCCTACGTACTATACAAAGACGGCGCATTTCAGACCGAGATGCTACAGGATGGAACCATTAACCCGGACAGGGCATATCCTGTACTTTTGAACCTATTGCCAGCCGGACTAAAAGGCCTATCCTTTGCAGCCCTGACCGCTGCAGTGGTGGCCTCACTGGCGGGTAAAGCGAATAGCATTGCTACCATTTTTACACTCGACATTTATCAAAAAGCCATTAAGAAGGAAGCTTCTGAGCGTAATCTGGTAATGGTAGGTAAAATTACCATTATTGTAGCCATGATATTGGGTGTAGTAATCGCCCCCCATCTTGGCATCGATAAAAAGGGAGGTTTCCAGTTTATCCAGGAATACACTGGATTTTTCTCCCCGGGTATTTTTGCAATGTTCATATTAGGTTTTTTCTGGAAGAAAACCACTTCAAACGCAGCCTTATTTGCTACGCTTGGTGGCTTTTCATTATCTGTATTGCTAAAGAAACTGCCGTTAATTATAGATCTGGAGTTTCTGCAAGCCTTTGGGTTTTCTAAACTGGTAAAACAGGAAAACGGCACCATGCTGTATGAAATTCCTTTTCTCGACAGAATGGGCTTTGTATTCCTGTTTTGTGCACTGGGCATGTACATCATCAGTACAATTGAAAATAAAAAGGGCGTAAGTCCAAAAGGACTGGAAGTAGATCCCAGCATGTTCAAAACAACACGGAGTTTTGCTGTCGGCGCGCTCATTATTATCGGAATATTGGTAGCACTCTATACAGTTTACTGGTAAGTTTAGGATTTGTTTGAGTTAGGCGGTATATTTGCCGGAGATGGGCGATCCATCAGATAAAACAACAAATCAAACGCGAATGAACATTTTACTATTAGGTTCCGGTGGCAGAGAAAGTGCTTTTGCCTGGAAGATCAGTCAATCTTCTCAATGCTCACAACTGTTTATCGCCCCGGGTAATGGCGGTACAAATGCTTACGGTAAAAATGCAAACATTAACCCCAATAACTTTGAAGCAGTAAAGGCTCTGGTACTTAAAGAAAATATTGCATTGGTTGTTGTAGGTCCTGAAGAACCCCTGGTAAATGGAATACACGATTTTTTTGTGAATGATGAAGAACTTGCAGGCATTCCGGTGATCGGCCCTAAAAAAGAAGGCGCCATTCTGGAAGGCAGCAAAGACTTTTCCAAGCAGTTTATGGCCCGCCATGGTATCCCTACCGCAGCCTCACGCTCTTTTACCAGTGAAACCCTGGAAGAAGGACTGGCCTATCTGCAATCGCACGCCCTTCCTATCGTTTTAAAAGCAGACGGACTGGCCGCAGGTAAAGGTGTTTTAATATTGGACAATACAGCCGAAGCTCAGGAAGAACTGAGACTGATGCTAAGTGGTAAGTTTGGAGATGCAGGAGCAACAGTTGTTGTAGAAGAGTTTTTAAATGGCATAGAGCTTTCTGTATTTGTGCTTACCGATGGTGAGAACTATGTAATTCTGCCGGAAGCGAAAGATTATAAACGCATCGGTCAAGGCGATACCGGCTTAAACACCGGTGGTATGGGTTCAGTATCTCCGGTACCTTTTGCCAGCAAAGCCTTTATGGATGAAGTAGAACGCGATGTCATTATCCCAACCATCAATGGCTTAAAGAAAGACAATATAGATTATACCGGCTTCATTTTCTTCGGATTGATCAAAGTAAACGAAAAACCCCTGGTTATAGAATACAACTGCCGTATGGGCGATCCGGAAACCGAAAGTGTAATCCCAAGAATTGAAAGTGATCTGGTAGAACTCTTCCTTGCTGCATCAAAAAAGAAACTAAAAGGCTTTAAACTGGAAATCAGCTCTAAAAATGCGGCAACAGTAATGATAGTTGCCGGCGGCTATCCAGGCGACTATGAAAAAGGCAAAACCATCAGCGGGATTGAGAATGTGCGGGACTCAAAGGTATTCCATGCCGGAACAGTCCTGGAGGGTGGTGTGGTAAAAACAAACGGGGGCCGTGTTTTGGCGATATCCAGTCTGCAGAACAGCCAGTTTGAAGCTCTACAATCTGCAACAGCTGATGCTGCACGCATTTATTTTGACGGCAAATACTTTAGGGAAGACATTGGGTTTGACCTTATTTCCTAAAAAACCGAATATATTTATTCCAAAATAAGAGAGGCCGGTGCCCCGGCCTCTTCTGTACATAGGTATTGTATATTTACAAATCATGCAGGGCAGTCCTGAAATGCCGGGCGAACATCCTGAGATTGATCCTTAACCTGCGTTTATTATTTCTAAGCCGTTCTTTAACCGTTTTCAGCGGCAAATTTAATGCTGCAGCAATTTCATGGTACTTATACCCTTCAAAATACTTGATAAAAACCGGACAGCATTCATTCTGCAATGGGATCTGCTGCGATTCTAGATTGGTTGTCTTTGTAGCCATAGAGGGTTCTGTTAATGTTTTCACATTACCTAACCCCTTGCTTTTCAGCAAAAAACATACCAATTATGGGCTTAATCGTATTTCAGCCCCGGGTAATTCATTAAGCGCCTCCATAAAGCAATCTGCCCGATACAATTGGCCTCCCTGTAAATTAAAAAGGTCACATATTCAAATAAGCTGAATTTCATTCCGGGCATTTCAATCATTTCGTTCAGGCGCTGATCTGTTACATTGATAAAAGCATCTCTCAATAATGGACTGATCTTTTTCCAGTCGTTAGTAAAAGTCTTCAGTGACGGATAAGTAACGTTGTCCTGAATCCCTTGATGATCTTTAAACAATTCATTTGCAGCTGGGCTCTGCTCTACTCCCAAAAGCTTAGCCATTTCAAATCTTTCCTGAACCAGGCTTCCGGTAAGCCAGGCCACATGATTGGCTTTGGTATCTAAACGGTTTTGGGCATCCTGATCGGAAATGCCATCCAAAGCCCTTATAAAGTAATCGGTATGCATGTCATAAAGTATGACCAGTGACTGCATTCTGCTGCTAGCTGTTTTCGTTTCCATCTTCTTTTGTTTTTATAATGAACAATTAAAGTTAGCCAGATGTTCAACAATAAAGCAGGGGCAGCGGCGCCATTTTAGGGGGCCAATTCCGACAAATAAAAAAGACCACTGAAGTGATGCACTCAGCGGTCTTTTTTTATCATAAGACACCAAATTACCTTATCATAAGGGTTATTTGGACTGTCCTGCGCCCAGAACTTCAGCAAGTTTTTTCTGTAGTTCCTCACCTCTTACATTCTTAGCAATGATCTTTCCTGAAGGATCAATCAGATAGTTTGCAGGGATACCACGCACACCATACATTTTGGAAGCAGCATTGTCCCATCCCTTAAGATCCGACACGTGTGTCCAGGTCAGGCCGTCTTTTTCAATTGCATTTAACCAATCCTGTTTTTTACCTGGATTGTCCAATGACACACCAAGTACGGTAAAGTTTTTGTCTTTATAAGCGTTATAAGCTTTTACCACATTCGGGTTTTCGCCACGGCAAGGACCGCACCATGAAGCCCAAAAATCAAGCAATACATATTTTCCGCGGAAATCAGACAATTTAACCGGCTTATCGTTTACATCATTTTGTGTAAAGTCCATCGCCAATTGTCCTACTCCTGTTTTTTTGGCAGCATCAATGGCCTGTGCAATGCTTTTACCAAGGTCTGTAGCCTTAACAGCAGCAGAGAACTTATTAAAGTCTGTTTCTGTTCCTTTCAGATCGCCATCAACATCCATAATGCTTCTGAAAGCCACAAGGCCCACATAAGAATCCAGGTTTGCCGCATAGAATTTTTTATTCAATTCAGCAGTTTCCTTCCTGATGGCCTCATCACGGCTCATTACCGTTTTCATGTAAGCCTCATCTTTACGCTGCTCAGGGGTTTTACCGTAGTACTCGGCCATCAAAGCGGCATTTTTTTCATTTACCGACTTGGTCATGGCCTTGTATTTGGCATTGTCCTCATTCACTTTTGAGCCCTTTATTGCAGCATGTTTTACTGAATCGGTAGCCGATACGATCTCCATAGCTTTAGGCTCCAGATAAAAAGTAAGTGCGTCTCCCGGAACACCACGTTTAACAGGCGCACTATCGTGCTTGATCCTGATGGAAGCCTGGCTTATGCCTTCTGTGGAGCCTGTAAATGCAAATTTACCCCCTTTAATGTCAACTGAATCTGTTACCGGAGTGGCTCTCGGGCCATACGTCAGGTAAGCTTTTGCGGGTGAACCCAGGTTGCCAACTTTACCGTTGATGGTAAATTTACCTTGTGCCATAACAGCGGCAGGCAACAAACAGGTTGCGATCAATACGATCTTTTTCATAATTTCAATAATAAGTTAAAGTTATTTGTAGTTCAAATTTACTCAATAGACTGAAATTACAACGCAGGGTTTAATGTAATATTATAGTAGCTTTTGGAAGGTCCGCCACCAAAGATCGGGCATTTCGCCATTTACAGCTGTGGTATAATCGTCATAACGGCAGGGAACCAGATGGTAACGTTCATTCTTGGAGATACCAGTAGGATAAGGCACCTGCATCCACCAGCGGTCCGATTTCTTGCTTTTTACAAAAAGCATCTCAGCAGACCCATCATTTAAGCTTGCCCTGTAAATGAGGTATTGCGATTTTGGACTCAACGGAAAATCCTTTTTACGGTTATAATAACCTTCTATAAAATACCATACCATTTGTGCCAGCAGCATGGCTGTTTGTCCGTTCTGATCAAATGCGGGGTTAAATTCATAAAAGCCAATGGAAGTAAGCTTGTCGCTCATCCCTGCATAACGGGTAATGGCACAGGCCTGTTCGCCATAAAAGCCATTCGGACTGGCATTCGCATTGGCACCTGCATCAGAGGAGCGAATAGCGCTGATATCGAAACTGATCATACTTGCATTCCTGATGATGGGTTCCGTTAAAGTAATGTCACTGGCAAACTCTCCCAAACGGTGTGCGTCAAAATAGAGTTTGCTCATCACCTTTAGGCTGTCCTGGTTTACAAAATAGGTCTGGTACCCGATATTACTGAAATTGAAGAGGTAATTGGGCTGATGCAGCAAAATTTTATTCAGATAGGTATCCGATTTGGCTGCTAATCCTTCTTCGTCTTCCTCGTCGAGGTCAAACTTACTATCAACCACCACCAGGTCTACTTTTTGCTCCAGGCTTTCATAAGCCAGGTACTGCGCATAGGTCAGGTCCTGGCCCCCGCCAATGATCACTGGAAGGATATCCAGCTTAATCAATTCGGCAACCACGGTTTTTACCGCCACATAAGTATCTGAAATGGACGCCCCGGCTTTAATGTTTCCCAGATCAATGATCCTGGAAATAAACGGCCCTTCATTTAAACTGTAAAACTGGGACCTGAAATAATCGGGAGCCAGTGCACAACCCTCGTTATTTACCGCAGCCCGGTCGTCCTGCACACCAAAAATGGCAATATCGTATTTTTTTTCGCCCAGATCAGGGAATTTGTCCGTAAAAAACCCGGCCTTTAAACCTAGCTGACTGGTATAAAATCCCTGTTTTGGTGTAAACCTGTCTGGGTTTACCGGAGAAAAAAAATCTGATAAAGACATATTCCGCTATAAATGTATGGCATCAAATATCTATTTTTGAGCGCATATTTTAATGAACATCCTAAAAAAAATAATATGATATTGGTTACCGGCGCCACTGGTTTTTTAGGTTCAGAACTGATACACCAGCTAACCGGACAGGGCATAAAGCTCAGGGCATTAAAAAGAGAGGGCTCCGTTATTCCGGATCTCATCAAAGACAACGGATTGGTGGAATGGGTTATTGCCGATATCAACAACCTTTCTGATCTGGAAGATGCTTTTGAAGGCGTTGAGCAGGTTTACCATTGTGCAGCATTTGTTTCTTTTAACCCTAAAGACAAAGCAAAGCTTTTGAGGGTCAATATTGAAGGTACAGCCAACATTGTAAATCTTTGTATAGCCCATAACGCCCGGTTGCTGCACGTAAGTTCAGTAGCTGCATTGGGCAATGCGAAAAAAGGAGAACTGATTACCGAAAAAGATTTCTGGGAATATGATGTGAAAGCCCATAGTTATGCGGTTTCCAAGTATGAGGGAGAAATGGAAGTATGGCGGGGCATTGCCGAAGGCCTTGATGCCCTCATTGTAAACCCTTCAGTCATTATTGGTGCAGCTGCGGGCTTTGAAGGCAGTGGCGCTATTTTTAAACTCGTGAAAGATGGGCTCTCGTTCTATACCAGGGGTGCTACAGGATTCGTGGATGTAGCGGATGTAGCCAAAAGCATGATGGCATTGATGGATAGCCCGGCAACAGCAGAACGTTTTACCATATCATCGGAGAATTACCATTACAAACAGTTTTTTGGAGAAATAGCCCGTGGCTATGGGGTTAAATCTCCCGCAAGAGAAGCAAAGCCCTGGATGCTGGCCATTGCCTGGAGGGTCGCAAAACTGGGCACCCTATTTACGGGCAAACCCGCTTCGCTTACAAGTGATGCGGCAAGGAGCAGCTTAAATGAAAGCCTTTACAGCAACGAGAAGATAAAAGCAGCTATCGGGATTACCTTTAAACCCTTAAAACAAAGCATTGAAGAGATCTGCAAGCAAGCAGATTAATTTTTCATCTCCATTACGTTTTTCATTAATCGTTAACAAACTACTACGATTTCGTTGATTTATTTTAAGGATTGGCAAAAAATCAAATGGTTTTATATCTTTGACATAATTATTAACCACCTTATTACCACCTAAATATCATTACTCCTGAACGGATGAAGCAAAAGAATTTTTACATCATTGATTTCGACAGCACCTTTACGCAGGTTGAAGCTTTAGATGAACTGGCACGCATTTCCCTGAAGAAACACCCTGAAAAAGAGGCTATTTTTCAAAAAATTGAAGATTACACCAATTTGGCCATGGAAGGCAAACTTTCCTTCGGCGAAAGTCTGGCCCAGAGGGTAAAACTGCTGGAAGCAAATGAAGATCATTTGAAGCAGCTGATTACCCGCTTAAAGAAAAAGGTATCTGCTTCATTTTCGCGCAATGCGGCATTCTTTAAAAAACATGCAGATGAAGTGCTGATCGTTTCCGGAGGTTTCAAAGAGTTCATCACACCGGTGGTTAGCCAGTATCACATTAAAAAAGAAAACATCTATGCCAATACCTTTGTCACAACCGGTGACGGCAAAATTATAGACTACGACCATTCCAACCCATTGAGCGAAGAAGGTGGAAAGGTAAAGCTGATGCAGCAGATGAACCTCGAGGGCGATTTGTATGGCATCGGCGATGGGTACTCTGATTTTCAACTACGCGAAAGTGGTCTCATCAAAAAGTTTTACGCTTTTACAGAAAACATCGCCCGGGAAAGCATTATAAAAAAAGCCGACCACATTACCCCAAGCTTTGATGAGTTTTTATATGTAAACAACCTGCCAAGGGCCATATCCTATCCAAAAAACAGGATCCTTTGCCTGATTATAGGCGATGTGGACACGCAAAGCATTGATATGCTAAAGAAGGATGGGTTCTCTGTACGCCACAAAGCCACTTTCGAAGAAAAATATGTAGCAGATGTACACATGCTGCTGCTGGCTGATGGAGAAAAGCTTGAACCCGAAAAACTGAAAAGAGCGGTTAAACTGAAAACACTGGGTTACCTGGGCAGCACCAAAGGCAAGGTAGACACGGCAATGTGCACTGAGCAGGGCGTAGTGGTATTTGACGATGCAAAACACAACCCCCGCAACCTCATCTTCATCCCTAAGCGGATGATTGACTTCATGAACACGGGAACCACCTACCTCAGCAGCAACTTCCCTAATTTACAATTGCCACGAATTGACAAGTCACACCGCCTGATTCACATCCACAAAAATGTTCCGGGAATCATGGCGAAGGTGAACACCATTTTTGCAAAACACAACATCAATATCGTGGGCCAGTTCCTGATGACCAATCCGAGTATAGGCTATGTAATTACCGATATCAACACAGAATACGATAAACAATTGTTCAAATCCCTGAAAAAGATTGAGCATACCATAAAATTCCGGGTTTTATATTAACTACCAGACAGATATTTATCGTAAATTTGCATCAGGTAACTTTTACTACAATGAATGATACACTTGATATGACGATCACTAAGGCTGAACAGAGCAGGCTTACGGTAACTGATTTTTCCCAGTTGCCATTTGGGAAGGTATTTTCTGACCATATGTTTATTGCAGAATATGATAACGGGAGCTGGGGTAATCTGCAGGTCCTGCCTTACGGGCCTATTCCAATGAGCCCTGCCATTTCTGCACTGCACTACGGTCAGGCAATATTTGAGGGAATGAAAGCTTATCGCCTGGAAAATGGTAAGATCAGTGTTTTCAGACCAGAGAAGAACTTTGAGCGTTTCAACAAATCGGCGGTACGTATGTCAATGCCAGAGATATCAAAAGAAATCTTTATGCAGGGCATCGCTGCACTGATCGAAATTGATGAGCGCTGGGTACCGGCACAGGAAGGCTATTCACTGTACATTCGTCCGGTAATGTTTGCAACCGACCCTTATTTGGGCGTAAAACCATCAGACAAATACACCTTTGCCTTATTAACCACGCCCACAGGCCCTTATTATAGCAAAGCTTTAAAAGTAAAAATCGAAACAGAATATACCCGTGCAGATGACGGCGGAGTGGGTTATGCCAAAACCGCAGGCAACTATGCCCGCTCTTTATATCCTTTTGCCGAAGCACAGAAAGAAGGTTTTGATCAGCTGATCTGGACAGATGCTGCTACACATGAATTTATTGAAGAAGCAGGGACTGCAAACCTGATCTTTGTACTTAACGGTAAATTGGTGACCCCATCGGTAAGAAGCACCGTTTTAGATGGTGTAACCCGCGACACCATTATTCAGCTGGCCAAAAAAGCCGGTGTTGAGGTTGAAGAAAGACGTGTAAGTGTAAAGGAAGTAATAGCAGGAATTGAGAATGGCACACTGACCGACGCGTTTGCTGCCGGAACCGCTGCCACAGTTACCCCTATCGGCGAAATTGGTTACCAAGGTAAAACCTATACTTTAACAGACCCTGCAACACGTACCATTTCAGCAGGCATTGCAAAAACACTGAACGACATCCGTTACGGATTGGTGCCAGACGAATTTGGCTGGAACTGGGTATTGTAACATAAAGATTATTTTTTCAAGGCGCCTTAAAGAGGCGCCTTTTTTATTACTTTAGCATTTCCAAGCTTTATTTTAAACCCTATAAAACTAACTACACTTATTCAAATGAAGCCACACTTAATCCTGGGCTTAGCCGGCGTATTGTTTTTAAGCAGCAATGCGCAGGCCCAGCTCAAACAACTAAACCAACAGCAAATATTTGGCGGACAGCCCTCGTTAACCAAACCAATGAGCATGGTAGCTGGCTGGAGCGACACTAACCACTATCTGGAAGTTGATGCCAAAGACCGCAAATTGTATGCTGTAGATTTAAAAACCGGGGCGAAAACTGCTTATACCCCTCCTCCAAAAAGCAACGTCAATGTTTTCGTTAAAGACAACGACATCTATATCCAATATGGCAAGGGCGAGCCAAAACGCCTGACTAATGACAAAGACGAGGAGAAAAACCCGCTCTTATCGCCCGATGGCAAACACGTAGGTTTTACACGTAACAACGACTTATTTTCTGTAGATACAGAGACCGCAAAAGAGACCAGGTATACCACAGATGCGACGGATGTAATTTACAATGGCTGGTCGTCGTGGGTATATTATGAGGAAATCCTTGGCAGGCCAACCAATTACCGGGCCTTCTGGTGGGCACCGGACAGCAAGCACATTGCCTTTATGCGTTTTGATGACACCAAGGTACCCATGTTCCCAATCAACGGCGCTGCTGGTCAGCATGGTTATGTAGAAAAGACACGCTATCCAAAGGCCGGTGATCCCAACCCGGAAGTCAGGGTAGGTTTTGTAAAAACCAATGGCGGACCTATTGTATGGGCAGATTTTAATGAAAAAGACGACCAGTATTTTGGCACACCTTACTGGAGTTACGATGGCAGCAGCCTGATGGTACAATGGATGAACCGCGGACAGGACAACCTGAAATTTTACGCGGTGAATCCCGCTACGGGGGCTAAAAAAGAGATATATGACGAAAAACAACCTTCTTGGGTAGACCTGGATTATGATGGCCGGATAACGTACCTGCAGGACAAAAAACACTATATCCTTAAGAGTGACAAGACAGGCTGGGCTCATTTTTATCTTTATACACTGGAGGGGAAGCTTATAAACCCGATCACCAGCGGCAAGTGGCAGGTGACCGATCTGATGCATGTAGACGAAAAAAACAAAGTGATTTACTTTATGGCCCGTAAAGAAGCCTCAACCCGAACTGATCTTTACCGTGCAGACTACAGTGGCAAGAGCTTCAAGCGCCTGACTTTTGGCGACTATACGCACCAGGTACAGCTGTCGCCAGACGCAAGTTATTTCATCACCACCTATTCCAATGTTTCTATACCGCCAAAAAGGGCATTACTGGACAATAAAGGTAAAATCATTAAAGACCTTGGCGATAGCCGTTCGGCCGATTTTGATCAGTATGCCTTTGGTAAAACCGAAATGATCAGCATCCCTACCGATGACGGCTATAACCTGCCAGCAGCAATTACCTATCCTACAAATTTTGACCAGAACAAAAAGTATCCTGTGGTCATGAGTATTTATGGCGGTCCAAATGCAGGAACAGTAACCGATACCTGGAAAGGGACCGGAAACCAATGGTGGGCCAATGAGGGGATCATACAAATTGCTGTAGACCACCGTGCTTCGGGCCAGTTCGGGAAAGCAGGTGTTGCGCTGATGCACCGTAACCTGGGCAAATGGGAAATGAAAGATTATACTACTGCAGCACGCTGGTTAAAAGCCAAACCATGGGTAGACAACAAAAAGCTGCTGATTACCGGTCATAGCTATGGCGGGTACATGACCTGTATGGCTTTAACTATGGGGGCAAATGATTTTGATTTTGGTTATGCAGGAGCACCTGTAACCAGCTGGGAACTTTACGATACCCATTATACAGAACGTTTTATGGATACCCCACAGGAAAACCCTGAAGGTTATAAAAACGGATCGGTACTGACTTATGTAAACAACTACAAGGGCTTACTGCGCATTATGCACGGCGATATGGACGACAATGTGCACATGCAAAACACCATACAGCTCATCGATAAACTGCAGAATGCAAACAAACATTTTGAGCTGATGATCTATCCGGGAGGCCGGCATGGCTGGGGTGGTATAAAATCGCCTCACGACAGAGCAGAACGCTTTCGTTTTTATTACCAGAACCTGCTGAACAGGCCGGTTCCCCAGGAATTGTTGAAATAGCCCTTACATACGTAGCCCCTGAAATTCAGGGGCTATTTTTTTCTTTCCGCTCGGCCCTTCTTTTTATCCGCTCCTGCCGCTCGGCCTTCATCTTCCCAAACCGGGATATTTGTGCCTTTACCCGCTTTTCTTTTTCTGGTGTCAGGCCAACACTGTATTTTATACCCTGCAAAAGGGTCTTCCAGATAAAATTAAAGAACGAGGCCGTTTCTACCCTTTTGTAATAAACCGGGGCTGTTACAAACACGCCTGCAGCATTGGGATTATCAGAATTGATGATGAGGGCATTGGCCAGAAAGGACATCAGCCCCTGCTTTACCAGACGTTCTTCTCCCTTTACCTTTTTGAGCAGGGCAACCGACAAATCGTTATAGTTTAAACTAAGATTCCCTTTTGCCTCCCTGTCATTCGCTTCAATAGCAAATTCGAGCTTTTTAAAATTTCCGCTGTTCACCTTTACCAGTCCCAGCGGCTTGGTCATGCGGTTCAGGGTACGCCCGTCCAGGTTGGTCAGCACTCCCGAATACGAAAAAGCGCCATCTTTAGCATCCAGATTGGCCTTAAAATTCAGGTCCAGCTTCCCTGAGCCCATCAGATAGGTGGTAAAACCGGCCTCCATTACCGGGTTTTTGGCTTTAGTCCTTTCCACATTGGTTACATTGCTTACACTTCCCGAAGTCTGTGCAAAAGTAACTGTACCTTTATGCCCGCTTTTTGGATTAAACTCAGAATAGCTGATGTCAATATTGCTCAGATTAAGTTTTTCTATCGTGAGCTGTCCTTTTGCCTTTTGCAGCAGTTGCTGCGGATAGCGTCCGGTTTTCAGTTCCACCTTTTTCGGGAAGGCATTGTTGTTCAGTACCGCAACAGACCCGTTTGCCACATTCATCTCCCGGGCAAAAAGCTCCTGCTTTAAAATGTACAATGGCAGGTTGATCCCTTTCAGGTTAATATTACTCATCTGCACATTGTAGCGGTCTTTTGCATAGCCAAGCGGATCCGCAAAAGTCATTTCATCCAAACGGGGAACAATCATAAAACGCTTGATGTTCAGCTCGCCTGTGGACGCTGAAAAATCCAGCTGGTTCAGGTTCACATGGTATAAACTATCGGGCGTGGCAAATGTATAATCCTTGAGGTTGATGACCACATCCTTCAGCAGGTACAATCTGCTTTTATCCGCAGCCGAATGGGCATCGATCAGCCAGTCTTTCAGCGTAACATTCAGGTTTGCTATCGAGTCCGTTTCGGGCTTCGCACTGTTCTTATTGATGTATTTAAAGCTGGCATTTTTAAAATCTATGGTTTCGATGCGCAATTCCTTCAGGTATTTGGAAATGTAGTCGTACGGCGATTTTCTGGGATGTGGCAATTTATTTTCATTAAAATCGAACTGCCGGTTGGTCATTACCACACAGGGGTTGTCAAACAACAGCAGGTCTATATTCAGTTTCTTTTCCCGCCATACCCGCCAGGCATGGAAATTTCTGACCGCAAGTTTCTTCAGCTTTATTTTGTAAAGGTTATTGGGTGCCCGCTTTAAGGCAATCAGCTGATGGTAGACGTTGGTATCAGGAATAATCGTTACTTCATGCAGGGCAGATATACCGGTTAAGACATTGGTGCTTACAGAAGAAAATTCTATGTGATAAAGCTGCTCCGTTGACGTGGCCACGAGTTCTTTTATTTCCCTGGTGATGATAGGCTTCAATTTAATACTGAGGTACCAGGTCATGGCGGCCAGAAACGCTATACCAAAGAGTAACCCGACGCCAAACCACTTAAGGATCATGTATTTTTGACGGGTTTTTACGGTCATAGGCAAGTAGTTTAACCCCAATATACATTTTTATTCTCCTTTTTTCTTCAGTCGTTCCTGCTTTTTCGCCTCCCGCTTTTCCTTTCGTTCCTGTTTCTTATCCTTAACCTTTTCCATGGCCTCTTCAGGTGTTTTTACAGGCACTACTCCAATCCCTACAATTTCACGCATACCTATAAAAAAGCTTTTCCACATCAGGTTAAAAAACGAGGCCGCAGGCGTTCTTTGAAAGCTAATCCGCGCGGTCCTCGCCACTTCCCCCTTTGCCGGATTGGCATCTTTTATCAGCAGCTCATTAGCCAGAAAAGAAAGAAAGCTTTTCTTTTTAGCGGGTAAGCCCTCTTCTCCTTCTTTAAGGAGCTTTATTTTAAGATCGGTATAGTAGAAATTTACGGTCCCAGAAGATCCTCCTGCGTTGGCATTAATATTAAAATCAGCCTTCTGCATCTGCCCGCTTTCTATCTCTACCAGCCCCATGTCCCTGGCCATTGGGTTCAGGGTTTTCATATTCATTGACCCTACCCGGCCCCTATAGCTGAAGGCCGCATTTTTTGCCGTAAGGTTAAAATCTATCCGCACATCAATCTGGCTGGTTTTCATAGCCAGGGCCGACAGTTCGGCTATAGCATGGTTATTTCTGGACAGCTGCAGAGAATCGTTGGTCACATTTAAAATGTTTCCTTTAATATTCTGAAAGTAAGCAGTACCTTTTTTCTGGCTAATGGGGTTGTACTCTGTATAAGCCAGGTCGATATTTTTCAGTTTCACAGTATCTATAATCGCAGAAACCCCAAGCCGCTTTAAGGCTACATGAGGGAAATTTCTGACCTTGTTGAAATTTGGTGGCGGCGGCAGCTCCCTGTTTACAAAAATGCCAACCTTTGCAGGGCCCAGGCTCAGGGCTTTGGCATGAACAGATCCATCTGCATCAAGCCTGGCAAAATCCATCCCTGTGACACTGATTTTATTGAAGAGCAGGTCATAACGGTCTTTTCCATAAGTGTACCTGCGTGAGAATTCGAGCTCAGGGTACATCGGGATCATTTGAAAGCCCGTAACAGTGATGGATTTTTCTTTAACCGATCCTTTGACTGAATCCACTTTCATAGTATACATTTTATCTTTGCTTAGCGACCTGTAGCCCGTCAGTTCAAAGCGGATATCCTTAGCATAATACGACCTCAGGGTATCCGAATGCGAAAGGGAATCCACCAGAAAATCGTCTATATACAGGTTCAGGTGCTTCACAGAATTTAGTTTTTTTGAGGTTGCCCCATCGATATAGTCGAAATCAGCATTCACAACCCGGATCGTTCTAACGTGTAAAGAACGAAACTGCTCAGCGATCATTTTGTACAAATCGGTGGTATCCTTGTCTCTTTTTTTTCGGATCTGGTAGTGAACCATATTGATGGAGGGGTTTTCCAGTACAATGGCGTTCATAGCGATTTTCTTTTTGAACCATGCCGTTAAAATCCCCAGCCTGCTGATCTGCAATTTTTTCAGTTTCAACTGAAAAATATTGGCCGGCGCAAGGTCTGCCATCTTTAACTGCCGGTATACACCGGTGTCGGGTAACAGTGATACCTCATGCAAGGCAGCACTTCCTGTAAGAGGGTTAATGCTGACATCTTTAAATTCGAGGGTATAAAGATGCCGGGATTTGTCATAAACAGCTGCTTTTAATTTAGTGGTAATGATGGGCTTCCATTTTGCGCTCAGGTACCAGGCAGCGGCTCCAACAATGATGAGTAAGGCGCACAAAATGCCACCTACCCATTTCCAGAATCTATAATTAGCTTTTTTATCGGCCATGCTG
This sequence comes from Pedobacter africanus, assembly GCF_900176535.1. NCBI lineage: Bacteria > Pseudomonadati > Bacteroidota > Sphingobacteriia > Sphingobacteriales > Sphingobacteriaceae > Pedobacter > Pedobacter africanus. The sequence continues at coordinate 2,850,760 of NZ_FWXT01000001.1, read as the reverse complement.
TTCTTGTTAAACTGTCATGGATTAACAACAAAGCGACCCCTAATGTTTAAAATGTTACAGCTCCCGGGCCTTGTACCTCCGCATGTCCACATCACTTACGGAGAAATATCCCTGCGCATTCCCGGAAATATTTCCCTCAACATTTACCGGCACGCTCGAAAACAGGCCACTCCAGTCGGTCTCCATGAACACGGCATAAAGGTATTTTGCATAATTTTCCGACAGGGAAATTTTGTATATCGAGATATAGTCGTCCTGCCCCAATGTAAATGTTCTTTTCAGGTTGTTGAGAGGATATAAGGAATTCGGTGAACCAAGGATATGTGTGTAGCTGTAATATTTGGTCTGATCAAATTTTGCCGGGTTCCAGAGGGGGATATCCTGGTAGGCTATGAACCATTTATTAGGGTTAACATAGCCGAATGTATGTTTGGGAATGGTGCCATCTACGGTTTTGGTTTCGCTGCGCTGGCGCGCCGACAGTGGTAAAAAATCGTCTACAATATTGACTACCTGTCTCAGGGTGTCTACAGCAGTATAAGTTTTATTGTCGTATTTTATGGTTAGCGTGTAGGCATAGTTGTAGTTCGGATCGTTAAGGTTTGTTACCGTATACACACCTGCTGTAGTCGTTTCCCGGAACACCATATTTGTTTTTCCGTCGTTCACCACTACCGAGGCTTTTGAAATGGGCTTAGGTGTCGAATCGGGATGCAGGGCTGGTTTGGTAAGCCGGATGTACTGGGGCCTGGTCAGCGTATTGATCCCACCCTCAACTGCCAGGTCGTATACCCTGCGAGGTTTTAAAAAGGAATCCTCCATAGCTATCTTCTTACAACCGCTAAAGCAAAGAAACAACATCAGCACCGCTATATAATTTCTGAAACAACACATATCAGAGATCAAATTTTAAAGCTATATGCAAGCCATGGGTAAAAACCGAAACCATATTCAATAGTACTTCTTTTTGATTCAAATGAAGAAGAGTTCAGATGGTAATATAAGGGATTTTTTCGGTTATATAAATTATAAACCCCTATTGAGATGGTATGCGACAGGGCACGCTTTCCGCCAAGTCTGGATTGTAGCCGGTACTGTGCAGAAATATCCAGCCTGCTGAAATCTGGGAAACGGTCGGTATTTCTTCCTTCAAAAATAGGCACGTTAAGGCCATCATGTTGGTAGTAGCCTACAGGCAAAGTAAGCGGACGGCCGGTTGTATAGGTAAAAAACGACTGAAATGAAAACCTGTTGTTCAGTTCGTACCTGGCGGTAAGCTTTAGTTCATGCGGAATGTCATAATTGGCCACAAAACGTTCCCCAAAATTTATACCGGCAATTTTCCGGTAGGCCCTGGAATAGCTGTAAGCTAAGGCTCCCGAAAACTTGCCTGCAGTTTTACTCATCTCCAATTCCAGGCCATAAGCGTCTGAGCTGCCGGCCTTCAACTGGGTCCTCACCTCTGGGTTACGGATAATCTGGGCATGTCCCGTCAGGTCGAGCTGGTTGCTTAACCTTTTATAATATACACTGGCCGAAAAGAGGTAATTCAATGGCGCATAGCGATAGCCAAGCGCAACATGACTGGACCTTTGAGGTTTGATTTTTGCTGAAGCGGGAATCCAGGGTTCCAGCGAAGAAAAAGCCAGGGTACTGTTCTGGATCAGCTGCAAATATTGGTAGTTCAGGTTATAAGTAGCATATATGCGCTGGTTTGCCGCAGCCAGATAGCTGATGTTCAGCCTGGGTTCGGGATTGGCAAAGAAAGTATGCTCATATTTCTTCAGCCTGTTCCCCTTATCGTCAAAAACATTCCGCTTTTCCTCGGAGTTCCTGAAAAAACCCATCCGCAATCCATAGTTTAATTCAAAACGCCTGCCCAGGGAAATTTGCTGGGCATAGTAAATTGCTGTCTCAATCGATCTGTCCCTGGAAATGTTAAACTCAAAAGCTTCCTGCCGGAACATTTCACCAGGAGAAAACTGATGATATATGCCCGAAATGCCAAATTTAATCTGGTTCGTCGGGCTGCGGAAATAGGTATAGTCAGCCTTTAAGGTCAGGTCTCTTACACCAGTGCTCCACTGACTTTTTTGCGATAAAGTATCGGCATTCAGGTCAAGCAGGTTGCTGTAATTACTATAAATGGCCGAAACATTTAAAAATACCCTCGAATTAAAAATATGGTTCCAGCGTAGGGTGGAGGTTAAATTACCCCAATCGTTGGTGTAGGAATTCTCTGAGAGCAGGTGATCCTTTCCAATATAAGCCGAATAAAAAATACTGTTGTCCTTGTTTATTTTATAATTGGCCTTGGCATTGATATCGTAGTAAACAGAGTTGGGATTAAAGAGTTTAAACTGGCTTTGGAATACGTCCAGCAGGCTGCGACGGTAAGCCACGATGAACGAGCTTTTATCCTTCACTATGGGACCTTCAGCTGCTATGCGGGCTGACATCAGGTTAATTCCGCCATTCACATGAAATTCTTTACTATTACCCTCTGCCATCCTGTTTACAATTACCGATGAAAGTCTCCCGCCAAAGTTGGCGGGCATATAATCCCGGTAAACCTGGAGGTTGTTTACCGCATCCGCATTGAAAACCGATACCAGTCCATACAGATGAGAGGGGTTATAAACAATGGCCTCGTCCAGCAAAATCAGGTTCTGATCCGAATTTCCACCCCTGACGAACAATGCAGAACTACCTTCTGTAATGTTCTTAATGCCATTTTCCATCTGCAGCCTTTTCATTACATCGGTTTCACCGGCATAATAGGGTACATGGCTAAGTTGTCTCGGCCCAAAATTCTGCTCGTTGCGCAATATCGGATTAGGGCTGACGTCAGACCTTTTAATGACCACTTCTTCCAGATTGCGCTCTTTCAGGGCAAGCTCTATTTCTTCCTGCCGGTTTCTATCCAGCCGGATCATCTTCCGGACGTTCTGGTAGCCAGGATGCGAAATGAGCAGTAAATAAGTCCCTTCGGGGATAGAAATAGAATAGAAGCCATACTGATTGGTATTGATGCCAGCCTCAAGGGCAGGGACCTGAACCGTAGCGCCAATCAGTTCTTCTCCATTCGAGCGGTCACGCACATGCCCATGAATGGTCCATGCCTGCGCTTTTTCAGGTGCAATTACAATATCATTACCAATTTGCTTAAAACCAAGGCCAGTACCAAACAGGATCCTGTCGAGTACCCTACTCAGTGGAGCTTCCACGAAGCGGCTTCCGGGAACCCGTATGGTTCTGAGCTGGTCAGGATCAAAAGCAAAATTGCTCCCGCTTTTCTGTTCCAGCCTGAGCAGCGTCCTGATCAGGGAGTCTGCAGGCAACTGAATGGTAATTTTATTTTCAAGAAGGTTTCCTTGCTGGGCAAAAGATTTTGCAGAGCAGAACAGACAAAAAAAAAGAAGTGTAAAAAATGCTTGTTTAATGGTCTGATAAAACATACCTGTTTTTCTCTTTGGTTACCTTGCACTGCAAAGATGCAGAAATTACTGCAAGAGCGCTATCCAAAGTTTGATAATGCAGGCTGGCCGTTAGCTTTCGGTTTTTTAAAGATTCATCTTTAACCCTGACCGGTACCTGATAGGCTTTTTCCAGCTGTTCCGCAGCCTGCACGACAGAGATTTCCTTAAAAATAAACTTCCTGTCAAGCCAGGCCTTGTAATTGACATTCGGATTGTCGGCTACCGCAAGTGCCTGGGTACCGATGTCATAAACACCGAGTTTTCCGGCGCTTAGCATTACGCTCCTGTCCAGTTGTAAATGCTTAAGGGCAACTTTCCCTTCTTCCACAATAACGCTTACTTTTTTATCATTTTTGACCACGTTAAAACTTGTGCCAATATCCTCAGCTGTCACATCCCCCAGGTCAACACTAAACCGTGAATCATTGTGCGGGGCAACATGAATAAAGACCTCTCCGGTTTTCAGTTCCAGTTTTCTATGTTTTACAAAATCGTGTTTAAGGTATTTGATGGTTGTTCCTGCATTGAGGCTCACTTCCGTACCGTCGGGCAAAACAACACGGGTAATTGCAGTATGATTTGCTGTAGAAACAACGACATACCTGCTGTCATTTATGAAATAATAAGTCAGCGACAAAAGTATCATCGCCGCAGCTGCAGCTGAGAACCAAAAGCGGATACTTCGCCCTTTTTGTGGAAACTGCTGAGCTTGCAGCTTCTGTACGATCTTCTTGTCCAGGGCCTTCCAGGAATTCTCTACATCAGACCTGTCTCTTTGGTACAACTTATCCATATTCAGCTGAACGCTTAAAAAGTCCTGATAGGTATTTTCATTTTCAGCGGCAGCAGACCTCCATTGATACAGGAAAACCTTGTCCGAAGGTGTAATTGCCCCATCCAGATCATCTATGATCAGGGCATATATCAATTCTTCGTTTGTTTCAAATTGTTTCATAAGAGGTTCATTTTTGCGTTAATATATTTAAGAGTATTAAAATAGAAATTATCATTTGTTTTCGTTTTTCCAGGTGCTCCCTTAGTTTCTGAAAACCATAGGTTAGATGGTTTTTAACTGTTTTTATCGAGATATCCATCTGATCGGCAATTTCCTGTTGTTTCAATTTTCCGAACCGGCTAAGGTACATTACCTGTCTGCATTTATCGGGAAGCAGCTTCAACGCTTCTTCCAAAGCATTTAACATCGCTTCATCGGCTTCATCATCCTGGTACTGTACCACATTTTCTGTATCGCTTACCGACAGATACTGTAATTGTTTTTTAGCATCTGACTTATTTTTTTTTATATAGTTTAGCGCCGAGTTCACAATAGATTTAAACAGGTAACCTTTCACCGAATGCTGAATATTTAAATACGCCGCTTTATCCCATATGGTGATGAATACATCATGTACAATTTCCTCTGCCACCTGTGTATGTTCAACATATCTCAGGGCAATGGCGAACAGTTGCTGATAATATTTTTTATACAACACTTCAAATTGCTGCCTGTCTTGCTGTACAATTGCATCCAGCAAATGCCTGTCTTCATCCTTAAAGCCCACCTGCCCCATGCCAATCCTACTTTTGCTTCAGTGTAAGTATCCCCGATATCTCAGGATTTAATGTCAAAGTACCAATAGCAACAAACCACTGCCCTTTCAGCAAATTCCTTTCCTGCAAAGAGGTTAAGGTAAATCCCCCTTTTACCGTTAAAGGAGCTGCCTTTTCAGCTGTATTCACATACAGCTCTTTTACCAAAGTTCCCACAGAACCTTTGGCTCCGCTTCTGAGGGTAATTAATTGAGGTACCAGATCTTTATATTCAAGTGTATAATTCAATTCCTTTGTTCCCTCATCATAAGTACCCTTTAGCACAGCGGTTCCCTCAGAATTGCTGTTGGTACCTTTTTTATCTATCCTTGCCGTTACCACATAAGTCCTGACGGGAGGTTTAATCCGCGTATCTTCCGATCCCTCTTGCTTCTTACAGCCTGTCCCAAAAAAAAGACCGGCAGCCACAATTATTCCTGCCATGCCCCTGATGATCTTGCTCATTTTAGTGTTTTAACCAAGCACTAAAATACTAAATTTCAGGAACTATGGCTTCATTAATTCTGGAAACCGTATTCTATGGCACGTTTGGAATAGAATTGCTTATAAAATCCTCTTAAAAAGAACAGCACCGATCTTCCGATCACTTGTTTCACCCAGGCCCCATCATTGGTGGCCTTATAAGCCTGAATGTTTTCTTCCAATAGTTCAATCTGGCCTTCTGCTTCTGAAAGCGCCAGAACATAAGGTTTGTAAATATGTTTGATCTGGTTCCGGTTTAAAGGATAGGTATCATTGGTCAGCATATAATTGTTGTTTAGGGCATAGGCAAATCCATGATAATGATAAAAAACCAGGTTAAAACGACTATTGCTGGCCAGTTCCAGTCCCTGAATACTTCCCGAGGCGTGATCAAAAGCATATTGCTGTACGTTCCACGGCGCTACGCCACCGCCAAGGTGTTCCAGCTCATGTACCCCACTGAATTGCTGTGTCCAGGTGTCCAGGTACTTCTGATCGCCAAATTTATTGTCTTCAAACCTGTTAAAACACCATTCAAGACAAGCATTAACCCAGTTATTTAAAACAGCCATGCCCTCTGCTGTATTTTTAAATGTTACATATTGCACACAGTAAATTCCGCTGGTAGCACTCTGGTCGAACTGCGGTGTATACCTGTGGCTTGTAATCAGCACTGACTTTTCAGCCATTTCATCGTACAATACTTTTGGATTACTGAAGAACAAGAGGTCCGCATCAACGTAGGTGCAATGGTCGAGCCCGTAAGTTTCTATGCAATACTTAACCGATGAAGAGGCACAAGTCCAGCAGTATTCGCCGGCCGTCCTGTCTGCCTTTACCGCCAACAGGTTTTCATTCTCAAAATCGCTTAATGGAATGATCGTAGCATGTTCCAGCTGCAGTTTCGACAAAGCATAAAAGCAATCGTCATCAAATGCCACAATATACAGGTGGAAATCACGGCAATGCTTTAAAAGTGAATTGTACATGGCCAGGCCACGCGTCAGATACAATGAATTAAATAAAGTGCAGTATTGAAGCATATTTTTCCCAAAATCTGCATACAAGACAACGCCTTCACTAAAAAGTCCTATAAGCGTTGCTTCTTTTATTGTATTTTTTTTTCATAGCAGGTTCATACCGGCTTCATTTCGGGTTTCTTTCGGATTCCCCTCGGCTAAAGCCTTTTTAAATTCAATATGAACCTTCAATATATTGTTATGATCAATTGGTTACAAAGGGCTTTTCTGCTCAAGTTCTATTGAAAAGTAATATTTCTGCCAATTTGTCATTTGTAAATATTATTCCTTATTTTTGAAGCCCCATAAAAGTGATTATTTATGATTGATTTAGAGCTGACAGATAAGAAACACGATGAAGCGCGCCAGGGTGAGGCTTTGGTTGTTGATGCACCTTTGGTACGCAATGGCCGGAAGCTGTACATTGAAAGTTATGGCTGCCAGATGAATTTTGCCGACAGCGAAATTGTTGCCTCGATTTTACTGGATCAGGGTTTTGAAACTACGGGCGACTATAAAGAAGCTGATGTGGTATTCATCAACACCTGCTCTATCCGTGAAAACGCAGAACAACGGGTACGCAACAGATTGTCGCAATTCGGAGCAGAGAAACGCAAAAATCCAAAACTGATTGTAGGGGTACTCGGCTGCATGGCCGAGCGATTGAAATCTAAATTCCTGGAAGAGGAAAAACTGGTTGACGTTGTGGTTGGCCCTGATGCCTATCGTGAGCTTCCGCAGTTGCTGAACGAGGTAGAAAGTGGCCAGAAAGCCATCAATGTGCTTTTATCCCGTGAGGAAACTTATGCCGATATCAATCCCGTACGTTTGAACGGAAATGGCATCACTGCATTCATTTCTATCATGCGCGGCTGCGACAACATGTGCTCTTTCTGTGTTGTGCCTTTTACAAGAGGCCGCGAAAGAAGCAGGGATCCGCATTCTATACTTGCCGAAGCACAGGACCTGTTTAACAAGGGTTATAAGGAGATTACTTTATTGGGGCAAAACGTCGATTCTTACAAGTGGAAGGGTACTGATACGCAAGAAAACAACGAAAACCTGGCAATTGAAGTTAACTTTGCCCAGTTACTGGAAAAAGTTGCGCTGATCAGCCCTGAACTCCGGATCAGGTTTTCCACTTCCCACCCTAAAGACATTACGGACGAAGTTTTGTACACGATCGCCAAATACGATAACATCTGTAACTACATACACCTGCCTGTTCAATCCGGCAGCACACGGGTTCTGGAATTGATGAACCGTACTTATACCCGGGAATGGTACATCAACAGGGTGGACGCCATCAAACGGATCATACCCGACTGTGCCATCTCATCGGATATCATTGCAGGCTTTTGTACGGAAACAGAAGAAGAGCATCAGGAAACCCTGAGCATTATGGACTACGTAGGCTATGATTTCGCTTTCACTTTCAGTTATTCGGAAAGACCGGGAACATTGGCTGCGAGAAAGCTGGAAGATGACATCCCTGAAGAAGTAAAAAAACGCAGGCTTGCCGAGATCCTAGCCAAACAACAGGAAACTTCTTTGTTCCGCCTGCAACAATTTGTTGGAAAAACTGTTAGGATTCTTGTAGAGGGGACCTCTAAAAAATCGGATAAGGACTTTTGTGGCCGGAACGACCAGAATGCAATGGTTGTTTTCCCCGCTACAGAGGGGGTAAAAGCCGGTCAGTATGTAAATGTGCATATAGACCGTTGTACTTCAGCTACGTTGCTAGGTACAGTGGTGAACTAGAAAAAAGTATAAATGGATATACAGGATATTAAAAACCGGTTTGGAATTATAGGTGGCTCTCCGTTGCTGAACCGGGCAATAGATATAGCCAGACAGGTGGCGCCAACCGACATGTCTGTGTTAATTACCGGCGAAAGTGGTAGCGGTAAAGAGGTTTTCTCGCACATTATTCACCAGATGAGTGCCCGTAAGCATGGTGCCTTTATTGCCGTAAACTGCGGGGCCATTCCGGAAGGCACCATCGATTCAGAATTGTTTGGGCATGAGAAAGGATCCTTTACCGGTGCCCATGAAGCCCGTAAAGGTTATTTTGAGGTGGCTAATGGTGGTACCATTTTTTTGGATGAGGTGGCCGAACTGCCCCTGGGCACACAAGCCCGTTTACTAAGGGTGCTGGAAAGCGGGGAATACCTGCGTGTAGGTTCTTCCAAAGTACAAAAAACAGATGTGCGGATCATCGCCGCAACCAACGTAGACGTTTATGACCGGGTAAAATCGGGAAAATTCCGTGAAGATTTATACTACAGGCTGAATACGGTACCTCTGCGTATACCCGCTTTACACGAGCGTAAGGAGGATATTTACCTGTTATTTCGCAAATTTTCTGCTGATTTCAGTGATAAATACAGAAGCCCGGGCATACAGCTTGAGCCTGATGCTATCCAGATCCTCACCAATTACAGCTGGCCAGGCAATGTACGACAGTTGAAAAATATAGCCGAGCAAGTTTGCGTACTGGAAAAAGACAGGAACGTAACAGGCGCAGCCTTGCTAAACTATATCCCGAATGAAAGCGGCAGCAACCTGCCTATGGCCATCAACAATAGTGGCAGTAAAGATGACTTTTCAGAGCGCGACATTCTCTATAAAGTGCTTTTTGACATGAAGAAAGATATGGTTGAGCTGAAAAAGCTGGTTGCCGAGATCATCCAGAGTGGCGGCAACACTTCACATATTATTGCCGACAATCCGCATTATATCAACCAGCTGTACCAGGATGTAGACCAGACATTGGGCAATGAAGCGACGCTGACCATCAAAAACCCATTGCAAAGTCCTTCAGGTGAATACAACTATACGCAGGATGCCGAAGAAGTGGAAGAATCCCTTTCGCTGATTGATAAGGAATCCGATCTGATCAAAAAAGCCTTAAAAAAGCATAAGGGCAAGCGTAAGTTTGCTGCACAGGAGCTGGGCATATCAGAACGCACTTTATACAGAAAGATTAAAGAACTGAACTTAAACTAAGGATGAAAAAACTAGCAGTAATTGTCTTGTTGTTTTTTACATTCAGCGGATGTAAAATAGGCTTGAATGGCGCCTCTATCCCCGCCGAGATGAAAACCGTTTCGGTAGTTACTTTTGAGAACAACGCTCCGCTGGTGGTGCCTTATTTAAGCTCGCTGTTTACTGAGGAGCTGAAAACCAGGATTCGTAACCAGACGCGCCTGAGCATCACACAGAACGATGCGCACGGTGTTTTTTCTGGCAATATCACTGGCTATTCGGTTAGCCCGGTAGCTTTACAGGACAACAACAGGCCAACGGCAGGTGCCAACAGGTTAAGCATCACCATCATGGTAAAATATACCAATAACCTGAACCCTAAGCTCAGCTTTGAGCAATCTTTTGAACGCTTCAAAGATTTTCCGCTAACAGGCAGCTTTCAGAGCATGGAACAGGGACTGGTAAAAGATGTACTTGCGCAGCTTACGGAGGACATTTTTAACAAAGCATTTGCAAATTGGTAGCTAAATTGAAGTTTCAATTGTTAACTTAGCAACGTGGAGCAGGAATTAGACATAAAGCAAAAACTGACAGCATGGCTTACAGCGCCTGAGGAAATTGTAGAAGACGATGCCTTGCTGTTGAAAGATTTAACCGAGCGTTATCCATATTTCCAGCCCCTGCACCTTTTATTGGCCAAAGCCAACTTACAAAGCCCTGAAAAGAATGATAGCCTGGCGACCGCGGCACTTTACACAAACGGACAGCTGCTGCACAATCTGATACATGCGCCGGAAGATCTGGTCGATATGACCTTCAACGTCATTCCTGCTGCTGATACCGTAAGCAGTCAGCCGGAGCCGATTGAGATGGATGCAATTGCTGAAGTCCTGGCCGAAACTGAAGGGGACCTGAACCTGCCTGCAGATGAGCAGGAGACCTTTGAGGAAATCAGTGAAGTCGACTTTAAAGAGTTTGACCCTACAAATCAGCAGTCTAAACTGGAGGAGGGTCTGGTTATCGAAAACATTGTATCGGCCGACTTCTTTGCCTTTCAGGAGAATTTTACGGTAGAAACAGCCATCCCCGAACTGGAAAAACCAGTTATGGTCTATCAGGATGTGCCTGAACAAATGGAAGCGGCCAACCAGGAAGAGCCTGTTGTGATCAGTAAATATGACGACGACAAGCTCCCTTACACCTTTTTATGGTGGCTGGCCAAAACGCGTAAGGAGCATCAGCAGATTTTTCAGCCTTACGCCTCCCCGAAAAATATGCCTTCGGCAAGGCAGCAAAAGACGGGTGTACCTCATCAACCAGGTGAACTGCAGCAGCAATATGTAGAACACATATTTCATATGCAAAGCCCTTTTGATGCTGAAGAAGATGCTACCTATCCTAAGGAGGGTTTAAGGCCACCGACCAAAGGAGATGAGATCATCGAAAGTTTCATCAAGAAAGATCCTCAGATCAGTCCGCCAAAACCGGAACAGATCGATAATGAGAACAAGGCTAAAAAAAGCGCTGAGGACCATAACGACCTCGTCTCTGAAACTTTAGCCAAAATTTACATCGAGCAAATGCTTTACGACAAAGCGATAGAGACTTATGAAAAATTAAGTTTGAAGTTTCCAGAAAAAAGCCGTTACTTTGCCGACCTTATCCAATCTATAGAAAAGAAAATTTAATAACATAACACATTATGCTTTTTTTAATTATTTTATTGATCATTATTTGCGTTGCTTTAGGGCTGTTTGTTTTGGTACAAAATCCTAAAGGCGGTGGCCTGGCAACAGGTGGAGCTGGCAGCAATATGTTTGGCGTACAACGTACGGGTGATGTTCTGGAAAAAGGCACCTGGGTTTTATTGACTTTAGTTGTAGTGATTTCTTTATCGATTACAACAATTGCAAAATCTGGTGGTTCGTCTGCCGCCGGCGCTTCTAAAATACAGGAGCATCTGGACAAAACACCTGCTCCTTCACCAATAGGAAGCGGTTTGGCACCTTCTGCTACTCCTGCCACAGCTAAGGATACCACCAAGAAATAAAAATAAGCTTAACTTATAGAAAGCCCGGTGCAATTGTGCCGGGCTTTTTTTGTATCCTGCCACTCTGACACAAAAAAGCTCCGTCAAAATACCTTAGCTGACAGGGCAATGCAAATTTGTCAAGCATATTTGTATTGGCATAAAAACTGATGGGTTACCGGTGTACAATTACGTACGAAATATGAATTTTAATTTTTAACTAAAAAAATAAATTAATATCAAGTTATGGCTTTAAACCTTAAACCAATTTCAGGTACAGCAAACAGAGTTATTGTTGAACCTGCTGCGGCAGAAGAAAAAACAGCATCAGGAATCTATATCCCTGACACTGCGAAAGAAAAACCATCAAAAGGCACTGTGGTTTCGGTTTCAGAAGAGGACTCAGAAGGTAAGAAACCAGTAGTTAAAGTTGGTGATGTGGTTCTTTATGGTAAATATGGCGGTACTGAGCTTCCTATTGACGGTAAAGACTATTTGATCATGCGCGAAAGCGACATCTACGCTATCGTAGGATAATTGGAATAACATTTAAACAGTAAACTTAATCAGATTTAAGAAATGGCAAAACAAGTAAAATATAATGTAGAAGCCCGCGACGCCCTGAAAAGAGGTGTTGATACTTTGGCTAATGCAGTAAAAGTAACTTTAGGTCCAAAAGGCCGTAACGTAATCATTGACAAAAAATTCGGTTCACCAGCAATTACCAAGGATGGTGTAACTGTAGCAAAAGAAATTGAGCTGAAAGACCCTATTGAAAACATGGGTGCGCAGATGGTGAAAGAAGTAGCTTCTAAAACTGCTGATATTGCAGGTGATGGAACTACAACTGCGACTGTGCTGGCACAGGCAATTGTTACTGCGGGTATTAAAAACGTAGCTGCCGGTGCAAACCCTATGGATTTGAAACGTGGTATTGACAAAGCTGTTGCTGCCATCGTTGAAAACCTGAAATCACAGTCGCAGACTGTAGGCGAAGACAACAACAAAATTAAACAGGTTGCTGCGATTTCTGCCAACAACGACGAAGTAATTGGTGCGCTGATTGCTGAAGCAATGGGTAAAGTTGGTAAAGACGGTGTAATTACCGTTGAAGAGGCAAAAGGTACTGAAACTGAAGTAAAAACAGTTGAAGGTATGCAATTTGACCGCGGTTACCTATCTCCATACTTTGTAACCAATGCAGATAAAATGGAAGCGGAATTAGAAAACCCTTACATTTTGATCTATGACAAAAAGATCAGCAACATGAAAGAATTGCTGCCTGTTCTGGAAAAACAAGTTCAAACCGGCAAGCCATTACTGATCATCGCTGAAGATTTAGACGGCGAGGCTTTAGCTACATTGGTAGTAAACAAAATCCGTGGTTCACTGAAAGTTGCTGCCGTTAAAGCACCAGGCTTTGGCGACCGCAGAAAAGCCATGCTGGAAGACATCGCGATCTTAACCGGTGGTACTGTTATTTCTGAAGAAAGAGGTTATAAATTAGAGAATGCAGATCTGAGCTACTTAGGTACTGCTGAAAAAGTTGTTGTTGATAAAGACAATACTACTGTAATTAATGGTGCTGGTCAGTCTGAAGACATCAAAGCCCGTGTGAACCAGATCAAAGCTCAGATTGAGACTACAACATCTGATTACGATAAAGAAAAGCTACAGGAGCGTTTGGCTAAATTAGCTGGTGGTGTTGCAGTTCTTTATGTAGGTGCGGCTTCTGAAGTTGAAATGAAAGAGAAAAAAGACCGTGTTGATGATGCTTTACATGCAACCCGTGCAGCGGTTGAAGAAGGTATCGTTGCAGGTGGTGGTGTGGCTTTCATCCGCGCGATTGAAGCATTGGAAGGCATGAAAGGTGCTAACGAAGACGAAACTACTGGTATTGCTATCGTTAAGCGTGCTATCGAAGAGCCATTACGTCAGATTTGCCAGAATGCTGGTATTGAAGGTTCTATCGTTGTACAGAAAGTTAAAGAAGGCAAAGCTGACTTTGGTTACAATGCACGTACAGATGTTTATGAAAACCTGATCGCAGCAGGTGTTATTGACCCTACTAAAGTTGGTCGTGTAGCATTGGAAAACGCAGCCTCTATCGCAGCAATGTTGTTAACAACAGAATGTGTATTGGCTGATGATCCTGAAGATGCTCCTGCCGGCGGTGCTGGTATGCCTCCAATGGGCGGCGGCGGCATGGGCGGCATGATGTAATCACAAAAACCATATTTAAATAAGAAGAAAGTCACGGAACAGAATTCCGTGGCTTTTTTTTATTTTGGCCCGTTTTAATACAAAATAATTAATTAGAGCAAAAAAATATTTACTTTTATACAGCATCCCGTGTATATGGTAAAACGTTTACTCATTTTAGTAGTTGCTCTCGTTTTATTCCAAATATCTGAGGTATTTTCTCAGATCACTATTGGTACGGTTGATGCAGGGCCGTATGGCAGCGGAAGTACCGTAACGGTTCCGATTAATTTTCCAAACAATCAATCAGAATTTGGTATCGGAAATAGCTTTACCCTATATATCTCAGACGCTTCAGGAAATTTCGCGGGAAACGGCACACAAATAGGCTCATTTACTGGATTTTACACTCCTTTCATTAATGGAATCCTACCGGCTTTACCAGCGGGAAATGGCTACAAATTAAGGATTGTAGCCAGCGATCCCGCTCAAACTATCGCTGTTCCTGGAACAATAGATATTCGTAATGTGACAGCCCCCACTATAACACTTACACCAAGCAATCAAAACAGGGTTCTCGGGCCTGATCATATTGGTTGGTGTCCGGCCGAAGCAATCAATGGCCAGAGCATGATGGTAAAAAGCAATGCTGCAGCGCCAAGTTCAGTTGTCATTACTTTGAAAAACCTGAAGACCGGAACTTCCACAAATTTTAATGAGATTATAGGTACCGGAGTAGATCTGACAGGAATAGATTTAGGATATTATTCAGTAACGGTTACATCAACAACTAATATTGGGGGAGTTGATGTAAAATCTATCCGATCCTATTTTTTGCACAATACTCCCCTGTTGGTGAACATTCAGGACAGCGGACAAAATATTGGCTGCATCAATGGGCCGGGGCAAACGGCAAGGGTATCATTTGAGCTTGCATTAGCCGGTGGTATAGACAACAATTACCCTGGAACCATCTATAGAGTAGACTGGGGTGATGGCTCGACCAGTGAATCTACACTTTATGACGTAGTCAACAACGCATCAAGGGTTTCGCATAATTATACCAGAAGCTCCTGTGGCGAACCAGCAATTCCAGGAAACCCTCCTATACTCAACTCTTTCAAGGCAACAATAAATGCCATCAGTCTGATTTGTAACTTTAGCAGACCAGTAACAGCCTATGCGCAGGTGTTCATTAACCCTATCGCACGAATTACACCAGTAAACTCTGTTGGTTGTATTAATACATCTATTAGGTTTACAAATGCCTCAATTGGTGGTACCAGGGCTAACTGTTCTCCAATCATGGATTATACATGGTATGTAGATGGAGTTAAAGTGAAAGAAACATCTAATACAGATCCTTTAGACTATACATTTACTACAAAGGGTATCCATACGATAAGATTGGTTGCCTCAAACGGTGTAGGAATTTGCCTGCCCAGTGAATTTACCACGACCATTTGTATACAGGAGCCCCCTCGGCCAGCTTTCGATATTATTGGGGGAACTACCGGTTGCGCCCCATTTACTGTGCGTGTACAGGACAAGTCGTTTATTGACCCAGGTTGTACCCCACCCCCAAACCATACTTATAACTGGATAGTGACCAATGCAAATGGAGTTCGCTTTACAACATTTACAAACGGAATCCCTAATCCTGAATTTAATCTTACTGAACCAGGGGTATATACTATTGCACTCGAAATAACTTCAGGTTCCTGTGGTGTTTTCAGAACCGTTTCTCCTGATCCGATTGTGATTATAAATGGCCCGGCGGTAGCAGTTTTATCCCCTGACAAGAAACTCTGCACTTTAGGCACCTATAAATTTGATGATGCCCCTGGAACCGTAACAACAACAACGCTCACAGGAACCCAAATCCCTCTTTCAGACACATATACATGGGAAGTTACAGATATTGCCGGTACGCCTTTAACCAACGCTGATTATAGCTTCGAAGATGGAACGGGACCAAATACA
Organism: Pedobacter africanus; assembly: GCF_900176535.1. Classification (NCBI taxonomy): domain Bacteria; kingdom Pseudomonadati; phylum Bacteroidota; class Sphingobacteriia; order Sphingobacteriales; family Sphingobacteriaceae; genus Pedobacter; species Pedobacter africanus. The sequence continues at coordinate 2,834,987 of NZ_FWXT01000001.1, read as the reverse complement.
AAATATCCATCAATTAATTTTAAAAGAAACATAGCCTATAAAATTACAGTAACCCATAAAAATACATGTAATCCCTTAGGCGTAAAGGACAGTCAAATTTTAGAATTTTTCCCAGCCCCGCAGATCAATGCCGGACCAGATCAGACCATTTGCTTTACGCAAAATATGGTACAGCTCAGTGCCGCTAACACCGGCGCCATAACCAATCAGAGATGGGTTGGTGGATTGGGTACGTTTGGAGACAGAACCAACCCTGTTACCACTTACATTCCAACTGCTCAGGAAAGAACAAATGGATTAGTCGTGCTGAATTTCACAGCGGACACACAACTTGAAGCCCCATGCTCCAGTGTTACAGATGAAGTTAGAATTATCATAAAAAAAGAAATACTCATTACCAGCAGTCCGACAAAAAGTATATGTACAGATACCCGGGCAAATTATGCACCTACGTCCAATCTGGTTAATACCACTTACACCTGGACCGCAACAGGCTCAACCAATGCAAGCGGCTATGCAAACTCAGCAGCACCCGGCATCCTTATAGCTGATTTATTATCGAACAGTGATCCTTTAAATAACGCCACCGTTACCTATACGATAACATCTAACAATGATGGCTGCCCGGGCGAAACTTTTACCCTTACAGTTACCATTACACCAAAACCTATACTCACTGCTACACCGGCAAAAACTACAGTATGCAGCAACGAATCGACCAATATTGCATTAACCTCAAATTTATCGGGGACTACCTATACCTGGACCAGTACTCCAGCTAATGGCGTAACAGGGAACACCAGTAATTCAACTCCTGCTGCAATAACAATTCTAAATGATGTGCTCATCAATACCGGAACAATACAAGGAAGTGTAACCTATATCATCACACCTCATTCTGCTACAGGCTGTCCCGGAACACCGGTAACCGTTACAATAAATGTTGATCCTGCATTAACCGTTGCCAATGCAGGGGCTGATAAAAGTATCTGTGCTGCCAGTAGTTATACCCTTGAAGGAAATACAGCGACAGTTGGGACAGGTGTATGGACGAACACCACCACCAGCAACACTACAGCCGTTACTTTCGCCAACCCAAATAGCCCCACAACAACTGTAAATGGATTAAAACCCGGTGAGAGGTACCGATTTACCTGGACCATATCAGCACTAGGAGCTTGTTCAGCAACTACTGACGAGGTTGAAATTATCGTTAATGAACCTACAGTCCCAGGTACAACAGCAGGTACACCTACCACGGTATGCGCTGGTACGAATACCGGCACAATTACGCTTAGCGGACATCTGGGATCAGTGATCAGGTGGGAAAGCAGTCCTGATGGCACCAACTGGACAACCATTACCGGTACAAATATCGGTACAACCTACTCCTTTAGCAATCTGAACGCTACAACCTATTACAGGGCAATAGTGCAAAATGGACAATGCAACAGTATGCCTTCCACGGCAACGATGATCACGGTATCACCGGCATCTACAGTGGCCAATGCGGGTATGGATCAGATATTGTGCAATGAAAGGACTGCGATACTGGCAGGAAATGCCCCGGCCAACCCAGGCGAAACCGGGCTTTGGACTATCCCTGCCGGAGCTCCATCGGCAGGCATTACGGATCCTACCAGTCCGACAAGTACGGTAAGCAATTTAATTGCAGGCCAGACCTACCGCTTTGTATGGACCATAACCGGAACCGGTGCCTGCGGACCTACCAACGATGAGGTTATTATCACCAACAACCCTCCCCTCAACCAAAGCATTGCCAGTACAGTTACCATTGTCTGCAACGGCCAGGAAGTAATCCTGAATGGAAGTGTTCCTACAGGGGGCAACGGAAACTATACCTATCAATGGGAATCTCAGGTAAATACCGATCCCTGGAGACCGCAACTAAGCGATGGTACGGACAAAGACCTGGTCATTATCCTCAATACCGGAGGCACAGTCAGCTTCCGCAGGATAGTAACCAGCGGAGGATGTACAGACACCAGTAATGTATGGACAATCAATGTGCGGCCTGCCATAAAGGACAACAACATTGTTGCAGATCAAATCATATGTGCTGGAAGTACACCTCAACCGCTCACAGGAATTGCTCCCACAGGAGGAGACGGCACATTCAGTTATCAATGGCAATCCAGTCCTGATGGTACAACATGGACCGATATAAGCGGGGCCAACTTCATCGATTATCAGCCTTTGGCACTTACTGCAACAACTTATTTCAGACGAAATGCCAGTACTGCAGCTTGCGGAAGCCTTGCAATTCCAAGTAATCCGGTAAAAATAACGGTGAACCCGAATGCACTTGCAGAGTTCAGCTGGACAAGTGACATCGGATGTTTTCCTTTTGCCCTGCCTGTTGCTGTAGTTGAGCATCCCGACAGAAACGGTACATACACCTGGTTTGCGGGAACCACACAGATCGGTACAGGACCAGCATTCCCTGGGTACACCATAACAGGAAGTAACCAATCAGTAACCATCAGGCTGCTTGTAACCAGCAGCCTGGGCTGTACCAGCCACGAAATGAGCCATGTGTTCAGTACCAACCAGGCTGTACCGGCCTCGTTTACACAGAACACCACACAAGGTTGCGGCCCATTGCAGGTAAATTTCGTAAACAATTCCGACCTTAACGCCGGTGCTACATTCAGATGGAACTTCGGCAATGGCCAAAGCTCAAACAATGCCAACCCACCAACCATTACCTTTCAGCCTGATGCTTCGGGTAAAGATACCACCTATGTGGTTACTCTTTACTCAATTACCAGCTGCGGAACAGATTCAGCAAAAGTTAACATCCTGGTAAAATCGCCCCCAAGGCCAATATTCTCACCAAGTACCACAAATGGGTGTTCGCCCTTGACCGTTAATTTCAGTAACAATTCACCGGCACAAACCGGAATTACCTATACTTTCAATTTCGGAGACGGAACCGCTCCAGTTGAGACAACCGACAGGAGTACGGTAACCCACATTTACCGGACCACCACAACGGTAAGAACATTTAATGCCACACTCACCGCTGTAAATCAATGCGGCACCATTACCACTACCCCCTATCAGATTATTGTGAGACCAAATACAGTAAATGCGCAACTGGTGGTAAATGGCCCTGAACTTATTGGCTGTGCTCCGCATACTGTTACCTTCGATAACAATACCACCGGAGCAACAAGTTATACAGTCGATTTTAACGATGGTTCCCAGCCCAGGGTATCCATCATTGCTCCTGAGAGGTTCCAGTACACCTTTACCAATCCGGGGACCTACAAGGTACTCTTAACTGCAACCAATGGCTGCTCTACAGATACCACATCTGAAACTATAGTAGTACGTGCACAGCCACAGACAGACTTTAGTGCATTGAATACACTCGGTTGCACAGGCTTGGCCGTAAAATTTACCAATACCAGCACAGGCGCGGTTAGCTATTCCTGGAATTTTGGGGACGGTTCTCCTGTGTCTAACGAATTTGAACCGACACATATCTATACAGGCACACAGGAATATTACGCAGTAACGCTTACCACAACCAATGCGCTGGGCTGCTCAATGACCGTTATCAAGAACCAGTTTATCCGCATTGTACAGCCCCCTGTAGCGGCATTTAATGTCAATCCTTCGACACTCATCAGCATCCCTGACTATACTTTCAATTTCCAGGACGAAAGTACCAACAACCCAAGCATCTGGGAATGGGACTTCGGTGATGGCACTACATCTTCGCAAAGAAACCCAAGCCATACCTATCTGGATACAGGCACATATAAAGTAACCCTTAAAACCACCAATCAGCAGGGTTGTTTTACAACTACATTTAAAAACGTAACCATTAAAGGCGTACCTGGCTACCTGTTTGTACCGAATGCCTTTACCCCGGGAGATACCAGGCCCGAACTGCGCGAGTTCCGCGCCAAAGGATCGGGCATCCTGTCCTGGCGCTTTGGCGTATTCAACAAATGGGGGCAGCTTTTATGGGAAACCACCAAACTGGAAGAAGGCCGGCCTGCAGAGGGCTGGGACGGCACATTTAAAGGCACCGCCATGCCGCAGGGTGTATATTACTGGAAAATAGACGTAAAAATGGTCAACGGTTCAGAATGGAAGGGGATGACTTACGACAGCTCACCACCTAAACGTACCGGGGCAATACATTTAATCAGATAACAATGAGGGGGAGATCAGTATACATAACGATGTTGTTAACGATGATGGCCAGCTTATCCGTAAAGGCCCAGGATCATATTTATTCGCAATTCTTCAATTCGCCTATTTACCTCAACCCATCCCTCACTGGGCAATTTGAAGGCGATATCAGGCTAAACCTCATTTACCGTAACCAGTGGACCAGCCTTAGCGGCGACTTATCCTATATCACAGCGTCAGCTGATCTGAACATCTCCAAATTTGCAGGAGGCGTAGGATTGATGTTTACCCGCAGCAGTGAAGGAACGGCATTTCTGGTCAAAAACAATGCGGCTGCCACCTATTCCTACAGTGTTGGCGGTGATGGTTTTGTAGCCTCATTCGGCATCCAGGCTGGTTTTACCAACAGACAGATCGACTGGAGCAAACTCGTATTTTCTGATCAGATAGACCAACGACTGGGTTACATTCCCGGAAGTGTATCGGCAGCCCAGCCACCGGACCAGGCCACCAAAATGTTTTTTGACGCCGCGGGCGGGACAAACATCGTGTTCCGGAACCTGATGGTAGGTGCAGCGGTCCACCACATCAACCAGCCAGACGAATCTTTTAGCGGCACGGTAGCCAAATTGCCCATGCGCATCACGGCGAATGCCAGCTACAAAATTCCGCTGAGTGCCTATTACGATTATAATCAGGATGATGGTGCTTACCTCATCCCATCTGTGGTTTATTACAAACAGGCCAGTTCCACATCTATGAGTGCCGGGGCACAATTCAAGTACAAAGGTCTGAATACCGGCATCTGGTACCGCAGCGCTGGCCAGGGCGGGCCGGATGCGATAGTGGTTTCGCTCATTTTCGACCTCTTTAAGGGCAGCAGGAACGGAGAAAAGCTACGCCTGGGTTTAAGCCATGATGCCACCACCTCAAAAATAAATTATACCAATACCAGCGGCACCACCGAAGCCAGCATTGGCTACGAAAAATACTTTCCTAACAGCTCTGGCTACAATAAATTCAATGGCCTGCGCTGCTACGATTTCTATTGACAGGAATCTTTGTTATATTAGATCATTTAATCAGCTATGGAGAACATTCTTGAGAGCAATCATTTCCTTACACAAAGTGAGGTCAACAAGTTTTTAATGGCCACCCTGCTCTGTGGCCTTATCGGCGCCGAAAGGGAATTCAGGAGCAAACAAGCGGGCCTAAAAACCATGATCATGATTGGCCTGGGTTCTACCCTTTTTACCATTCTTTCCATTAAAATAGGCCTAAGCAGTCACGATCGTATTGCTTCAAACATTGTTACCGGAATTGGTTTTCTGGGCGCAGGGGTAATATTTAAGGAAGACAACCAGGTAAAAGGCCTAACCACCGCGTGTGTCATCTGGATTGTTGCCGCCATAGGTATGGCCATTGGTTCCGGCTACTATGAGCAAGCCGTAGGTGTAACCCTGGTCGTTTTACTTGCACTGCTTATTTTCCCTTTTCTGGAGGAAATGGCAGAACGCCGCTTCACCAAAAGAATATACCGCATCGTAAAAAGGTATGAAGGGGAAAGCCTTGAGAAATACGAACAGGACATCAAAACCTCTAAACTAAAACTTTCCAGAGGGAAACAGGAATTGGCCAACGGCATCATTAGTGGTACATGGATCGCCATTGGCAGTCCAAAAAACCACAAATCCTTTGTTGACCGCATGCTGCAGGATAAAAACATCATTGCTTTTGACTTTTAAGCATATCCCAGGCTTAACGTATCAACAATATCAGCAAACTATAGTAGCTTTGTTTTATGCAAAGGGAACAAATCTCGGTATTCGACATTTTCAAGATAGGCATTGGCCCGTCAAGCTCACACACATTAGGGCCATGGAGAGCCGCACAACAATTTACGGCATCTTTAAAACAAAACGGATTGCTGGAACAGGTTCAGCAGGTAAAAATCCTGCTGTATGGTTCACTCGCAAAAACAGGCAAAGGTCATGGTACAGATGTGGCCATCTTACTGGGACTTTCGGGTGCGGATCCGGTTACTTTTGATGTCAATGCCATCGATTCCACCATTGCATCTATTAAAGAAGAAAAGTTGCTGTCGCTTTCCGGCGAGCGGCCCACTACCTTTAATTATAATGACGACCTCATTTTCCTTCTCTTTGAAAGCCTGCCCTTTCATCCCAATGCAGTAACGTTTCAGGCCTTTTTAGACTCTGGAAAGGCCTTTTCCGAAACCTATTATTCTATAGGTGGTGGCTTCGTAGTGAAAGAGGGCGAAAATGGAAGTGAAAAGGAACAGGTAGACCTGCCCTTTCCTGTAGATAAAGCAAGCGAATTGCTGCACTGGTGCTTGTCTACCGGTTTAAAGGTATCTGAAATTGTGATGGAAAACGAACTGGCATGGCGCACTGAAGCAGAAACCAAAAAAGGTATTATGCAGCACTATACGGTAATGAAAGATTGTATTTACCGTGGCTGCCACACTTCGGGGTTCTTACCTGGAGGCCTGAATGTTGCCCGGAGGGCCTGGGCCCTAAATAAACGTTTGCTGGGCAGCCAGGTGTACACCGACTATGCCAGTTGGGTGATGGCCATAAGGGAAGGCGGTAATGGTTTTAATTATACCTTAGACTGGGTAAGCTGCTTTGCCCTTGCCGTAAACGAGGAGAACGCGTCTTTTGGCAGGGTGGTAACTGCCCCTACCAATGGCGCTGCCGGTGTGATCCCGGCAGTACTGCAATATTACATTACTTTTTGTGATGGCTTTAAAGACGAGAAGATCATGCAGTTCATTGCCTGCGCATCTGAGATTGGCAGTATCTTTAAAAAGGGAGCAACCATTTCCGCGGCAATGGGCGGCTGTCAGGCCGAGATTGGTGTATCATCTGCTATGGCAGCGGCTGCACTAACGGAATGTTTGGGTGGCTCACAGCGCCAGGTTTTAATGGCGGCAGAGATTGCCATGGAGCACCACCTGGGCCTCACCTGCGACCCTATAGGCGGCCTTGTGCAGATCCCATGTATCGAAAGAAATACCATGGGCGCCATAAAAGCGATAACAGCGAGTCAGCTTGCCCTTCAAAGCAACCCTGACAAAGCCAAAGTGAGCCTTGATGCGGTTGTCAACACCATGTGGGAAACAGCACTCGACATGAACTCCAAATACAAGGAAACCTCAGACGGAGGACTGGCAACCAATATCCCGATCAGTTTACCGGAATGCTAGCGGCTTATATTTTTTGCTGGGCCTTTATGGCCAGGTACCGGTTCACTACATTTATAGTGAGCTGATCCGGCGGGGTAAGTATACTCAGTATACCATGTTTTGCCAGCTCCTTTACCATCAGCTTTTTCTCGTAAGCAAATTTAGCCGCTATGGTTTGAGTATAAATATCTTCCACATTCCTTATAGGCTTTTCTGTTAAGGCCCGGAGTTCGGTATTTTCAAAAAATACGATCAGCAACAGGTGGAACCGCGCTATGCGCTTTAAAAAAGGAAGCTGCCTGTTCAGGGCCGACATGCTTTCAAAATTGGTAAAAAATACCACCAGACTACGTTGCTTTAAAGTTGCCCTGATGCTGCTATATAAGGCCTCCATGTTCAGTTCCAGGTATCTTGTCTTTTCTTTATACAGCACCTCCATTATTTTACCGAGTTGAGCAGGGCGCCTATCGGCAGGTACAATACTTGCCGTTTGTTCGGCAACAGTAATCAACCCCGCCTTATCTTCCTTCACCAGGGCCACGTTAGACAGGATCAGGCTGGCATTAATGGCATAATCCAATAAACTCAATCCCTCAAAAGGCATTTTCATAGTTCTGGATTTATCGATAACGCAATACACATGCTGTGCCTTTTCATCAGTAAAGGAGTTAACCATCAGGTCGCCCTTACGTGCGGTCGCTTTCCAGTTAACAGTCCTGTAATCATCGCCCTGCACATAGTTTCTTACCTGATCAAACTCCATACTGTGCCCCAGGCGCCTTATCTTTTTGATGCCAATTTCATTCAACCGGTTGGAAATGGCCATCAGCTCATATTTCCGGAGCTGCAGGAACGAGGGGTACACAGGGACCATGTCTTCATCTCCAAAATTAAACCTCCTACTAACCAGCCCAAGTGGCGACTGGACGTAGAGCCTTATCTTTCCAAAAAGATACTCACCCCTTTTTACAGGCCTTAAGGTATAGGTAATGGTTTTGTGCATCCCCGCTTTCAGACTGCTCTTGAACCAAAGGTCCCGCTTTTGAAACTGAAAGGGGATTTCATCTATAATGCCAAGCCTTACCGCAAAAGAATAAAAATTCTCTATATAAATATACAGTTCGTTGTCATCCCCATTGCTTAAACGTTCCGGTAGGTCGCGACGCACAAAAACACCCCTCTTTGTACGGTACAGCAACAACAGGTCCAATAATACCAGCAATACAAATACACAAAAGCAGATATAGGGTAGGTCGCCCAGCCATGGCAAGAAGAAAGAGAACAGGAATAAAGTCACGCACAAGCCGGTTGCGGCAAAAAAACGCTTACCTAAGAACAGGTCGGTGTAATATTTTCTGATCAGGTGTTTCAATCTGCCGGGTTTATCTTGGTATTTCTATTTTCTGGATGATCTGTGCAACCACGTCGCTGCCGGTAAGCCCTTCCATTTCTTTATCCGGTGTCAGCATAATCCGGTGAGCCAGTACTGGTGCGGCAACCTTAACAATGTCTTCCGGAGTCACAAAGTCGCGTCCCTGCATGGCAGCAATGGCTTTGGCACTATTTACGATGGCCAGCGAGGCCCGGGGCGAAGCACCCAGGTAAAGCGATTTGTTGTTCCTGGTTTCATGGACAATCTTTGCCACGTATTCAATCAGCTTTGGTTCTACATGGAGCCCTTTTATGATCGCCCTGCAGGCCCTGATCTGTTCAATACTTAAAACAGCTTTCACTTCCTTCAGTTCTTCATCCAGTTTCTGCTGGTGCTGATTCAACAAGATGGCTGTTTCTTCTTCCAGACTCGGATATTTCACCTCAACTTTAAACAGAAAGCGGTCCAGCTGCGCTTCGGGCAGGCGATATGTGCCTTCCTGCTCTATCGGATTTTGGGTAGCCAATACCATAAAAGGCTCTTCCATCTGATAGGTATGCCCGTCAACCGTAACCTGCCTTTCTTCCATTACTTCAAACAAGGCCGATTGTGTTTTGGCCGGGGCGCGGTTAATTTCATCTACCAGTATGATGTGCCCAAAGATGGGGCCTTTACGGTACTCAAAGGTGGCAGACCTAGGGTCAAATACCGAGGTGCCCAGCACATCTGAAGGCATCAGATCGGGTGTAAACTGGATGCGCGAAAATGAAGCATCAATACTCCTGGCAACCAGCTTGGCGCTTAAGGTTTTGGCCACTCCAGGTACACCTTCCAGCAGTACATGACCGTCAGCAAGTAAGCCTGCAATTAAAAAATCTATCGTATCTTTCTGACCTACAATGATCTTGCCCAGCGTTTGTCTGACCTGCTCTACTGCAGTATTGAGCTGTGTAAGGTCCGTTCTCTGGGTAAACATTTCCGCTTCCATAATTTATTGGGCTTGTTTATAAAATTTCTCTATTGTTTTATTGAGTGCGATGAGTTGTTCATCACTTATAAATGCAGCTTTGTCCAGCTGGTTCATCAGCTTAAATAACTGTTGCACCAGCTCCTGCTCCACACCAGACCTAAGAACAACTGCAGCTAAAAGTTCATCGTCCAGCTGCGTGGTCTTCAAATGATAGGCCGACCGGAGGTGTTCCAGGAAATAACTGATCTTTTTCCGGGCAATGTCGCCGTTATCCCTTTGCTGGTAATATACTTTGCCTACTACCTTCACAAAATCTACCGAGGTATTTTTTAAGGGTTCAACAACAGGAATGATCCGCTGCCGGCGCTTCATTTCGAAAAGCACAAATACCAGCAAGCCGGCCAGCGCCAGGTAATAGGCCCAGCTAAGGGGGGTATGTTTCAGGAACACACGAAGCACAGACGCCTCTTCGGCGTTGCCTTTGGCATTGTTCTCATCAAAGATGATCGTTTTGGCTGCCGGGAGGTGCGACAAAAGTTTTGATGCATAATCCAGCCCATCTTTGTGCAGCAGGCTGTAATTACAAAGCAATTGCGGATTGGGCAAGATATACAGGGCACCTTTGCCAAAAGGATATTTTACAAAGGTCACATCGCCCTTGTTGTTTCTGCCCAGGGCCAGTGCCCTGCCCGTATCCAGTTTGCTGAAATACTGGTCGCTCAGGCCCCTTTCAAAAACATAATCCCGGGCTGTTTTTGCCGCCGGATTTACAAAATTGATGGGCGTTCCTTTTTTATTCGGAGGGTTGAGCACAGAATTGAGTTGAATGTTCAGGGTATCCTGTAAAAAATCACTCAGTTGAAAAGCTGCAATCAGGACATGATTGCCTTTGTTCATGTATTTAGCGAGTTCTTTAAAGTCGTACTCATCTATTTTAACATCACCGTTAATGAGCAGGTAATTGGTATTTTCAAAGTTTTTATCCTTCAATGTATTGTATACCGGAAGCCGGGTTGTTTTTACTGTTGCCTCCGGAAATATAGCGGTCAATTCCTGGTAAAGGATAAAAAGACCAAAAGGAACCTTATCTTCCTTCAAATAAGTTGGGGTCCAGTCCGTTGGCTTGGGCTTGTAATATTGCGCAGTCAGATACACCAGGGTAACCAGTGCAGTTCCGATAAGATATAACCTCAGCCCCTTCATCTAGCTGCAAGGTTAAACCGTTCAAAATTATCCTTAACTTCAATGAAGTGTTCCCGGTCGATAAAAAACTCACCGTACCAGATGTACTCAAATTGCATGGTCAATGCTGTGAATACCTTTTTTTTATCAGGATCGGTCAGCTCGCTGATGTAGTTCTGATTGGTTTTTTCCGGCTGCCAGTCTATCAGTGCCCTGTCATTTAACAGCTTCAGGGACTTCAGGTAGAACAAACGTACCGCGAGCCGGTAATTGGCCGCAGCAACTGCCTTATCTATTTCCTCATTAAAGTTGATCTCATGAATGTTATCGGGCGATTCGCTGTAAGGAACATCTACAGCCTTGGCCTTTCCGGCAAAGATTTTTAAATCGAGCCCGGCAAATTTAATTACTGCAAAAACGATCAGACCTGCTGCCAACAGCATAACCAGGTATTTCAGAACCCCTCCTGAATATTCATTGCTTACCACTCCATCAAACAAGCCCCAGAACCATCGCCAGAACCTCTCCCAGTAACTCAGGTCTATACGCGCGGCCTCCTCATACAGAAATTCTTTTTCTGCCTTATACTGCTGTATTTTCTGCTGGTCAAAATTGCGAAGTTCGAGCCTTGTACTGTCATTTTTGATCAGCGCTTCCTTACCCGGGGCCAATGCCTGCGCAGCTGCAGGAAAACATGCGGCAGATATACCCAACAATACTAAAAGAACGAGCGCTCTATACATCTCAATACTCCTCTTCTAAGCCGCTCAGGTGATCTTTCTTTTGCCCCAGCTGGTTAATCCGATCCATCAGACCTGTACTTTCCTGCCGCTCAGCCAGGTTAAAATAGCAAAGGGCACAGCCTATCACCGGAATCATCATAAATACATAGCACAGGTGCTGCACTATCGTGCCGATAACGATCATCACCTTACTCCATTCATTCGACACCGGCATAAAAGTCCCGGCCATCGTTAAAAATACAGCTGGCAAAGACGCAAAAGACATACTGGCATAGGCAATCATCCAGATTACAAAAATGGTTCCCGCCGTAACCCACCATTGGTCTTTCAGCAATTTAAATGACCGGCCAAAGGAATAGCTAAAACTTCCGTTCTCCATGACCATTACAGCAGAGAACAGCGACATGGCCGGAAAAACATAGATACCAGGTAAAAGGCAAAAAGTAAAAGCAATCACCACAAAAACGCTAATGAACAGACCGCTGAAGAAAACCCGCACAAAATAGTATTTAAAATAAGCCCAGACTTCTTCCGGGGAAGGGGCCTTACGCTGTTTTTCGATGTACAATACGATGAAACTGAGTATCGAAACATTGATCGCCGTGTAGGTAAACAAGGTAAACACAATAACCATAAAATAACTAACCGTAAAAATCTCATCCAGCCGGGTAAATTTAAAGGGATTGCCAGGATCTTTGGCTGCGCCCTGCAAGCCCAGCTGCTGTATCACCGAAGCAATGATACCTGCAACAATAAAAAAGCCGCAGAAATATACAAACACCTTTAGCAGGGCTTTAAAGTTCTGTTTTATAAACAAAACGGTATCACTAATGACCTCCCCAAACTCCCTCAATTTCTTAAATTCAATTTTTTCTGACATGCTTAGCTGATTTGATTGCGTTTATAAAGTTTGGCCGGGTAGACAATAACATACCAGATGATAAATGCCAGCGATCCACCTAAAATACTTATACTTAGCCACAAAGGCATATGGGTATAACGGGTAATAAAACCCTCAAAAAATGCGGCTACGATAAAGATAGGTACAAGCCCAAGGGCAATTTTTGTCCCATCTTTTGCACTGTTCTTAAATGCCTGAAAGCGCGTGTAGGTTTTAGGGAACAACAGGCCATGCCCAAGCACCAGTCCGGCGGCACCTGCAATAATAATTGCCGAGATTTCCAGTGTGCCGTGAATCCAGATCACCAGGATGGACTCAATTCCAAGTCCCCTGCTAAAAAAATAATATTCAAACGATCCCAGCATAATCCCGTTCCGCAATAACATAAAAACTGGTCCAACACTCAAAAAGATCCCACTCAGAAAAGTGAGCAACGAAACATAGACGTTATTGATGGCAATCATAAAAAACATTTCTACAGGGCCTTGCTGTTTATATACACCAAAAGAATCCCCTTTGGCAATGTTTTCGTTAGTCATATTCACATAACCATCCCCTAGAATGAGCCTTACGAAGGTATCATCATATTTTGCAGAAAGTACACCCATGGCACCCGAGACGAGGAAAAATAAAAAAGCATACAGCAATTGACGCCGGTAGGTGTAAAACAACTCTGGCAATTCAAACTTCCAGAAGGTGATGAATCTGCTGGTGTCTTCCTTCTTATTTTTATAAATGGATTGATGCAAACCTGCAGCCAATCCGTTCAGGTAAGCAGTAGTTCGGGATTTTGGATAAAAGGTTTTAGCGTAGGCCAGATCGTTGGTGATGTCAATGAAACGCTCGGCCAGTTCATCGGGGTTCGCTGTTTGCAACTGCTCATAGGATTTCCACTTCCCTGAATTTTGTTTGACAAACAGCGCCTCTCTCATAGATTTTGGTAGAATGTAATTTTCTGTTAAAATAGCTACAAAAAACAATTTTACAAGAATAAATTGAACATCAGTATTATATTTGAATAAGTATGGAAACAATAAAGGTAAATACCAGTCAGCACATAGATATTGACTATCCGGTTGCGGGCCTAGGCGAACGTATAGCAGCAAGGTTAATAGATTTGGCCGTATTCCTGGGTTTATACCTGATTTTTGTTTTCCTTGTTGTGCTCACCGGGCTTTCTGGGGCACTCGACAGATCACCTTATTTTTTCTACCTACTGATTGGCCTGTACGCTGCCGGGTTCGTTTTTTATAACCTCATTTGTGAAATCTTAATGAACGGACAATGTGTAGGCAAACGCCTGCTGAAAATCAAAGTAATCAGTCTGAATGGTGGTCAGGCCAGTATTGGGCAATATTTTATCCGCTGGCTGTTCCGGCTGGTGGATTTCTGGTTAACCGCCCAGCTAGGTGCCCTGATTTCTGTGGCAGTATCCGAGAACAAACAAAGGATTGGTGATATGGTGGCCGGAACAACGGTTATTAAAACTGTTCCGCGTACAAATATTAACCATATCGCTTTTCACCCGGTTGAAGAAACCTACAATCCGGTCTTTGCCAACGTCAACCTGTTGAGCGACCGGGACATAGAACTCATTCACGAAGTGATTGCCACTTACTATAAAACCTATAATCCTGATCTTATTTATGCCACTGCAGCAAAAGTAGCCAGCATTTTGGCGGTTACCAAGCCCGAAGGCATGAACGAAATGGAATTTTTAAAAACAGTAGTGAAAGATTATAACCACCAGACTTCACTGGTACATTAGCTACTTTAAAACCTTCAACACCGCGGGCAATAAATTATTTACCCAATCTGAATACATTTTTACTGAGGGGTGTAAGCCGTCTTCCGCTACCAGTAGAGGGTCAGAAACTGCATCTCTGGAAGCTGGTGTAATGTCAGTATAGCTGAGGCCGGCAAGTAAAGTCTCTTCTTTGTTGACGGCATTGAATGCATCTATATCCAAAGCAATCGCTTCCCGTCCGCGCCCGCTGGCTAAGCCAAAGGGCGTTGCACCCCAGTCGGGTATCGACAGTACAAATACCCGGGCTTTGTCCCCCCTTGCAAAATCGAGCGCAGTTTGCAGCAAAGCAGCAAATTCCCGGCGGTAAACCGTTATGGATTCTCCCCGGTATTGGTTATTGACCCCTACCAGCAGGGTAACCAAATCAAATTTTCTGGCCAGGGCCGCATTTTTAATGGCCGCCTGAAGTTCACTACTGGTCCAGCCTGTAGTCGCAACGATGTGCGGTTCCTCAACAATGATTTGCTCCACCCTTAACCGCCCTGCCAGCTGATACGGGAAACTGCCTGCTGCCGGAACGGCCTCTCCAATTGTATAGGAGTCGCCAAGGGCCAGATAGCTGATGGTATGGTCATTTATCATATTTATGCTCAATGTTGATGTGGGACAAATATCTTAAATAAATAGCTTCCGATGATAATCGTTCCTGTAATAAGGTATAGCGTTTTAACGAGCTTGTCGTTATTTCTACCGGTCAGATACCGTGCGGAGAGGGCCACAACAAAAGTGATCAGCAGCGGAATGGTCGGCGGGTATAAATGAAAGCTCTCCTGCAAATCGCCCTTTAACAGCGCAAAGAACGAACGTTGAAAACCGCAGCCAGGGCAATCAATGCCGGTAAGGGCCTTAAACGGGCAGGGTAGAAAAAAACTATCCGCCTGATCTAAAAAAGAAGACCAGGCGGATAATAAGTATGTTTCCAATACCAACAATTATGCGTTAGGGGTTGTCGGCGGCTGGTTGAAAGGATCGTTTGTGTTGTTAAACGGATTATTTACGCCAAATGGGTTGTTTCCACCTGCAAATCCGGCTTGTGCTTCTGCAGCTGAAGGGCCCAGGTATTTTGCATCACCAAAACCCAGCATCGGGATAAATACAAAAGGCAGTAAAATCATACCCACAGTATATCCTTCTGTTTTGCCAAAGCTTTTACTCAACAGGTTATACAACCAAACCGCAAATACGATATTTACGCAAGGGATCAATAACCATAATATCCAGATCATTGGTTTACCCACGATCTCGATAAGCACAATTAAATTGTAGATGGGAATAATTGCCGCCCATCCTGGTTTTCCGGCTTTTACAAAAATTTTCCATAGCCCTGCATATACCAAAACCAGTATGGCAAGATAAAAAATAACCATTCCAGCTCCAATGCCGGCTCCGGCTGCTGCGTACTCTGAGTTGTAATCCATAGTTTGTTTTTTTAAAGTAGTTTTTCTATAAAGATAAGGTTTGTTCTAAAAAATCAAAACTATGAACTTCATGTTTTTTCAACACCCTAAAACAACTCCATTTTAAACAGACGGGCAATGTGACCTTTCAGTTTCGCCTTAACCTCATCCATGTCAGGTGCATATCCCAGCTCGCGCTGAATGGAAGTTACATCTTTATCGTCAATACCACAGGGCACAATATTTTTAAAATAATCAAGATCAGTGTTCACATTAAATGCAAAACCATGCATGGTTACCCAGCGACTGCACCTTACCCCCATGGCGCAAATTTTTCGGGCTTTGTCATTATCCGCATCCAACCATACCCCGGTATAACCTTCATAACGACCTGCAGCAATACCAAAATCGGCAAGCGTTAAAATCACTGCCTCTTCCAATGTCCGCAGGTAAAGGTGTATATCTGTAAAAAAGTTGTCCAGATCGAGGATGGGATAGCCTACAATCTGGCCAGGTCCATGATAAGTAATGTCTCCGCCCCGGTTGATCTTATAATAAGTCGCTTTCTTCTCCAGCAAGCCCTGCTCATCCAGCAGCAGATTTTCCGGCTGCCCGCTTTTACCGAGGGTATACACGTGTGGGTGTTCACAAAAAATCAGGTAGTTAGGCGTTTCCAGTTGCGTGTTGTTGGTCCGGTTTTGTGTTTTTAAAGCCACGGTTCCCTCAAAAACAGCCTCCTGCTTTTGCCAGGCATGATGGTAGTCGGTAAGTCCCCAATCTATAAATTCTACTTTTTTGTTCATTGCCAAAAATTAAGCTACCACATAGCCGAGCATGTAGTCATCACCCATTTTAAAATAATGCACACACAGATTCGCTGTACCTTCAGGCAGATCCACAAGTGCATTCAGACTGCCTTCCGCCTTTAGCTTGAAGGGCTGGATGTGCATATCCTGTTTAAATTCAAGTCCCTTTCTGCCATTCCACTTATAGATCGCTTCTTTGGCACACCAGCAAACGTACAAGCCATTAATGTTGTCCCCGATCTGTCTTTGTGCCAGCTCAATGTCCGACAGGAACTTATGCCGGATACTTTTTATTTTATGCTTGATCAGCTCAATGTCCACACCAACCTTTCTGGTCTTGCCAATAATTACAGCGGCATAATCATAGGAATGACTCAGTGAAATGTGATAATCCAGATCGGGTAAATATGGCTTCCCATGTTCGTCCATCCGGCAATCAATATATTCATCGGTATTCAGCATCGTTCTGAGCAGCACACGTGTACTCAGCCAGTGCAGCAAACGTTTACCGTTATTTAAGGAGGAGATGATATCCAGTTCATGCTGTTTTAGCTGTAAAGCCGAAAGCAACTGTTCCTCTGTTTCTTCGATTTTCCATACCGCAAGTATGGTCTTATCGTCAATATTTTTATTAAAAACTACAGGCATCTCTATTTTAGAAAACAATGCAAAAGTATCTTAAATTAATCATAATTTCGTCCAAATACCAGAAACCTGCAAACTTAAACTTATTAAAGAGAATAATCTGGTTTTTGCAGGCTTCCTGACCTTTAAACAACAAATATTCATTTAAAAATGATCCTGTCCGACAAACGAATTATTGAAGAAATAGATAAAGGCACCATTATTATTGAACCATTCAGACCCGAATGCCTGGGTACCAACTCCTACGATGTGCACCTGGGTAAATATCTTGCCACCTATAAAGACAGGGTACTGGATGCCAAAGCACACAACAAGGTAGAGCATTTTGAAATCCCTAAAGAAGGTTATGTCCTCCAGCCGGGCACCCTGTACCTGGGTGTTACCCTGGAATATACCGAAACCCATGTCCATATTCCTTTCCTGGAAGGAAAATCCAGTACCGGACGGCTTGGAATCGACATCCACGCCACGGCGGGTAAAGGTGATGTGGGTTTCTGCAATACCTGGACGCTCGAGATTTCCTGTGCCCAGCCCGTACGCGTATATGCAGGTATGCCCATTGGACAGCTCATTTATTTTGTTGTTGAAGGCCATATAGGCACCTTGTACAACACCAAAAGCAACGCTAAATACAACAACAAAACCACAAAGCCCGTAGAAAGCATGATGTGGAAGAATAAGTTTTAATTCGCATAATTAGCCTCAATTATTTGTATATTGAGGCTTTGTTAATTATGCTCACACTATGAAACTTAAATCCGTCGTTCCTGCCCTGGTTGTGCTTGGCATTTGCTGCTCTTTTGTTGCTAAACTGGCAGATCCGCCTTTTGATGAACTGCTTAAAAGACTGCAGGACTACAACAAAAAATATCCTCAGGAAAAGGTACACCTGCACCTCGACAAGCCTTACTATGCCATAGGCGATGACATCTGGTTTAAAGCCTATGTGATCAATACCGAAAGCGGGGCACCCTCAAATATCAGTCAGGCCTTATATGTAGAGCTCATCAATGAGAAGGACTCCATAAAAACACAGCTGAAACAACCCCTGAGCGGCGGAATCAGCTGGGGCGATTTCAAACTCCCGGATACCCTGTCTGAAGGCAATTACCGAATCCGGGCCTATACCCAATGGATGAGAAATGCGGGCACTGAGTTCTTTTTTGACAAAACCATAAAAATAGGAAACTCCTGGGCTAACCGGGTCTTCACCCATACCGACTACAGCTACAGTAAGGAAAACACAGCCGAAAAAGTGACGGCAAAAATAAAGTTTGCAGATAAAAACGGGCTTCCTTATACCGATAGTGAAGTCAATTATGATTTACAACTCAACTTCCGGAGCCTTGCCAAGGGGAAAGCAACTACCAATGCCGAAGGCGAAATCACCATCAGCTACCTCAATACACAGCCCGCCTTGTACAAATCAGGAAAAATTGTGGCCACCATAAATTTACCTGACAAACAAAAAGCAACCAAGAGCATCCCCTTAAAAGCTACTTCAAATGCCGTAGATGTGCAGTTCTTTCCAGAAGGCGGTAACCTGGTAGAGGGCCTGCCTAATAAAATAGCCGTAAAGGCCGTAAATTCAAGCGGTCTGGGCGAAGATGTAGCCGGACTTATTGTAGACAACGAAGGTACAGAGGTAAACCGTTTTGAGAGCACACACCTTGGCATGGGCAATTTTGTAGTAAACCCCCAGCCAGGAAAAGTCTACTCCGCAAAAGTAAAATTCAAAGATGGTTCGGAACAAACGTTTGCCCTGCCCAAAGTATTGCCAAGTGGCTATGTTTTATCTGTAAATAGCAGCAATCCTGAAAAGATTGTGGTGAAAATATTGATGTCGGCCGACCTGATCGGCACCAGTGAGCTCAAATTGGTGGCCCAGCATAGCGGAAATGTTTATTTTGTAACCAAGGCCACATCCCAGAAACAGATCGTTACGGCAAGCATACCCAAAAAGGATCTGCCTTCAGGCATCATACAGTTTACGCTATTCAATGCGACAAACAACCCTGTTGCAGAGCGACTGGCTTTTGTAAACAATACTGAAGACCGCATCAAAGCCGGTGTAGAAAAACTTAACCCCACTTACAGTAAAAGAGAAAAAGTAGACATCAGCCTGCTTAGCCAGTTTGCCCAGAAGCCGATACAGGGCAGTTTTTCTATTGCAGTAACCAATACCGCTTCGGTTAAGCCCGATCCGGAAAATGAGACAAATATCCTGACCAGCCTATTGCTTCGCTCAGACCTGGCAGGTTATATCGAAAAACCAAACTATTATTTCCTCAATAACGATGAAAAGACTGCTCAGGCACTCGATAACCTGCTCATGACCCAGGGCTGGCGTCGGATCCTCTGGAAAAACATCATCAATAACATCCCACCAAATATCCGTTATCAGCCCGAAAGATCCCTGGCCATCAGTGGTACCATTACCTCTTACGGTGGCAAACCTCTGCCAAACAGCAAGGTTTCTTTATTTTCTTCTTCAGGAGGCTTTTTTGCCATTGATACACTAACAGATGCCCAGGGGCGTTTTAACTTCGATAACCTCATTTTTAATGACAGCACCAAATTTATTGTACAGGGCCGCACCGCCAAAAACAAAAAAAGTGTCGACATTAAGCTGGATATTGTGCCTGGTCAGATCGTTACCAAAAATACAAACACTGGTGATATTGAAGTGAACGTAAATGAGGCTTTGCAGGCCTACCTGAAACGCAGTAACAATTATTTCGACGAACTGACCAAACGAGGATTGCTGGAACGGAGCCTGATGCTCAATGAAGTCAAGATTGTAGAAAAAAGAAACGACGCCAAGAACTCCTCAAACTTAAACGGGGCAGGCAGGGCCGATTTCATCATTACAGCCGAGATGCTGCAAAACTGTGTCACACTCTCCCAGTGCCTGCAGGGCCGCGTGGCAGGGTTGATTATTGAAAATGGCATTCCGTATCTTACCAGGAACATGTTCAGCAGTCTTAGCGGCAAGGTACCTATGCAGATTGTTCTGGACGGCATGCATGTTGAAGCAGATTTTCTGGACAACATTATGCCCAATGATGTGGAAAGTATTGAAGTGTTAAAATCAGTAGGCAATACGGCTATCTATGGTTCCCGCGGAGGGGGCGGTGTGCTTATCATCACCACAAAAAGAGGTGGTGGTTTTGCAGGATCTACCTTTGCCCCGGGCATCATTACCTTTGCCCCTAAAGGCTACCATACCATCAGGGAATTTTATTCTCCGAAATATGAGCCCGGAACAACTGACAGCCGGCCAGACCTGCGCAGCACTGTGTACTGGAACCCGCATGTGGTAACAGATAAAGAAGGAAAAGCAGCAATTAATTATTTCAATACAGACGAAGCAGGGACCTACCGCGTTGTTATTGAGGGAATAGATGTGATGGGTCACCTGGCCAGAACGGTTTATACCTATGAAGTAAAATAAATCTGAATGAATACGATAAAAGTCACGATAAAAGACCATTTAAGCATCATTACGCTCGACAGGGGCAAGTCCAACGCCCTGAACCGGGAAATGATTACGGAACTGAACGATATGCTGAAAAATATATCGGCCGATCCCAATATTGCGGGTGTCATCATCACCGGTAAGGAACACTTTTTCTCGGCAGGACTGGACTTGATCGAGCTGTACAACTATTCCGAAGCAGAGGCCGAATCTTTCTGGCACCTGTTCCTGGATTTCAGCGCCAACATCACAGCCTTTAAAAAACCGCTGGTTGCTGCCATTAATGGTCACAGTCCGGCCGGGGGCTGCGTAATTGCCCTGGCCTGCGACTACAGGATCATGGCCGAAGGAAAATACATCATTGGCTTAAACGAAGTTCCGGTTGGCATCATTGTACCCAACAGCATTTTTAGTCTGTATGCTTTCTGGCTGGGTCAGGCCAATGCCACCCGAAGCCTGCTGGAAGGGAAGCTTTTTAGTCCGGATGAAGCCCTGCAGATTGGCCTGGTAGATGAACTGGCCAATCCGGCCAGCATTTTAACTGCTGCCGAACGTAAGATCAGGAAATACATGGCCATGGAACGCAACACCTGGACGCAGAGCAAGCTCAACATCCGGCAGGACCTCATCGCCGCAACCAGTGCAGATCAGCGTGCTGCCCTTAAAGTAATGCTACAGCAATGGTGGTCGCCCTCCACCAGAAGTATCCTGAAAACCATTATCGGTAACCTTCAAAAGAAATAAGCCTATGTTCAATCAGCCCATGTTAAGAGACGATGCCTTAAAAGGCAAAACCATAGTGGTTACCGGTGGAGGTACCGGTTTAGGTAAGGCCATGGGCACTTATTTCCTGAAATTAGGCGCCAACCTGGTGATCACCAGCCGCAAGCTGGACGTACTGCAAAAAACAGCTGCCGAAATGGAGAAGGAAACAGGAGGCAAAGTACTGGCACTAGCCTGTGATGTGCGCGACTATACCCAGGTAGAAAATGTGCTTAACGAAAGCCTTAAAACATTCGGAAAAGTAGATGCGTTGCTCAATAATGCCGCAGGCAACTTCATTTCACCAACAGAAAGGCTGTCTGCAAATGCTTTTTCAAGCATCATTGATATTGTTTTAAAAGGTTCTGTAAACTGCACCCTGGCCTTTGGCAAACACTGGATCAAAGAAAAGCAGCAGGCCAGTGTTTTAAATATTGTAACCACCTACGCCTTTACCGGATCGGCCTATGTAGTGCCTTCTGCCTGTGCCAAAGGAGGTGTACTGGCCATGACCCGCTCGCTGGCAGTAGAATGGGGCAAATATGGCATCCGTACCAATGCAATCGCGCCGGGCCCCTTTCCTACAAAAGGTGCCTGGGAACGCCTGCTGCCCGGCGATCTGGCAAAAAAGTTCGACTTTAAAAACCGGGTTCCCCTGAAACGTGTAGGCGACCATCAGGAACTGGCCAATCTGGCCGCTTTCCTGATCAGCGATTTTGCAGGTTATATTAATGGAGAGGTCATCAGCATAGATGGGGGCGAATGGCTTCAGGGCGCAGGGCAGTTCAACGGACTGGAGGCCATTCCCAGCGAAATGTGGGATGCCTTTGAGCAGATGACCCGCTCGGCAAAGGGCAGCTAAGCTGCTACCACCTGATCAGCGCACTGGCCCAGGTAAAGCCGGAACCAAAAGCGGCCAGGCAAACCAGGTCGCCCTCTTTGATCTTTCCTGCTTCCCAGGCTTCGCAAAGTGCAATGGGAACCGAAGCGGCAGTGGTATTTCCGTATTTCTGAATGTTATTGAACACTTTGTCGTCACCAAGCCCAAGCAATTGCTGCACATATTGGCTAATGCGCAAATTGGCCTGATGAGGCACCAGTATATCGATATCCGCTGCAGTCAGATTATTTGCATTTAAGGCCTCATTGATGACTTCCGGGAATTTAACTACAGCCTTTTTAAATACTGCAGGCCCATCCATATAAGGCAATGCGGCCCCGCTTTCCAGCTGCTCAGTTGTTAAAAATAACCCCCCGAGCTCCTGGTCCGGATAACCGGGTTTATCTTTAAGCCATTTATTGGCATGCGCGCCCGGGTAAAACATTGCCAGAATCTCTGCGTCCGCTCCGTCACTGTGCAAATGGGTACTCAAAATCCCCTGTCCTTCTTTTTGCGTGGGTTGCAATACCACCGCCCCGGCACCATCACCAAATATGACAGATACATTGCGGCTGCGTGTTTCAAAATCCATGGCAAACGAATGTTTTTCACTACCTACTACCAGTATATTTTTATACATGCCGGTCTTGATGAACTGATCGGCAACGGAAAGTGCATAGACAAAGCCCGAACATTGGTTGCGGATGTCCAGTGCGCCAACTTCCTTCATGCCCATTTCGCGTTGCAGCAATACCCCGCAGCCCGGAAAGTAATAATCGGGGCTCAGCGTAGCAAAAATAATGAAGTCGACATCCTGATTGGTAATACCCGCCCGCTGTATGGCTATTTTAGCCGCCTCAATGCCCATGGTAGTGGTTGTTTCTTCCAGCCTGTCTGCAAACCTGCGTTCTTTGATCCCGGTACGCTCCTGTATCCACTCGTCGCTGGTTTCCATGAAACGCGACAGGTCATTGTTGGTGTAAACATTTTTTGGGACATAATAACCTATTCCGGCAATCTTTGAACGCTGCATCATACTTGGCTTTATTTAATTTTAAGCAAAAATAACTTTAACTGCAACATTATTTTGAAATAAGCTTATTTTTGTAAGATGTCAACAGAAACAAAAGAAGAAACATTCACATTAGAAGAAATCCTGACTTCCCTGAAAACTGTTCATCGCTTAATCCTCTGGAATGATGATGTGAATACTTTTGACCATGTGATCCATTGCATGATGAAATACCTGGACTACTCCGAAAACCAGGCCGAAAAAATAGCCTGGGAAGTACATAACAAAGGGAAATGTGCCGTTCTGGAAGGCTCTTTTACAGAAATGGAAGTCTATCGTAAAATCCTGCAGCAGGAGGGCTTAACCGTTACTGTCGATTAAACCTGCTTTAATCCTGAAAATAGCAAAGCAAGTTCTTCCTGAGTGCTGGTGGTTTTGTCTTTGGCATACCAGCCGTGCAGTTTTTCTGCCAGCGCCATAATATCTGTTTCTTCCTTTTTCCATTCCATCAGCAGCTCCTGGATCTCATTGGGTCGGGGTCCCCACTTGGTCAATACATTTCCGGCTTCATCCAGCACCAGCAGTACAGGTATTGCCCTGCCCCCGTTGGTCAGGTGCGCATCTATCAAAGGAAGGTTCATGTCCCTCAATACAAACCTGAGCTTAAACTTTTCGGGGAAAGCACTGACAATCTTATTGAATACGGGTACAATCTGCGCTGCATCGCCGCACCATCCTTCAGATATGACCAGCAAACGGTACGCTCCGTTCAGGGAAGTCAATGCATTTAAAAGATCCTCATTCAAGGCTACAGTCTTGTCTACCCGGCTCATGCGGTGCACATTCATTTTGGTATAATGCAGCATAGCTTCTGAGTGGTCGGGTCCCGTAGTTTTATGCTGTGCTAAAAGCTCGTCAATTAAATTCCTGTAAGCTGCGTAGCTCAAGCCTTCTTCGCTAAAAATGCTGTTGTAATCGATCATATTCTTCAATTAACCTGTAATAAAATAGTTACGCCCGGGTTTTTAAACTTCCTAATCGTTTATTTGTCCAACTAAACACACACAAAACCACCTTAATGACCAACTACTTTTACAAAGTTCTGATTTTAACGCTTGCCATTTGTATTTCCTCTGTAAAACTTAATGCACAAACAGACAACGGCAAAATAACCGCCAAGGTTGTAGATGCCCAAACCAATGAGACCATTCCCTTTGCTTCAGCCATGATCCTCAACAGGAAAACAAAAGCCGTAGTAAAAGGAATGCAAACCGACGCCAACGGAAATCTGGTGATGACGCCCCTACCGAAAGGTGTTTTTACCTTTAAAATAAGTTACGTAGGCTACCAGACCATGGTCAGGGATTCTGTATCCATTTCCGATACACAGAAAGAGATCAGCCTGGGAACCATAAAAATGAAACCTGCCAAAGGCACCGCATTAAAAGAAGTGGCAATTACTGCCCAAAAAAGCACGATGCAGCTGGGCATCGACAAAAAGGTATTTTCGGTTGACCAGAGCCTGGTGAGCGAAGGCGGCTCTGCTTCCGACCTGCTGCAGAACGTTCCTTCAGTACAGGCCGATATGGACGGCAATGTAAGCCTCAGGGGTTCAACGGGTGTTAAGGTCCTGATCGATGGAAAACCTTCCATGATTGCCGGGGGCAATGTAGCGCAGATCCTGCAATCCATCCCTGCCAGTTCCATCGAAAGTGTAGAGCTGATTACCAACCCATCGGCAAAGTACGATGCCGAAGGGCAATCGGGCATCATCAATATCGTATTAAAGAAAAACAAAAAACTGGGACTAAACGGCTCCCTGGCACTTACCGCAGGTAACCGCGACAACTACAATGCCAATACCAGCCTTAGTTTTCAAAACAGCAAGGTAAATATTTATGGGAATTACAGCTACCGCTATGGAAACCGTTTGGGTGGCGGCTACAGCAACATCACTTACCTGAACCCTACATTCCCAACTGCATTTGCCAATCAGCTTACAGATTCCAAATCGCTGGACAAGGGGCACAACTTTAAAGCGGGACTGGATTATTATCTGGCCGAAAAAAGTATCCTTAGCTTTACAGGCGGTTTCAACATCAGGGACAACGAACGGAGCGAGCTGCTGAGTATCGACAAGCTGAACCCTTCAAAAAATCCGCTCGAACGTAGCAGGAGGGACAATACTAACGACGGTTCGGGCGGTAATTACGACCTGAGCCTGGATTTCGTACAAAAATTTAAAAAACCAAAAGAGGAACTCACGTTTAACTTCAGCTTTTCTGACGGCACCAACGACAACTACCAGAATTACCTTACCGACGTATATTATGCCAACGGCTCGGAAGTAAATACCCTCCCGGTGATACAGATCAACGATGGCAAAGGCACCAACAGGAGTTATAATGTGCAAACCGACTACACCCTCCCCGTAGGTACAACAGGAAAAATCGAAGCCGGTTACCGCAGCCAGATCCGGTATGCAGAGAACAACATGTTCTCGACAAATTTTAACCACCTGAGCGGAGAATACGACATCAATTTTGCGCTCACTAACGAGTTTAACAGCAAAGACCAGGTACATGCCCTTTATATCAATTACCAGAATCAGGTAAAGAATTTTGGATACCAGGTAGGTTTAAGGGCCGAAGATGCAACGCTGGATACTCGTTTGGGCATGTATGATAAAGCCGGCGGATTAAGTTATGTTCCGGGCAAGGTAGATTATACCCGGCTTTACCCAAGCATCTTCCTTACCCAGAAATTCAAGGCCGAGCAACAGCTGCAGCTGAGCTATAGCAGGCGTGTAAACAGGCCCCGGGGATGGGACACCAACCCCTTTCTGGATGTATCCGACCCACTGATCTGGCGTCAGGGTAACCCCAACCTAAGACCCGAAGATGTACATGCCTACGAACTGAGCTACAGCAAATACTGGAAAAAAATTACTTTCATTTCCACAGCCTATATGCGCCAGACCAATGATGTCATCCAGCGCATCAGAACGGAAGCAGACGAAAACGGCGTTACCATTGTTACCCCGCAAAACTTAACCAGGGAGCTGTCCAGCGGTCTGGAGCTCATCGGTCGTTTTGATGTCGCTAAAGCCTGGAACTTTACCACCAACATCAATCTTTACCAGCGTAAAATCAATGGTGTGCCCGCCTATGGCATTGTCGACAATTCAGGTTTCAGCTGGAATGCCAACCTGACCAATAACTTTGTGCTCCCTTACAAAATTACCCTGCAAATCAAAGGCGACTACCGCTCCAGAGAGGTCATGGCACAAGGAAAAAGAAATTCCAACTATGTAGTTGATGCGGGGGCAAAGTACGATTTCAAAAACAAAAAATCCTCCCTCAGTTTCAATATCAAGGATGTGTTCAATACCAGGAACTGGAGCATGACCTCAGGTGCGGCCAATGCCATTACCGATTTCAGACGTAACATGCAAGGCACCATGGCCAGTTTAACTTATGCTTACCGATTTGGTAAAAATGATTTTAACTTTAAAAAGAATAAAAAATCTGATCAGCAGGAAATGCGCTCAGACGAAGAATCATTTTAATACACAGACCAGACATTGAAAAACTACGCCATATTCATATTCAGCCTGCTTCTGCTCAATGCAACCGCTCTGCAGGCCCATACTGTGGCCGATAAAGGCAGCATCACCGGTAAGGTAATTGAAGAGGTAGGCGCGCTCCCTATCCCATCGGCTGTGGTAGCGGTTTATGAGGCCAATTCTGAACGGCCCTTTCAAACCACGGCAACAGATGAAAATGGTGTATTTAAGCTCAACGCCCTTAAATATGGTACGTATAAGGTTAAGATCAGCTTTGTTGGCTTTGCCAGTCTCAGTATCAACGAGGTCATCCTTACAGAAAAAGACTTTGAACGCAACCTGGGTACACTTAAGTTGGGCAGCGACCAGAATAACCTGAGCGAAGTAACCATCACCGCAGAAAAACCTGTCATAGAATTTGCTGCCGATAAGATCACGTATAATGTAGACAAATCTATACTGGCCGAAGGAAGTACTGCTACTGATATCCTCAAAAACGTACCAATGGTACAGGTAGATATCGATGGCAATGCCACCATATCCGGAAAGCGCTCTACCCGGATCTTTATCGACGGTAAACCCTCGGATTACATGACCTCCAACATTGCTGACCTCCTGAATGTCCTCCCTTCAGATGCTATAGAAAAGATAGAAGTCATGACCAATCCACCCGCCAGGTATTCGGGCGATGGTGAAGGGGTCATCAATATTGTCATGAAAAAAGGCTTTTCCATAGGCTTTAATGGCAATGCGGGCGTAACAGCCGGACTCCAGGGCAACACCAATATGAATACCAACGCCTCCTATCGCAGTAAAAATTACGCTTTAACCGGCGGGGCCGCTTACCGCAGCAACATCGGCAAAAGCACCTCCCATTCCTACCGTGAGAATTTTGATCTGGTGAAGGATACAACCTTTTATTACGACAATTACGCCAGCAACAGAAGCAACAGTAACGGGGGAAATTTCAGGGCGGGGCTCGACTGGGACATTACCCCACAGCAAAACCTGCGCATTAACTCCAACTTCAATAACAACAGCAGCAGCAGCAGGGCGGGTACTGATTTTAATTTCCTGAATGAAGATTTTGTGCTAAAACGTGTACGTAACCAGATCAGTGCGACAGATGGCAGCAGCCACAATTTCGTTTTTAATGCCGACTATAGCATTAAAGGTTCAGAAAGTGGCGACAAGCTCAGCATCGGTTTAACCTACAATACCAATAACAACGATAACTTACGGATACTGGACCAGAAGTATTCCTTACCGGTTACCGGAAAACCCTCCCTTCGGGAAAATACCAATGGCACAGGCAATGATGGATTAACCTTCAATATCGATTACGACCGGCCTGTTTTTAAGAAAAGGGACCAACTGGAGGCTGGAATCATGTACAACTATCGCAGGAACAACAACGACCAGCTTGTGCGTGATTTTGACTTCAGTACTCAGGAATATGTGATTTCTGAAAGACTTAGCAATGAGTTCCTCTATAATGAGCGAATTTTTGCCGGTTACACCGCTTACAACTACCGGGGCAAAAGCATCGGTGTAAAAGCAGGCATAAGGGCAGAACTTACCGATGTGGACTTTGACCTGTCTTCCCGGTCCACAAGCTCAGCTGCAAACACTTATAACGTTAAACCCTACCTCAGTCTGTTCCCCAATATCTCCTTCAACCATTTCTTCAAAAAAAGATACAATATTGGCGCTACCTATAGTGTCCGCATCAACCGCCCACGTGAAATTGCCTTAAACCCTCAGATCAATGACAACGATACCCTGAACATTTCCTATGGTAACCCAGATCTGTTACCCGCCTATACCCACCAGATGGACATCAGCTTTGGTGCCTTTGGCGAGAAATGGTCATTTACGCCCCGGCTGTCCTATTCAACCAGCAGCGGTGTAATCGAACGTTACCGTGCTGTTACCGTAACAGATGGAGTAGCCAAATCGGAAACTACCTATTACAATGTAGGCACTAATGATATCTTCGGGTTGATCCTGATCGGTAATTACCGGCCAAACAAAAAACTCTCTACCAATGCCAATCTTACCCTCACACAAAGTAATTACACCTCATCCCTCAATTCGGCGCTGAACAGAAAAGGCCTGAGCATCCGCAGTGCAGTGGGTTTATCTATGCAGTTACCGCTAAAAACTGCCTTTGAGGCCAATATTAATTACGCCAACAACGTAAATGCCCAGGGCAGAGCCAAAGGTTCGGTGACCAGCAGTATGGCTGCCAGAAAAGTCTTTCTTAAAAACAGGCTCAATGCACGCATCAGCGTAAGCGACCCCTTTGGAAGGCGCAACAATACCCTGTTTAGTGAAGGGGTCAATTTCCGCCTGCAAAGCTATTCAACCAGCAACACCAGCAATGTTACACTGAGCCTTAGCTACCGCTTCACCAAAATAAAAAAAGTTCCCCCTCCGCCCAAGCCTGACTAGCGGTGCTGAAACCAGAAATTCGTATATTGCGCCCATGGAAGAGCATAATCCCTGGGTAACGATAGACAGCCACAAGATCTATGAAAACAACTGGATCGGCCTGACAGAGCACAATGTGATCAACCCCTCCGGCGGTAAGGGCATATACGGAGAGGTTCATTTTAAAAACTATGCCATAGGCATTATGGTGCTCGACGAACACCACAACACCTGGCTGGTAGGTCAATACCGCTTCCCGCTAAAAGCCTACAGCTGGGAGATTCCTGAAGGCGGAGGGCCACTTGAATCAGACCCGCTGGAAAGTGCCCAGCGTGAGTTAATGGAAGAAACAGGGCTACACGCTGCAGAATGGATAGAAATACAGCGCATGCACCTGTCTAATTCCGTAAGCAATGAATTGGCCATCATCTATATTGCACGGGGGTTAAGCCAGGGAGAGGCCGCTCCCGAAGAAACCGAACAGCTCAGCCTGCGCAAACTCCCCTTTGAAGAAGCCTACCACATGGTGATCAGCGGCGAAATTACCGACAGCATCAGCGTAGCCGCCATCTTAAGGACGAAAATATTAATCCAGGAAAACCATTTGTAACCACTATTCCATTATCGACCATGAATAAGTTTTTAGGATACATCTTCAGTCCCGTTTTTTATGTCTTTTTCGGATTGGTGCTCCTCATTTTCCATCCCATACAATGGCTCTGTTACCGGTTTTTGGGATACAATGCACATAAGGCCTCCGTTGATGTACTGAACTTTTTTCTTACCTACAGCGACCTGCTGATGGGTTCCTCTGTCAGTTTTCAGAACAAGCAGGAACTGCCAACCGGCAGGCCGATTATATTCGTGGCCAATCACCAGAGCATGTACGACATTCCGGCACTGATCTGGTTCCTGAGGAAATATCATGTAAAATTCATCTCTAAAATTGAACTTACCAAGGGCATTCCCTCCATCTCCTACAACCTTAAGTATGGCGGAGGTGCGAATATCGACCGGAAGGACAGCAAACAAGCCGTGTCTGAACTCATTAAACTAGGCCGGAGGATGAAAGAAAAAAACTGGTCGGCCATGATCTTTGCCGAAGGCACCCGGGCCAAAGACGGACGGATGAAAGCTTTCCAGGTGGGCGGCATTGCCACTCTGCTTAAAGTTGTACCCAATGCACTCATCGTACCGGTAGCCATCGAAAACTCATGGAAACTGGTAAGGTACGGCGCATATCCCCTGAGTTTTGGCGAAAAACTACGCTGGACAGTGTTGAAACCGCTCGACATTAGCGGCAAAAACCCCGAGGAAATTGTACTCGAAGCAGAAAATGCAATTAGGGTAAAGCTAAACCAGGTTAAACCTGCACAATCGCTTTAAATATTCTTATTGTCTATATGTCTAAAAAACTCGTCCCTGTAGGTATCTCCTATCGGGATGATCTTATCGCCTATACTGATCCGGCTCCGCTCTATACTTTCAATTTTATCGAGTGCGATGATATAGGATTTGTGCACCCTGATGAACTGTCCCTTAGGCAGGGTCTCATCCATCTTTTTCATATTCTGTAAAGTGATCACCCTTTCTGTTTTGGTAAAAATGGAGATGTAATCCTTCAAGCCCTCTATGTAAAGAATATCATCCAGCTCGATCTTCTGGATTTTATGCTCTGTTTTCACAAAAATAAAGTCCTGTACCGGGTTAACCGGGACAGCCGCGGGAACAGGTGCTAGAAATGTTTGAATGGTTTCTACCGGTGCCGACGCCTTTGTTTTATTGTGTACCTTTTCTACAGCCTTATAAAAGCGGTCGAAAGCAATGGGTTTTAATAAATAATCCGAAACATTCAGGTCATAACTTTCCAGCGCATACTGAGAATAGGCCGTTGTTAAAATATAATCTGCTTTTCCGGTGGCAATCTTTAAAAACTGGATTCCCGTCAGTTCCGGCATCTGTATATCCAGAAACACAATATCCACACCACCGGCCTGTACCATTTGCAAAGCCTCAATAGCGTTTTCTGTACGTTTAACTAATTCCAGAAAGGGGACTTTAGAAACGTAGTCCTCTATAATATCAAGCGCCAGCGGCTCATCATCAACCGCAATACATTTTAACTTTGTCATATATCTAGCATTAATTCACTGGTATAATGAGTAGCCGAATTTACAATATTTAATTTATATCGCTCCGGATAAAGCAGCTGCAGCCTGCGTTCCACATTGTTCAAACCTACTCCGCCCATCTGGTCCTTGTTGTGTTTGTTCTTTTTATTACTGATGCTGAAATGCAATATTTTCTGGTTGGCGATGATATTGATGCGGATGGGGTCCTTAGGGTCATTGGCTACGCCATGCTTAAATGCGTTCTCCACAAAAGAGATCAGGATCAGCGGTACCACCGGCTGATCGTCTATTTCACCGTTAACGGTAAATTCCACTGCCGCTCCATCCTTAAACCGCAGCTTTTGCAGTTCAATATAACTTTGCACATAGGTAATCTCCTTGCTCAATGAAACCCAGCTATCATTACTTTCATAGATCATGTAACGCATGATCTCTGAGAGTTTCAGAATCGCATCTGCCGTTTTATCTGATTTCTGATAAGCCAGTGAATAGATATTATTTAAAGAGTTGAACAGAAAATGCGGGTTCAACTGGGATTTGAGGAACTGCAGCTCCATGTCGCGTTTTTCACTGACCAGGTCGCGCTGTATCCGCTCGCTCCCAAACCAGTCGATGGCAAACTTTAAAAGCGCACTTACGACCACAAAAAAGCCCGATACAAAAATGGCAAATATCACATATTTGGTGATCTCGTAATATTCGATCTGTCCGGTATCCGGACTGAAATAAGACAGAAAGAAATCGCTGTTCAGACTGGCTACAACCGTCTTGATGATGACCATAACGGCAATCAACAGGCAAATGGAAAGTACATATAATCCATACCGTTTCTTCTGCTCTATCAAAATAGGGATCAATAAGGTGTAATTGATGTAAAAGATAGAAAGATTGATCACTGCAAAGTAACCCAGCTTAACGGCCACCTCATAGCGCGAAGGGGCCTGGTTTCCACTAAAGGTATCCCAAAGCAATATGGCCAAAATAATGAGCCAAAAGAACAGATGTACAACAAGGGGGCCTTTACCTTTCATTAAAAATCTCTTTTTATAATCGCATTCAAATTACACCAATCTAATTATTTTAAAGCAGCTGCTTTCGACCAACTGGCTTTTTTCTTATACGAACGGGCCAAACGGAGGCTTTAACTACAAAACTATTCATTTTAACCGTTTATCTAGGATATTATGCACTTGGTCTAAAACATTTTAGCAGCATTTTTTTTATGGTTCTATTTGTTTCATCAAACAGGGACGAGAAGTTCCTGAACAAAAAAACAACCACAAATAAAAATATACAACTATGAAAACCCTGGCAAATACATCACCATTTT
Organism: Pedobacter africanus; assembly: GCF_900176535.1. Taxonomy (NCBI): domain Bacteria; kingdom Pseudomonadati; phylum Bacteroidota; class Sphingobacteriia; order Sphingobacteriales; family Sphingobacteriaceae; genus Pedobacter; species Pedobacter africanus. The sequence goes on along the minus strand of NZ_FWXT01000001.1, from coordinate 2,802,194 downwards.
TATTGTTATTGATCCCTGTCTTTATCATGATGCTATTGACATTTGCTGCAGGCAGCAGCAATCAGGACCAGAATGAAGAGTTTGCAGCCAAAAAGCCAGCAAAGGCATCCCTCATTAAAATAGCAAATCCATTCTCTAGGTAATAGAGGATTCTATCATAAATTTAGTTTAGTTAATAATTGGATATGGCGGTGGATACCGCCATTTTTTTTGAAAAATATTTTGAAAACTAAAATATTAGTTATAAGTTTATACTAAATCTTTAGTTATACCGTAAAATACGCGTTATACGATATAATTAACGGATGAAACTGACAATACAAAACTAAATATGGAAATAAAGGACCTAACAAAGGCAGAAGAACAGATCATGCAAATTCTATGGCAAATAGAAAAGGGTTTCGTTAAAGAGGTGATGGATTTTCTGCCAGAGCCAAAGCCAGCCTATAATACCGTATCTACTATTATCAGGATCCTGGAAACCAAAGGCTTTATCGGACATGAGGCCTTCGGCAAGTCGCACCAATACTATCCACTTATCACCAGGGAAGACTATAAGCGTCATGCTACAGAAAAACTGCTCGATGGATATTTCGAAAACTCTGTGGAAAGCATGTTCTCCTTTTTTGTGAAAGAAGAAAAGCTCGACCTGAGCGATGTGGATGAAATCCTTAAAATGATTAACAAAATTAAAAACAGACCAAGATGAGTACCGCACATTACATCCTGCAAGTCAACATCTACCTCATCGTATTTTATGGCTTCTATAAGTTATTGTTAGACAAGGAAACTTATTTTACCCTGAACCGGATTTACCTGGTTTCTGCCGGGCTTCTTTCCCTGGCGATTCCTTTTTTAAGGTTCGAATGGTTCAGTAAACAACCCGTGGCCGAACCGGTATATGTGGGCGTGGCACAAGTAAACACTTTCATGACCCAGGTGATTGTTGAGCCGGCAGCAACAGACCACTTTAGTCCCGGCAATGTTATCGTCTTTATTTATGTCCTCGGTGTACTCATTTTTGCCGGCAAACTGATCTGGCAACTCAGCTCGGTAAGTATGCTGCTGAAACAGGGAGGACCAGGATCGGCATTCTCCTTCTTTAACCGCAAAAAGGTGGACGCAAACCTTCCACAGGTACAAACCATCAACAGGCACGAGGAGGTACACATGCGCCAGCTTCACAGTCTGGATGTCATCTTCTTTGAACTGCTGAGCCTGTTTACCTGGTTCAACCCGGTTATTTATGCCTATAAGCGCGCCGTAAAGAATATCCATGAATACCTCGCAGATGAAGCTGCGGCGGAATTTCAGGGCGATAAAAAAGAATACGCGCTCTTGTTGCTCAGCAATGCTTTTGGTGTTTCTTCCAGCACCCTTACCAATAGTTTTTTCAATAAGTCTCTGATTAAAAAAAGAATTTTTATGTTACATAAACAACGTTCAAAAAGAACCGTATTTCTGAAATACGGTCTGTTCCTGCCCCTGTTTGCCATAACACTGCTTTTGTCATCGGCAACCATCAGAGACAACCAAAAGATCCAGGACATCGCAGATGAAATCCCTCTGAACAATCCTGTAGAGGTAGTTAAAGAAGTAGTTAATGAAGCTATTATTCCGCAGGTCAGCAAAATTACAGTTCCGGATATAAAAAGCCGCCAAAGCCGGGTACTGAAAACCGGCCTGCCTACTGAGTCCGGAGATATGACTTATAAAAACGATGCCTCCTGGGACGCCTTCTACAGGTACCTAAAAATGACGACCCGGTATCCTGCCGAGGCACATAAAAACAACATTCAGGGCAATACCATTATCCGCTTCAAAATTAAGGATGGAGCAATAGAAGATCTTGGTATTGCTAAAAAATTAGGCGGAGGATGTGATGCCGAAGTAATGCGTGTTGTTTTGGCTTTTCCGGGCTTTGAGTCTATTAAAAATGGCAGTTATGCCATTAGGTTCATCTTTTACCTGAGCGACGGGGTTGGAACTACTGAAAAACTGGGACCGGCTTCGGTAAAAGGCTATACCTCCCTCAACGATATCTTTATTACCGGCTATAAGGGACCACAGGTAGTAGGAAACAATGGCTCCTACGATGCTTCAAAAATCTACGATTTTGTTTCTATTGAAACACAACCTACTTTTCCAGGAGGGATGACCAACTTCTACAAATATCTGAAAGGCGAGATAAAATACCCTGAAGAAGCCAAAAAGAATAAAATACAAGGCAAAGTATTTCTTTCCTTCATCGTCGAGACAGATGGGGAGTTAACCGGGATCCGGGTAGAAAGAAAACTGGGCAGCGGTACTGATGAAGAGGCCGTAAGGGTGATTAAGGCATCTCCGAGGTGGGTACCTGGAACACAAGGGGGCAAAGCTGTACGTGTAAAGTATAATATTCCTATCAGCTTTAGCCTGGGCGAAGCAAACACCCCTCCAACCCAGCTAAAAACCGGTAGCCTGCAACTGCGCAGACCGGGCAATGGGATCAGCTTCAGGGACGAAAAAGGAAACCTGATATCGCTTAGTGGCACCGGGTCAGCCAATCCCCTCTATGTGGTTGACGGTACCCCGGTAAGCGGCAACTATATGAGCAGTATGGTGCCTGATAATATTGAATCCGTAACCATACTGAAAGATGCAGCGGCCAGTGCATTATATGGCGCCAAAGCCGCAAATGGGGTTATCCTGATCACCACAAAAACAGGTAAGCCCGTAAACCTTAAAGAAGTCGTAGTAACAGGCTCCGAAAAAGAATAAACAACGCGCTTTCATAACCAAACCACAAAAACCGCAAAAAGCCAGCTGATATAGCTGGCTTTTTGCAATGTGGCACCTTGTCTCGGTGCTATAAAACTATTAAATATCTTCCTCAGATACAAATTTTGCAGAATAAAAATCCCGGTTCATACGGGCAATGTTCTCTAACGAGATGCCTTTAGGGCATTCCGCTTCACAAGCTCCCGTATTGGTACAGTTACCAAAACCTTCCGCATCCATTTGCGCAACCATACTCTGTACCCTGCGGTAGCGCTCCGGCTGTCCTTGCGGCAGCAATGCCAACTGGGATACTTTTGCAGAAACAAACAGCATAGCCGATGCATTTTTACAGGTGGCTACACAGGCCCCGCAGCCAATGCAGGCCGCAGCTTCAAAAGCAGCATCAGCCTGAATCTTAGGGATCGGCAGGTTATTCGCATCCTGTGCATTACCGGTATTTACCGAAATGAAACCACCTGCGGCAATCACCCTGTCAAATGCAGTTCTGTCTACTGTTAAATCTTTAATTACCGGGAAAGCTTTCGCCCTCCATGGCTCAACCACAATCGTATCGCCATCCTTAAATGAACGCATGTGCAACTGGCAGGTCGTTACCAGGTCTTTAGGACCATGCGGTCTGCCATTAATGAACATGGAACACATTCCGCAGATACCTTCACGGCAATCGTGATCAAACACAATAGGCTCCTCGCCCTTATTGATCAGCTGCTCGTTCAGCACATCGAACATCTCTAAAAAAGACATATCAGGCGAAATATCAGACACCTTATAATCCACCAAAGCACCTTTGGTCCTGTTATTTTTCTGACGCCAAACTTTCAGCGTTAAGTTCATATTTCCTGTACTCATGATATTGTACTATTTATAACTTCTTTGTGCTACTTTAATATTTTCAAACTTCAACTCTTCTTTATGCAGTTCAAAGTTTACTCCTTCCTTAAATTCCCAGGCAGCAACGTAAGCATAATGCTCATCGTCACGTAGTGCCTCGCCCTCTTCCGTTTGATACTCTTCGCGGAAATGGCCACCACAGCTTTCGTTGCGGTTTAATGCATCGATACACATCAATTCGCCCAGTTCTATAAAATCGGCCACACGACCTGCCTTTTCCAGTTCTGTATTCAGCTCATCAGCCGATCCCGGTACGCGAACATCTCTCCAGAACTCGGCACGCAATGCCCTGATCTCCTCAATCGCTTCCTTTAGCCCTTTTTCATTACGGGCCATGCCACATTTTTCCCACATGATGTGTCCCAGGCGTTTATGGAAATGATCTACCGATTTTGTTCCCTTAATATTGATCAGCTTATCCAGAATACCTTTTGCCCTTGCCTCGGCTTCAACAAAAGCCGGGTGGTCTGTAGGAATGGCCTTCACGGAGATCTCTTTCGATAAATATGCCCCAATGGTATAAGGCAATACAAAATAACCGTCTGCCAGGCCCTGCATCAATGCCGATGCCCCCAAACGGTTGGCACCATGGTCAGAGAAATTGGCCTCACCTGTGCAATACAGCCCAGGTACACTGGTCATCAGGTTATAATCCACCCAAAGTCCGCCCATGGTATAGTGCACTGCAGGATAGATCCGCATTGGTGTTTCGTAAGGATTTTCGCCCGTGATCTGTGCATACATGTCAAACAGGTTACCGTATTTGGCTTTGATCACCTCAGTACCCAAACGCATACAGGTTTCCTTATCAGGGTTATGATTGCCCGCCTTAGCAGCCTCAATACGACCATAACGCTCTGTATTGGCTTTAAAATCAAGATATACAGCCAGTTTAGATGCACCTACGCCATAACCAGCATCGCAACGTTCTTTTGCCGCTCTTGACGCCACATCGCGTGGCACCAGGTTACCAAAAGCAGGGTATCTGCGCTCCAGGTAATAATCCCTTTCCTCTTCAGGGATTTCAGAGGCCTTGCGCGGATCATCTTTTTTCTTTGGCACCCAGATCCTGCCGTCATTCCGCAGCGATTCAGACATCAGTGTAAGCTTGCTCTGATGATCGCCCGAAACCGGGATACAGGTAGGGTGGATTTGTGTGTAGCAGGGATTGGCAAAATAAGCCCCCTGTTTATGCGCTTTCCAGGCAGCAGTTACGTTACTGCCCATCGCATTGGTTGAAAGGTAAAAAACGTTTCCGTAACCACCTGTGCCCAATACTACAGCATGACCGAAATGACGCTCAATTTCTCCTGTGATCAGGTTGCGGGCAATGATACCACGTGCCTTACCATCAATTTTTACTACTTCAAGCATTTCATGGCGGGTAAACATTTCTACCTTACCCATACCTATCTGGCGCTCTAAAGCAGAATATGCGCCCAAGAGTAATTGCTGTCCGGTTTGTCCGGCAGCATAAAATGTTCTTTGTACCTGAGTGCCCCCAAAAGAACGGTTGTCTAATAAACCACCGTATTCCCTGGCTAAAGGAACACCCTGTGCCACACACTGATCTATAATATTTGCACTAACCTCGGCCAAACGGTGTACGTTGGCTTCGCGTGCACGGTAATCGCCACCTTTAATGGTATCATAAAACAAACGGTATACACTATCACCATCGTTCTGGTAATTCTTTGCTGCATTGATACCACCTTGTGCTGCAATGGAATGTGCTCTGCGTGGTGAATCCTGGAAGCAGAAACACTTCACCTTATAACCCATTTCAGCCAGGGTTGCTGCTGCCGAAGCGCCTGCTAAACCTGAGCCCACAATGATCACCTCTATCGTTCTTTTATTTGACGGGTTAACCAAAGGCACAGAAGACTTATACTTAGTCCATTTTGTGGTTAATTCTCCCTCTGGTATGTTTGAATTCAAATCTGACATGTCTTTTATGCTAAAATTATTTAATAAGGCCCAGGTACATTGCTACCGGCATAGCAGCAAAAATCAGTGAGATCAGGATAGAAAACCAAACCCCAACTGCTTTAATAATCGGTGTATACTTCTTGTGGTTCCATCCCAGTGTCTGGAAAGCCGAAGCAAATCCATGTAACAGGTGGTAAGCCAGGGAAACCATTGCCAATACATAAAGCAAAACGATCAGCGGGTTTTTAAAGGTTTCTACCATTACCGCAAACAGGTCGTGATTCCCGTTTGCGTCTGTTGTAGGAATGCCTGTAAAGCGCGACATTACCCAGAACTTCGAGATGTGTACAATCAGGAAAATCAACAACAAAGTTCCCAGTAAGCCCATAGAGCGGGAGTACCATTTACTATTTGCTGCGCCATTGTTCACCGCATATTTTACCGGTCTTGCCGCCTGGTTTTGAAATGTTAACCTGAAGCCCTGGAAAATATGCGCAAGTAAACCTGCAAATAATACCACTTCCATTGCCCGGATCAACCAGTTGGTACCCATAAAGTGGGCTCCCATGTTAAAGGTTAAGCCGCCATCATTAACAAAAATCAGGGCATTGATAAAGCAATGCACTAAAAGAAATGAAATGAGAAACAGGCCCGTTATGCCCATTATTAATTTTTTTCCAATTGATGAGGAAAAAGCGTTTCCGAAACTTGCCATTAGATTGTTTATTTTATTTCTGTTATGTGCAAAAGTATTTAATAAAAGAATTAAATGGTTAATTCCAAGCACAAATCAGCTATTTAGAAACATTCTAACATTACAATTCAATGATAATTGAAGTTGTAACAATAGAGGTCCCTTATAGAAAACTTTATTCATTAACAATTCCCACAAAAAAAGCTGCCTCCTTTTGGGAGACAGCCTTCGTCAATTTAATTAGCCTGAAATTACCTTCCTGTGGTCAGTGAATAGGTAAATCTGCCTTGTGATCCTACTCCGGAAATCGTGGTCATGCCATTCCTTGAGTTTGGCAAAGCACTTTCTACATCTTTTGCGCTGTTTACTGGTATTCCATTCACTGAAGTGATCAGCACACCTTTAGGTATTTCCCATGAGTCGAACAGTTTACCTGTTTCTATGTTGCTCACTACAACACCGTTTTTCACACCATAACGTGCTTTAAGCTGTGCTGATGCAGGCTCAAAAGAAGCTCCGAGTTTACCTAAGCTGGTTCCGCTCGAGCGCTCAGCCAGTTTTGAAGTGTTTACACCAACGCTGTTGTCGCCCCTCAAAGTAACCTTTACATCTTTCAAAGCACCATCCCTAAGCAAAGTCAGCTGTACTTTATCCCCAGGGCTTAAGCGTCCGATCTTTTCCTGAAGGTCCGGAGAATCGTATACTGCAACACCGTCTACTTTTTTAATAATGTCCCCCTTTTTGATACCTGCAGCTGCACCACCTCCGTTTGGAAGCACTTCGCTTACATACAATCCATTGATGTCATTGATTTTTAGTTCTTCTGCATAATCAGCATCCAATGGTCTGAAAGAAACCCCTATATATCCACGTTTTACGCTACCATATTTCCTGAAGTCGTCCAGGATCTTTTTAGCCAGGTTAATCGGGATAGCAAAACCATAGCCTTCATTGGTACCGGTTTGCGATGCAATTGCAGCATTGATACCGATCAGCTCGCCGCTTGCGTTTACCAGTGCACCACCACTATTTCCAGGGTTAATGGCAGCATCGGTCTGAATAAAAGATTCTATACTGCTGTTTGTTCTTTCAGGCGCTTTACCAGTCCTGCGGTATTCTTCGTATTCTTCTTCTGTAAAGTCTTGCTGCTGTTGTCTGCCCAAAATACCAATGCTTCTGGCTTTGGCACTAACAATACCAGCCGTAACAGTAGTTTGCAGGTCTAACGGGAAACCAACTGCCAATACCCATTCCCCAATCTGCACATTATCAGAGTTACCCATTTTCACTACAGGCAGATCAGTGGCTTCTACTTTGATCAGGGCCAAATCCGTATTTGGGTCTTTACCAATCACTTTGGCACTTACCTTACGTTTATTAGATAAGATCACCTCAATCTTATCGGCATTGTCTACCACATGGTTATTGGTTACAATGTAACCATCAGGGGTTAAAATCACTCCCGAACCAGAGGCTGCCCTTGGCATGCGCTGCATTCTGCGGCCGCCACCACCAAATAAATCGTCAAACATATCAAAAGGTGAAGAAGAACGTGCCCTTCCTTCTGAACCGCCTCCGGAATAAGAAGTTTTAATGTGGACAACAGCCGGAGAGACCGCCGCCGCAGCTTCAACAAAATCTACCGTGCCCGCCGAAGAGATTTTCGGGTTATTTGCAAACAACACTTTCTGCTGGTCTGCAAAAGACACCAGCTCACCATTTTTTGGTTCTAATAACTTATAGCCACCAATTGCAGCCGCACCACCTATAAATGCAGCCAACGCTATCAATCCTAGTCTTTTCATTTATATATCAGTTTAAATTTTATCATTAAAAAAACCGTTAACAATTCTTTTCATTGATTTATTCAAATTTAATACCATATCAACGATATTTGCATCTGTAATGCGTCATGAATACTGTTAAAAAATGTTAAATACCAGCAGGTCATCAAAATGAACATAAATTTCTTCAAATACCAGGGAGCCGGAAACGACTTCATTCTTATCGATCACAGAACCGGCCCAATCAAAGATATTGATTATGAACGGGTTAAACAACTGTGTGACCGTCGATTTGGGATCGGGGCGGATGGGCTGATGTTTCTGACCAGCAATCCTGATTATGATTTTGAGATGCTTTATTTTAATGCCGATGGCCGGCCGGGCAGCATGTGTGGCAATGGCGGCCGTTGCATTGTAGCTTTTGCCAAACACCTGGGCATCATTGATAAGGAAACTAACTTTTTGGCAGTAGATGGCCCTCATTATGCCAAAATTTCAGCAGAGGGCAACTGGGTAGACCTGCAGATGATTGATATTGACACCATCAATACCGATGGGGATGCTTATGTGCTCAACACCGGATCGCCGCATTATGTACTACAGATGCAAAACCTGGCCAGCTATGATGTATACCAGAACGGCAAAGCCATTCGTAACAATGACACTTATAAAAAAGAGGGGATTAACGTTAATTTTGTCGAAGACAAAGGCGACTACCTCTTTGTGCGCACTTTTGAACGCGGTGTAGAAGACGAAACCTATGCCTGCGGAACAGGTGTTACCGCTGTTGCCCTGTCCATGGCACAGCACAAACACCAGAACGGGCATATTGAAACCCCGGTAAAAGTTCTCGGTGGAGATCTGCGCATTAGCTTTGATTACAACGGGGAACAGTTTAGCAACGTATTCCTTTGCGGCCCAGCTGAAAAGGTTTTTGAAGGCACTATTCCCTTTCCGCAAGATGGGCAGCCAGGCCAATCTTAATTTCTCCGTAAGAGTAATCGCGGCCCAGGTACTCCCTGATCGGGTTCATCTGTAAAGTCTTCAGTTCCTGTATGGCGGCCAGGATCCTCTCCAGCTTTCTGCCCCCAATGATGTCTTTGGCGGATATTTCCTGTTTGGCCACATAGTGCGCCAGGTGACCTTCTATCGTACCGATCACCATTTTGCGTTCCTCGGCAATTTCCTGAATGGTTTTTCCTTCTTTCAGCAGGATTAGCGAAAGCTCTTTGGTATCGGCCCTAGGCTCCTTTTCTTTTTTTGCTTTTACTGTTTTTGAGCCGCTGGTTTTGCTTTTTGTTTTCCTCTCCGTAAAATCGAGCTTACCAGGCATGGCAAATACCTTTTCCATCTGTGCCGCCCTTTCAGCCTGGCTCAGCAGCGCATTTACATCCTTTTTGGTAAACTCTTTACCGTTGATCGTAGCGCTGAGCAATGCACTTGCCTTACATATTTTTTTGACCTGTTCATAAAACAGCGCCTCCATCTCGAGCAATTCAGTTAAGTAAGCCACCACCTGTTTATCTTGCTTTACCAGCTCCATCCTTTCAAATATCCTTTTCGAAAAACCGGAAAGCAATGGCTTAAAATAATTTTCGGCAGCCGTAGTCCGGTCAAGCAAAGTCTGTAGTCCGCTATCCGATTTGTCCTGGTACAGGCGCTGGATCTGCAGCAGGAATTTACTGGCATTTGCTTTTACCTCGCTCAGCTCTTTCAATAGCTGGGCGGCCCATTTCACGTGTTTCTGCTTGGCCGATTTGTTAATGTCCTTGGTATAGGAATGCACGTGTTCATATACATAATTATCGAGCGGGGCAAGATCAAAACATTGGAGGAGGTAGGACTGTAAAAAGTTTTCGCTCTCCTGGCTGATCTGATTTTCGAGCACAGCAGGCTCCTGTTTGTTTTTAGAGAAAAAGGAGACATTCTGGTCTTGCCGGATGCCTGAGCCTGAAATCTGGGAGGTCAACACCAGCCCGTCGAGCGAGCGTAAGCGCGACAGGGCCACATAAACCTGTCCGGGAGCAAAAGCATTGCCAATATCGACAATGGCTTTATCAAAAGTCAGGCCCTGACTTTTATGTACAGTGATGGCCCAGGCCAGTTTGAGCGGATATTGGGTAAAAGTCCCCATCAGCTCTTCTTTTATTTCGCCGCTCACCTTATCAGTAGTGTACCTGATATTTTCCCATTTGTACTTTTCTACAATGACCTTCAGGTTATTGCCCTCGGTCTGCACCTCTATCTGATCCGGCTTAAGTGCGGTAACGGTGGCTATCTTTCCGTTAAAAAAGCGTTGCTCCCCGCTGGAGTCATTCTTGATGAACATCACCTGCGCCCCAACTTTCAGTTCCAGGATCTGTTCTGCAGGATAGGCATATTCGCTGAACTCATCTTCTACCCTGGCCATGTAAAGGTAAGAAGGGGTTTTCAACTCTTCCAGGCTCTGCTTGTTCAGCGCATCTGCTTTGTTGTTATGGGTAGTCAGGGTGATGTATTTATCGTTCAGCGAGGGCTTAAAATTGGCCTGGTAATATTTTTGGAGCAAGGCCACGTCCTGCTGGTTTACCTGGTTATTCCTCAGGTTATTTAGCAGATTGATAAATACATCGTCGGCCTGCCTGTAAATCTTTTCCAGTTCTATATATACCGGCGGATGCTGCTGCAGGACATGGGCATCAAAAAAGTAAGCGCTGTTGTAAAATTGTGCCAGCATGGTCCATTCATTAGGCTTTACAACCGGCGGCAGCTGGTGCAGATCGCCAATGAACAGCACCTGCACCCCGCCAAAGCTGGCGTTGTTGTTTCTCCTGACATAGCGCAGCACCATATCAATGGCATCCAGCAGGTCAGCCCGCAACATACTTACTTCATCAATAATGAGCAGTTCCATATCTGTAAGCACCTTGCGTTTGGCAGCGGTCATGTTCAGATGCCTGACTATGGATTTCGGTGTATTGTACTGCTGATTGTAATGCCCTCCATCTGCGGCAGGCTGCTTGGGCAGGTAGGCGCCGAAAGGCAACTGGAAAAGGGAATGAATGGTAACCCCATTGGCATTGATGGCTGCAATGCCCGTTGGAGCAGCAATTACCGCCTTTTTATGCGTCAATTCCATCAGCTGCCGTAAAAAAGTTGTTTTGCCCGTACCGGCTTTACCCGTAAGGAAAATGTGTTTAGACGTATAGTTTACAAACCTTGCCGCCAACCCCGTAAGCGCGTTGGGTGCATCAAGGCCGCCGGCAGCTTTGACCCCATCAGTTCCGGTTAGATTTGCATTTTCTGGATTCAGCATAATGCAAATCTAACAAGAATTACCGCTTTGACCCAACCAGCAGGTAACCATTATAGCTCAACCACTTGTTGAGTTCCTCTTCTTCAGTGGTATTGGTGGTCGTATTTAAAAGCGTGATCACCAGTTTTATCTCCAGTCCACCCACCTGCTTTGTTATAGAAAGTCCTTCCGAAGGCATATAGGACATTCCCAAATCCTCCTTTTTGCCTTTTAATTTACCCGCTTTGTACAAGGCAACCGCATCCCTTGCCAGCTTTCGCACATCATATTCTACTGCTGCTGCAGTGCCCACCTTCAGTTTCAGGTTCCCATACTGATTTGTCTTTTCAACCGTTACATCCACCCCATTCACTTTAAAGTGCTGTTTGTCCAGGTAATTTTCAACGGCGACAACGTAGTCATAACCACTAACCGGTAAGAGGGTGCCTGTTTCTGTTTCAAAACGGCGGCTGTCGATGTAAGAATTGCGGGGATCGTATTTGATGTTGAGCAAGACGTTGGCTGTATCTGTTTTGATGCTGATTACGGAATATCGCGAAAGGCTATCGGCATTCTTTTCTATTTTATTTTCAATCTCCCTAAGGTCTCTTTTGGTAAAAGGCTGTAATACGGCCAGTCCGTGGCGGTCAACCAGGTAGCTTACCACCGGGCCACGTTCTTTAATGTCTTTATCCTTTTTAGAGGCCATGAGTTTCTTCAAACGGGCCACCTGCGAATACCGGGAAACAGAAAATGCACTTTGCGGGCCATAGGTAGCCAGCAGCGCCAGGATACAGAGGCTAACCGGAATAATTTTGATGTTCTGCTTTTTGCTGACCAGGAAATAGAGCGTAACTATGGTTAGCCACAGCGCAAGGACCACCAGAATATATCGTGATTCGGTAATGCCATATACACCCACTCTTTTCCATACCGCCAGGAGCAGCAGTATGACCAGGGGGATCATCATCACGTAAAAGAACCTGGAAAAAAGCTTCATCCAGCCATTGCCTTCTTTTTCTTTAATGGGATAAACCAGCAGCAGCGAGAGGATTCCGAAGACGGCATAGCCCAGAATCAGGGTAGATACCAGTCCTTTGGGCAGCTGCCAGCTCAGCATGATCTTTACTTCGTATACCAGCAAAATCACCAGGTAAATGGTCATCAGTGGAATCAGTACGTATTGTGTAAATATTTTAAGGCCTTTAGGATAACTTTCCTCTTTATTGAGCGCATCAAAATCATCGGGAACACCCGCCAGGAAGAAAATGGTCATGAAACCTGCACTTACCACCGCAAACAGCCGCATATAGGTTTGCCAGCCAATCTTCACATTAAAGAGGCCGTCGATGGCGCCCAGCGCAATAGCCAAACCGGCAAACAATACTACAGCGTACAATCCTGAAGTCAGGATCCTTAAGAACAGCGATTTATTGTATTGCCAGAAACCATTCAGACTTCCCTTGCCGATAAAAGGGGCAAAAGCCACCAATAGGTGAAAGGCGAAAGCCAGCAGGCCAAGGCGGTACATATCTGCAAGGTAAAAATAAGGCTTGAGCAGGAAGTAAAGGCCAGCACAGAGCAATACCATCAGTAAACGCAGGGACCATTGTTTTGCTTTACCAAAATGGTTCACTTCAGCATAGAGGTCGGCCGCCAGTAACAGCGTCAGGGCCAGGTTACAGACTGCCAAAAATTCCATAAGCTGCTCTTCCCTGTGCGGATTGGTATAAGGAATATCGACCACATAGCACCAGGCAATGCTTGCCGCAAGGGCAACTATTGCCTGTAAGGGAAAACGCGCAACAACCCTCAGAAAGCTGAGCCATAAAGCGTGTAAAGATGGAAGTTTGAGTTTCATAGGTAGAGTTTAATGTCTTGTAACATTTAAACCTAAATGTAATCATATTTAGCAAAATCATCGCTTTTAACATTGTTTAACAAACTTTAACATTTGCAGACTTCTATTACTAAACTTTTAGTTATAGCTTAGCATGAGCTAACCACACACAATGAAACTGACTTATTTAACCCTCTTGCTGGTATTGAATACTTTATTCGTATTTGCCCAGCGCCCCTATGCCATGAAAGGCTCCGTAACGGATTCCATGGCTACCTACAAACTGGTAAATACCTCAATTGTATTACTCAACAAAAAAGATTCTACACTGGTCAAATATACGCGGGCCGATACAGCCGGTAATTTTAATCTTGGCGGTCTGCGCCCGGGTAAGTTTATGCTGCTGATCACCTATCCCGGCTATGCCGATTATACCGAAGATTTTGTGCTCGATAGTTTGCACCCTGTCAAAGACTTTGGGCCTATTAACCTCATCCTGAAATCAACCTTACTGGAGGGTGTCATCATTAAAGGAAAAGCTGCCGCCATTACCATAAAAGGCGACACCACTGAGTTTAATGCCGGCAGTTATAACCTACCGCCCAACGCCAAGGTGGAAGACCTGCTGAAACAGTTGCCGGGGATACAGGTAGACAAGGACGGGAAGATTACCGCACAAGGACAAAAGGTGAATAAAGTGTTGGTGGATGGGGAAGAGTTTTTTGGGGACGATCCTACACTGGTGACCAAAAACCTGCGGGGCGATATGGTGGATAAAGTGCAGCTATACGATAAAAAAAGCGACCAGGCCACCTTTACCGGCATAGATGACGGTGAAAAATCAAAGACCATCAACATTAAGCTTAAGGAGGATAAGAAGAATGGTTATTTTGGTAAAGCTGAAGTCGGAGGGGGCACGCGCGACTTTTACAAGGGTCAGGTAACAGCAAATATTTTCAAAGGCAAACAAAAGGCTTCTGTGTATGGTTCCACAGGAAATACCGGAGAGTCTTTGGGCAATGGGATGTCTTATGATGTCGTTGAATTTATGGACGGCAGTGGTGCGATGGGGATGGCCTACAGCATGAGCTCGGATGACTTTGACATGGGTGGTGGCGGCGCAGGGGGAATCCCGGTCAACAAAAATGCAGGCTTCCATTATGAAAACAAATGGAAAGACAAATACGGCATCAACAGCAATTATAAGCTGGGTTCTGTTCGTACAAAAGGAGAAGCGGGTAGCCTGAGCATCAACACGCTCCCGAACGGAAATATGACCACGGCATCCAACCAGCAATCCGATAATTTTTCTTTCAGCCAGAAACTGGACGGGACATTTAACATGCAGATCGACTCTACTTCAAACCTGAAGGTAACGGTAAGTGGCTCGCTTAAAAACACCAATTCTGATGACACCTATAATGCTTCTACCCAAAGGGAGAATGAAAGCTTTTTAAACAAGAACATCAGAACGATTACCAATGAAGGGAACAATAAGGGCGTTAGCGCCACAGCATTCTGGACAAAAAAGCTGAAAAAAAAGGGGCGTACGCTTTCTGTAAACTTAAAGCAATCAGTGAACGAAAACACCAGCTCCGGCTTCCTGAATTCCGAAAACCGTTTCTTTAACGAACAGAACCAGCTGGACAGTACGGTAAATATTGACCAGTTCAAAACCAGTAAGATCCTTAAATCTGCCTTTAGCAGCAATGCGACCTATACTGAGCCTTTGTCCAAATCTTTGTCCATGATCTTAAATTATGGCCTCAATATCGACAACAGCAGTTCCGACAAACGCTCCTTCAACAAAGACGCCGCCGGCAATTATGACGATCTGGACCTTAAATTCAGCAACAACTTTGATCTGGACCAGATGACCAACAACGGAGGCTTCAACTTTAACTATAAAAAGGGGAAATCCATTCTGAATTTCGGGACCAGGCTTACTGCCGTACAATTCAAACAGTTCGACAGATACGAAGACAGGACCTTAAAGCGGAACTTCATCAATTGGGCCCCACAAATTGGCTACAGTTACAATTTCAGCAGAAGCGCTTCTTTAAGGGTCAACTACAATGGCAATACCAGTCAGCCCTCCATGGAGCAAATCCAACCTTACAGGGCCAACACCAACCCTTTATACATTGTTCTTGGAAATCCAGACCTGCGGCCTTCATTTAGCAGCAACATCAACATATCCTACAATTCCTTCAAAATGCTGAGTGAGCAGAACTTATGGATAAGCGGTAATTTCAGCTTTACCTCAAACGCCATTTCCAGCAATACGGTTACTGATGATGCGGGTATCACCACTACCCAGGCCATAAACCTGAACAACAAGACCCCCATCAATTTCATGGTGATGGCAAATATGGGCAGAAAGATCAAGGGAATAAACTTACAGACCAGCGCCAATGTCAGCGGAAATCAGAGCTACAGCATTTCCAATGGGATACTGAACACTTCCAAGTCCTTAAATTACTCCCTTGGACCTACCGTCCGTTATTACAAAGAGAAATTCAACTTCAGTTTAAATTTAAGTCCGGGCTATAACACCTCAAGCAGCACATTAAGGGGCATCAAAACCAGCAACAACAGCTGGGGTGCCAATGGGAATTTCGACACCGGGTTAACCCTGCCGGGCAGTATTGAGATCGGTACCGATGGGACATACCAATATACCGGCAAAAGCCAGACCTTCAACGAGTCGCTGAACCGTCTGATCTGGGATGCCTACATCAGCAAAAAGTTCATGAAGTCAAAAGACCTTGTGCTAACGCTTACGGGTAAAGACCTCCTTAACCAGAACTCAGGCTTCAGCAGGTCAGTTTCGGGCAACATGATCAATCAAAATACTTACACTACGATCCGTCGCTATTTTATGCTGTCCCTATCCTGGGATTTCAACAAAATGGGCGTACTATAAATAAAACACCATGAAAACGCAGTTCATCTTACTTACAAGCTTAATTTTCAGCACATTTGGCTTATTTGCTCAAAATGCGCGCTTTACAAAAAGCGGCGTCATCGAATTTGAAAAAAGCACCAATCAGCATGCGCTGATGAAGAAAAATTTTGGCAGTTCAACCGACGCCAGGTTCGGAAGCATGTTCGAAGACATGAAAAAAAACACCCCTCAGTTTAAGATCTCCAAAAGTATACTGAAATTCTCTGGCGATAAATCTTTATTTACCCCCGTGGCAGAAACGGATGGCCATATGTTCGATACCGGGGCAGGACAGATCAACACGATTTATACCGATCTGAACAGCAGCATTTCTACCACAGAAAAGAAGCTCTTTGAAGAAACCTTCCTGGTAAAAGACAGTACCCGGAAGATCAACTGGAAGCTGACCAATGAGATCCGCACCATTGCCGGCTACGAGTGCCGGAGGGCAAATGCCATCATTATGGATTCAGTTTATGTGGTCGCCTTTTATACCGATAAGATCCCGGTTTCGGGCGGACCGGAATCCTTTACCGGCCTGCCGGGAATGATCCTTGGCCTGGCCCTGCCCCACGATCACATTACCTGGTTTGCCAAAACGGTAACCGACAAGTCTGTTCCGGAGAACGAAATAAAACCACCTGTTAAAGGAAAGCCTGTAAACAATAAAGGATTGATGGAAACCATCAACAAGTTGGTAAGCAAATGGGGAGGACGGGAAAACCAGATAAACAGTTTTATCCGGCCATTGGTGCTTTAGTTCACCAGCAGTTTATAACCTTTGCCATGTACATTCAGGATCTCAACTTTAGGGTCGTCCCTGAGGTACTTGCGCAGTTTGCTCAGGAATACATCCATACTTCGGCCATTAAAGTAGTTGTCGTCATGCCAGATGCTCAGCAAGGCTTCCTCCCGGGTAAGCACGCTGTTTTTCTTGAGGCACAGCAGGCGTAATAATTCTGCCTCTTTAGTAGACAGCTTTTGCATGATTCCCTGGTAGCTGATGAGTTGTGTAGTATAGTCAAATACGTAATCGCCAATCTGAAATTGTGTTTGTGCAGGAGTAACATCATTTTGCTCCTTGGTTGCGGTACGCTTCAACAAAGCATTAATGCGGAGCAGCAATTCTTCGATTCTGAATGGCTTGGTGATGTAATCGTCGCCTCCCAGGTCGTAAGCCGAGGCTTTGTCTTCCATCATGGCTTTTGCTGTTGCAAATATAAGCGGCACGTCCTGGTTAATTTTCCTGATCTCTTTGCCCAGGGTAAACCCATCCTTTTTAGGCATCATCACATCAAGGATACAGAGATCAAATTCCTGTTTGCTGAATGCCTTTAATCCTTCTTCTCCGTCGGTACACAATACAACATCAAATTTGCCTTTTAATTGAAGGTAATCCTGTAAGAGCAATCCAAGATTGGGATCATCTTCTACCAATAGAATTTTTTTCATCTGTTATGGTTATGGTTTAGCGGTAAACTGATTTCAAATGTAGTCCCGTTATCCTTTTCACTATGCACCTTGATGGTTCCATTCATTTGCTCAATAATATCCTGTACGTAGTTCAAGCCTAAACCGAAGCCCTTCACATCGTGCAGGTTGCCTGTTGGTACCCGGTAAAACTGGTCAAAGATGCGTTTTGTTTGTTCCTTGGTCATGCCAATACCTTTATCGGCGATGGCGATCAGGAGGTGTTTACCTGTATTGCGGGTGGTAATCGTGATTTCCGGGGGCTCGGTGCTGTATTTATTGGCATTGTCAACCAGGTTATAAAACACATTGGAAAGGTGCAATTCATCTCCAAAAATAAGCGATTCCGGAGCATTCAGGTTTAAGGTCAGCACAGCGTTTTTCTTTTGCAGCTGCAGGCTCATGCTGTCTACCACCGCAGCGATCAGGTCATGAATATTTACTTCCTTATGCTCCAGTTTCAGCTCTTTCTTTTCTAGCCGGGCAATGCTTAAAACACGTTCTATATGATTGCCCAGGCGTACGTTCTCATCGTAAATGATGCCGGCCAGTCTGCTTACCCTGCCTTTGTCTTCCACAATTTCCGGGTCTTTCAGTGCTTCACTCGCAATCATAATGGTGGCCACAGGCGTTTTAAACTCGTGGGTCATGTTATTGATGAAATCGGTTTTCATTTCCGAGATCTTTTTCTGTTTCAGGATCGCGTATATGGTATAGGTAAAAATGAAGATAAGCACGAGTAGCAGGCCTGCAGAAGAGGCCATGGTTGCCCACATATTACTCAGAATTAAGGAATTTTTATTCGGAAAATACAGGTATAGCATCCCCGGATCATTAAATACATCGTTACTGAACAAAGTAGTCCGATAGGTATTCTGCGGCAGCGGATCCACAAAACCGTTAGCCACTTTCTGGTACAGCACAGAATCTTTGTTGGCGAGCTTCAGCCAGAAGTCATAGGCCAGCGTAATGTTTCGGTCCAGCATTTCTTTTTTGATGAGGGTATCCAGCACATCCCTTGACACACGCTGGTTGATGGGCACATATACCTGGCGCATTTCTTTGGCCACATCTTCCAGCAGACTGAGGTTGTTTCCCTCAAGCGCAAGCGTATCCTGCATCAGTGCTTTCAAACCCTGTTCGTATTTCTGTTCCGCAATGTGGTCTTCGGTTTTAAATTTAAGGGCAATTTCCGGCCTCACACGTTCAATAGAAACGGTCATTGGCATTAAGGTTCGCGGGTTTGTGGCCAGGTACCGGATGCTGTCAGGGAGCTTGGCGCCACCAACAGAAAAAGCAGAACCCGATTTGGAAATTACAGTCTGGCTTACATTACCGATTACATTACCGAAATCATCCACCCCAAAATTAACCTCTACCTGCAGGGAAGAATTGCCTTTGTTATTCGGGTTGGAGATTTCGCGGAATACATCCTCACTAATCATCTGTGCCCTCAGGAAGGCCCTTTTTACTTCAGCATCACGCAGGTTCAGGTCGGCAATGATCTTTTTCTGCTGTTCCAGCTTACGTTTTGCTTCCTCTTCCTTGTATTTTTCCTTAAAATCGACAATCTGCTGTGCTTTTACCCTAAAATCCCTTTCCCTTTCTTTTCTGAGTTCGTCATCTTTTTTATTGATATGTCCCGCAGCATAAATCTTCTGCACCTTGTTCACTACTGTGCCCAGCGCTTGCTGTACATCTTGTTCAAAAAGCTGGGATTTAAGGTTATAGGCCTCCCTTATGTAATACAATTGCATTACAAACACACCTAGCAAGGCTACGGTCATGAGGCCGGTGATCAGCCAAAGGCTCCTTTTTTTCATGATAAACTACTCAAAAATAAGCAAGCATTCACACAAAACGCCTTATTTAACAATTTTTAACACAGGCCTGCTCTACAATTGTTATATTTATAAGCCTTCTGCCCAGTTTAAAAGCGATGGCATACCGCTCATGAGAATCATTTTATTTATAGCATTTATATTTGGCAGTACCTGCAGCATTTACGCACAAACAGCTTCTATTACCGGGGCCTGGGAATTTAATGAAGACGACAAAACACACCATCTGTTCTTTATGGATGGCATGTATTTTCATACGGTATCCCAGGGCAGTAAATTTATAATGACACGGGGCGGATCATATGAAATCAAAAATGATCAGATCAAAAGCACCATCCTGTTCAATAGTGCTGACTCCTCGCAGGTTGGCTTACCCATGAATGTAAATTTTAGTGCTACAGACAATGCCCTTTCACTGCACGCACCCGAAGGCCGTGTCTATTTCAAACGCATCGATGATGGAAAAGCCCCATTGGCAGGCGTATGGCGGATTACCGGCAGGATGCAAGAGGATGGAAAAATTGCAGCCATACACCAGAGTGGCACAAGACAAACCTATAAAATGCTGACCGGCACTAAATTTCAGTGGGTAGCTATAGACCCGGAAAAAAAACAGTTTTCAGGCACAGGCGGCGGCAGCTATACTTTTAAAGACGGAAAATATACCGAGAACATCGAGTTCTTTTCCCGCGATAACAGTCGCGTTGGTGCCTCACTAGCCTTCGATGGTAAGCTGGAAGACGGTGCATGGCACCATAGCGGACTAAGCAGTAAGGGTGCAAAAATTTATGAAGTATGGAGCCGGATTAAGTAGCCAGCATTGCCTTTTTCTTCTTTTTACCCCTGCCCAGCCAAATGATAAAACCGGTGAAAGGTAAACTGGCGGCAACAAAACTGGAAAAGAAAGCAAGAATTTTTCCGGGCAATCCCAATATTACACCCACGTGTATATCATAATTCATCGTAATGATCTTCTCGCCATTGTTCTTGTCCTTAAAATTCTCACGGCCCAGCGCAGCCCCCGTGAACTGGTCGAAATAAATGACGTCTGCATCATAATAGTCCTCTTTCCCGCGGTAACCCGAAGCGCTGATCAGGCCGGTCTTATCCCCTTCGTCCGGGGCCGACAAAGTGATCCTTCTCGCATCCGGGAACTGCTTTCGGGCTGTTTCGAAGGCAATGCTCAAAGGATCTTTCAAAGCAGCTGCAGTTGAATCTGAAACAAGGGTATTTGGCTTTGGCGGAGTAATAGACTGTGACGCTACCACATAAACAATGGTCTGAAACCACTTCATGGCCCATACCATTCCTGTAAGTGCCAGCACCAGGGTAATGAGCAGGGCATAAAAGCCCGGTACATTGTGCAGGTCGTAGTTAAGCCGCTTAAACCTGGCTTTCCAGTTGATCTTAAAACTCTTATTGAAATTGCTTTTCTTCAGGTTTTTCGGCCACCACAGAATCAGTCCGGTAATTAACATCACCACAAATATCAATGTACTGTAACCCACAACAGGTTGTCCATATTTGTCGTTCAGCAGCAGGCTCCAGTGCAGGTATTTTACAATAACAAAGAAATTCTTCTCATAGTCCATGATGCCGGTCAACTGCCCGGTATAGGGATTGATAAATGCCGATTTATAAGCAGCTACTGCGCCAAAAAAAGTAAGGGCATTTTTATCTCCAGCTTTGTAATACATAAACTCCCAGGCATTTTCGGGATTGGTGTAAGTGGTCACATACACATTATTACAGTTCAACGCCTTTTGGGCAATTTCCTTCAGCTGGCTAACTGGTAATGTAATTGCGTTTGCTGGAGGCTTCACAAAGAGCTGGTCGCGGTATACGACATCAGAAATCTCTTTCTGAAAAACAAAGAGGCAGCCTGTAATGCCCAAGAGCATGACCACAATACCCGAGGCCAGCCCGAACCATAAGTGCAAAATGCCGGCAACCTTTTTGGCCCGGCTTTTTGCGATTTTAACTTTTTTGTTTTCGGCTGCCATCAGGCCTTAAAACTTAAATGAAATATTGGCCATGAAACTTCTTGGCTGCTGCACCTCAACTGTGGTCCAGCCCTTAAAGTATTGCTTATCGGTCAGGTTATCCATTTTTAAGCCAATGCGGAATTTGGCCATGTTGTAAAACAAGGAGGCGTTGAGCACAGTATACGCGGGCAAGGTAAAATCGCCGGTGGTTGTTGTGCTGGTAATGACGTTTTTGCTGGCGTAGTTACCACCGAAGCCAGCACCTAAACCATTTAACACTCCATTAGGCACCGTATAGTTCAGCCAGAAATTTACCAGGTCTTCAGGTCCTGCACTAACCGGCCTTCTGCCTTCGATGGTCGGACTGGCTTTAGTCATTTTACTATCGTTATGGCTGTAGCCCAGCACAACATTCAAGCCTTCAACAGGATTTGTCGTCAAATCAAACTCATAACCTTTGCTTTTTTGCGTACCATCCTGCACGGTATAATTACGGGTAGTCCCCGAATTATCTGTTGCACTTAAACTAAGCGGCATGTTATTTACAGAGATGTCATAATAGGTAGCGGTAAGGCTCAACCTATTCCTAAGCACGTCCAGTTTAACCCCACCTTCAATTTGATTGGCTTGTTGCGGTTTAAGCGGGCTATTGTCTTCAAAATTGCCGTCTCTAAATATCGTAGCATTTCCAGAATTTTTAAATCCGTTCATATAATTTCCAAAAATGGAAACCTGATCTTTAATAACCTGGTAAACCAGACCGAATTTTGGAGAAAACGCTGTTTGCAGGTAAGCGCCGGTATTTGCGCCGGCAACCTGATTAAAAGTGCCCTGATTATGAAAACGGTCTATCCTTAAACTTGCCATCGCCATCAGCTGATCGGTGATGTTTAGCACATCTGAAGCATAAACACTATAAACATTCATCACATTGCTGCTTTTTGAAGGTACTGCTGTGCTTGCCCCGATTTTGGTAATCAGGCCCGACCGGTTGAATTTAATGTAGTTGGCATTAAATTGTGCGTCATTGAGCTGAAGTACATCATATGTTACATAAGGGGAATTGTTGGTGATGTTGTGCTGACTTAAAAAATCCAGACCAACAACCAGACGGTTCCTCAAATCTCCAATTTTAAAATCACCGATAAAATTTTGTTGTACAGCAATGGCTGTGCTGGTCGAATTCTGATAAGCAGCCAATCTGCTCAGGTCAATATCATTTGCGCCCAGAAACATCACATACTGGTAATATCCGTCTGACTGGCGATAGCTACGTGATAAATTGGTTTCTGATACCCATTGATCATTAATTCTATAATTGGCTTTCCCACGGATATTCACGGAAGGGGTTTTAACCGTAATGTCATTTGCTGTAAATGACCGCTTCCAATCAAAGTTCAATTCTTCCGGTCTGCGTGCAATCAGCTGCCTGTTCCTGTTTAAGAATACCATCAAAGGGTTTGTACCTTCGTAGCTGTAGAATTCTGCATCCAGATTTAAAGTTAGCCGATCAGAAGCCTGGTATTCAATGGCCGGAGCAAAGTAAAACGACTTTTTAAAACCCGCATCCTGAAAGCTGTTTTGGGTATGGTAAGCGGCATTAAACCGTGCCAACAGCGTTTTATCTTTATTTACCGGGCCGTACACATCAGCGGTTAAGCGGCTTTGACCAAAACTACCGGCGGTATAGCTTAACGATCCGCCTAAGGTATCCAAAGGCTTTTTGGTAATGATATTGATAAGACCACCAAAACTGGTCAATGTTCCGCCAAACAATGCACCTGAAGGGCCTTTGATCACCTCAATTTTTTCTATCCCCGCAGGATCAAGATCGCCATTGGTTAAGCCTGCCACGCCATTTACCATAGTAGGTTGAATGGTAAAACCGCGTAAAGCGTAATAAGCAGCGCCATCTCCGCCGCGTCCGGTCGAAGTCCACAATTTATCTAAACCTGGCGAGTTCTTCAAAGCGTCATTGAAATTGGTTACCATCTGATCAACCATCAGTTCTTTACCAATGCTGGTATATACCTGCGGATTCTCCAGGTTCCTTAAGGGCATTTTGGCAACGGTTTCACTCTTTCTCGCTGCAAATTTATTTTTCCGACCTTCTATGATATTTACTTCATTTAGCCTGGCGTTGGTTTCATCCAGGGAAAAGTTTTGCTGAACTTCTTCTCCGC
Organism: Pedobacter africanus; assembly: GCF_900176535.1. Classification (NCBI taxonomy): domain Bacteria; kingdom Pseudomonadati; phylum Bacteroidota; class Sphingobacteriia; order Sphingobacteriales; family Sphingobacteriaceae; genus Pedobacter; species Pedobacter africanus. The sequence continues at coordinate 2,778,575 of NZ_FWXT01000001.1, read as the reverse complement.
CAGCCACGGTAACCCGTCTTTCCTGGTAAGAGATACCGATTGCCGAAATTTGTAAGGTATAATCGCCCGGAGAAACATTGCTGATTTTGTATTCTCCTTTGCCATTTGTGGCATCGCCCATTTTCCTGCCTTTTATTTTCACCGAAATCCCTTCAGCGGGTTTTCCTTCGGCAGTAACTACGCGGCCTTTAATCGTCGCATTTTGCTGTGCAGATGCCGTTAGTACGGTAAACGCCAGAAAAGCGTTTAATAGCGTATATAAGAGAGCGCCAGAATTTAAATTACATAAAGTTTTCTTCATGACTGCGTTGTTTGGATTAATTCTAAACAGTCGCAAATCTATGCAAATCAAGCGTTACAATGTAAACTATTTTTAATTATTCTAAATAAACACAAAAAAAAAGAAAGAACTGGGGCTAAACCGGGCTTTTGCCGGCCTTTGTTCGGAGCTTGTGCCCCCTTGTATCCCAAACAGGTACTTTTTCCGAACAAAGGCAAAGGAAAGGCATAACCAGGGTAGGCCGAAGGTGCTGGCTGCCCCGCCTGGCACCCGAAGAAGGAGGCAAAAAAAATGCCGGAAAGGCTTCCGGCAGATTGGTCAATTTGTTTACTTAAAAAAAGCTCTTAAAAAGGAAGATCATCTTCCTCGCCCGGAGCGCTGTTTAAATCAGCTGGTGGGGCATATGCAGGAGCAGACGCAGCAGCTGCACTATTGGTCAGTGCGTTAATGCGCCATACTACTAAACTGTTAAAATAAGATGTTTTACCTGTTTTGTCCGTCCAGGGACGACCGCGTAAATTGAAAGAAACCTCAACGTCATCACCTTGTTTCAAGCTGTCAAATAAAGCGGTTTTATCTTGTAAGGCTTCAAACCTGATGTATTCAGGATAAGTTGGGTTTTCTGCATACTCTATAATCAGGTCTCTTTTCTTAAAAGTCTCGCTCACCTGTTGTAATGCACCAATTTCATGCACCTTTCCTTTTATTTCCATATCAAATACTCTTTTATTCTACTACGAAGTTCAAATCTCTATATTTTTATTGATAACTTCGCAGAATTAATTATGCAAGTTTTCCACACCAAAAGCAAGGTGATCATCACCTGTAACAAGCGCCTTTCCCCCTACCTCCAGGAAGAGGTTAAAGCACTGAACTACGAGATTGTCAGGGATTTTCCAACCGGGGTAGAACTCAACATCACCCTGACGGAATGTATTAAACTCAATTTAAACCTGAGGTGTGCAAGCCAGATCCTGTATTGCCTGAAAAACTTCAGCGCCAATACCCCGGATGAGCTGTACAGCGAACTGTCGGAAATGCCATGGGAAGAGCTGATCGACTTCTCGGGTTACTTTTCTGTAACCTCGAATGTGGATAACCCCAGCATTACCACCCCGCTTTTTGCAAACTTAAAAGTTAAGGATGCTATTGTTGACCGCATTAAAGCCCAAAAAGGCCTGCGCCCTAATTCGGGCCCGGATGCCAACAAGGCGGTGGTGCATTTATACTGGAAAGACAGCGAAGCAGCTATATTTTTAGATACTTCGGGAGAAACCCTGGCCAAGCATGGCTATCGCAAGATTCCGGGAAAAGCTCCTATGCTGGAAGCCCTTGCCGCAAGTGTGGTAATGGCTACCAAATGGGACCAGAAATCACCTTTTGTAAATCCTATGTGCGGGTCTGGTACCCTGGCCATTGAAGCGGCATTAATTGCCACCAACCGACGCCCCGGCCTTTTCCGCATGAACTATGGTTTCATGCACATCATGGGCTATGATGAGCAGGTATTTTTTGCAGAAAGACGAATCCTTAAAGATCAGGTGATCAAAAATGCAGAACTGCAGATCATCGCTACTGATTTATCGGAAGATGCGGTAGAGGTAAGCCGTAAAAATGCCAAAACAGCTGGTGTAGATACGCTCATTACTTTTGAGGTGTGCGACTTTGCGGATACCCCGGTACCCGATACCGGAAAAGGCGTGATAGTTTTTAACCCCGAATATGGAGAACGTTTAGGTGTGCATTCCAAACTGGAGGCGACCTATAAACGCATGGGTGATTTCATGAAACAGCATTGTAAAGGATATTTTGGCTATATCTTTACCGGGAACCCCGATCTGGCAAAAAAAATTGGACTTAAAGCCGACCGTAAGGTCGAATTTTATAATGGGAAACTCGATTGCCGCATGCTGGAGTACGAATTGTACGATGGAAGCCGCAGACCAGACGAAGAGCGTCCGAAACGATAAGCTATCTATCCTATGTATACTATTATTGAACAAACCACAGCCTTTGTAAAAGCCACACTTGCCGATGCTGAGGCTGGTCACGACTGGTTCCACATTGAACGGGTATATAAAAATGCACTCCGCATTAACGCCATTGAACAGGCCGACGAACTCATCGTAGCACTGGCTGCCTTGCTGCATGACATTGCAGATGCCAAGTTCAATAACGGGGATGAAGAAATAGGCCCCCGTATAGCGGGTGATTTTATGCGGTCCATTAACCTGCCCGAAGCAATAGCGGAACATGTACAGCAGATTATCCGGAACCTCAGCTATAAGGCCAGTCTGGGTGAGATCAGCTTTGCCTCTAAAGAATTGGACGTGGTACAAGATGCCGACCGTCTGGATGCCATAGGTGCCATTGGCATAGCACGTGCCTTTACTTATGGAGGCTATAAGAACCGGGTATTGTACGATCCCAACATCAAACCCAACATGAACATGAGCAAGGAAGAGTATAAGAACAGTGCCGCTCCTACCATCAATCATTTTTACGAAAAACTATTGAGGCTTAAAGACCTGATGAAGACGGATGAAGGGAAAAAAATGGCACAGCAGCGGCACGATTTTATGCTGGCTTACCTGGAACAATTTTATACTGAAGTTTAATCACAAAATACTATTATAATTAGCGAAATTACTATATTTGTTAGCAAATGTGGTAATTATGGATGAGAGAATAAGGGAAAAACTGAATATCCTGGCCGATGCAGCAAAATATGATGTATCATGCTCATCGAGTGGCGGGACGAGGAAGAATGAGAATAAGGGACTGGGCGACAGCCACAAATCAGGCATCTGCCATACTTATACTGAAGACGGGCGTTGCGTTTCCCTCCTAAAGATCCTGCTCACCAATCATTGCATTTACGATTGCGCTTTTTGTGTTTCCAGAAAGAGCAACAATATTGCCCGGGCAGCTTTTACGGTTGAGGAAGTGGTTTCGCTTACTATCAACTTTTACCGGCGCAATTTTATCGAAGGCCTTTTCCTCAGTTCCGGCATTTTTAAAAATGCTGACTTTACCATGGAACGATTGCTCAGGATTGTAAAAAAACTACGGCTTGAGGAACGTTTTAACGGCTATATACATCTGAAAACCATTCCTGGCGCCAGTGACGAACTCATTAGAGAAGCAGGTTTATATGCCGACAGGATGAGTATTAACCTGGAGATGCCTACTGCAAGCGGACTGAAGTTACTCGCACCCGAAAAAAGCCATGAAGACGTTAAAAAGCCATTGGGCCTGGTACAGCAGCAAATTGTACAGTTTAAGGATGAAAGAAAGCTGATCAAAAGCATTCCGGTTTTTGTTCCGGCCGGGCAAAGCACGCAAATGGTTATCGGGGCAAGTCCCGAAACTGATAAAGACATCATGCACACTGCCGCAGCATTTTACAAAGAATTTTCGTTGAAAAGGGTTTATTACTCTGGCTATATTCCCATCAGTAACGACAAACGCCTCCCGCTCCTGGGATCACAGCCGCCGCTGGTTAGGGAAAACAGGCTATACCAAACCGATTGGCTGATGCGTTTTTATGGTTTTCATGTAAATGAACTGCTCAATGATGCCAATCCAAACCTGGATGCAGATATAGATCCCAAACTAAGCTGGGCACTCCGGAACCTGCAATACTTTCCTGTGGACATCAATACGGCTGCCTACAAAATGATACTCCGCATTCCTGGCATAGGGCTAAGTTCTGCCCTGAAGATTGTGCAGGCCCGTAAGTTCGGGAAGCTGAGATCAGATCAGCTGAAGAAAATTGGCATCGCCTACAATAAGGCCCGCTACTTTATCCACTGTGCAGACACACCTTATCAGTTGAGAGATTATCAGGCTACCCAGATCAAATCATTTATCCTGGCAGAAAGCCAAAGTAAATACCTTAAAAACGACCTGAAACAACTGGCACTATTCTGAAAAACCTGACTATGACCTATATATTTGACGGAAGCTTTGAAGGCCTTCTTTGTGCGATATTCGATTGGTTCGAGCGCAAGCCTGGCGGAGTATTGTTAAAAACAAAACAAACCTACCAACCTGAAGCCTTTAATGAATGTTTTAGCGTCTATTCTGACCAGAAAAAAGCCGAAAGAGTTTGGAAAGGCCTGGAAAAACGACTGACCAAAGACTGGATAAGGCGCTTTTACTGTACTTTTCTGTCGGAAGACGCAGCAGCTTATCAAAGCCTGTTTTCTTTTGCCTGCTATATCTTCACACATCCCCCGGGTGCCGAAGCCAATTACGGCAACCCTTATGTGCTGGCCATTGCACAAATGGCAAAGAAAGTGGAACGTGAAAAACACCGCATGGAAGCATTCATCCGATTTCAACATGCCGCAGATGGCATTTTCTACTGCGCTATAGATCCCGACTTCAATGTACTGCCCTTACTGCTGTTTCATTTCAAAAATCGTTATGCAGACCAGCAATGGATCATATATGACATCAAAAGGCATTACGGCCTGCATTATAACCTGAACACTGTTGAAGAGGTTCAGCTGGCGCCTGAAAGTGAAAAATTGCTGCAGAAACCCGCACAACACCTCGGCGATAAAAAAGAAAGCCTTTACGCCATACTCTGGAAGGACTACTTTAAAAGTACAAATATTACTGCACGCAAAAATACCAGGCTGCATGTCCGGCACGTTCCAAAAAGATATTGGAAATATCTTACAGAAAAAACATTCATATCACATTAATCTTGTAAATTGGTCCAAAACGGCCAGGGCCGTTTGCCTAAAGCTTTTGTAATGAAATTAAGTGTCCTTGTATTAATTGCTGCCTTTGCAGTAGGCCTATCTATAGGCCTTGTTAATTTCTATTTCCAGCAAAGCTGGTATTTTATGCTGGTTTCTTTTGTAGTAACTTTTATCACCAGCTTCATTGTTTTCTATTACCTGCTCGAAAAATATATCTATTCCAAAATCGTGCTGATCTATAAAATGATCCATAACCTGAAACTGGGCAAAGACCTTAAAGATGCGCTAGGCGAATACGTAAGTTCTGATCCTATTAATGATGTAGAACAGGAAGTAAAAGAATGGGCAGGAGCAAAAAAACGTGAGATTGAAATGCTGAAAAAGCAGGAGCAGTTCAGAAGGGAGTTTTTGTCCAATGTATCGCATGAGTTTAAAACCCCTTTGTTCGCCATACAAGGTTATATTGAAACTTTGCAGGACTGCCTTACCGATGATCCGGAGATGGCGGCGAAATTCCTGGACAAAGCCGAAAAAAATGTAGAGCGGCTGAGTTACCTGATTACCGACCTGGATTCCATATCGAAGCTGGAAACCGGCGAGATCCCGATCAATTATGAAAAGTTTGATTTCGTTCTGCTGGCTAAAGAAGTCATGGAAAGTCTTGAAGACCGCGCCAAAAAGCGAAACATCAAACTTTCCTTTAAAGATAAATATACCCATCCGGCATTTGTAAGGGCCGATCGGGAAAAGATCAGACAGGTCATGATCAACCTGATCCACAACTCACTAAAATATGGTAAAGAACAGGGTTCTACTGCCATTAAAATCTTTGAACTGCATGACCAGTATCTGATAGAGGTAACGGATGACGGGATAGGCATCGATGAAAAGCACCTGTCTCGCCTGTTCGAGCGCTTTTACCGGATAGATTCGCACCGGTCCCGGGAAGAGGGCGGTACCGGCCTTGGCCTGGCTATCGTAAAACATATCCTGGAAGCGCATGAACAGATCATCACGGTAAGGAGTACCCTGCAAATCGGGACAACTTTTGCTTTTACACTTGAAAAGATTGGTTAACAACAAAGTGCATTTTCAAAAATAACTTAACACTTAACACTAACTTAACATTACTCTCATACTTTTGCATCATATTTTAAATTAATATGAACAGCATTTTTAAGTTCTTTACCCCTAAAGACAAGAAATTTCAGCCCCTGTTTGAGCAGGCAGGAAGCAATGTATTGAAAATTTCACAGGCCCTGCTGCTTGCACTGAGTGCTACCGACCTGGAGAAAAGGAAAGAGCACATCAAAGAAGTAGAGCGTCTTGAGCATGTTGGTGACGACATTACCCACTCCATTTTTCTTGAATTAAGTAAAAACTTCATTACGCCTTTCGACAGGGAAGATATCCATGCCCTGGCCAGTGCGGTTGATGACATTGCAGATTATATCCATGCATCGGCAAGTAATATTGAATTGTACAATGTAACCAATATTGCTGATGCCATGATTAAACTGGCTGAATTGCTGGTTGAAATGTGTACAGACCTTGAAAAGGCGATCAAAGAACTGAGAAGCTTTAAAAATATCCGTGTAATTGCTGATGCCTGTGTCAGGATCAACAGCGGGGAAAACCAGGCCGACTACGTATGTAACCTGGCAATTGCCCGTTTGTTCGAATTTGAAACCAATGCCATCGAACTGATCAGGCAAAAAGAAGTGCTGCAGACCCTTGAACTGGCTACAGATAAATGTGAGGATGCAGCAAATGTGCTGGAATCTATTTTGGTAAAGAATGCTTAAAGCTTAAAAAATGGTATCTACATTTACGTTACTGGTTATTGTAATCGTTCTGGCTATTGCCTTCGATTATATAAACGGTTTTCACGATGCTGCAAACTCCATTGCAACCATTGTATCCACAAAAGTACTTTCGCCCTTCCAGGCGGTACTGTGGGCGGCAGTATTCAATTTTGCCGCATATTTTTATTTTACAGACCACAAAGTAGCCAACACCATTGCCAAAACGGTAGTAGAAAACTTTATTACCCTGGAAGTCATATTGGCAGGCCTTTTAGCGGCCATCACCTGGAACCTTTTTACCTGGTGGTTTGGTATCCCGTCCAGTTCTTCGCACACCCTTATAGGTGGTTTTGCGGGTGCAGGTATGGCAAAGGCAGCTTCATTAGGTGCAGGCGTTATGTCGGCCATCAATTTGGCCCCTATATTAAAAGTTGTGGCCTTTATTGTCCTGGCCCCGGTTATAGGTATGGTGATCTCGGTGATCATCTCCATCATTATTTTGCACATCTCTAAAAATGCAAGACCTTCAGTGGCCGAAAAATGGTTTAAACGCCTGCAGCTGATCTCCTCTGCTGCACTAAGCTTTACCCATGGTGGTAACGATGCGCAGAAGGTTATGGGTATCATTTATGTAGCCATGGTAGCAGGCAATCAGCTAAACTCCGGCGATGCGATGCCGGAATGGGTGCCTATTTCCTGTTATGCAGCAATTGCGCTTGGAACCATGAGCGGCGGCTGGAAAATTGTGAAAACCATGGGTTCAAAAATTACCAAGGTAAATGCTTTTGAAGGTGTTGCAGCCGAATCTGCAGGCGCGGTAACCCTTGGTATTACGGAGCATTTTGGTATCCCGGTTTCTACCACACATACCATTACCGGATCTATCGTGGGCGTAGGACTGTTAAAAAGGGTTTCTGCAGTAAGGTGGGGGGTTACCGTAAGCCTATTGTGGGCATGGGTATTGACCATCCCCGTTTCTGCTACACTTGCTGCCATTGTATTCAGCATCATCCACCTGTTCTTTTAAGCAGAAGGTTTTAGTTTATATACTCACAAAAATGCCCGGATTTAAACCCCGGGCATTTTTGTTTAGAAGTTTATGGTAAAGGTCATCCGCTCCCGGGCTTTCTCAGGTTTTTCCCATTTAGGGCCGTTAATCAGCAACCTGATTGCCTCCTGTTCGTATTTAAGCTCTGCACCTTTAATGATCCTTATATCCGCCGGATTACCCTTACGGTCAACCTTGAAGCTCAGTTCAACTTCCTGCCCTGTCTGAGGCTCATGGGCAAAAGCATTGTTTGCTTTGATGTAGTCAAATAACTTATCCCAGCCCCCAACAGGGTTGGAAGCCAGCTTTGCGGTGGTTTTTGCTATCGTGCTCATGCCGCGGATCCTGATCCCGGCGGCTTTTCCGTTAAGCGCCCCTTCCACCTTCTCACTATCCGTGGCCAGTCCCTTCTTTTTATATAAGCCTGTAATCACCATTTCATTTAATTGCTGGTTATTCGGGCTTAACGCAATGTTTACCGGCAAATTTGCTTTTGCAAGCATCTCTGCGCCGTTAAAACCAATATAATTTGCACGGAGGATCGCTGCCTTAACAGCCGTATCTGCAATAATTTTAAACTCTCCATTGCTATCTGTAACTGTACCGACATTGGTTCCCCGCATACTTATCGACACCCCTGGCAAAGGTTTTCCATCGTCCTGGGCCACTACCCGGCCACTCAGCACATTTGCCAGTGATGAAGCAGCAAATGAAGATACGGAACCCGTCATGTTCTGTTTTCGCTGAACCCCATATCCAACCACTGTAACTTCGTTGAGTTGCTGAGTTGCAGGGGCTGGGGCTACCCGGTTCTGCACTATAACTGATTCAGCTTTGGCCCTGGCTGCATAGGTATTGGTTTTCGCCGCTGTTATAGCCTTTTCAATTTCCTTTTCTTTCACCTGGTTCCGGTCTGTGTTTTCAATTGCAGGAACCGGCGCTGCTGCCACTGCAATGGGAGTATCAGCCATAACAGAATTTTCTGCCGAGATGGTTACATCTACTTTTTTGGTGCTGCCTGCCAGTTCTTTCCGTAGGTTATTTTCGCGCATCCAGAACATTACACTCACCGCAATAAACATCACTGCAGCCGCAGCCGCAATGCTCAAACGCTGCCAGGTAACCACCGAGGTTTTCTTTAGGGTATGCTGTTCTGCAACCCTTTCCTGCAACTGTTTCTGGAGCAATGACAGCGACTTCAGGGAACGTTTTGGTGATTCGCTCAGACCGGCCAGGGCTTCGGCCACGAAAGGATCTTCAAGCGCTTCGCGCTCCACCCTGTTCATGGTCTTAGCATCTAGCTTACCGTCCAGGTAATCTTCTAAAACACCTATATCTAACCAATCTTTATTCACCGCTGTTCTTCTCTATACAAATTTTAAGATTTCTTTTTCCGTTTTGTATGTAACTTTTCACCTTAACCATTTCGTAGCCTGTAATGTCTGCAACTTCCTTATAACATTTTTCCTGCAGATAAAACAGATCAACACTGATGCGCTGCTCCAGGGAAAGCGTTTCCATACATTTTTCCATCACGGTCAGCCTCTTCTCTTTTGTATCATCCATATCAAGATGCACAAAATCCCTGTTTTCCACAAAAGTATCGTCTATTGAAACCGTATTGTGCTTAGATTGTTTGCGAAGGGCCATTAAGCAATGGTTCCGGGTGAGCACATGCAGCCAGCTTTTAAAATTCTGAACCTCATGGACCTTCAGTTTCAATACCAGCTCTTCAAAAATCTGCATTACCGCATCTTTGCTCTGTTCCTCATCCTTAAGATAATTTAAACACACCCCAAACACCAGGTGCATATAGCGGTTATAAAGTGTGCCCAATGCTTCCAGATCGCCACTGCTTTTGTAGTGCGCAATCAAAGCAGCATCATCCTGCTCCTGTATCCGGGCGTTATTTTTTATAAATCTCAAAGGTTGTTTAAAACATAGGTGATGTCAAATCGTAGGCTGTAAAACGGTAACGGCTGCCCAAGTATAAAAATATTTTTTGACACTGGTATGGAATTTCTGCAAAGCTGACATCATAAGTCCAAACAACGGCTATGAAAAAGATTTTGTTTCCAGTATTGATGTTGCTGTTTGCAGCATTTGAACCCCTTAGCGCTAAAACTATTAGTGGAACAGTAAAAGATAAGGATAGCGGCAGCCCGCTGGCGGGTGTCGCGGTAACCGCGCTGCTGAGTAAGACAGGTACAGTTACCGATAAAAATGGCAGGTATTCCATCAGTGTAAAAGATAAAGAGCAGCATCTGAAGTTTAGCTATATCGGTTACCATACCGCTATTATAAAGCTGAATGGCGGATTAACGGTTAATGTATCCATGGCAGCGAGTGACGTGAGCCTGGCCGAGGTTGTGGTAACGGGATATGGCAAAGCTAAAGCAATATCCGGCCACAGGGAGCCGGCTCCGGCCCTGGAAAGCAAGGCAGCAGGCATAGCCGCATCAGCTTCCACAAGCTCTATACGTGGTGCGCGCTCGGCAACAGTCCGCGACAAGAAATCCCCCGCCCCTGGTCCATGGCCAAAAAGACCAAAACCTCAGTCAAACCAGCTTACGGCCGGCGAATGGAACGACATCGAGCACTGGGCCTTCTGGAGCAATCTGATGAATACGCAGGAATGGTCGGACATGCAATCGTACTGGTCTTTCTATACCGGCAGCCGCATCAGCGTAGAACTCAGCAATAAGCAGCAGCGGCCATTGATCGGGTATGTCGTTACAGCGCTACAGAACGGGAACCCGGTATGGAAAGCAAAAACCAATTTTGAAGGCAAGGCCGAGTTATGGCCATCCATATACAACAACAGCAAAGAAGGCCTGACCATAATGGTCGAAAGTCGGGAGGGACAGGAAATCTACAAAAAAGTGTTTGCACAAAATACGCGCAAGGTTAATATTTCTATAGACAAGCCCGCAGAAAAAATCACGAACCTGGAGGTGTTGTTTATGGTCGACGCAACGGGTTCTATGGGTGATGAGATCAGCTACCTGAAGTCGGAACTGGAAGATATCATTGGCCGCCTGAACACCAAAAGCCAATTGAACACCCGCACAGCCATGGTATTTTACCGGGATAGGGGTGATGAATATGTCATCCGGGATTTCGGTTTTGAGCAGGACCTCCAAAAGGTAAAACGGAACCTGGCCAATCAGTACGCCGACGGCGGGGGCGATTTTGAAGAAGCAGTAGAAGAGGCGATGGAAAATGCGATTTACCAGCAACGATGGTCTGAAACCGGGACGTCGGCCAGGCTCATGTTCATGATCCTGGATGCTCCGCCACATTACGACGCTGCAAGGATAAAAAGCATCCAGCGTTCGGTAAAAGAAGCGGCTTCACGCGGGATAGCCTTAATCCCGGTTGTAGCCAGCGGCATCGACAAACGCACAGAATTTTTAATGCGTTTTATGGCTATCGGAACCAATGGAACCTATGTATTCTTAACAGATGACAGCGGAATAGGAAACAGTCACTTGAAACCGACAGTTGGCAGTTACCAGGTAGAGTACCTGAACCAGCTGCTGAACCGCCTGATCAATAAATATGCTGGACTGGAGCCAAAGGTGGCAGAAGATTTGCTATCTTCAGCCCAAAAACAACAGGAATGAAAAAGAGTTTAATATACCTGGCCCTGGCTGCCGGTTTATCATTCAATACATCCGGGGCTTACAGCCAGATCAAACTCGGAAATATTTTAAAGCAGGTTACCGGTAAAACCGGGAGCACAACAGGTACCACAGGTACGCCGAGTGCATTGGAGATCGGAATGGGCATTAAGGAGGCACTGGAAATTGGTACCTCCAGAGGGGCCGACCTACTTTCAGCAAAAGATGGCTTTCTGGGCAATATGGCTGTAAAGATCCTTTTCCCTCCGGAAGCCCAGAAAGTGGAAAAAACTTTACGCAGCCTGGGGATGGGAAAACTGGCCGACAATGTAATCCTGAGTCTGAACCGCGCAGCCGAGAGTGCAGCCAAAGAGGCAAAGCCTATTTTTATCTCGGCCATTAAACAAATGACCATTACCGATGCCACCAATATATTGCTGGGCAGTAAAGATGCAGCCACCACTTATTTTAAAAGGGTAACCACAGCACAGCTGATGGAAAAATTTAAACCAGTTATTACACAAAGCCTGGCCACTGTAGGCGCCACTAAATACTGGGGCGACGCGGCAGGGCAATACAATAAAATCCCACTGGTAAAGCCGGTAAGCACCGACCTTTCCGACTATGTGGCCCAAAAAGCGATAGACGGTATGTTTATTCAGGTGGCGCAGGAAGAGCTTAAAATCAGGGACAATCTGGGGGCAAGGTCATCTTCTCTGCTTCAGAAGGTGTTTGGTTATGCAGATAAGAATAAATAGAAATAAAAGCATTACTTTTATACGGTAACATACTAACAACAATAAAAGTATATTGGATTTTAAAGATTTTAATTTTAACCCTGAACTGTTAGAAGGGTTATTAGCGATGGGTTTCCGCAATGCAACCCCAATACAGCAGCAGGCAGTTCCGCTTATTTTAAATAAGAAAGATTTAATTGCCTGCGCTCAAACCGGAACCGGAAAAACCGGCGCCTACCTGTTGCCGATCATGAACATGATCGTTGAAACAGAAAACCGCCACAACAACACCCTGATCCTGGCGCCGACAAGAGAACTTGCCCAGCAAATAGATCTGCAGGTAGAGGCACTGTCTTATTTCACAAACATCAGCTCCTTAACGGTTTACGGAGGTGGGGATGGCATTGCCTATGAGCAGCAAAAACGATCGATGCGTGAAGGGGTAGACATCATTATTGCCACGCCAGGCCGTTTGATCTCACACCTTTCTTCCGGTGTTTTAAAACTCGACCAGCTGCAGCACCTGGTGCTTGATGAGGCCGACAGGATGCTTGACATGGGTTTTTATGATGACATCATGCGCATTGTAAGCTATCTGCCGCAGAAAAGGCAGACAGTTATGTTTTCGGCAACTATGCCACCAAAGATCCGGAAACTGGCAGCAAACCTGTTAAAGCATCCGGAGCAGGTCAACATTGCGATCTCCAAGCCTGCAGAGGGTATCCTACAGCAGATTTATTTTGTCCACGACGAGCAAAAAATTCCTTTGCTGACAGGAATCTTAAAAGAAGATACCTATAAAAGTGTGATCATTTTTGCCTCCACCAAAGAAAAGGTTAAAAACCTGGGTAAGGTATTCAGGAACCTTGGCCTTAAAGCCGAAGCCTTCCATTCAGACCTTGGGCAGAAAGAAAGGGAAAGCATTCTGCTGAAATTTAAGAACCGACAGTTGCCGATCTTAATAGGTACCGATGTTTTGAGTCGCGGTATTGATGTGGAAGGCATAGACCTGGTGGTTAACTTTGATGTACCCCATGATGCAGAAGATTATGTGCACCGTATCGGACGTACTGCAAGGGCTGCCACTAAAGGAACGGCCATTACGCTCGTGAACAGCAGGGATAAACGGAAATTGACCAGCATAGAAAAGCTGATCGAGAAACAGATCGAAAGAATTCCTTTACCTGAACATCTTGGCGAGGCCCTTTCGGAAACTGCGGTAAGCCCATCCACACATAAATCCCCTAAAAAAAGTGACACCGGTAAGCCTAAACGTAAGTTCTGGAAGAAAAAACCTAAGGCCGGCCCGAAAGAAAGCGCATAAACAAAGCATTTTCTTTGCTACTTTTTTTAGTATATTTACGCTTATGCAGAACCTCCCTCCATTAGCCGAACGTATGCGCCCCCAAAACCTGGATGAGTATGTGGGGCAAAAACATTTGGTAGGCCCTGATGCCGTACTGAGAAAGGCTATACAAAGCGGACAATTACCTTCAATGATATTCTGGGGGCCTCCGGGGGTTGGCAAAACTACCCTGGCCTATATCATATCGCAAACACTGGACCGTCCTTTTTTTAACCTTAGCGCCATCAATTCCGGGGTAAAGGACATCCGGGATGTCATAGACAGAGCAGCCTTATTAAAGGATAGCCTGATGGGCCTGCCCATTCTTTTCATAGATGAGATACACCGCTTCAGCAAATCACAACAGGATAGCCTGCTGGGTGCCGTAGAGCGCGGGCTGGTAACCCTGATTGGTGCTACCACAGAAAATCCTTCTTTTGAAGTCATATCGGCCTTGCTTTCCCGTTGCCAGGTATATATTCTGAAGGCCCTGGATGAGGCTGAACTATCCGGTTTACTACAAACAGCCATTAAACAGGATGTGCTCCTGAAGGAAAAGAAAATTACCATCAAGGAACATGAAGCGCTGATCCGCTTATCAGGAGGGGATGCCAGGAAATTACTGAACGTACTGGAGATTGCCATTAATGGTATCGGTGGCAGTAAAATAGTCCTGACCAATGAAAATGTGCTGGAGCATGCCCAGCAGAACCTGGCCTTATACGATAAAGCGGGTGAACAACATTACGACATCATTTCTGCATTTATCAAATCTATACGGGGAAGTGACCCAAATGCGGCTGTGTACTGGCTGGCCCGGATGATAGAAGGAGGGGAAGATCCGCTGTTTATTGCACGCAGGTTACTGATCCTTGCCTCCGAAGATATCGGAAATGCAAACCCCAACGCCCTGCTACTGGCCAACAATTGTTTTCAGGCCGTCAACGTGATCGGTTTTCCCGAATCCAGGATCATCCTTTCCCAGGCCGTTACCTATATGGCTTCTTCTGTAAAAAGTAATGCTGCCTATGAAGCCATTAACCATGCCCAGGCATTAGTTAAACAAACCGGAAACCTGCCTGTACCCCTGCACATCCGCAATGCACCAACTAAGCTGATGAAGAACATCGGTTATGGCAAGGATTATAAATATTCGCACAGCTATGAGGGCAACTTTGAGGAACAGGAATATCTGCCGGAACAGCTGGCCGGCACCAAATTATACGATCCGGGCAAGAATCCGGCAGAAGAAAAACTGAGAGAACAATTGAGAAGAAACTGGAAAAATAAGTACAACTATTGATATGCTGGGTACCTTTTTAAACCATCAGTGGAAAGCCTTCTGGCGCTCCAGGAACCGCAAGGGCAGCCTGGCCGCACAGATCGTACTGATCTTTTTTTTACTGTATTTCCTGATCGTAGTTTTGGCTGCAGGCTTTGGAATGGCTCCGCTCCTTTCAAAAGTATTTCCCGACCAGAACATCATCAAAAGTTTCAACGGTATCATTTTATACTATTTTGCCTTTGATTTTGTGATGCGCCTGCAACTGCAGGAACTACCCACGCTAAGCATAGTTCCTTATCTTCACCTGAAGATCCCGAAGCGCAAAATCATCAGTTTTTTAAACATCAGGGCGTTGTTTTCGGCCTTTAACCTTTGGCCTTTCCTGTTGTTCCTGCCTTTCTGTTTCGTAAAAATAGTGCCCGCATACGGAGCCTGGGTAACCCTGATGTATATTGTTGCCATACTCTCCATTGCCTTTTTTAACAACTACCTGGTATTGTACATTAAGCGAAAGTCCATAACCAACATCTGGTATACGGTGATCGGGCTTGCAGTAATCGGCCTTTTCGCAGTTCTGGAATATTATAAGATCATCTCCATCATGGGCGGATCCGACTCTATTTTCAGGATCATTTCAGGACAGCCGTTAACGGCGC
Source organism: Pedobacter africanus (assembly GCF_900176535.1). Lineage (NCBI taxonomy): Bacteria > Pseudomonadati > Bacteroidota > Sphingobacteriia > Sphingobacteriales > Sphingobacteriaceae > Pedobacter > Pedobacter africanus. The sequence continues at coordinate 2,763,081 of NZ_FWXT01000001.1, read as the reverse complement.
TTGGTTTTTCTGTAGCTGCCCTGTTGATATTTTATTTCAACAGCCGTTATCTGCGGCAAAATTTATACGCAGAAGAGCTGAACGCCGCAGAAGAAAAAAAGGTAAGTACAGACTACCCATTTTTAAACCGTTTTGGCAAGACAGGCGAACTGGCCGCTTTAGAATTAAAACTGATTTTACGACATAAACGTTCCCGCACCTCATTATTTATGGGCTTTCTGTTCCTGCTTTATGGCTTTATCTTTTATAAGCAAAAAGCAATTGCAACAGATGCCTTTGGACAGATGATGTTTGGGGCCATCTTTATGACCGGCGTTTCTATTCTGATGTACGGGCAATTCATGTTTGCCTGGCAAAGTGCCCATTTTGATGGTTTGCTTAGCAATAAAATCAGCTTTAAGGATTTTATAAAAGCCAAATTCCTGCTCTTTACAATTGCCTGCACCCTGATTACGCTGCTCGCCAGCTTTTATGGATTTTTAAGCCCGAAACTACTGTTGCTGCACTTAACCGCCTATCTTTATAATGTTGGTTTCGGAACTGTAGTGGTGCTTTACCTGGCCAACTTCAATTATAAAAGACTGGAAATCAACAAAGCTGCGACCTTTAATTACCAGGGCATAAGCGCCAATCAATGGCTGCTCATGCTCCCTTACACGCTTACCCCCATTTTAATATACATTCCCTTTGGCCTGGTCGACAAACCCTATATAGGCCTGATGATTGTTTCCTTATTTGGCCTCATTATGATCTTCATGCGTGGGTATTGGGTCAACATCATCACCAGAAAGTTTGAAAAACAACGATATAAAATAGCCGAAGGGTTTAGAGAATAATATGATGTTAGCAATACAGGATTTAAAAAAAGTTTATGGCCAGCGGCCTGTTGTAGACATTGCACAGCTGAAAATAGGTGCAGGAGAAACCATTGGACTGGTAGGAAACAACGGCGCCGGAAAAACCACGCTCTTCCGCATGGTTTTAGACCTCATCCGCCCAACTTCGGGTTCGGTTTTCTCAAAAGGTGAAGACGTGATGCACAGCGACAACTGGAAAAACTATACCGCTTCTTACCTGGATGAAGGTTTTCTGATCGATTACCTAACGCCAGAAGAGTACTTTGTGTTTATAGGCAGCCTGCATGACCTTAGCCTGGCGGATGTCAAAGATTACCTGCAAAGTTACAAGGAGTTTTTTAACGGTGAGATACTTAACAAAGGGAAATACATCCGCGATTTCTCTAAGGGAAACCAGAATAAGGTTGGGATTGCAGCTGCATTGATGCAAAATCCGGAACTACTGATCTTGGACGAGCCTTTCGCCAATCTGGATCCAACCACACAGATCAGGCTTAAAACACTGATCAAATCCTTAAAACAACAGCAAACCATGACAACCTTAATTTCAAGCCACGACCTGAATCATGTAACCGACGTATGCGACCGGATTATCCTCCTGGAAAAAGGCGTGGTGATTAAAGACTTCCATAAAGATGAAAATACGCTAAAGGAACTGGAAGCATATTTTGCCGAATAAGGATTGTATAGTATTGTGGTCACCCACCGCTTCTGCCCTAACTGTTTCTCCGGGACTAACTCGTAGATTGTCTTAATTTGAGGATGCACAACGCTAAAATCAGGAAACAAAAAAGATTGGCATCAGGTTTGATTTGTTGATCCTATAAACAAATGATAACATTATGATGACTTCAAAATTTAAAATAGCAACATTTAGTATAGCATTAGCCCTTGGTGCCATGGCATTTCAAGGTTGTGATAGTTTAACAAAAACTCAAAAAGGAGCGGGTATTGGTGCGGCAGCGGGTGGTGTTATTGGCGCAATCATCGGTAAAAAAGCTGGTAACACAGCAGTTGGTGCTATTATAGGTGCAGCCGTGGGTGGTACAGCAGGTGGTTTTATCGGCAAAAGAATGGATAAACAAGCTGCAGAGATACAAAATGCCATCCCAAATGCCGAAGTTATCCGTGAGGGTGAAGGTATCATCGTTAAATTTGATAGCGGTATCCTTTTTGGCTTTGACAAATCTGATTTGACAGCCCAGGCAAAAACAAACATCAAGTCATTGGCAGGATCGATAAACCAGTATCCGGGAACAGATATTAAAGTAATTGGTCATACCGATAATAAAGGTACAGAGTCTTACAACATGAGCTTATCTGAAAGAAGAGCTGCAGCCGTTAAAGCTTATGCCGTGTCACAAGGTGTACCTTCTTCGCGTCTGATCACGATCGGTAAAGGATTTTCTGAGCCAATTGAAGACAATGCAACTGAAGCAGGAAGAGCTGCCAACCGTAGGGTTGAGGTGGTTATTGTTGCCAACGATCAATTGAAAAAAGAAGCACAGCAGCAAGGAAAATAATTCAGCACATTTACATCTACCTATAAAAAGAAAACCCGTTGTACCATGTACTTCGGGTTTTTCAATTTAAAGCTAAAATTCGTAGATATCTTCAAAGTAATGTATGGCCAGCGATTTGAGCAGCAGTTCCTGCTCCATCATCGCAAAGGAAGGGACGGGTTTAACCAGTTTCCAGTGTGGCCAGCCGTCCTGATCAAGGCCTTCAAGTTCATAAAAGCCCATTTCACTTAACAAACGGCAGGTAGCAATGTGCATCAGCTCTTCTTTCTGACGCTTGCTGTACTTACGTGGCCCCTTACCCAGTTCCTGCACCCCAATCAAAAACAATATTACTTTTAAATCAGGTGCTTCCGCATCGAACTCATCCGCTATCTTCTGTTGCAAAATTTTCCATTTCGCATGTGTTTCTGCAGGTTTCATACGGCAAAGATACAATTAGCAATGTAGGTTTATTGCAATATATTGTCCGAATACCAAACTGATTTAGCTAAATTTAGCCAGCCAGGGATTTTAACTGATCCGAACGGCGCTTAACACAGAATTTTAAACAATGAAGACGGAAATTGTAACAGGTATAATGGCATATGGGATGTCAGGAAAAGTTTTTCATGCCCCTTTTATAGATAAACACCCGGGGTTTAAATTGCATGCGGTAACCGAGCGGACGCAGAAGAAAGCAAGCGCAGATTACCCCGGAATTATAAGCTATGATACTATAGACGACTTAATTGCAGATGAGCAGATCGAACTGATCATTATCAATACACCCAATTACACCCATTACGATTACGCACAAAAATCGTTAAAGGCAGGCAAGCATATCCTCGTCGAAAAACCTTTTACTGCGACTTCTGCTGAGGCCAGAGAACTGTTTATGCTTGCGGAAAGTTTAGGTAAAAAGATCTTTGTCTACCACAACAGGCGGTGGGACAGCGATTGTACCTCCATTCAAAAAGTAGTTGAAAGCGGGCAATTGGGCCAGATCAATGAGGTCCACTACAGATTTGACCGTTACAGGAAGGCGATCGGGCCTAAAACATTCAAAGAAGAGCCCCACCCTGCCAGCGGACTGCTCTATGATCTGGGGCCTCACCTCCTGGATCAGGCCATCAGCCTGTTCGGGAAACCCAAGTCCTTTTATAAAGTATTGGGAAAACACCGGCCGGGTACTAAAGTGGACGACTACTTTATGATCCATTTGGCCTACCCCGACGACCTCAATATATTCCTTACCTCTAGCCTGCTGGTTGCAGATCCGCAAAAAGCATTTGTACTGAACGGTTCCGCAGGCTCATTCGTCAAAGGCCGCTCCGATGTACAGGAAGAACAATTGTTAAAAGGGATGAAATTAGATAATCCTGCCTATGGCATTGAACCGGCTGATAGCAAAGGTCGTTTGACCATTATGGATGAAGAGGGAAAGCCCTCCTCAACCTATATTGATTCTGAAAAAGGAAACTATATCGGCTTGTTTGAAGCAGTTTACCAATCAATCGTGAATGACGTGGCTTATCCGGTTACAGAAGAGCAAATCATTGCCCAATTGGAAATCCTGGAAGCATAACGCATGAATTCCATTCTGTTTGTACTTATTCCGGTATTTATAATTGTTGTCTATTTTATACTAAGGGGCAATAAGTCAGGACAGGGGCCCATAAACAACCTTACTGAAGAGGAACGGAACCTTTTGGCACACCATGTTCACTATTACCAGCAACTCAACACAACAGCCCAGCAACGCTTTGAGCATAAGATAGCGGCATTTTTAGCCTATGTACGCATTGAAGGTGTGGGCATCCCCATTGAAGCCCTCGACAGGCTACTCGTTGCCTCCAGCGCCATTATTCCTGTATTTGGCTTCGAAGAAGACTGGCAATATAAAAACCTGTCGAGCGTGCTGTTGTATCCCGATACATTTAATAGCGATTTTCAGTTTGAAGGCAAGGAGCGGAGTATTTTAGGGATGGTAGGCGATGGATATATGAACGGACAAATGATCCTCTCCAAATCGGCATTACACCTGGGTTTTTCCAATATGGCCGATAAGGAGAATACCGCCATCCATGAGTTCGTTCACTTACTGGACAAGTCTGACGGTGCAACAGATGGTGTACCCGACAATTTAATGAAGCATGAGTATACCCTTCCCTGGGTAAAAATGATCCACAAGGAAATGCAGCGTATTGAAAAGGGAAAGTCGGACATTAACCCCTACGCCATTACCAACGAAGCAGAATTCTTTGCCGTAGTGTCTGAATACTTTTTTGAAAAGCCCGGACAGTTAAAAGAAAAACACCCCGAGCTTTATCATATCCTATCAGAAACCTTTTTACAGGATCCGGCAAAGCAGTAAATTACAGGCTGCCTAGCAAAGCCACATTAAACTCTGTTGGTATTTCGATATGTGGAATATGACCGCATCCGTCAAATTCGATGATCTTGGCTCCCGGAATTTTCGCGGCAGTTTGTTTCCCTAAAAACCGGTACTGCCCATACAGTGCTTGCTGATCGGGACTCAGCAAGCCTTTTCCTACTATCGTTTTATCTTCTTTACCTATAAACAAAACGGCAGGCACCTTAATGTTAATGAACTCGTACACTACAGGCTGCTCGTAAATCATGGTATAAGTCATGGCCGCAACCTTTGCCCAGCGCGGGAAATCGGCACTATTGGTTACACCTCCTGCTATGCGCACCAGTTCCTCGTACTCTGGTTTCCACAAGGTGAAATAAGAAGTTTGATAATACTTACGTATGCTCTCTGCTGTCGACTTCAATTCGGTTTTATATTGCTCATCAGTACTCACATAAGGAACAAAGCGACGGTAATCTTCCAGGCCGATCGGATTTTCAAGCAGCAGTTTTTCGGTTTGATCGGGATACATCAGCGCAAAACGCGTAGCCAGCATTCCGCCCATAGAGTGACCTAAAATACTGGCCCTTTGGATGCTCAGAGCGTCCAGCAAAGCTTTGTTCCAGGCAGCCATCTGGTGAAAACTGTAATGTATAAATGGCTTAGACGATTTACCAAAGCCGATCTGGTCAGGCACAATTACCCTGAACCCTCTGCTGGTTAAAGACCTGATTACCCCTGTCCAGTAATAGCCCCCAAAGTTCTTCCCATGAAAAAGAACTACAGTACGTCCATTAGCCAGTTGTGTAGGCGCAATATCCATATACGCCATGCGTAAATCCTGGCCTTCTGCAACTATAGGGAAATATTTTACAGGGTATGCGTATTTAACGTTTTCTAATGTAATGGACAGGGTATCTACCTGTTGTGCACTTGCCGTAAAAGCAAGCCCGCAAAGCATTAAAATGGAGAATGATATTTTTTTTAACATAGGTTTTTTCTGAAAGAACAATAAGTGTTAGCGAAAGTTCTAAACATAAGCATTATTATAACTCCCCGGAAATTTAAAGGAAAAAGAATAGCCTGAACAATATGCCCAGGCTATTTTATTAAGGGTTTTACTGACTATAAAAACGGTACACTGATGCCAAAGGTTATATTCCGGCCCGGATTGTAAATATTTACAGGCTTATACCTGCTCAGGTGATTGTAATACTGCTTATCCAGTAGGTTTTGCCCCGTTATCCAAAGGTTCAGCTTACCCCTTTTGGTATTGATGCTTGTCCCGATTCCGGCATCCAGCAAGGTATAACCATCGGTCTGTGTTTCAAAACTATCAAAGCGGGCTTGTTTAAAGGTATTGTTTACCCCAACCTTAATGTAGCTGTCTGCAAACCCTTTAATATTGGGCTCAAACCTGATCTCATTGTTAATGGTTGCTGCCGGAATAAAAGGCAGCGCCGTATCATTGGCGCGGTTAACACCCCGGGTATAGGCAAAAGAGTTTTCAAAATGCAATGATTTCACCAGGTGAAAATCTACCGAGGCCTCGCCCCCAATTAAATCTGCATTGGTTTGTACATAACGGTATACCGGTAGTGTTCCCATGCTACCATCCTCGTTCTCAAAAGGCATGGTTTCGTTGTTAAAGTTGCCCGGGTATATGTAATTAAAGATGCGGTTTGCATAAGCGTTTAAGCCAAAGCTTACATTTTCTGCATTGTACTCCAGGCCCAGATCAAACTGCAGACTGGTTTCCTGTTTTAGCTTGTTGTTACCGATCTCGTACCTGAAAGTTCCTTCATGTCGGCCATTTGCCCCGAGCTCGGCAATATTCGGCGCCCTGAAGCCCGATCCTGCATTCCCTTTAAGCACCAGGTTTTTCGCAATCTCAAAGGCAAGGCCTATTGATCCTGATACATTGGAAAATTCATTACTGAAACCTGAAAACACCTGTTCCCCTTCAAAATTCAGGTCTTTCCCGTTCACCTTTTTATAATCGTACCGCGCACCTATATTGATCGCGCCCTGCTCAAAATTTCTCTTCAAGTAAGCAAATGCACCAATGTTATTGCTGCTGTAATCGGGGATCAGAAACTCATCTCCCTTATTCACATTGTCTTGGTACATGCCCTGCAGGCCAAAAGCAGGTTCCCATTTTCCTATATTCGGGAGGTAATATTTTACATCATAAGTATAGGATTTGAGGTTCAGGTTCAAACCCGGCTCGCTTATACTTTCTTCAAATTCCTTTCTGATGTTGTTCTGAAAGGCAAAAATGGTTTTCAGCTGGCCCTTACCTAAAATAAAATTGCTGTTTAAAGCAGCACGGTAGTGATTGATATCCTGATAAGGCAATCCCAGCCTCCGCTCCTTTGCTGCCGCATTTGAGATAAGCTCCCCATCTTCATTTAAATAGTTGCCATTTTCATCAGGCCCGTCTTCTACCAGACCGATATTGGTATGAAAACGGGAGAAACTTAGGTGAGAATAGCCCCAGCTCTTGTTCAGGCCCAGCATCCCGTTAAAATTCAGTTCATTGAAACCAGAATTGGGCACTGTGGTGTCCTTATACCTAAAGCCGTAGGCATTTTTGTAAGATGCACGGCCACGATATACAAAACCATTTTCATTCCCCTGCAGCATTAGGGAAGAAGCGGTAAGGCCATTATTGGTGCTGTAGTTACTGGTAAACTCTCCATTGTGTACCCCCGGAGCAGGAACCAGGTCATCAATTACATTGATCACCCCGCCTAAGGCATCCGAACCGTACAGTAAACTTGCCGGTCCCTTTAAAATTTCTATCCTTGCTGCCGAAAACTGGTCAACCTCTATTCCGTGCTCATCCCCCCATTGCTGGGCTTCTTCACGGGCGCCGTCAACCATGGTCAAGACCCGGTTATAACCTAAGCCACGGATAACAGGCTTGGAGATTGCCCCACCCGTACTTACCTGAGCAACACCAGGTATTTTGGCAATCGCGTCCATTAAGTTGGTACTCCCTGCCTGCGCCAGTTTCGTTTTGCCCACCGTCACGACCGATAAACTACTCGTCTTGTTGCTGGAACTAAAGGGTGAGCCTGTAATCACCACCTCGGCGCTTTCAATAATTGATGGGGTTAGGGAAATGGACAAGCCATTTTGACTGCCGAGGTCAACCACTGAAGAATAGGTTCTGTAACCCACATAACGGACTTCCAGCAGGAATTTTCCTTTTGCAGGCACATTCTTTAAAACAAATTCACCTTGTGCATTGGTTGTGGTAATGGCCTTTAAATCTGTAATGTAAATGGTTGCCCCCACCAGCGGGCTCTGGTCTGAAGCATCAACAACCTTGCCCCTGAACTGGGCCATATCGGTTGCAAAGCCGCTCAATGTAAAAAATGAGCACAATAATGTATATAGTAAAAGATAGGTCTTTTTCATTTATCTGTTATTTTACTGCAGGGCCATAGCATAGCGATGCAGGTTTATGAAATGTAGGGTATGGATAAAAATAAGGCAGCAGACTGCCTGTTAAGAGGTACCTAAACTACAGGGGGGCCTCTGAGAGAAAGGCCGATCAGTTCAACATAAGTACCACTCAGTACGGTATAATACGGCCTGGCATGCGTATAAGTGGTGTAGGTGGGAAAATACTGCTGTGCTTTCAGGTAATTCTTTTCAAAATGGACCTTACATACCAGACAATCGTCATTGTGATTGCTGACGTGCAATTTATGCTTACAGTTTTTCTGATGACCTGTACAAGAGGTTTCCTCGTGTTTGTGGTTATGAAAAGCACCAAAAGGAGTAAGTGCTATGGCAAATACCCATAACAGCAAAATCGACAGGTGCCGATGAATATGCTGGTGCTTCTTTTTCAATTGGAGCCAAAATTAATCAATTCTGTGATTATTCCGGCATCCGGACTTGAGAACATGGCGCTAATATGACTTCAGGCGAGGTTGTTTAAAAAAAATAAAAATTAGATAAACAAATCATTCTACTTAATATATTTGCAACTCAAACTGGTCGAATTGAAAAAAAATACCACAACATACAAAAAGATACTTGTCATTGAGGACAATCATGCCATTCTTGATGTGATCACCCTGATCCTGCAAAGCGAATCGTATAAAGTAACCGGCCTGAATAAAAGTGCAGATATGATGACCCATATTGACCAGATGAAACCTGATCTGGTGATCCTGGACATCATGCTTCCAGACGGTGATGGAAGGGATTTGTTAAAGGAGATCAGAACAAATTCATCCACAGCGCATATCCCCGTGTTGCTGATATCGGCAAAATATACAGCAGAAAATATACAACATGGAGAATACAAACCAAATGGCTTCCTGCCGAAACCATTTGATATAGATGAATTACTGGACCGGATTGAAGGTATACTGGCCGGCAAAACCTATTAGCGCTTTAACAGGTCTATTATAGCTATCGTTGTAAGCTTTTGTTGTTTGCCGCTCTGCATGTCTTTTAAAGTAAGTAATCCCGTCTGCATTTCATCACTTCCAATTAAGATAACGAATGGGATACCCTTGTCATCTGCATAGCTCATTTGTTTTTTCAGCTTTGCTGAAGAAGGATACAACTCTGTGGCAATGCTGGCATTGCGCAGCTGCTGCAGTATCGGTAATGCATATCTTTCGGCATCCTGATCGAAGTTGCTGATCAGGACCTTTGTTCCTGCTGCTGCAGATTCAGGGAAAAGGTTGAGTTCCTGCAAAACATCGTAAATCCTGTCTGCGCCGAAAGAAATTCCCGCACCTGTTAAGCCCTTCAGCCCAAACATTCCAGTAAGGTCATCATAACGACCGCCACCGCCTATACTTCCCATTGCTACCTCATTGGTTTTCACCTCAAATATACAGCCCGTATAATAGTTCAATCCCCTTGCCAGTGTGATGTCCAGTTCCAGGTCTGGCTTCGGTGCCTCAGGCATAAGCATTCCAGCTAAATATTCAAAAACCTGTTCTATCTCTTCTATTCCTTTAAGGCCTGTGGCTGATGCGGACAACACCGCCCGGAGGCTGTTTAACTTCTCGGTATTGGAACCTTCCAGCAAAATAACCGGCTTTAACTGCTCAATATCCGCTTCAGTAAAGCCACGCTCCAGGAGTTCTTTGATCACGCCCTCCAAACCAATTTTATCCAGCTTGTCAATGGCAACAGTCATATCAACAATCAGTTCGGGTTTACCCACCACCTCCGCAATTCCGGAAAGGATCTTGCGGTTGTTGATTTTTATAGTAAAGTCTTTAAGACCAAGGTTACTCAATGCTTCCTGGTAGATCAATACAAATTCTGCCTCGTTTAACAGGCTGTCTGAGCCCACCACATCAACATCACATTGATAAAACTCGCGGTAACGCCCCTTCTGCGGGCGGTCTGCACGCCATACAGGCTGCACCTGGAAACGTTTGAAGGGGAGGGCAATGTCGTTCTGGTGCATCACAACATACCGGGCAAAGGGCACTGTGAGGTCATAGCGCAACGCTTTTTCACTGATGGATGAGGTGATGGCATTTGAATTGGCCTGGGCCATCTGCTCTGGTTTCACCTTGGAAAGGAAATCACCGCTGTTCAGGATTTTAAATATAAGTTTATCACCCTCATCACCGTATTTTCCGGTTAGTGTTGCCAGGTTTTCCATTGCCGGGGTCTGTATTTCGGCATAACCATATTTTTTAAATACCGTTTTAATGGTATCAAAAATATAATTGCGTTTCACCATTTCCTGTGGTGAAAAATCTCGGGTTCCTTTTGCTAAAGAGGGTTTGATGTTTGACATAGGCGCAAAAGTACAAAACTAACAGGCATAAAAAAAGGCTGCCTGCTTTAATGGGCAGACAACCTTTATATTATTTAATGCGCTCTTTAAGCGCTCTTAATGCTGATGTTAAGCCAGCAGCCTGATTGGCTCTTCCAGCAATCCTTTTAATGTTTGCAGGAATGCAGCGCCAGTAGCGCCATCAACCACACGGTGGTCACAGCCTAAAGTCAGCTTCATTACATTACCGGGTACAACGGCTCCGTTTTTAACAACAGGAACCTGTTGGATCGCACCTACAGAAAGGATCGCGCCGTCAGGGGAATTGATGATAGAAGTAAATTCATCAATACCAAACATACCCAGGTTAGAAACGGTAAAGGTAGAACCCTCCCAATCTGATGGCTGCAGTTTTTTGGCTTTTGCTTTCTGTCCGTATTCTTTAACCTCGGCAGAGATATGAGATAAGGATTTGCCATCTGCAAAACGAACCACAGGAACCAGTAAGCCATCTTCCACCGCCATCGCTACGCCGATATTGGTGTGCTCGTTGAAACGGATCTTATCACCACCCCATGAAGAATTCACCGCAGGGTGTTGTTTTAAGGCAACAGCCACCGCTTTGATTACGATATCATTGAAAGAAACCTTAACCGGAGCAACCGCATTAATTGCCGTACGGGCAGTCATTGCATTGTCCATATCTATACTGATGGTCAGGTAAAAATGCGGAGCAGTGAACAAGCTCTCTGCTAAACGCTTAGCAATCACTTTACGCATCTGCGACACTGGTTTCTCGGTAAATTTCTCTTCACCCACATACTGAGGGATTACCGGTGCAGCTTTTTCTGCAGCAGGGGCAGATGAAGATACTGCGACCGGAGCTGCGGTAGCAGGTTTGAAGTTCTCTATGTCTTTTTTAATGATACGACCACCATCGGCACTTCCGGCAACCTGTGAAAGATCGATTCCTTTATCTTTCGCGATGCGTTTGGCCAATGGAGATGCTTTTACCCTTTCGCCGTTTCCAGACGAAACAGCTGCAGCTTCTTTTGCTTCAGGAGCTTTTTCTGCCACAGGGGCATCAGACTTCGCATCAGCAACTGGTTTGGCAGGAACATCTCCTTGCGCCAGGATACCACTGATGTCTGTTCCTTCAGGTCCTACAATGGCGATGATCCCATTTACTTTTGCCGCAGCCCCTTTTTCCACACCAATGTGCAGTAAAGTTCCGCTGGCATAGCCCATTACCTCCATGGTTGCCTTATCGGTTTCCACATCGGCCAGGATATCATCGTCTTTAACTTTATCGCCAACTTTTTTATGCCATTCCGCAATTACGCCTTCAGTCATGGTATCGCTAAGCAAAGGCATACGGATTACCGTAACACCTTTTGCTGCCAGCTCAGCTTCAGACAATCCGCCTTTGGCTTCCTCAGCAGGTGCATCATTTTTTTCCGCTGCAGGGGCTGCTTCGGCAGTCTTGTTATCAGCTGCAGGGGCTGCTGCACCTTCTGCGTCCAAAGCAGCTTTATAATCTTCGCCCTCTTTACCGATAACAGCAATAACTGCATCAACAGGAACGGCCTTACCTTCTTCTACACCAATGTACAATACGGTACCATCCCAATAGGATTCTAAATCCATGGTCGCCTTATCGGTTTCCACTTCGGCCATTACATCGCCGCTCTTTACTTTATCGCCAACTTTTTTATGCCACTTAGCCATCACCCCTTCGGTCATGGTATCGCTCATTTTGGGCATTCTAACTATTTCAGCCATGCTATATATCTATTGAAATGCGTTCTTAATTAATCTTTTACATAAGGATAATCCTGCTGCACGTATACATCAGTATACAATTCTGAGGCATCCGGGAATGGAGATTCTTCAGCAAATTTTACAGACTCATCAACAATCTGCTTTACTTTATTTTCAATTTCCTCGATCCAGGCCTGATCAGCATATTTTTCCTTAAGGATTACCTCTCTCACCAGTTCAATCGGATCTTTAGCCTTATATTCTTCCAGCTCGTCTTTGGTACGGTACTTGGCAGGGTCAGACATAGAATGTCCACGGTAACGGTAAGTTCTCATTTCCAGGAAAGTTGGTCCTTCTCCGTTCCTGGCACGCTGTGCTGCCTCATCCATTGCGTTGTGTACTGCAACCGGGTCCATACCATCTACAGGGGCACATGGCATATCAAAACCTAAACCAATTTTATAAATATCAGTCATGTTGGTGGTACGTTCTACCGAAGTACCCATGGCATAACCGTTGTTTTCGCAAACGAAAATAACCGGGAGTTTCCACAGCATGGCCATGTTGAAAGCTTCGTTTAAAGCTCCCTGGCGTACGGCACCGTCTCCCATGTAGCAAACGTTTACATTTTTAGTGCCTTTATATTTTTCAGCAAATGCAATACCTGCACCCAAAGGGATCTGCCCCCCTACAATACCATGCCCGCCATAAAAATTGAATTCTTTGCTGAACATGTGCATCGAACCGCCTTTACCTTTTGAACAGCCAGTTACCTTACCGTACATTTCGGCCATGATGCTGTTTGCACTTACACCTTTTGCCAATGCATGAGCGTGATCACGGTAAGCAGTAATCATCGTATCTTCAGGCTGAAGCGCGGAAATCGCTCCGGCTACTACAGCTTCCTGACCGATGTATAAATGACAAAAACCACGGATTTTTTGTTGTCCATAAAGTTGACCGGTTTTTTCTTCGAACTTGCGCATCAGCAACATCGACTCAAACCACTTCAGATAGGTATCTTTATTTATTTCTACTGCACTCATTTTGGGGTGTTGATTTTTTTTACGAGAGCAAATCTACTTTTTTATTGCAATATATAGAAGTAAATGATGTAAAATGCACACTAAGGAAGCTTATTTTACCCCATCTATCAGAAGTGCTAACAAGGTCAATATTAGTGCATATAGACATCCTGACAAATTTTAAGCAAACAGATCCCCGATAAACCATCATAAAGTTGCTTCTAATTTAGAACCAGCCGAAACTTATATGGTGCAAAAAAATAAAGCATTATGCCAAAATTGTTAATAACTTTCACATTTAGAAACAATACATTTGGATAACATTTGTAAAATACATAGTTTTGACAGCCTGACAATAAGCCCTAGTGGTGTACGTTTAAGTGTAAGTGATTAATACCCAAACTTAACAGTATAACATGATTAAAAAGTTTTTGTTTTCTTCCCTCATTGGTTTGTGCAGTTTAACAGCTGTAAATGCGCAAACAAAAACAAAAGAGACCAATAAATTAGCAGACCCCGACAACTTAGCATCCCAATATTTCTCACAGGTTATGGGCGTTGCGGTAGATGCAACCTCCAATGTTAAATTATACAAATTCATCTACGAATGGATTGGAACCCCTTACCGGTTCGGAGGAAATACTCAGAAAGGAATTGACTGTTCGGCTTTTACCAAAGCCATTTACGATAAAGTTTTCAACACTACCATATTACGTAACTCCCGTGATATTTTCAGCATGGTAGACCCGCTACCAAAAGACGAACTGAAAGAAGGCGACCTCGTATTTTTTAAAATCAAAAGCAGGAGCATCACACATATCGGAATTTACCTGGGCGATAACCGCTTTGCCCATGCCTCTTCCAGTCGAGGTGTAGTAATCAGCAATTTAAACGAGCCTTATTATTCAAGATATTTTTACAAGGGTGGTCGGATATTAGACGGTGTTAAGGAAGACCTGATCCAGGAATAGACCATTGAAACTTTCAGCAATAGCCCTGCTTAGTGTAAAAATTGCACTGATTGCCCTAAGCTGCTCCAATAATACCGCCAGTGTACCCAAAAAGGTTCAGATTGACACGCCAGTAATTCCTAAAAAAGATACATTAGCTATTGTTGCCGTTGGTGATATCATGATCGGCTCTGCCTATCCAACAAAATCAAATCTACCTCCTGATGATGCAGTCCATAGTTTTAAAGCAGTGGACAGCCTGTTGCAAGGTGATATTGTTTTTGGCAACCTGGAGGGCTGTCTGCTCGACAATGGCAAGTCTACCAAATGCAAAGACCCGAACAGCAACAGCTGTTTCGCTTTCAGGATGCCAGAACGGTACGCAGGCATCATCAAAAAAGCCGGGTTTAACCTGTTGAGCATCGCCAACAACCATGTGGGCGATTTCGGGCTCAAAGGCCGAAGCCGCACCGCAGCGATTCTGGATTCCCTGGAAATTCCATATGCCGGGCTACAATCCCATCCCTATGCCATTTTTGAAAAAGATAGTATTAAGTATGCTTTCTGTGCCTTCGCACCAAACGAAAATACCGTTTCCATTAACCAGACAGACAGTGCCATACAACTGGTACGACGCCTGAAAGCACAGGCCGATATTGTGATCGTTTCTTTCCATGGGGGTGCCGAAGGCGCCAAAGCTGAGCACGTTTTAAAACGTAAGGAAATATTTTATGGTGAGAACAGGGGTAATGTATATGCCTTTGCCCATGCCGTAGTAGATGCCGGGGCAGACATAGTGCTTGGACATGGCCCGCATGTCACCAGGGCGGTGGAAGTATACAGGAACAAGTTTATCGCTTACAGCCTCGGCAACTTTTGTACCTATGGTATGTTTAGCCTTAAAGGTCCTAATGGCATAGCACCATTACTTCAATTAAAAATAAACGCCAAAGGTGATTTTCTGTATGCCGATGTGGTATCTGTAAAACAGGACAAAGTTAACCGCCTGACTTTAGATGAAAACCAGGGGGCATTTAAGAAGATCAAATCGCTAACCAATGCCGATTTCCCGGGTCACCGGCTAAAATTCTCCGGATCAGGCCGTATTGAATTAATGGATTAAGACTCGTCTTTTGTATTCTTGACCAAACCTATTCCTGAAACGAAAAAAATAAGCCCTATGATCCCGGCAACAATCAATTCCCGGCTCTGCATACTATGATTAATAAATCCATACCCTGCATAAATAAGCCCTATTATGCCTAAAATAGTTAATATGGTACCAAATGTTCTTTTTACATTCATAACGTTTAAAATTTAGTTCACTATCCATATACAACATCCGTGCCTGCATGTAATGTTCAGTTCCAGAAACAAAAACCGCTTATCATTCAGATTTGTTCGTATCTTGAATAAATTATTCATCATTTAAAAACGACTTATGAATTACTCGCTTTACATTTTTCTCTTTGTAGCTTTTATTGTCCTGATCAGCTCATTTGTTACCGTAAAACAAGGGACAATTGCTGTAATTACCATCTTCGGAAAATACAGGAGGCTATTGCGCCCGGGATTGAGCTTAAAAATCCCCCTGATCGAAAACATCCATTCCAGGATCTCTATACAGAACAGATCGGTAGAATTGTCCTTTCAGGCGGTTACACAAGACCAGGCCAATGTTTATTTTAAAGCCATGCTGCTTTATTCTGTCATCAACCATGACGAAGAAACCATCAAAAACGTAGCTTTTAAGTTTGTGGACTCCAACAACCTGATGCAGGCCCTGATCCGCACCATAGAAGGCTCTATCCGGGCCTATGTAGCTACACAAAAACAGGCGAATGTACTTGCCCAGCGGAACGAAATTGTAGAACACGTAAAGCAGCAGATAGACCAGGTACTGGAAAGCTGGGGGTATCACCTGCAGGACCTGCAGCTGAACGACATTACCTTTGATGAAGAGATCATGCGCTCGATGAGCAGGGTAGTGGCCTCCAACAACTTGAAGGCCGCGGCAGAAAACGAAGGCCAGGCCCTGTTGATCACCAAGACCAAAGGTGCCGAAGCCGATGGGAATGCCATTAAAATTGCAGCCGCAGCAGAACGCGAGGCTGCACAGTTACGCGGACAGGGTATTGCCCTCTTCCGGGCTGAGGTTGCACATGGTATGACCAAAGCGGCCCAGGAAATGGAAGAAGCCAATCTGGATATCTCGGTTATTCTCTTCACAATGTGGACGGAATCCATCAAACAATTTGCAGAAAACAGCGAAGGCAATGTCATCTTCCTGGATGGTTCCACAGAAGGTATGAACCGTACGATGAAAGAAATGATGGCCATGCAAATACAGAAAGCCACCCAGGATAAATCTGGGAAATAACTGCCACTAATGTAAAAAAGGCTCCTGACACATTGTGCCAGGAGCCTTTTTGTTGAAATACTTTAGGTGAGCTTATTTCAAAGGAGTTTGGTTCTTTACCAGGCCTTTCCCCGCAGGATCAGTCATTTGCATAAAGTCGGCCATGATCCTCAGACTCTCATCCTGTACAAAATCAAAGCTCTCTTCTTTCTTTATCTTATCTCCCTTTTTAACGGCAGGCAGACCTCTTGAAGCCCTTAATGAGTTGATTTTAGCCAGGTTTTTCGCCTCAAGGCTGTCTCTTTCCTGTTTTAATTTTACTTCATTTAAAGAAACCGAAACTTCTTTATCGCTTTTATTCAGCTCTGCAATGTCCTGCTCCATTACTTTATAATCCAGCGATTTGGCCATCCGTTGTTTATGCAGCGCTATCAGACCTGGCTTAAGCGGCGCAAGGTTCGCCACCGGTGTAAAATTAGAGGCTTTTACTTCATCCCATGGCAAAGCGGAAGGCTCTGTATCTTCACCAATCTTGTCCATTGGGTATAAAGAAGGGAATTCAATATCAGGCATTACCCCTTTATGCTGGGTACTGCTACCAGTTACACGATAAAACTTCGCCATCGTTAAATTGATCTGGCCAAGCTGGATTCCTTCTTTTTCAGTTTTTATCACACTACCGGTTTTACCAACAAGTGCAGCAAGCCTTTGAATGATGGAAGGATTAACCAGCTTATTCATGTCAATCGAGGATTGTACCGTTCCTTTTCCATAGGTTTGTGTGCCCATGATGATTCCTCTTCCATAGTCCTGAATAGCACCTGCAAAGATTTCAGATGCAGAAGCACTCAGTCTGTCAACCATAACACCAAAAGGCCCGGCCCAGGCTACACCTGGATTGTTGTCTTCGCTCACTTCTACCCCGTTCCTAAGATCCTTAACCTGCACAACCGGCCCTTTATTGATAAATAAGCCTGTTAAATCAATCGCCTCAACCAAAGAACCACCTCCATTTGCACGTAAGTCCATTACAATGGCATCTACTTTATCGCGGTTTTTTAAGGTATCAATCAATAACCTTACATCACGTGTAGTGCTTTTATAGTTGGGGTCACCGGCATTTGCCGCTTTGAAATCGGCATAGAATGCAGGCACAGTAATGATTCCGATCTTATAAGGCTTGCCGTTTGACTGTATGGTTTGTACCTTCTTTTTGGCAGACTGGTCTTCCATTACAATTTTTTCCCTTACCAATTCAATAATTACCGGTTTGGCCGACATTTCCATTCCCGCAGGAATAATTTTAAGCCTTACTTTGGTTCCCTTAGGGCCTTTAATCTTAGCCACAGAACTTTCTATCCTCCAGCCAATAATGTCTTCAAATTCTCCGGCACCCTGCGCAACTGCAACGATCCTGTCGCCCGCACTCAGTAGCTTGCTCTTAAAGGCAGGTCCTCCGGGAATCACTTCAGCAATTTTAAGCACCTCGTTTTCCAGTTGCAGCCTGGCACCAATCCCTTCAAAAGAACGGGCCATATCTTCGTTAAACTGCTGGGCATTGGTTGGGTTAAAATAATTGGTGTGCGGATCAATGGTTTCGGTAAAAGCATCCATGATTGTCTGGAAAACATCCTGGTTGTTCAGCTTAGACGACTGGGATTTCAGCGCCTCATATCGTTTTGTCAGAGTTTCTACGTTCTTGGCTTCCGGTGTCCCTGCAATTTTTAAGTTTACCAGCTCATATTTTACCCTTTTTCTCCAAAGGTCATCCAATGCAGCCTTAGAACTGGTCCATGGCATCTTTTCCCTGTCAAATACATAGGTTTCATTCTGGGTGTAATTCTGCTTCGCTTTAATCTCTGTAAAAGCATAGGTCAGAAATTCGTTATAACGTTTCAGGTAAACATTAAAAATATAAAATGGTGCACTCAGGTCTCCATTGCGGAAATCATCATCAAGTGAATACCTGAACTTCTCAAACTCTTTTATATCAGAAGCCAGAAAATAGTACTTATAAGGGTCCAGATCTTTGATGTACTTATCCAGTACCAGTGAAGAAATGGAATCGTTAATTTTAATTTTCTTGTAGTTATAATTCTCTATCAACCCCACAATTTCCTTACATACCAGTGCTTGCTTTTCATCAGGCACAATGTTGCTTACACCTTGAACCAGGGGCTGTGTTTTAGGGGCAGCGTGGCAGGCAAGAACGGCGGCAGTAAAGGTTACCAGTAATATCTTCTTCAACATCTCTTTAACATTTTTAAAATCCATTTTTATATTTCGCACTAATATGATACCAATTTCAGAAATAAACAGAAAAGAGACAGTAATAATACTGTCTCTTTTCTGTAAACATACCCAAAAGTAGTCAAATACTATAGAATCAATGATACAAAAAAACTATTTGAGCTGCAAATATTTGACAGGGCAACTATTTCTTTGCCATAACTTTAGCCGGGATCTGTGCCCTGGCTTCTTTAATCTGGCCCTTAAACCTGGCTAAACTGGAAGACTTTGCCAGCAGTTCGGCCCTGTTGAGGTCCCTTGCCGCAAGGGTGTATTCTTTTTTTCTGATCTTAACCTGTGCCAGGCCCAATATAGAATCGATATAGGCATTATTGTTACCCATCTGTTGGGCCAGTATGCCCTGCTGTGTATAAAACCAGAGCGATTGCGTCAATTTATTTGCGGCCAGATATATTTTGCCAAGCTGTCCGTATGACTCCATCTGCCCCGCTCTGCTGCCAATTTTGGCGTAATTCTTTAAGGCAACGTTCAGGGTTACCTGTTCTGCTTCCGAATAATGGGCAAGCAGGTAATGCACATTGGCGAGCCTTAAAAGTGCTGAACCATATTGTGAAAATTTTTTAGCACTGTTGTATTCGAATGCAGCTTTTCCAAATAAAGTGATCGCATCGTTCAGGTCTCCGCGGCGCTCGTTCTTTTCTGCCTCCGCAAAATAATCGTCGCCATCATTCTCATCCAGATTGGACACCACAATATTTACAGCCCCATTGCCCGGTTGTGAGTCCTGCGACAAAAAGGTACCGGTTTGGGTCATGGCCTTACTGGAAAAAAAAAGGCCAATCAATATCAAACAAATTTTGTTCATTCGCTAAAGATAGGATAAATTTACTTAAGCAGCTGTAAACTAAATCAAAAGCTATGAAATCAAAGCCTGCTTAAAGGCAAATAACCCAGGTGCATTTCATCGGCAGGCCCATCGGCACCCACCTCTAGTTGTAACCTGTATTTACTTTTAACACCTGATGGAAGGACATCTGCTATTTCAAAAACGTCATCTACGTCAATTCCGTATTTGTCGTCAATATGCGACACCGCCCCTTCAAACCCCGTGTGTTTATAAAAGGCAGTCTCTTTAGCCGTTTTAGAAGCTGTGCCCAGACTGTCCGCCACAATCAACAGCTTATAATGCAATTCATCAAACTCGCCTTTTCTGTACCCGCCCAGGTTCAAAAAAAACAGTTTATTTTTCTGATCATCTAATTTTTCTGCAGCCGGCACAACCTTCAGTTGATACTCCCCAACTCTGTCAACCATTCTCCAGGCATCAATATGGATTTTTCCCTTTGCTTCTGGCCAGAAGTCTATGATATCCTGTTTCACTGCTGCCAATGAAATTCCGATTGTAAAAAAGATATCGTGCTGCTCGGTATGCCGGCCCGGGGGCTTACAACCCAGCAAAAACATAAAAAGCTTGAGTGGTTCCATCGTTATAGTTTCATTTCCTCTATCAATGCCTTGCAACGTTCCTCGATACCTAAAAAGACAGGCTCAAAAAGCTGGTCATCATAATAGGGGTCTGTCACTTCCAGATCGCCGGCCAAAAACAGTTTCACTTTTTCACGCTGTTCGGTATTCTCTGCCAGTTTCAGCACATCTCTGAGGTTATTCCGGTCCATCACCAGGATATGATCTGCCTCATCAAACATCTGTTTACCAAAATGCCTTGCCCTTTGCTTTGAGATATCATATCCAAATTTTTTGGCAATGGCGATGCTTCTCCTGTCTGCAGGCTGGTTTACATGCCAATCGCCCGTCCCCGCAGAAGCAACCTCCCAGCTCAGCCCTTGCTCCTCCAGCAGCTGTCGCATAATACCTTCTGCCAGGGGCGAACGGCATATATTGCCCAAACAAACCATCAGTATCTTCATATCCGCTATTTATAAATGTCATTCAGGATATTTGCCAGACAAATCCCTCCTTTAAGCAGTTGTTCATTCAACAAGCCTGCAAACTCAAAATTATATTTATAGCTCAGCCTTTCTTCAGGTTTAACGTTGGCATAAATTCTGTTGCAGGCCATGTAAGAACCATAGACATAATCTTTTAAAGAACTGTTCCGCCAGGTACTCAACTGATCGGCCGAAGGAAAGTTGATGGCATTTGCGTACTCTGTATAACTTAGCTGCTGGTATTCGATCAGTGATTCGTCCCAAACCCTGTGCAGGTTAGACTTTTCACCGAACCAGGTTACAAATACTTTATTGCCGCCAAGGTCTTCTTTCCTTGCGGTATGCATGGGCTGGTTCAAATCACCCACCAAGTGGATCAGCAGGCGCATTGCCAGTCTTTTTTCTTCAGCACTGGTCTTTCTGTTCTTCAATACGGCCGCCATTTCCGGGATTTTATTATAAACGTTCGGCGATTTTTCCTGTTCTAAAAGATCAAATACCCCCTGTTTGTCTAACCCGGCAGGCAGGTTTACAAAATGCCAGTTGTATAAATAATCGTAGGCAGGGTCCGACTTGATAAAATCGCCCCAGTTACTTGCCATAGCCAGGCTTTCGTTACCCAATACCTCTTTCACACCTTTCCTGGCTTTGCCGCTAAGGTGACTTTCGGCAATCTGCCCAACTATCCGGTGTCCCAGCATACCCCAGGCCCCTGCATGTAGCGGCATGTATAAAACAAAGGCAAAGGCCAGAAGGCCTTTACTCATTTTTATCATTACTTTCTTGTTCATTACTATAATTCTTTAGGCTTACAGGTGATGCGTTCTTTTAAGGCCAGGGTACAATCCCTCTGATTGCTGGTGCTTTCCAGCTTCAGCTGGTCCTGGCCGGCCGACCTGATGTAAAAAGTTTGTATATACTGTCCAATCCGATAGCAGCCGGAAATCTTCTGCTTATAATTGGCTTTGGTATAAGTTCCAACCAGGAAAAGGCTGTCGGCCCTCACTTCATACACCCCTTTGGCATACTCCTTCCAGACCCCTCCATTAAAACAGGAATCTGAATAGTAATTCACTTTAGAGTGTGTGGTAAGATCCACATAAAAGGAGTCACAGGTAAACCTGAATTTATGCTGCGTGTAATTCAGTAATTTGTCGGCATTCGCGATACTGTCCTGGTTCCATACCCCCTGCAAAAATGCTTCGCCTTTTCCCTGTACATCAGGTAACCGCCTGCATGAAACCGCAATACATAGGATCAACAAAAAGCCAAACAACAATCTCAGCATATCTTTCCAGCTAACCCGGCTTACTTTAAACTGCCTACCATCTCTTCCGGACGCACCCATTCCTCAAATTGCCCGGTAGTCAGCAAGCCCAGTTCTACAGCTGCTTCACGAAGTGTTTTATTTTCCTTATGTGCTTTCTTTGCAATTTTTGCAGCATTCTCATAGCCTATATGCGGGTTCAACGCAGTAACCAGCATCAATGAGTTTTCCAGGTGCTTTTTGATCTCCGGAAGGTTTGGCAGGATCCCTGCAGCACAATGGTCATTAAATGAAACACAAGCATCACCTATCAAACGGCCAGATTGCAATACATTAGCCGCAATTACCGGCTTAAATACATTCAATTCAAAATGACCGGTACTTCCACCAATACTTACGGCTACGTCATTTCCAATTACCTGTGCACAAACCATGGTGAGTGCTTCAGGCTGTGTAGGATTAACTTTGCCAGGCATAATTGAAGAACCCGGCTCATTGTCGGGGATAATGATCTCACCTATTCCCGATCTTGGGCCGGAGCTCAGCATCCTTACATCATTGGCCACCTTCATCAGGGAAACAGCCACACGTTTGTAAGCGCCCGAAAGTTCAACCATGGCATCATGCGCTGCCAGGGCCTCAAATTTATTGGGCGCGGTTACAAATGGCAAGCCTGTCAACTCAGCTATTTTTTTAGCGACCAATACATCATAACCCTTCGGGGTATTTAACCCCGTGCCCACAGCGGTACCGCCCAATGCCAGCTCACTGATCATTACCAGGGCATTTTTAATGGCCCTGATGCCATTACTGATTTGCTGCGCATAACCGGAAAATTCCTGCCCTAATGTTAAAGGTGTAGCGTCCATAAAATGGGTACGGCCGGTTTTAACAATAGCAGCAAACTCCTGCGATTTTGCAGCAAGGGTGCCATGCAGTTTTTCCAGGCCCGGAAGGGTCACTTCTACCGCCTGCTTATACGCAGCAATATGCATAGCAGTAGGGTAGGTATCGTTTGAAGACTGCGATTTGTTTACATCGTCATTAGGGTGCAGCACTTTCTTTTCATCCCCTAATGCACCACCATTTAAAACATGCCCACGATAGGCAATCACTTCATTGGCATTCATGTTGCTTTGCGTACCTGACCCGGTTTGCCAGATCACCAGCGGGAACTGCTCATCCAACTCGCCGGCAATGATCTCATCGCAAGCCTTTGCAATCAGATCCGCCTTATCCTGACTCAAAACACCAAGCTCTGTGTTGGCCAACGCAGCTGCCTTTTTCAGATATCCAAAAGCATGAATGATTTCCTTTGGCATAGAGGCCTCAGGACCAATTTTAAAATTATTCCTTGAACGTTCAGTTTGAGCACCCCAATATTTATCAGCAGGCACCTGCACTTCACCCATCGTATCGTGTTCTGTTCTAAAATTCATTTGTTCTATTTTTTGTTGTCCCCAAATTTAATGTTTTTGTCCCTCAATGATCTTTATTTATGTAACAAATGATATAATGTTTAAAACTCTTTTACGTTTAAAGGGGTAAAAATCCTTATTTTTCGACTTTTTAAATCGTATACTATCCTTCATGAAGTTTCAGTTCTTAACCATAATCACAGCACTAAGCATTTTATCCCTCTCCTCATGTTCAACGCCAGAAGAAAAAGCTAAAAAAGCCGAAGCCGATAAAAAGGTCAGAGTTAAGGAAGACGACCGGGCCGATAGCCTGGCACTGGTTTACAACCCGGCAAAAGCCGACCAATGGATTGCTGATTTTGTACAGAACTTACATAAAAAATATAATTTCAACGGAAATATGCTGGTGGCAAAAGGTGGAAAAATCATCTATGAGAAAGCCGTCGGCTGGGCCGATTACCTGCACCGCGACAGCTTAAAAATAAACTCCGAATTTGAACTCGCATCTATCACCAAGACCTTTACCGGGGTTGCCATCATGCAGTTGGTAGAAGCAGGAAAATTGAAGCTGACCGACGATGTAAAAAAATTCTATCCAAACTTCCCTTACGAGGGAATTACAGTGGAGCTTTTATTGTCACACCGCAGCGGGATGATGAACTACGTCTATTTTATTGATGACATCTGGCGCAAGGAAAAGCGCAACATGAAAAAAGGTGTATCCAACCAGGAGGTGATGGAGGTTATAGCCGATAAAAAACCGAATCCCTACACCAAACCCAATCGCGTTTTTCATTACAACAATTCCAATTTCATGGTGCTTGCCGCCATTATAGAAAAGGTGACAGGCCAGCGTTTTTCACAGTACATGATGGAGCACGTTTTTAAACCTGCAGGGATGAAGAACACCCATGTATATTCCACAACAGAATATGAAAAAATACCTGTTGATGTTGTGGGCCACGATCGCAACAGCTTCCGCTATTCGGTAGTGCAAAATTTTCTAGACGGACCAGTTGGTGATAAAGGTATTTACAGCACTTTGCACGATCTGGTGTTGTATGATAAATACCTGAAGAACGGCAGATTATTAACACAAAAAAGTCTGGACTCAGCATATAAAGGCAGGAACAAAGCCATCAAAGGTCACTTTAACTACGGTTATGGCTGGCGCATATTTGACGGAGAAAAAAACAGAAAAGTAGTGTATCATACAGGCTGGTGGCATGGCTTCAGGCACATCTATGTGCGGGATTTCCAAAAGGATATCGTCATTATATTTCTGGGCAATTTAACCAATGGCAGTTTGATGCAACTTGATGAACTGTATAAACACCTCGGTGTCCCTGTTATCCGCAAGGGGGCCTATTCTGGTGCAGGCTCGTTGCCGGGAAGCGACGAAGATTAATCAGGATATCTTATCGAAAGCGATGCCCTTGTGCCTTTTAGACAGGTAAGTCCGGAGCAAACTGTTTTCAGGCAGTTCCAATTGCGGATCTTTGGCCAATACCTCTATAACGGTATTCCGTGCTTCCTGCAGGATGAGCTGGTCTTTGGCCAGATCAGCTACTTTTAATTCCAGTACCCCGCTTTGCTGTGTGCCCGTAATGTCGCCAGGTCCACGGAGCTGCAGGTCGATCTCGGATATCTCGAAACCATTATTGGTCTTGACCATAGTTTCCAGGCGCAACTTTCCGTCCGCACTCAGTTTATTTCCAGACATCAGGATACAAAACGACTGCTCCGCACCCCTTCCTACACGGCCGCGCAGCTGGTGCAATTGCGAAAGCCCAAAACGCTCCGCATTCTCTATGATCATCACAGAAGCATTAGGGACATTCACGCCAACCTCTATTACCGTGGTTGCCACCATGATCTGGCTCTTCCCCTCTATAAACTGCTGCATTTCATATTGCTTGTCTGCATTGCTCATTTTTCCATGCACAATACTGATCTGGTACTGCGGCCGTGGAAACTGATAGCCCATCTGCTCTATGCCTGCCTCAAGGTGTAAGAGGTCCAATTTTTCACTTTCCTTGATCAGCGGATAAACTACGTATACCTGGCGGCCTTTGGCAATCTCCTGCTTCATAAAACCAAACATCCTCAGGCGCTGTCCTTCAAACAAATGCCTGGTTTCAACAGGCTTCCTTCCAGCTGGAAGTTCGTCTATTACGGATACGTCCAAATCGCCGTACATGGTCATGGCCAGCGTTCTGGGTATGGGCGTTGCAGTCATCACCAGAATATGCGGGGGAACCGCATTTTTGCGCCAGAGCTTTGCCCTTTGCTCCACGCCAAACCTGTGCTGTTCATCAATCACTACCATGCCCAGGTTCCTGAACACCACTTTATCTTCAATCAGGGCATGCGTGCCCACCAATATGTCAATTTCGCCAGCTTCAAGCGCCGCGTGCAGCTGGATCCTTTGTTTTTTGGTACTGCTGCCCGTAAGGATTGCGACATTAACCAAACGGCCTTTCAGCAAGGATGCGATAGACTCGTAATGCTGACGGGCAAGAATCTCTGTAGGGGCCATCATACAGGCTTGATATCCATTGTCATTGGCCAGCAGCATGCTCATCAAAGCCACCGCAGTTTTACCACTCCCCACGTCTCCCTGCACCAGTCTATTCATCTGAATGCCACGTTGTGTATCCAGCCTGATTTCCTTGATCACCCTTTTCTGCGCGTTGGTCAGATTGAAGGGCAATATTTCCTTATAAAATGTATTGAGGCGCTCGCCTACGGTTTCAAACAAATGACCCTTAAATTTGAGTTCGCGAAGTTGCTTATTGTACAGTAGCTGCAGCTGGATAAAGAACAGCTCTTCAAACTTCAATCGGCTCTCGGCCTTTTTTAAAGTCGCTACATCCTTTGGAAAGTGAATATTTAAAACCGACTCTTTCCGGGAAAGCATCTGATATTTCTCCAGAATATATACCGGAATGGTTTCCCTAACCTCCCGCAGGTGCTGCTCCAACAGCAAAGCTTGCAATTTCTGTATGCCCTTGCTGTCTAAAAAAAACTTCTTTAATTTTTCGGTCGAATTGTAAACAGGCTGCAGCCGCAGATTGCCTGTAACTGTTGCAGGACGGGGATAACTTTCCAGATCCGGATGAGAGATGCTGTAACTACCATTGAATACTGATGGTTTTCCAAATACGATGTAAACTTTGCCCTTGCTTACATGCTCATCAACCCATTTTAAACTCTGGAACCACACCAGTTCGATAGAACCGGTTTCATCAGCCAATTTTGCTACAATCCGCTTTTTATGTTTCTCACCAACCTGTTCCTTACTGGTTATACGCCCCAATATCTGAACATAGGGAAGCTCGGTACTGAGCTCATTTATCTTATAAAACCTCGTTCGGTCGATATAGCGGAAAGGGAAATAATTGAGCAATTGTTCATAGGTAAAAATGCCCAGTTCCTTCTGTAAAAGTTCGGCACGTTTGGGACCTACGCCCTTCAAATATTCGATCGTTGTATCTAAGGTAGCAGTAAACAAGGTTTTAACTATTTTTCAATGGAATATTCTTATTCCCTTTAAATGTAAGGATATCTTTTAAGATGCCCCAATTAAATACAATCACAGATACCAGCAGCAAGCTGTAGGCAAACAAACGGTGAACATCCACCTGTTCACCAAAATAAAAAATGGCCACTGTAAAAGCAATGATAGGATTGATATAAATGATAATGCCCAAAGTAGAGGACGGAATCCCGATCAAAGAATAAAGGCTCATGAACAAAGGGATAATGGTAAAGAAAACCGCAATCACAATAATATTTCCCCAGAACCAGGGATCGTTGGGGATGCCGGCATGCTTGCCCAGGTAAAAGGGCAGCATCAACAGCACCGCCAAAGCAATCTGAACCGCAAGTACATTCAGTTTATCGAGGTTTTGCATCTTGCGTTGTATAATGAGGTAAAAGGCATACAATGAAGCAATAACCACAGACCAGAGCACTTCTATCAGGGAACCCGTAGCCAGCAGCAGGATACTTAACAGTGCAATCCCCAGCGAAACCAGTTTTAGCCGGGAGAGCGCTTCTTTTAAAATTATAAATCCGCCAAAGGCGGTAATGAGCGGACAAACCATATAGGCAAAGGCAGCCGACTGCAGGCTTACATTGTTTACCGCATAAATATAGGTATACCAGTTTCCTGTAAGCAGCAAGGTTGAGGCTACAAGCTGCAACAGGATGATCCGCTTTCCTCTTACTTCAATAGACCTGAGGTAATCCAGATCTGCCTTCAGCTGCTTTTTTCTAAAGATGAAAATGGCCAGCCAGATGAAAACCAGCGAAGTAAAAATACGGTAATACAGAATCTCTTCGGAAGGATAGGCTTTCAGGTTTCTCAAGGGAATAGAGAAAAAACCCCAGATAGCAAAAGATAAAATGCCAGCAAAGAAATACCGGAGGTTAGACTTTTGCAAAGCTTAGCCCTTATATGCAGTCATCGAAATCTCTACATTCACCCCTTTTGGCAGGCCTTTTACAGCTACAGTTTCACGGGCCGGAAAATCAGTTTCGAAATAAGCGCCATATACTTCATTCACTTCGGCAAACAGCGCCATGTCTGATAAAAAGATTGTGGTCTTAACCACATCTTCAAAACTGTAGGAAGCTTCCAGCAAAACAGCTTTGATGTTGCGCATCACCTGGTGGGTTTCCTCAGTAATAGACGACTGGGTTAGCCCCCCGGTTTCGGGATTGATGGCTACCTGGCCAGATAAAAATAAAAACCCATTGGCCATTACAGCCTGGTTGTAGGGGCCTATCGGCGCAGGGGCATTTGTGGTATTGATTATCTTTTTCATCTTTATTTTTTATTTAAAAAGCCATGCCATCAGTTTCCATAAAACACCTGCGGCAAACACAATAATGGCAATAGCATTAATGATGTGCATGATCCTGATATTGGTATTTATAGGTCGGTTCGGGTCTTTTTTTCTGAATAGATACATAGCTATACAAAGGTATAAATAAAAAAAAGAGGGCTTCAAAATTGAAGCCCTCTTTTTCGTATGAATTAGAAAATAATTAGTTTCTAGCTGATTCAACACGACGGTTCTGGATACGACCTTCTTCAGTATCGTTAGAAGCAATTGGATTAGCTTCACCATGACCTTTAGTTACAACTTGACTAGCGTTAACACCAGAGTTAACTAAGTAAGTTTTAACAGAGTTAGCTCTGTCTTTAGATAATTTCAGGTTGTATGCAGCAGTACCTTCGCTAGAAGCGTAACCGTTTACAGTTACTTTACCACCGTTTTCACGCAATACTGAAGATAATTTATCTAAAGTTGGGTAAGCCTCAGTTTTTAAAACTGAAGAGTTGAATTCAAATTGGATAGTTTCGAAACCAGTCAGGTTGCTAGTGTTAACTGCAGTAGGCTCTGGTGCTTTAGGTAGAGGACATCCTGAACCATCAACAGCAGTACCAGCTGGAGTACCTGGGCATTTGTCAAACTGATCAGCTACACCGTCACCATCGCTATCTTTTTTCAGATCTTCAACAGATTTCTCGATGTTAGCCACACGGCCTTTCAAAGCTTCAACTTCCTGACGTAATGAAGGATCTTTCAATTCATCATACATCAAAGCCAATGGGTTAACCCAATCCAGGTTCGGTTTAGATTTAGAACCTAATGAGAATTCTAAACCAGCATATCCGTAAGAGAATTTGTCTTTAGTAGTTGCTTTAGCCCAAACTCCGTCCAGGTTATCAGCATCAACAAAGTGCATAGTGTAACCCAAGTTGAAGGAAACACGCTCAGAAACTTTGAATTTAATACCAGCACCAACTGGGATATAAGCTTCTTTGATGTATTTTTTGTCTCCGTCTTTACCAAAAGTTTCTGGTAAATCTTTAGGATCAGCACCGTTTAATGCAGCCCTGTAAGCAGCAACACCATAACCAGCAGTTACGAAGAAGTTAACAGAGTTTTCGCGACGTAAGAAGTCAACAGTTGCAACGTTAACAACACCTCTTAAATCTGCAGCATAAGCCAATTCAGTTTCGAAAGAAGTTAAGCCAGGAAGTGCAGCAGGACCACCATCTTTGTTGGTTCCTGAAATTTTTCCACGGAAAACGTTACCTTCTAAGCCAAATGCATGACCTAATTGTTTTCTCAACGAGATACCATAACCTAAGTTTACATCAGCATTCGTGAAATCGTTGGTACCACCAATAGCGATGAACGGAGATAAAACACCACCGTTAACACCCAGTGACCACGTTCTGTACTGGCCTCTTCCACCAAATACCTTGGCCGAAGAAGAAGTCGAAGCGTCCTGAGCAGTAGCAAGGGTTGTAGCACCCATTAAAGCTACCAGAGAGGCCGCCAGACCCTTTTTTAAAGTAGAATAATTCATAATTTTTCTTTTTTAAGGTTAAACAAATTTTAATTGTATAATTTTTTTGTGTAGCAAAATTAAACAAATTTTTAAATTCTCAAAACACTTACACAAACTCCGTTCCAAACTTCTAAATTCTCAAAAAATAACCTCAATTAGGTTAAATACAGAGAAAAACACTGTCTAAAACACCGAAAAAGTCAATTTTCCCGGCAATGAAATCATCGTGGCTTTAACGCCAGTGTTCAAAATACACTTCAACAACGTATTAAATATTGCCATTTTGTTAAAAATCTGTTCATTATTGTCCTAATACGACATACAACGAAGTCCTGTTTTTGAGACAGCAGGTAAATTTCAGCTCCAATTGTCTGTAAAACGATAAATGTTAAAGCCCGGTTTATGCCATGCCTTATCTATTTCCTCCCGCAGCCGCTTCCTGTCTACATTCGTCATGCGGTAATGCTGAATAATCTTAAACGCTTTTTCCGCCAGTAGAAATGACCTACGGCTATTGTCGGCTACGGCAGGCTTCAGCAGCCAATCGCAAAGCGAGTCAATTCCTTCATTCTTATCGGCCACGGTCTTAAAAACCGGGATTACCTGGTGTTGCTGATGAACCAGCTTTTTCAGGTTATTTGCAAAAGTATCTGCCCCTTCCCGGTCTGCCTTGTTCACCACAAAGCCCTGGGCAATCTCCATTAAACCTGATTTGATATTCTGAATTTCATCTCCCGATTCAGGCACCAGTACCACAACTGTCTTATCTGCAAGTCCGGCAATTTCTACTTCCGACTGCCCCACCCCAACAGTCTCAACCAGGATCAGATCAAATCCGCCGGCCTTCAGCACATCCACAATCTCAATGGTTTTTGCCGATATACCACCCAATGCGCCCCGTGTAGCCAAAGAACGGATATAAACATTAGGGTTATTGAACTGCTGTGCCATTCTGATCCTATCACCCAGCAACGAGCCAAAATTAAAAGGAGAAGTAGGGTCGACCGCCAGAATTGCTATCTTTTTACCGTCCGCGGTTATCTTGGCGGTAATGGCATTTACCAGCGTACTTTTACCTGCTCCAGGAGGGCCCGTTATGCCAATCACCGGAACATTGACTTCAACATTTATTGACCTTAACAATTCCGCAGCCGGCGGGATGTCGTTTTCGACCAAAGTAATGGCCCTTGCCAATGCATTAAAGTTTCCGTGCTCAATTTCTGTGATCAGTGATAAAAGGGTATTCATTTCAGCTTCTGTATGTACAAATAAAAGCAATTTATTTTAGCCTCGAAGCATTGTAGATAAAGTACGCATATTGCCCGTATTTTAAACATTGCCGTAAATCCTTACCTTTGGAAAATTTCAAAACTTTAAATGAAAGACTATTTCAGGTTATTATCGTACGCCAGGCCTATTGAAAAGTTTGCTATACCCTATGTTATTGCGACCCTACTGTACATACTTTTTAACACCTTAAACCTTGCTTTATTAGCACCCTTACTAGATACTTTATTCAACCATAAAAAAGCTGTTGAAGTGGCGGCTGAACCAGCTTCATGGTGGGACGTGATGGCCAAGTTCAGAGAACTGACAGACTATTTCGTTGGCAATTATGGCTCACAGGAAGCCCTGAAATTCGTATGCATCACGATTGTGATCTCTGTACTTCTATCTAATATCTTCAAGTACTTCTCTGCCCGGATCATGGAGGACCTCAGGATCCATACCCTGCTTAGCCTTAGAAAATCAGTATTCAACAATGTGATGAACCTGCACCTGGGCTATTTCAACAGTCAGCGAAAAGGTGATATCCTTTCCAAAGTATCATCAGATGTACAGGTGGTGCAATTCACGGTGACCAATACCCTGCAGGTGGTATTCAAGGAGCCTGTAACCCTGATTGTGTACATCGTGTTGCTTTTTTCTATTTCCGCAAAATTAACTTTGTTTTCCCTGCTTGTTATCCCCCTTTCGGCATTTATCATTGCAAAAATTGTAAAACGATTAAGGCAGCAAGCTACACAGGCCCATGAAACTTTTGCAAACATGTTGGGCTATCTGGATGAAGCTTTGGCCGGGATCAAAATTGTAAAAGCATTCAATGCTACAACATATGTAAAGGACCGGTTTCACCAGGAAAACGTTACCTATTCCAATATTACGCGTAAAATGGTACGCCGGCAGCAACTGGCTTCCCCTGTTTCAGAATTCCTGGGGGTAATGATGGTTGCTGGCATTGTATATTTTGGCGGCTCTATGGTTTTAAATGGCGAATCGACACTAACCTCTGCAGAGTTCATTGCCTATATTGCCATTTTTTCACAGGTTACCCGCCCTGCAAAAGCATTATCTGATGCGTTTACAGGGATACACACCGGTCTTGCTGCAGGTAAACGCGTGTTGGACCTGATTGATACCAAGCCTGAGGTGATTGACAAACCTAACGCTGTTGTTGTCAAATCCTTTAAAGATTCGATCCGCCTGGAAGATGTATCTTTTGCCTACGGCGAACGACCGATATTAAAGCGTGTAAACATAGAAATCCCCAAAGGTAAAACCGTTGCGCTTGTAGGGCCTTCAGGCGGAGGAAAATCTACACTAATGGACCTTTTGCCCAGGTTTATTGAACCACAGCAAGGAAATATCTATTGGGATGGTGTTAACCTGAAAGATGTAAATACCGATTCTTTAAGAGCGCAAATGGGCTTTGTAAACCAGGAATCCATTCTGTTTAACGATACCATTTTTAACAATATCGCCTTTGCCAAACCAGACGCCTCTTATGAAGAGGTAGAACGGGCTGCAAAAATTGCCAATGCCCATGAATTTATTACGAATGCAGAAAACGGCTACGAAACCTTTATCGGCGACAGGGGCATCCGTTTATCTGGTGGCCAGAAACAAAGGCTTTGTATTGCAAGGGCAATCCTGGGCAATCCGCCATTAATGCTGCTCGACGAGGCTACCTCTGCGCTGGATACCGAGTCGGAAAAACTGGTTCAGGAAGCCCTTTATAAGTTAATGGAAAACCGGACATCCTTAATTATCGCACACCGTTTATCGACCATACAAAATGCCGATCTGATCATTGTGTTAGACAATGGCACGGTGGTTGAACAAGGTTCCCATAGTGAACTGATGAGAAACGACGGCTTATACAGACGTTTAATAGATATGCAGACTTTCTCTGAATAACTATCTGCACCATTATGATTGCAACATCCCTAATAGTGGCAACTTACAATTGGCCTGAGGCACTTAAATTATGCTTACTGAGCATAATGAGGCAGAAAGTAATGCCCTTAGAGGTGATTATTGCAGATGATGGCTCGGCCATTGAAACCAGGGAGCTGATTGAGCAGTTTCAGGCAAACTTTCCGGTTCCTTTAATCCATATATGGCATGAAGACCTGGGCTTTAGAAAAGCCATTATCTTAAACAAGGCCATTAAAGCTGCATCTGGCGATTATATTGTCCAGGTTGACGGCGACGTGATTTTAAACCAGCATTTTGTTGAGGATCATATCGGCCTTGCCGAAAAAGGAACCTTTGTAAGGGGAACCCGGGCCCATCTGAGCCGCAAAGAAATCGCCGCGGCATACCAGAGCGGCAAAACAAATTTCAATTATTTTTCCAGGGGGATCATCCATCGTTTCAATTCCATACGGCTTCCTTTCCTGGCTTTTATGTTTACCAAAAAGCAGAACAATTCAAACAGCGTAAGGGGAAGCAACCTGGCCTATTGGAAGTCAGATTATGTACGCGTCAACGGATATAACAATGCCCTGCAGGGCTGGGGGCATGAAGATGAAGAGCTGGCAGCCCGCTTTATCAACAACAATATCCTTAAAAAATCCGTTAAGTTTAAAGCTGTGCAGTTTCATCTGCAACACGAACTCTCGTCTCGTGAACAGGAGGCCCTGCATTCCGATGCAGTGAAAGCAGCTATGGAACAACAGCTAAAAACATGCACCAATGGTCTGGCCCAGGTATAACAATATGATGGACAAAGTATCGATAATCATAGTGACTTACAATGCAGAAAAAGACCTTCA
The DNA here is from genome assembly GCF_900176535.1 of Pedobacter africanus. Classification (NCBI taxonomy): domain Bacteria; kingdom Pseudomonadati; phylum Bacteroidota; class Sphingobacteriia; order Sphingobacteriales; family Sphingobacteriaceae; genus Pedobacter; species Pedobacter africanus. The sequence goes on along the minus strand of NZ_FWXT01000001.1, from coordinate 2,729,169 downwards.
GTCTTGCCTGGACAGCATCCGCAGCCAGAACTATGCGCCCATAGAAGTTATTGTTGCCGATGGGGCCAGCGAGGATGGGACCATTGATATTTTAAAAAAAAATGAGGACCTGATCAACAATTGGATCAGTGAAAAAGACCAGGGCATTTATGATGCCATGAACAAGGCGCTGGACCTGGCTACGGGCGACTGGATTTATTTCCTGGGTGCAGACGATACACTTTTACCCGGTTTCTCCGATATGGCGAAGACACTGGAGAACAAACATACCATTTATTATGGCAGCATCATTTCCAAAGGGGTTAAATGCCAAAGCCACATCAGCAGTTATAACCAGGCAAAAAACGGCATATGCCACCAATCTATATTTTATCCCAAACGTGTTTTTGAAAAATACCGTTTCGATCTGGAATATAAAATAGCGGCCGATAGGCATTTGAATATGAAATGCTTTGCCGATCCGGAATTTAGCATGAAATACCTGGACTATACCATTGCCAATTTTAACCATACGGGCATCTCCTCTCTGAAAGACGACCTTTTATTTGAAGAAAGAAAAGCCCAGCTGATTAAAAAATATCATGGCTATGGGCCATGGCTGCGCTTTATGTTTAAAAAACTTAAAGAAACCCTGTTTCATAAAAACAAGAATGACAAATAAGCACACCATATTATATGATCCACAGATGTTCGATCTGCAGAAGTATGGGGGCATTACCCGCTATTTTGCCAATCTCATCACGGCAGTTAATCAAACTGAAGCCTATACCGCCATTTTACCCCTGGTATGTTCCTATAATTACTATGTCAGAAACTTTCCCCAATTGGTAAGCACACAAATGGGTAAGCTGTTATTAAAGAAACCCAGCAAAAAATACCACTGGAACCTGAAATACTGTATTAAGAAAATAAAGGAAACCAACTTTGATATCTTTCATGCAACCTATTACGACCCTTATTTTTTACCTTATTTGAATAAGCCGCTGATAGTGACGGTACATGATATGATTCATGAAAATCATTCTGAGCTGTTTAACGATTCAGATCGGGTGATCGCCAACAAAAGGGCATGCATGGAAGCCGCAGACCTGATCATTGCCATATCCAATTATACCCGGGATGGTATTGTAGGTTACTATCCGCATTTAAAAGATAAAATAAGGGTGATCTATCATGGACTGCCCGACAGGCAGATCGAACCGGCACAAGAAAACCTTCCGGAAAATTATATGTTGTATGTTGGTGACAGGAATACACCCTACAAAAACTTTCTTCCAACAATAAATGCGATTGCCGGCCTCATCAGCAAACAAAATAGCCCTTACCTGATCTGCGCCGGAGGAGGAAAATTTACACAAAAAGAAATTGAAGTATTCTCCACTTTGGGCATAACAAATAAAATAATCCAGATCAATCCCTCAGACCCTTTAATGAAACAGCTCTATCAGCAGGCCTTGTTGTTCATTTACCCATCCCTGGAAGAAGGGTTTGGACTGCCTATGCTGGAAGCTTTTAAAAACGGGTGCCCTGTGGCTAGCAGTAACACCTCTTGTTTGCCAGAGGTTGGTGGAAATGCGGTAAGTTACTTCGATCCTAACCGGGAACAAGCCATTACCCAGGCCATCTCCGAACTCATTGAAAACCCTGGCTTAAGAAATAAGCGCAGTATAGATGGATATGAGCAACTCAAGGAATTTACATTTGAATCCTGTCTCAACAAAACGCTTAACTGCTATAACGAACTCACTCCATGACCATGTACCCTACCAAATCACCGGTTTTATTCCTTGTTTTTAACAGGCCTGATACCACGTTAAAGGTTTTAAATGAAATCAGGGAAGCCAGGCCTTCAAAATTGTATATTGCTGCAGACGGCCCTCGTACAGGCAATGAACAAGATACCAGATTGTGCAAAGAAACCCTTGCGGTAGTAGGCAATATAGACTGGGACTGTGAGGTAAAAACACTTTTTCGTGAAAAGAACCTGGGCTGTAAGGATGCGATATCCTCGGCCATAACCTGGTTTTTCGAACAAGAGGAAGAAGGCATAATACTGGAAGATGATTGTTTACCGGCAAAGAGCTTCTTCTATTTCTGCGACGAGATGCTGGACAGGTACAGGAACGACAGCCGCATCAGGCACATCACGGGCACCAATATGCAGCTGGGCCAAACCTGGGGCGATGCCAGTTATTATTTTGGCCTGGCTACCAATGTATGGGGCTGGGCATCCTGGCGCAGGGTTTGGAACGACTATGATAAAAACCTTAGCAATTATAAAGAAGCAGAGGTTGAACACCAGCTCAGGAATATATTTGAAGACGAGTTTCTTGCGGCACAGTGGTTTTCTATATTTAAAAAGCTACAATTGAAAGAAATAGATACCTGGGATTATCAGCTTACATTGATCAATTATTTTAACCATTCACTTTCTGTTAACCCCAATGTAAACCTGATCCGGAATATTGGGTTCAGGGCCGATGCTACCCATACCCCTGATCCCAACGCGACATTTGCAAACCTGCCCTTACAGGAAATAACCAAAATAACCCACCCCAAATATTTCCTTCCAGAGAAAGGTGCAGATTACTTCACTTTTAATAAGGAACTGAACCTGGAAGAAAGAAGAAGAAAACACTATTCTGTGCGAAGGCGATTCAAAAGGTGGTTAAGAAAGCTGTTTTTAGATAGCCCTTAATTTTTTAAGCACCCAGGTTACCGAATTAGGCAGCTTTCTTTTTAAAACCATATAATCACCGGCTACAGAACCTATATAACCCACAAGGCCTAAAGTTTTGCGCGGACTGGAATTGAACAGCAGCAGGAAATACCTCTTCAGTGTTTTAAATGCAAATTTCCACTCGCTAATCGGGCGCAGTTTTTCCAGATAGTCAGGAAATACTTCTACGAGACAAGTACTGTAACAAACGCTGGTTCCAAAAGCCAGCCGTTTCAGATAGTTAAGTGACGTTCGTTTGTGCGGCACCATATGTGTTATCTTAAGAGCTGGTGATACCCCGGCAGCGGCACCCCTACTTATACAGTAAAAGATCATCTGGGTATCTTCACCACTATTCATTTGCCCGCCCTTTCTTCCAGACAAAGTAAACTTCCCCAGCTCAGCTAATTCAATGTATCCTATCAAATATTCTCTTTCTATACAAAGTCCCGTACCAAAAGGATAACAGTCCTGCCAAAGGCGCTGGTTAGCATAAGCCATCACTGCTTCATGCCTATCCTGAAAAGCTTCCCTCGCATATGTTACTAAACGGGAATCTATTCCATCAACGAAATCTACATCTACCTCGCCAGGCCCCCAGGCAGCAACATGCGGGCAATCTTTGCGAAGAATGTGCAATTCCTGTATATAAGAAGGTATTGGCTCATTATCATCATCAAAAAAAACAATGCAATTGCCTTTAGAAGACTTAATTCCGCCAATCCTTGCAAAGCTAAGCCCCTGTTCCTTCACCTCAATCAAACTTGCATGAGGAGTTTTATTTAAAAATTCTTTTACATAATCTGCTCCTCTTAATGGCTCAGTACTGTTGTTATCTACCAAAATAACTTCCAAAGCAATTCCACGGACATCTAATAGACTTACAGCAACTAAACAGCGTTGAAGCAGTCTTGGATCAGGATTATAGGTACAGATAATAACAGAATAATCAAGGCCATTCACTAAAGACATAGTATATTTGAATTTAAAACACGAAGATACATGGATAGTCCCAAAGTTTCTGTTATTGTCCCCAATTATAACCATGCCGAATATCTTGTACAAAGAATAGAAAGTATATTGAACCAATCTTATCAGGATTTTGAAGTTATCATATTAGACGATTGCTCAACTGACAATAGTAAAACAGTGATAGCACAATATCACAGCCACCCTAAAATAGCCGAAATCATTTACAATGAACAAAACAGCGGCAGTACTTTCAAACAATGGGAAAAAGGGATATCTAAAGCAAAAGGAGAATTTATATGGATCGCTGAAAGTGACGACTGGTGTGAAACCAACTTACTGGAAGAATTAATAGCGGGGATAACCAAAGAAGAAAATACAGTGATTAGCTATTGTCAATCTTATTGCATTCAAAACACCAATATAATTCAGTGGCAATCCCAGCACTCCTTCTTATCCGAAGTAGTTGACGGTCATGAATTTATAAAAAAAAGAATGTCGGCCAATAATTCGATTTTCAATGCCAGCATGGTAATCTGGAAAAAAGATCTGTTTTATCATATACCAAAAGATTTTGTGAATTACAAATTTTGCGGCGATTGGCTTTTCTGGATAGAACTGGCCAAACTGGGTAAGGTTCACATCAGTGGCAGGTTATTAAACTATTTTAGAAAACATAGCAATGATGTAACGGGCAAAGTTTCCCAAAGCGGGCTTAATTTTATTGAAGAATTACAGGTCATCAATCAATTGTATCAAGAAAAAATGATCTGTGAGTCGGTTTATCATAATGCCTATAAGAAAAAGTTTATTCAATATTGGCTAACCAAGGACAGCATCGAACCAAACAATAAAAAAATCATTGAAGAAATAATAAACCATCCGCTATCCACTAAAAACAGTCCTATGCGGCTAGTTCCAATTGGCATCTGGAAAGGATTTAAGCAAAAATGGAAATCTTCTAAAGGTCGCCAACAATAATCATATGAGCTCAAAAAAATTCACCAAATGGGTAGATAAAAAAAATTACACAACCTGTTTTAAAATCATTCAAAAATATTATATCTATGTCGACGAGGGCCAAAGTAACATTTTTTTGAAAAAGGATTTATTGCCACTTTTAATTAAGCGTCTTTTTCTGGTATTTATCAACCTCTTTCGTTTTAATCAAAATCCGTACAAAAAATATCTGGGATCTAATAACCCAAGTCAGTTCTTCAAACGTATTTTTGGCTTATACAAACTAGAGATTTCTGGCCTGATGCCGGAAAACCCTATATTTACACCATTGCAGTTTAAAGAAGAAGCAAGCCCAGTTGTAAGTATAATTATTGCTGTGCACAATCACCTCAACCATACTTACAATTGCCTGAAATCAATTCTTGCAAATACTCAGAATGTTGGTTACGAAATAATTATCGTGAACGACTGTTCGTCGGATGGTACCGCATCATTTCTTAAGGAGGTCAGCCATATCAAATATCTGGAAAATACAGAGAACCTTGGTTTTTTGAAATCGTGTAACAAAGCTTCAGCCTTTGCAAAAGGTAAGTATTTATGTTTCCTGAATAACGACACTCAAGTGCAGCCGGATTGGCTTTATCAAATGCTTGCGGTTTTCAACAATGATAAGGAAACTGGCCTTGTAGGCAGTAAATTGATTTATCCTTATGGATTGCTTCAAGAAGCTGGCGGTCTAATTGATCATTTAGGCAATCCAGCCAATTTTGGCAAATATCAAAACCCGGATCTATGGACCTTTAATTACCTCAGGCAAACCGACTACTGCTCTGGAGCAAGCATATTGCTGGCCAAAGCAGATTTTGATCTGCTTATGGGATTCGACGAACGCTACGCACCAGCTTATTATGAAGATACGGACCTCTGTATGGCTATTCGTTATCAGCTAAATAAAAAAGTTTACTACCAACCTTTATCCCACGTTATACATTTTGAAGGCATAAGCTCTGGTAAGACCGTTAAAAGAGGCAGCATAAAAGAATATCAACAAATAAATGCGCAGAAATTCAAAGACAAATGGGCTGATGTTTTAGGCACTTTTTCCCCAGAACTTTCGCATGAAGCGGCTGCCGGTAAGTTTAATAGAAGCAATACGGTTCTCTTCATAGACGTTACCCTTCCCACATACGATAAAGACTCAGGATCGAGACGGATATTTGAACTGTTAAAAATATTTAGGTCCCTGAATTTTAATGTGGTTTTCCTACCTCATGACGGCCTAAGAACAGAGCCTTATTTTTCAGCGCTTATAAATCTTGGGATACGTGTTTTGTATCCAGAACATTTTGACAAAGACATCTTTCAGCAGCTAGGAGAAGTGCTTCGGAAAATAAACATTGCATGGATATCAAGGCCCGAACTCAATCAGATCTACGCTTCATTAATTAAAACAAACCCTTCAATTACCTGGGTATATGATACCGTTGACTTACATTTCATTCGGGAAGAGCGGCGACTTAAACTACAAGGTTCTATAACCCAGACAGAAATCGAATCTGTAGACCGCATCATGTCCGAGGAGATAGCGTTAGCAAAACAAGCAGATGTGACCATTGCAATAACAGAAACTGAAGCAGAGATATTAAATGATAAAGGAGCCAGAAATGTAAGGGTTATCCCAAATGTCCATATTCCCTATGTGGGTAACACCTTTCCATATAAAGAAAGATCAGGGATTTGTTTTATAGGAGGCTACTACCATACTCCCAACGTAGATGCAGTTATGTGGCTTACAAAGGAAATCATGCCGCTTGTGTGGAGAGATCACCCACATATTAAATTGACCATAATTGGTAGTCACCCCACTCCAGAAATACTAAAGCTAGAATCAGCTCTGGTTAAGGTAACGGGTTACGTTGAAGATGTGACCAGCTACTTTACATCTTCGCGGATTTTTGTAGCACCGCTAAGATATGGGGCAGGCATGAAAGGTAAAATTGGTCAGAGCCTGGAATTCAGCCTTCCCGTCATCACCACGGATATTGGTGCCGAAGGTATGAATCTAAGACATGGGCATCATGTCCTAATTGCAAATACAACTGAAGAAATTGCATATCAGATCATCAACTTATATTACAACGAAACGCTCTGGAAGCATCTAGCCTCTCATTCCTTTTCTGCCATTGAAAAGTATGCACCGGACAATATCAGCCGCCAGATAACGCAGATTTTCAAAAGCATATGAGGTAACTGCTCCGATAGTTTAAACGGCTTGAACTCTAAGAGCTGAAATAAAGCAATGCATTTTAAAATATCTTTTCCATCCCAAAATGCCCGGCAGTTTACTATTCCATAATACCTTTCGCATTTGCACTTTCAAATAACCTGCTTCAGCCATTGCGTACATAAGCGTTTCAAAAGCCTTCTGTTCTAATGCCGCACATTCTTGTTTGTCGAAATCATTTCCAGCTTGCTTTGGTAAGGTCTCATTCCATTTTTTATGAACAAGCAAAATACTTTTTACCCATTCACGATCATATTTTCCTTCTGAAAAGTGTTCTAATAGCACATCAAATGTAACGCCTATGTCCCATTTTTTACCAACATTTAATGAAAAATCAAGGTCATATCCATGAAAGCCTTTTAAAAGCAACTCATCAAACCGAACTTCATTCAAAACCTCTCGCCGTGTGCAAAACCAAACACCATCTATGCTGGAAACCATCGATAGCTTCTCATTATTCGGATTATTAAAGTCTACTTTCGCCGCAACTGTCTGGTGTTTAAAATGCTGCAGCAACTGATAGCGATCTGATTTTTCCGAACCAATATACCATGAACACGGAAACAAGGTCTTGTAACGTCCACCCGCAATTCCCAGTAAACCAAGTTCGGGCCGTGTATCAAAACAATCTTGAACTATAAATCCCCAGTTAGACGTCTTTATGCAGATGTCCTCATGCATAAAGCAGATCAGATTATATCTGGCTGCTTGAATACCCTTATTATAAACCTCGCAAATCCCCTTTGCTGCACCTGCATTGTCAAAACTGATAATTTCATATTCAACTCCTATAGTTTCGCGGATATTGACACTTACATCATTAAGTAGATTTTTATTAGCAGAAGCAATTATGATAGAAATCATGGTCAGAAGGAGTTCTAAAATTTGGTGTTATCACTGCTTATAGCAAAAAACATTAATAGCCATATCAAAAACTCCTCCGATTAGTTCTTTATCGGCAAAAGGACTCGTTCTTGTCCAGGATTCTTTAATGTAATAATGAAACCCCGCATCTTTTACAATGGCTAATAATTGATCTAACGTTTGAGCTTGGTTAACATCATTGTGATATTCAAAGAAAAAAGAACCTAGATTTTGAAGCTTATCTTTACAATCTCTCAATACAGTATTTTCTGCTCCCTCAATATCCAGCTTTAAAAAATCTATCTCCGACGTTAAATAATTATATAGTCGCACAGACTCAACATTAGTTGGTAGGGATTGATCCAGATAGCCGGTATTAGCTCTGCTCCTCATTCCATTGTCCCCATAGAATGCCAGCGTCTCTTCTTTATCCCATATTGCCTTTTCCAGCAAGACCACATTACCGAGGTTAAGTGTTTCAATATTCTCCTTTAAAACCTGGTATATTTGAGGATCTGGCTCAAAAGCATAAATGATATGATCCGGGTAATTCCGGGCAAAATAAAGTGTTCCTAAGCCCATGTTTGCACCACAATCGAGAATTACATTTTTACCCGGAATGGCCTTAAACGCATATATTTTATTAATGAAAATCTCCCTATAGGTAATGACAAAACTCAAGCTATCATGAAACCTGAATTGCAGGCCAAATATATCGGTATAGCCTGGTGTAAAACGAGGGCATTTTTGAATTCGCTCTAACTCTGCTTCAATTTTAGTTAGCTTTGATTTTCTGATTTTATCAGCAACTATACTTCTCAAGCCCATATAAACTCTCTGATTATTATTTCTTTGCCAGAATTATTTTATGATAGGGGGGCACATCATATTTTGTTAGTACATTGAGATCAAAATACTGAACTGATGTTTCCATCAGATCAAATGAAAAAACATGGTGGTGAAGCCCTCTCACCTCAAAATTATTTTCGCATCTTTTTTTGAATATATTAAAATCCTTTCCGGCCCCTGGGTCTAACTTCAAATCATGAAGTTCCAAAATTTCAGCTAAATGAGTCAAATCATGTTCATCAACATTGTTTTCATAATCTGATAAAATATGAGAGAAAGTGGTATCTGGCCTTTTGCGATCAAATGTAAACCTTTTATCGGGCAAAATTAACAGTAAAAAACCGCCTGGTTTTATCACTCTAATCCACTCCTTCATTGCCTTTAATGGATTTGCAATATGTTCTAAATTATGGGACGACAATAAAAAATCATACTTTTCATCTTCTATCTCAGAAAGATCTGTTCCCTCCATGATGTATTGCCTTCCAGTTTTCCCAGCAAAATATCTATACTGACTGGTATCAATATCACCTTCCCAAATTGTGTTGTTGGTAAAATTACATCCATCGACCTGCTTTGCCCATTTATATATTGGAAGAATCTCTGAGGAGAAAAAACTACTAGGGCCACCTATTTCCAATCCTTTTTTATCGTCAAAGGCATGTTTGTAGTTAAATAGAAATTCCCTATACCGGTTTTTAAATAAGAATAATAAAAGATCAGACCTTTTCTGAAGACTATTATAGTGAAGATTGTAAAAAAAATCCATGTGTTTTAGATTCAGAAGAATTATATTCTATATGAGGACAATTCTTCCGCTAGTAAAGCTTTGCCGAAGCTATTAAAAAAAAGAGGATATCCAAAAAGATACCCTCTTTAATATTTGATTTAATAATTGTACTGCATCATATAGAACTTTATTCCTTCATTAGCATAGCCAGGAATAGTTGTATTGGAGGTTTTATAATAATGATCTACTGAATAATCGTTATAATAACTGTAAACACCAACCGTTCCAGATTCTGCTGTTGTATACACATATCCGACTATTCCTTCATATAAATAGGACCAGTAATCTTGTTTCTGAACTGTATAGAAATGATTATCCGCCGATTTATAGTAACTATAAAGTGGTACCATTCCTGGCCTTTGAGTCCTTGAAACATAACCTAAGACAAATTCATAGGTATAACCCCAATAGTCTTTCTTTACTGTTGTATAATAGTGATCATTAATGTTGGGGTTCCAATAGCAATAGACCTCCGCATAATCGTCATCAGGCAAAGGATTAGTTGTAGGCTGCTTATTCTGCAAAAGATAAAATTGAACATCCTGAAACTCATAATTCTCATGAACACCGGGGTAATTAGTGTAGAAGTGATAACCTCCTGTTGCACCTCCCTTATAGTGTTGATAAACAGGTAGAGTTTTGACTGATTGATTTGGATACACATAACATACTATATCCCCGCCTGTATAACCCCATGGAGTATCATGAACCACTGTATAGAAACGATTTCCACTTTCTTGTCGAAAATATTGATAGAGGGGAACCGCTCCTGTAACCGGTGAATTAAATACATACCCAAGGATTCCGTTGTAAGTAAGTTCAGGATAACTTGAATAGTAAGTAGTAGTCAATACTCTCTTTGTATCCGACGCATATTCATAAAGAGGTACAGAACCACTAACCGGAGCAGTAAAAGCAGGAGGCGTATCAAGTACAGCTATTTTTAGCCCGTGTAAGAATTAAAAAATTTTGGGAATTATGATCTGACGAGAAATTAACCCTGTGGAGTGAGCGCTGAAAACATGTTCTTAAATAAAAAAGTTTAGCCTAAAGCTACCATAACAAAATTCCAATGGCAATTTTATTACGCGAACCACGGGATATCTTACGTGAATGAGCACCCCTATTACGCCAACAATATTCTGGTATAAACAACAGAAACGTTGCAATTATTTTTTTAAACAAACTACAGCACCCATAATCCCGAAAACAAAAAAGGCGTTGAGAATTCTCTCAACGCCTTTATCATATCTAAAAGGAATTATTACAACTTCCGTTTCACTTCAACCTGCTCGTAGGCTTCTACAATATCGCCTACTTCAATGTTGTTAAAGTTCTGGATGTTCAATCCGCACTCGTAACCCCTGCTTACTTCTTTCACATCATCCTTATAACGTTTCAGCGAGGCCAGCTCGCCAGTGTAAATTACCACACCATCTCTGATGATACGTACCTTACTATTACGGGTAATTGTTCCGTCCAATACCATACATCCGGCAATGGTACCCACCTTGGTAATTTTAAAGGTCTCCCTGATCTCAACGTTAGCCGTGATCTTCTCTTCAAACTCTGGCGCCAGCATACCTTCCATCGCTGCTTTAATCTCGTTAATGGCATCGTAGATGATAGAGTACAGGCGGATGTCGATCTGCTCAGCCTCGGCCAGTTTACGTGCTCCCGGGGAAGGACGTACCTGGAAACCAACAATGATCGCATCAGAAGCAGAGGCCAGCAATACATCAGATTCTGAGATCTGACCTACGGCCTTGCCAATGATATTGATCTGTATTTCCGGAGTCGAAAGTTTCAGCAATGAATCTGATAAAGCCTCGATAGAACCATCCACGTCACCCTTAACGATCAGGTTCAGCTCTTTAAAGTTACCGATAGCCAATCGACGGCCGATCTCATCCAGTGTAATGTGTTTCTGTGTACGAAGGCCTTGCTCGCGCATCAGTTGTAAACGTTTGTTCGCAATCTCCCTGGCTTCAACTTCACTTTCCAGTGCATTGAACTTATCACCAGCAGTAGGTGCGCCCTGCATACCCAATACCTGTACCGGCACAGACGGGCCCGCTTTATCTACTTTCTGGCCGCGCTCATTAAACAAAGCTTTCACACGTCCGCTATAGCTACCTGCAAGAATAGGATCACCTATTTTAAGTGTACCTGCCTGAACAAGCACTGTAGTTACAATACCACGTCCTTTATCCAATGTAGCCTCAATTACGCTACCTGTAGCACGTTTATTAGGGTTGGCCTTAAGCTCAAGCAACTCGGCCTCCAACAATACCTTTTCTAAAAGCAGGTCTACATTCAAGCCACTTTTACCAGAAATCTCCTGCGACTGGAAGTTACCTCCCCAATCCTCAACCAGGATATTCATGATCGACAGCTGTTCACGTATCTTATCGGAGTTTGCTCCCGGTTTATCAATCTTTGTAAAGGCAAATACCAATGGTACCCCTGCAGCCTGTGCGTGGTTGATGGCCTCTTTTGTCTGAGGCATCACGGCATCATCCGCAGCAATCACAATAATGGCAATATCCGCAACCTTGGCACCCCTTGCACGCATCGCCGTAAAGGCCTCGTGACCCGGTGTATCCAGGAAGGTTACTTTTTTACCTGTCGAAGTCGTTACCATATAGGCCCCGATGTGCTGGGTAATACCACCCGCCTCGCCGGCAACCACATTGGCTTTACGGATATAATCCAGCAAAGATGTTTTACCATGATCCACGTGTCCCATAATGGTAACCACTGGTGCCCTTGGCAATAGATCCTCTTCATTATCCTCTTCTTCAATCAGCACATCGCTTTCATCATCCGGCTTAACGAATTGAATTTCGTAGCCAAACTCATCAGCAACAATTGTTAGAGTTTCAGCGTCCAGACGCTGGTTAATGGATACAAACATACCCAGACTCATACAAGTCGCGATAATTTTTGTAACCGGCTCATCCATCATCGTTGCCAGCTCGTTTGCAGTTACAAACTCGGTTACCTTAAGTACACGCGATTGCAGTTCCTGCTCCATTGCCGCTTCATCTGCCGACATGGCCACATCGTCACGTTTCTGGCGACGAAGTTTGGCACGTTGTGCAAATTTACCAGACTTACCTGCGCCGCTAAGGCGTGCAAGCGTTGCTTTAATCTGGTCTTGTATTTCTTTTTCCGTAGGCTCTTCCTTAGGTCCGGAAGCTGGAGCTCCTGGCTTATTGTTCCTAAAATTAGGCCTGTTGGCCGCATTATTTGTGTTATTTCTAAAATCCGGTCTGTTACCAAATGAAGGCGCACCTGTCCTTGGCGCTCCGCCCTGACCTTGTTGCCCGCCTTGCTGGCCCTGCTGACCACCATGCTGGTTGCCGTGTTGTCCCGGCTGACCAGGATGTCCTCCCGGGGTTTTCTTACGCTTGCGCTTCCTTTTTGCATCCGCACTCTCGCCCGATGATGCCACCGGCTGAGATTTACGGTCCGGCGTTACCGGTAAAGTAATCTTTCCAATGATATTCGGGCCCGAAAGTTTTACAGAACGGGCTTTGATGACCTCGTTCTCTTCAGGTTTGTCCGCTTTCGGCGGTTCAGGAGTCACTTTTGGTGTAGCTGCTGGTTCAGGAGCTTTTACCACAGGTTCCTCGGCTTTAGGTGTTTCCACTGGCTTAACAGGTTCAGGTTTTATTTCTGCAACAGGCTGTTCAACCGGCTTCTCTACTTCCTTTACCGGCTCAGGTGCTTTTTCAACCGGAGCGGCGGGAGCAACAGGTGCTTCAGCTTTTGGTTCCGGTTCTGCAGCTTCTTCCTTCTTAACAGGGCGCGTTTTAGCATTTAAATCATCAAGGTTGATCTTTCCTACTATTTTCACACCAGGTAAAGCACCTTCTTCTGCCTTCTCAGCAGCAGGAGCCTCCTCTTTTGGTTTTTCAGCAGGAGGAGTATAAGCATTCAGGTTTTTGATTAAAACACCTTCATTTTCAAATTCAACATTTTTTCTAGGTGCGTCCGTAACTTTTTCAGTCACTTCAGGTTCATCACGACGGATTTTACCAATAACAATCTGATTGGCTTCTTCTTTTACGATCTTATCGCCCTGAAACTCTTTCAACAATGCATTATACATGTCGCGGGAGAGCTTAGTAGTGGGTTTATTCTCGACAGAAAAGCCTTTCTTCTCCAAAAACTCAACGGCCGTAGCAATGCCTACGTTAAGTTCCTTAACTGCCTTAAATAAAATTATTGGTTTGTCGTCTGACATTGATATCCTTTTTTTCTATTAGTTCTTATACAAAAGTAACGTTTATTCTTGTTTATTTCATGTGTAGTCAATTAGTTTTTAATAACTACAGAATTTTGTAAACACGTTGACAAGCATTTTATTCAAACTCTGATTTCAAAATACTCATCACTTCTTTGATGGTTTCTTCCTCTAAATCGGTACGTTTTACCAATTCATCTACAGAAAGTGCCAGCACACTTTTCGCCGTATCACAGCCTATCGCTTTCAGCTCATCAATGATCCAGCTATCGATTTCATCAGAGAATTCTTCGATATCCACATCCTCATCTTCTTCACCTGCCTCACGATATACATCGATCTCGTAACCAGTCAGTTTACCTGCCAGTTTAATGTTGTGACCACCACGGCCGATAGCCAATGAAACCTGATCTGGCTTCAGGTAAACCGAAGCATGTTTGGTTTCATCATCCAGCTTAATAGAAGTGATCTTGGCCGGACTTAAGGCCCTGGTGATATAGAGCGAAATATTGTTGGTAAAGTTAATTACGTCAATATTTTCGTTTTTAAGTTCTCTAACGATACCATGGATACGTGAGCCTTTCATACCCACACAGGCACCTACCGGATCAATCCTGTCGTCGTAAGATTCAACAGCGACCTTAGCCCTTTCACCTGGTTCGCGAACAATCTTTTTAATGGTGATCAAACCGTCAAAGATCTCAGGAACCTCAATCTCAAACAAACGTTGTAAGAATTCAGGGGCAATCCTCGAAATGATGATCTTAGGCGTAGCATTTACCATATCCACCTTCAGGATCACCGCGCGAACAGAATCTCCTTTTTTGAAATAATCGGCAGGAATCTGCTCCGTTTTAGGCATCATCAACTCATTGCCTTCATCATCCAGCACCAAAGTCTCTTTTTTCCATACCTGGTAAACCTCACCGGTAACAATTTCGCCAACCCTGTCTTTATATTTCTTAAAGATCTCGTCTTTCTCCAGTTCTAGAACTTTAGAAACCAGGGTCTGACGGGCAGCTAAAATTGCCCTGCGGCCAAAGCTTTCCAGCGTGATCTGCTCGATGTAATCGTCTCCAACCTCCATATCCGGGTCCAGCTGCTTCACCTCTGCAAGTTCAATTTCCAGATCGTCATCCTCAGAAAAACCATCTTCCATCACTTTCCTGGTACGCCAGATTTCCAAATCGCCGTTATCCGGGTTAACGATTACGTCACAATTCTCATCAGTACCATATTTTTTACGCAACATACTGCGAAATACCTCTTCCAGCACACTAATCACTGTAGGACGGTCGATGTTCTTGAAGTCTTTAAACTCTTGAAATGAATCGATTAAATTAATATTGCTCATTTTTATTTAAATGAAATTAAAACCTTTGTTTCTGTTATATTATCAAAGTCTGCCCTGGTTTCAACCAGCTGAACTTTTTTGCCTTTTTCTTTAACTTTTGCCTCGATGGAAATCCCTTGTTCATCCGCCGCCAGCAATTTTCCTTCTTTTACCTCGCCGCCATTTAACTTAACACTTACCTCGCGGCCGATATTCTTAAGGTATTGCCTCTTCAATTTTAAGGGCTCTCCAACACCTGGTGAAGAGACTTCCAGGTTATAAGCTTTTTCAATTGTATTTTCCTCTTCCAAATGAAAGCCTACATGCCTGCTGATGGCCGCACAATCCTGGATACTGATCCCTTCATCGCCATCTACATGAATAATAAGCTTATTGTTTGGCAGCATTTTTACCTCAACTAAAAACAGCTCGGGCCTGTCCGAAATCTTCTCTTCAACTAATTCTGTTACTCTTTTTTCTACCTGCATAACCAATTTGCCAATAACAGAAAAGAGGGGACTCCTGTCCCCTCTTACCTCTATTACACCGCAAATGTAAGAAATATTTTTACAAAATAAAAATGCCGGCTAGCAATCAATAGCTTAGCCAGACAATCAAATCAGGTTTTTCAATTCAGCAATCACATAAAACGGCAGGTTTACCAGCCATTCTTCTGCCCTGAAATCAGACATGGAAGTTCGTATTGCCAACATTTTTCCAAAGGAATATTTATCTGGCCGGCACCAATACCTTGCCCATATATTGGCTATGTGCCTGCTGCGACCTGTCTCTGGCAATAAAGCCCATATAAATATGGTATTGCTGTGGCAGGCGTTGAGGGCTAAGCTGCAGGCTATCTGTTCCGGTCATCCTGAAAGCACCGGTGGAAATGCCCACTGCCTTGCCACCTAGCAGCGCAATATCGGAGGGACAATAAGCCAGCATAAAAACCTGGTCGCGCGAATTGCCGTTCGCACCAATTTCCTTGCTCCAGTTAAACCTCACTGTATAATCTGGTTCCACAACAATATCCGAAGCCTCAGGGAAGTGAAGCTCACCACCACAAACCCTTACTTTTTCCGGGTTCACAAACCGATCAGGATGCTCCCCTTCAACCGCATTTTTCAAGGCATAAGACACCGCCCCTTTATAACCGCCTGTTGCAGTACCGTAATTTTTAAAACCTACTTTTAAGAACAACTGGATAGGCCGTAAAAAAGCCTGTACTTTTGCAAAACCAGTGGTATTGTTTTTCTCCCTTTTTGTTTTTTTGCCGCTTCTTTTACTTGGAAGACTGCGTACGCAAGGTTTGCCGTTAAGAATATAGTAGACATGCGGGCCTACTTTTCCGGAAACAGGGCCGGCGATCCCTTCAGGTGCTTTTCCCATAATCTGCTCTAACGTAATTTAAGATGAGTCCGATACTAATTTAAGTATAAAACTTTATTTTAACAATTCTTAAGCTTTTATTATACTTTGTTTATACAATACTTAATTGTATCAGCATTGTATAAAAATTGTATAACTATTGTATGAACATTGTATAAACCTAAAATCAATCTCGAACAAAACCCGGTCGCTATTCTTTTAGCTACCCTTTCATTTTACCTGCTTAATAATTGGTGTACAGGTTTAACCCTATTGTTCAATCCACCGCTGATTGCATCTTTCAGCGTTCCAAATTTGGTGTTCAAATGGGTAATCACCAGGTAGTCCCGACCTTTAACAAACGGCCTGGAAGGAATAAAAACCAAGTTGTCGTTGCCCAGCTTAAAGCGCCCTTCAACAGGCGCCTCCTGAATTGCCGGGTTTTTTTCTGAAGGCGTTTCTAAAACAGAAATCAGGCTATACAATATGGAATCGGTATTTTTAATACTTTTTAATTGCAGCAAACCTGCTCTGTCAATGCCCTTAAAAACAATAGCCGTACTGTCGGCCGTAAAACCAATTAAAAGTGGCTTATTATTTGCAGATGAACAGGCAAGCAAACACACCAGGGTACACAAAACAGCAAATAACTTAACAACACTTTTAACCATATCACTAAATTAAACATTATGAGACTTATTGTAGAAATTTTATTAATGGGCCTTGCCGTACTGATCGGGGCTTACATCGTTCCAGGTGTACAGGTAGACGGTTACGGAACGGCAATTATTGCCGCGGTTTTAATAGCCCTGGCCAACGCCACTATCGGATTTATTTTAAGGGTAATGACCTTTCCTGTTAACTTTTTAACATTAGGCTTGGTATCTTTTATCATTACGGTACTGATGATTTTACTGGTAGACAACCTGATGAGCGGATTCAACACCACCGGTTTCTGGGCAGCAGCTTTTCTGGCCATTGTAGTAGCACTGATCAAGGCCGTATTTAATGCCGTTGCCGGAACGGACAAAGACTAAGCGTTTAAACTCGGCGATAAAGATTAAACAATCAAATTCGGCGTTTAAAAACAAAATTACCTCCTCAGAGGACGCATCATTTTTATGTGCTTTTCGCGCCTTAAAAATTCGCGGACGAAGAGAATGGTAATTTTGTTCTTAGCCGAACCTCCACAACATTTTACCTGATAATCTCCCTTGAAATTACCATTTTCTGGATCTCGGAAGTCCCTTCGTAAATTTGTGTGATCTTTGCATCACGCATCAGGCGCTCTACATGATATTCTTTTACAAAGCCGTAGCCTCCGTGAATCTGAACTGCCTCAACAGTAACGTCCATTGCCACTTTAGAAGCATATAGCTTGGCCATAGAGCCGGCCAGTGTATAAGGTTCTCCCTGATCTTTGAGCCAGGCAGCTTTGTAAACCAGCATCCTGGCCGCTTCAATCTGTGTAGCCATATCGGCCAGTTTGAAAGCTATGGCCTGGTGCTCAGCAATGGGCTTACCAAAAGCTTTGCGCTGTTGTGCATATTGCAGCGCCAGTTCGTAAGCACCAGCAGCAATGCCCAATGCCTGAGCAGCAATACCTATCCGCCCCCCCTCAAGGGTTTTCATGGCAAACTTAAAGCCGAAGCCATTTTCGCCTATGCGGTTTTCCTTAGGTACTTTTACATCGTTAAACATCAGCGAGTGTGTATCAGACCCCCTGATACCCAGTTTATTTTCTTTAGGTCCTACAGTAAAACCCTCCATTCCTTTTTCTACGATAAAAGCATTGATGCCTTTATGTTTCAAAGATTTATCTGTTTGTGCGATAACAAGGTAAGTAGAAGCTGTACTGCCATTGGTAATCCAGTTTTTGGTCCCGTTAAGCAGGTAATGATCGCCTTTATCTTCAGCTGTGGTTTGCTGCGAAGTCGCATCCGACCCGGCTTCAGGCTCTGATAAGCAGAAAGCACCGATCTTTTCGCCAGCGGCAAGTGGCTTTAAATATTTTTCCTTTTGATATTCGGAACCATAAGATTCCAGTCCGTAGCAAACCAGTGAGTTGTTTACAGAAACGACCACCGAAGCAGATGCATCTACTTTAGACAGCTCTTCCATAACCAGTACATACGATAATGCATCCAGGCCACTGCCATTGTATTTTTCTGATACCATCATTCCCAGAAAACCCAGTTCGCCAAGCTTTTTTACCTGTTCGGCAGGGAATTTCTGGTGCTCATCTCTTTCGATAACTCCAGGTTTCAGTTCGTTCTGCGCAAAATCGCGGGCGGCCTGCTGGATCATCAATTGTTCTTCACTTAATTGAAATCGCATAATAATATTGTAAAATAATAAGTTACGCCAAATTTATATATTCTCCGGCAAATTACTATGGCTGCATAATATTATTTTGCAATAAAATACACTAAGCTATTTCAACAAGTGGTTGTTATCATCTGGGAATACAAGTATGGGATGGTATTTTTTTGCTTCCTCTATGGGCAGGGAACCGTAAGACATGATGATCAGGATATCGCCCACCTGAACTTTCCGGGCTGTTGCACCGTTCAGGCAAATGGTACCACTGCCACGTGCACCTTTAATCACGTAGGTTTCGAAACGCTCGCCATTGTTGTTGTTTACGATCTGCACCTTTTCGTTGGGAATGATCTGGGCTGCATCCATCAGATCTTCGTCAATAGTGATGCTGCCAACATAGTTCAGTTCTGCCTGTGTTACTTTAACACGGTGTATTTTCGATTTTAAGATCTCGATAATCATGGTGCAAAGTTAAACTAAATTTATCAATGCTTGGTTTTTCTTGTTTCAGTTGAGTATCATATTATCAATGAGGCGGGTCTGGCCTACTTTAGCCGCCACCAGCGCAACGATATTGTGATGCGCCTTATCTTCCTCGGGCAAAAGGGTTTCTCCATTGGCGATGGTGAAATAATCCAGCGCTACACCCGGGGTTGCTTTGATCATCTCTTTGGCAGCCTTCAGCAGCTCGGGAATGCTTTTGTCAGCAAAATTTTCCTGAACATAACTGAGCGCACGGCTCAGCACCAGTGCATTTTTACGGTCGGCCGCAGTAAGGTGTATGTTGCGCGAGCTCATGGCCAGTCCGTCGGCCTCCCTGATGATGGGGCAGGAAACAATCTGCAAGGGCATGTCGAAATAGGCGACCATATTTTTGATCATGAGTACCTGCTGAAAATCTTTCTGTCCAAAAAAGGCCACATCGGGGTTTACGGCATCAAAAAGCTTTTTTACGATTTGCGTTACGCCTTGGTAATGTCCTTTGCGGAATTCGCCCTCTAAAAGAAACTCTGCCGGCCCCAGGTCTATATGCCAGGCTTCGGGCTTGGGGTACATCTCTGTAACCGAGGGCATAAATACCACATTACAGCCTGCTTCACTTAACATTTTGAGGTCATGCTCCAGCGGGCGGGGGTATTTTTCCAGGTCTTTGGGATCTGTAAACTGGGTAGGGTTTACAAAAATGCTGCACACCACCACATCAGCCTGTTGCTGTGCTATTTTGATCAGCGATACATGTCCTTTATGCAAGGCACCCATTGTAGGTACCAGGGCAATTTTCTGTTGAGTCAATTGAATTGGCCCAAGCAGCGACTTTAATGCCGCAATAGTATTTATTACTTCCAAACCAGCCTGTAAAATTTCAAGGGGCAAAGTTGCTTATTTATACCCAAGCAACAAAACATCTTGCGTATAATATTGATAAATGTTATTATTTTGCTTACCTTTGCCCCTTGATAATCTTTTCTTTAACATAAATTTTTATTTAGAATATGGAGATGGCAAAAACGAAGCTACTGATTGTTACACACGAGATGTCGCCTTTCCTTGAACTCACAAAGATTTCTGAAATTACCCGTCAATTACCTCAGGCAATGCAGGATAAAGGATTTGAGATCCGCATATTGATGCCTAGGTTCGGGAATATCAATGAAAGAAGGAACAGATTGCATGAGGTTATCCGTCTTTCAGGAATGAACATCATTATTGACGACAATGATAACCCTTTAATCATTAAAGTAGCCTCTATCCCTGCGGCCCGCATGCAGGTATATTTCCTGGACAATGAAGATTATTTTCAACGCAAGTATGTATTCAGGGATAAGGAAGATAAGTTTTATGCCGATAACGACGAAAGAACAATCTTCTTTTGCAAAGGCGCGCTCGAAACCGTTAAAAAATTAGGCTGGGCACCGGATATTGTACATTGTCATGGCTGGATGACCGCGCTGGTACCGGCTTACATTAAAACTACGTACAAAAACGACCCTACATTTAAAAACTCAAAAGTTGTTTACTCCATTTATGAGAACTGCTTTACCGAGACTTTAAATGCCGATCTGCATAAAAAGGCGATCATGAACGCCATGACCGCTGAAGACACCAAGATATTTGAAAATGCAGACTGCAATACCTTGCATATGGGGGCTGTTAGCTACTCGGATGCTGTGGTTCTGGCCGATGAGAACATCAGCGAAAATGTGTTAAAATTTGTTAAAGATTCTAATAAACCAACTTTAGCTTATAATTTAACCGAAAATTTTGAAAACTTCTATTCTTTATATGAGGAGATTTCGGATGAAGAATTGGCTTCAATAGCATAAACCCAGGTTATTAAAATATATATGAAATTTACAAAACAAGACTTATTAACCCTGTTGATAGGTCTTTTTCTTTTTGCTTCCTGTAAAGATTCCAACACCATTGGTTTGGGTACGGAAGATGGCCAGGGCATACTTGGTGAGCTTGTAGACAGCGTTACAGTTACCTCTCAAACACTTAAAGAGGATCTTAGTTCGGGCGTAGGTCTTTTAAGGTACCCACTGGGTTATATGACCGATCCCGATTTTGGCAAATCGGAGGCCGCGCTATCCATGTCGGTTGGCCTGCCACAGGCAGACTATAAGTTTGGCACAGGCGCTGTAATTGACTCTGCGGTATTGGTTTTACCTTATGCTACGCAGTTCTATGGCGATACCATTGCCCCTGTTTATACCTTTACGGTAAAACAGCTGGCCAACGATCTTTCTAAAGAAACATCGTACACTACAGATAAAACCTGGCCTGTTCAGCCCACAGTTATTGGTACTTATAGCGGAAAGATCAAGCCAAACACTAAATTTAAGATTACAGATATTGTAACCGGAGGTGCTGACACCCTTAAATCGGTAGTCCCACAGGTAAGGATTAAACTGACAAATGCGTTTATCCAGAACAACATCATGAACCTGGACTCGGTAACCTTATCTAAAGCGGCCAACTTCTGGAAGGCTTTTAAAGGATTGAATGTGACCTCTAGCGCGACGGACAAAGGCGGGATGATGTTTTTTACGGCAAACGCGTCGGACAGCAGGGTAGAGATCTATTATAAACGGCCAAATGCCACAACTCCGGCCAATACCGATACGGTAGTGGTAAACTTCCCGATTGGCAGCAACAGCTCAACAGGTGCTTCTGCCGGACCGGTACACGCTTCCATCAAACATGATTATACAGGTACTCCTGTTAAAACCCAACTGGACAATCCTAACCCGGCTACACCTTATACTGTAACTTATTTACAGGCTTTGGGCGGACTGAAAAACAAAATTTCATTCCCTTACCTCAAGAAATTCCTTGCAGATAAAAAAGCAGATCCGGCAAAAGGTGGAAATGCGAATACCAAAATAGTGATCAACAAAGCCGAACTGGTAATTGACCTCAGCGCCGGAACAGACGTACTGCCTTTCAGCGCTGCGCAGCGACTTTCATTGTACAGGTACGACATTGCCGGTCAGCGGGCCAACGTACCAGATAACGATCGCAGAACCCAAACTTACATTGGAGATGCAAGGGCCTTGGAAAGCGAATTGTTGTTTGGCGGCTATTTTGACTCTGTTAGAAAGCGTTATATTTTTAACATCACCAGCTATATACAGGATTTAATGGATGGAAAAACCGAAGATTACGGAACTTTCCTGGCCCCAAGCTCACTTACAGAATTTAACATCAGTCCTCCTGTAACTTCAGCAGCAAGATCGATCATCAGCAAATGGAAAAAAAATCCGGCTGCAGCAGATAAGCTCCTGAAATTGAATATTTATTACACACAGGTCAATTAAAAAAATTAGCCAGATGATGTGGTCAAATCCCCCGGGAATATTTAATTTCGGGGGATTTATTTTTATACCTAAATATAAACCTATTGTATGTGTGGAATAGTTGGTTACATAGGCCATAGAGAAGCCTGGCCCATTGTTATTAAAGGACTAAAGAGATTAGAATACCGTGGCTATGACAGTGCCGGTATTGCTTTGATTAACGATTCGGGATTAAATATCTATAAAAAGGCAGGAAAAGTACAGGAACTGGAAAATTTTGCTGCCGGGAAAAACCTTTCAGGATCGATCGGGATTGGCCATACCAGATGGGCAACACACGGTGCACCCTCCGACAGGAATTCCCACCCGCATACTTCAAACAATGGCAAGCTGAGCATCATCCACAACGGGATCATCGAGAACTATGCAACGCTTAAGGAAGAACTGCTGACGCGTGGCCATGAGTTTAAAAGCGATACAGACACGGAAGTACTGGTACACCTGATTGAAGAAATCTATAAAAACGACAACACTGATCTTTTAGAGGCGGTTAGACTTGCTTTAAATGAAGTAAGCGGGGCCTATGCCATTGTAGTGATGGATGAAGAACAACCTGGCCAGCTGATTGCAGCCCGGAAAGGAAGCCCGATGGTGATTGGTGTTGGCGACGGGGAGTATTTTATTGCCTCAGACGCTACCCCTATTGTAGAATATACTAAAAATGTAATTTACCTGAACGACAATGAGATCGCATTTTTAAAACGCGATGAGTTGCTGATCAAGCGTTTGGACAATGTAGTTCAGAGTCCGTATATCCAGGAGCTGGAACTGAAGCTGGAGATGCTGGAAAAAGGCGGCTATGAGCATTTTATGCTGAAAGAGATCTTTGAGCAGGCACGCTCGATAAGAGATTGTATGCGGGGCCGTATTTATCCGAACGAGGGCAAGGTGCAGCTTGGCGGAATAAAAGAATATGCCGATAAATTAAAGAACATAGACCGCATTATCATTGTGGCATGCGGCACGTCCTGGCATGCCGGACTGGTGGGCGAGTACCTGATTGAAGAATATGCGCGCATCCCGGTTGAGGTTGAATATGCCTCAGAGTTCAGGTACCGCAATCCGATCATTACCGAGAAAGATGTAGTTATCGCCATTTCCCAATCTGGTGAGACAGCGGATACAATGGCCGCCATAGAAATGGCCAAGGAAAAAGGTGCCACCA
Source organism: Pedobacter africanus (assembly GCF_900176535.1). Taxonomy (NCBI): domain Bacteria; kingdom Pseudomonadati; phylum Bacteroidota; class Sphingobacteriia; order Sphingobacteriales; family Sphingobacteriaceae; genus Pedobacter; species Pedobacter africanus. Next base: position 2,705,434 of record NZ_FWXT01000001.1, on the reverse strand, counting down.
TTTTTGGGGTCTGCAACGTGGTGGGTGCATCCATTCCAAGGCTTACCCATGCGGGTGTATACACCCATGCCGGGCCGGAAATCGGGGTTGCCTCTACCAAAGCCTTTACCGCACAGGTTACGGTACTTACGCTAATGGCCTTTTACATGGCACAGCAAAAAGGAACATTAACCCATTCCAAACTGGTGGAACTGTTAACTGAACTGGATTGCATTCCGGAGAAGATCCAGATGGCACTGGAGTCGAATGAGATGATCAAGGAAATTTCTGAGAAATTCAAGGACTCCCGGAACTGCCTGTTCCTGGGCAGGGGAAGCGGTTTCCCTGTAGCGCTGGAAGGGGCTTTAAAGCTGAAGGAGATTTCTTACATCCATGCAGAGGGCTATCCTGCTGCCGAGATGAAACACGGCCCCATCGCTTTAATTGATGAAGAAATGCCAGTTGTGGTGATCGCCACCAAGAACTCTTCCTACGAGAAAGTGATCAGCAATATCCAGGAAGTGAAAGCCCGGAAAGGGATTGTACTGGCTATTGTAACCGAAGGTGATATTGAGGTTAGAAAAATGGCCGATTATTGCATAGAGATACCGGATGCAAGTGAGGCATTTTTGCCTTTACTGGCAACCATACCACTGCAATTGCTATCGTATCATATAGCGGTTTTGAGAGGCTGCAATGTAGACCAGCCAAGGAACCTGGCCAAGTCGGTAACGGTAGAATAAAATAAAAAGGGTGCTTAAAAGCACCCTTTTTATTTAAAAGGGCAAATCGCCCGAAGGATCTGTAAGATCTGGGTATTCCGTTTCGCTTTTTGGCGCGGCTGCATTTTCACTGCTTACCGCTGTTTGCTCAAAATCGCTTTTCCTGCCCAGTATAGTAAAATTCTCTGCCACCACTTCAGTAACATACTTCTTTACTTTTTCCCGGTCTTCAAAGGAGCGTGTACGCAATTTACCCTCGATATACACCAGTTTACCTTTTTGCAAATACTTGGAGGCAACTTCTGCCAGGCCTCTCCACAAAACGATATTGTGCCACTCTGTTTGCTCTACGCGCTTGCCGTCTTTATTATAGGTTTCTGAGGTTGCCAGTGGAAAACTGGCTACAGTTACACCTCCGTCTAAATGCCTGACTTCAGGATCTTTGCCTAAATGTCCGACTAAAATAACTTTGTTAATACCTGACATGAACTTTGGTTTTTCTATGTAATAAGATGCTTAGCTACAAAACTGGAGATCACTTTAGGTTGCGGCAATTCGTCAAACTCCTGCAATGAGACCCATTTTATTTCTGCATTCTGATTAAAGTTAATGATATAATTATCTAAACCAAAAAATTGAACATATATAGTTTGGTGTGTTAATAAATGCTTCTGCTGCGATAAAGCGGTGATTTTACAGTCGTTACCAAAGGCTTTTTTGAGCATATGGCTAAATTGCTCCTGGTCTTCCAGGTAATTTTTATCCGTTTCAATCAGCGGAAAATCGTAAAGTTCCTGCCAGATATCGCCCGGGTTCCGTTTCTTAACCAGGATGTTTTCCCTATCTGTACAGAGGAAATAATTGAAATACCGGGTACGTTTTTTGAGCTTATTGAGTTTAACAGGGAGGCTGGCCACCTGCTGATGTTTACGGGCAAAACAGGTTCTTTCCAATGGGCAGTTGTTGCAGGCGGGCGATTTGGGCTTACACTGCATTGCACCAAACTCCATAATGGCCTGGTTGTACACCGAAGCCTCCTGGCCTTCGATGAGCGATTGCGCCAGTTCCAGGAACTGTTTCTTTCCTGCTGTGCTATTGATGGGTTCCGCTATCCCGAAATACCGGGCCAATACCCGGAATACATTCCCATCCAACACCGCCCTGGCTTCGTTTGAAGAAAAAGAGGCTATGGCAGCCGCAGTGTACTCGCCCACCCCTTTTAGTTTGATCAGTTCGTTGTAACTGGTTGGGAATTGTCCGTTGTATAGCTCGCATACCTGCTTTGCCGTAAAAAGCATGTTCCTCCCCCTGGAGTAATAGCCCAGCCCCTGCCATAATTTCAGGACCTGTGTTTCCGTTGCAGCGGCAAAATCCTGAACTGTTGGATAGTTTTGTAAAAAATTATTAAAGTAGGGCAAGCCTTGTTCTACCCGGGTTTGCTGCAGGATCACTTCAGATAACCAGATCACGTAGGCATCTGTAGTGTCCCTCCAGGGCAGTGCCCGCTTATTTTTAAAGTACCAGTTTACGATTTCAGTTTGAAAACTCATGGCTGTAAAAATACGGGGTAAATATTTGATTTTCGTAAAACTTGCAATACGGTGATGGAAGAACTGACAAATAAATCATCTTTTATTTTCCTATCTCATTAAAAAGCAATACTTTTGCAACCCCAAAACATTTATAATATACAACACACAGTAAATTAATAAAACAAAAAATATGACTAAGGCAGATATTATTTCAGAAATATCAACGAAAACAGGAATTGAAAAGGTAGATGTACAAGAAACCGTTGAGGCATTTTTCAAGGTCATCAAAAACAGTATGATCGGTGGCGAAAATGTATATGTAAGAGGTTTCGGTAGTTTTGTTGTAAAAAAGAGAGCACAAAAAACTGCAAGAAATATTTCTAAAAATACAGCGATCATCATCCCTGAGCACTTTGTACCAAGTTTTAAACCAGCAAAGGTTTTTGTTGACAAGGTAAAAAACAACTCTAAAAAACTTAGTGTAGAAGCTTAATAGCCATGATAAACAGTATCCGTTCTAAACAAATTATTTTAATAAGTGCAATGGTTTTGCTCGTTGCATTTTTGTTTACAAGGGATATTAAAGGTTTGGTGAAGCCAAAAGAAGAGCCTAAAGCTGCTGTTCCTGCTGGTGGTCAGATGGCCGCCACTGAAACAGCAGCTATTAATTTAAATGAGGTTTCAACTACTGGCAAGAATTTACTGAGTGCAAACCTCTCTGCCGAGATCACTTCATTGGAAAACGCCTTTAAATCGGCTCCGGAAGCTAAAAAAGCTGAAGCGGCGAAATTACTGGCCCAAAAATGGGACGATGTGGAACAAGCTGTTCCCAGCGCACTGTATTTAGAGATCGTAGCAGAAAAGGAGCAGAGCTTAAATAACTGGCTGGTAACCGGCGACCGGTTCTTAAAAGCTTTTGACAATACCCGTGACAGTTTATTGCAGCCTGCATTGTTACAAAAAGCCAACACGGCCTATACCCATGCGGCAAAGATAGACTCTACCAGCGCGGATGCTAAAACCGGATTGGGCATAACCATAGTAAATGGAATGGGCATGCCAATGCAGGGGATAGCCATGCTGATGGATGTGGTTAAAAAAGACCCTAAGAACTTAAAAGCTAACATGAGCTTAGGTACTTTTGCCATCAAATCGGGTCAGTTTGACAAAGCGATTACCAGGTTTAACAGCATCATTGCCATAAAACCTACACCAGATGCTTATTTTTATCTGGGAACGGCTTATGAAAACCTTGGAAAAAACCAGGAAGCGATCGATGCTTACTTAAAAAGTAAAAAATTAGCTGGCAATGCTACCTTATCAAAATTTATTGACGATAAAGTTAAAGCGTTGAGCAGCAAAAATTAATAAACAGATTTATAAAAATATTTAAAATTTAAAACTATGCCAAGCGGTAAAAAAAGAAAGAGACATAAAATGGCTACGCACAAACGCAAAAAACGTTTAAGAAAAAACAGACATAAGAAAAAATAATTTTTCTTAATGTATTGCACAACTAAAAAAGGCTAGGATTTGTGATCGTAGCCTTTAATTGTTGGCAGCAAGTTTTTTTTTATTGTCCATGTGTTAAATAAGGTATTTATACCTTAAAATCTGTAGCTTTTGGTAAAGGAACTAATTATAGATTCATCTCCTCAGGGAGTAACCATAGCTTTAGTTGAAGACAAACAACTTGTAGAACTTCATAAGGAACAGATTGATAATAACTACGCTGTAGGCGACATTTATTTAGGCCGTATAAAGAAAATTATGCCTGGCCTGAATGCTGCGTTTGTAGATGTAGGTTATGAAAAGGATGCATTCCTGCATTATTTCGATCTGGGCCCGCAAGTCCAATCTTTAATAAAGCTTACGAAAATTAAGCGAAACGGCTCTGTTAATGGCACTTTACTTGATAATTTCAAGTTAGAGGGTGACATTAATAAAGCAGGTAAAATATCAGAAGTAGTTGCTAAAAACCTGGTACTGCCTGTCCAGATCGCTAAAGAACCAATTTCAACTAAAGGACCGCGTTTAAGTTCTGATCTTTCTATTGCAGGAAGATATATTGTATTGGTGCCCTTCTCAAATGTGATCTCCATCTCAAAAAAGATCAAGAGCAATACTGAACGTAATCGTTTAAAAAAGATTATTGAAAGTATTAAGCCGAAGAATTTTGGTGTCATCATCAGAACCGTATCGGAAGGAAAAGGCGTTGCCGAACTTCAGAAAGATCTTCTGGATTCGGTAGCTAAATGGGAAAGCTTTATCAAGAAGCTTCCGGATGCTGAACCATCCAAACGGGTATGGGGAGAAATGGACCGTACATCAACATTGATCCGTGACATCCTGAGTACTGATTTCACGAATGTTTATGTGAGCGACAGTAATCTTTTCGAAGATATCCGCTCCTATGTTCATGAGATCTCTCCGGAGATGGAAAAGATCGTAAAACTGTACCGGCATAAAGAGCCGATATTTGAGCATTTCGGAATTGAAAAGCAGATTAAAAATGCTTTTGGAAAAACGGTAAACCTGGCCGGCGGCGCTTACCTGGTGGTAGAGCATACCGAGGCCCTGCATGTGATTGACGTGAACAGCGGCAACAGAACAGCAAGCAAGGAAAACCAGGAAGACAATGCCCTGCAGGTGAACAAGGAAGCAGCAAAAGAAATTGCCCGTCAGCTTCGCTTACGTGATATGGGCGGTATTGTGGTGATCGATTTTATTGACATGCACAAAGCGGCCAATAGGAAGATCCTGTTCGATCATCTGAGAGACCTGATGCAGCTTGACCGCGCCAAGCATACCATACTTCCGCCAAGTAAATTTGGTCTGGTACAGATCACCCGTCAGCGTGTAAGACCGGAGATGAACATTGTAACCAGCGAGAAATGCCCAACCTGTGATGGTACGGGAGAAATTAAGGCCAGCATTGTTTTGATGGATGACATTGAAAACAACCTGACCTATATTTTGCAGGAGCAAAACGAAAAAAATATTACACTTTGTGTACATCCTTACATTGAAGCTTTTATCAAAAAGGGATTTATTTCCCTGCAGTGGAAGTGGTTCTTTAAATTCGGACAGCGCATAAAAATTAAAGCTGTACCCTCTTATAACCTTACAGAATTCCACTTCATTTCGTCTAAAGACGAAGAGATCAAATTATAACAGCACATTGGTTGTTCAACAGGCCTGATTTCATTACAGAGATCAGGCCTGTTTTGTTTGGAAGCAGATCTTATTGGAATTTAACCTAAATTCGTAAACCCTTACAAATATCGCATTTTCCTGTGCATCCTGTCATCCTGCACCGAGCCCTTAGCGCGCTTACAGCAGGTGATTAATTTACCACGTAGCTTTCGGCTACGACTCAGGTCAGGATCTCGAAAGAGAAAGCTGCGTTACAGTAAGGGGTCCTGGAATATTCAGGGTAACGAAATGTTTCATTAAAATAAAATAAAGTGGCTAAAACAAAATCAGCATATTTTTGCCAGAGCTGCGGATATGAATCTGCTAAATGGCTGGGCAAATGCCCTTCCTGTAATGAATGGAATACTTTTGTAGAAGAAGTTATTGAAAAAGCAGCGGCAAAGGTCCCTTCCTGGAAAACCAATACGGGTATGGAGCGCGCAAATAAGCCCAACAAGGTAGACCACATTCAGTCCATTACCGAAGAACGTACCTTAACCGGCGATAAGGAGCTGGACCGGGTGCTGGGCGGCGGATTGGTGGCCGGCTCTGTAATTTTAATTGGCGGTGAACCCGGGATTGGAAAATCTACGCTGATGCTGCAGCTTGCCTTGAACATCCCCGGAAAAAAGATCCTCTATGTTTCTGGCGAGGAGAGTGAGCAGCAGATCAAAATGAGGGCAGAGCGCATTACTGACAAGCCCGAGGCCGACTGCTATATCCTTACAGAAACATCCACACAAAACATATTCAAACAACTGGAAGCACTGGAACCCGATATTGTAATCGTTGATTCCATACAGACATTGCATTCTGCACACATAGAATCTACGCCAGGCAGTGTATCTCAGGTTAGGGAATGTACGGCAGAGCTGCTCCGTTTTGCAAAGGAAACCGACACTCCGGTATTCCTGATTGGACACATTACCAAAGATGGTACCATAGCCGGCCCGAAAATACTGGAGCACATGGTGGATACTGTTTTACAGTTTGAAGGCGACAGGCACCATGTATACCGGATATTGCGGGCAATCAAAAACAGGTTTGGGGCTGCTGCAGAATTGGGGATTTATGCCATGCACAACTCAGGATTGAGACAGGTATCGAACCCTTCGGAGATCCTGCTTTCGCAAAGGGAAGAAGAGCTAAGTGGAATCGCCATATCTGCCACCTTAGAAGGCGCCAGGCCGATGTTAATAGAAACCCAGGCATTAGTGAGCGCCGCCGCCTACGGAACGCCGCAGCGGTCGTCAAATGGCTTCGACACCAAAAGGATGAACATGCTGCTGGCTGTACTTGAAAAAAGGTGTGGGTTCAGATTGAGCACCAGGGATGTTTTTTTAAATATAGCCGGAGGTATAAAAGTGGAAGACCCGGCCATAGACCTCGCCATTATGGTAGCCATCATTTCCTCGCATGAAGAAATATCCATTTCTTCAAAAATATGCTTTGCGGCAGAGGTTGGGCTTTCCGGAGAAATCAGGGCCGTAAGCCGCATTGAGCAACGCATTATGGAAGCGGAAAAGCTGGGCTTTGAGCGGATCTTTATTTCCAATTACAATAAAAAAGGACTGGTAACCGAACGCTATAAAATTGAGATTACGGCAGTAAGTAAGATCGAGGATGTATTTTCTATACTGTTCGGATAGGACTAAATTGTAGAAATAAATACTCTTTATTCTACAATTAGGGTATTTATTTCTACGTTTTTCATTATATATTATTTTTAGCAAATAACATATACACCTATATATCAGCAACTTAAACAAACAATCAAAGTCATTTTTAAAATGGCCTGCAAATTGCCTTAATTGAAGCGTTAACGTTCATTTATGGATTTTAACAAACAATAGGGATGATTATCCTCGTTATCGTAAGGTAACGAGGATTTTTTTTTGAATTTTTCTACATATATTTAGCCTATCTATTCATTCAAAAAAACAAGAAATGATCATAACGCTAATCATCCTGGCAGTACTTATCATCGGGATTGTGATTTACAATTCCCTGATTGGAAAACGAAACCAGGTAACCAATGCCTTTTCAGCTATTGATGTAATGGTTAAAAAAAGGTTTGACCTTTTGCCGAACCTTATTGAAACAGTTAAGCAGTACATGGATTACGAAGGAAGCCTTCTGGGCAAAATTGTTGAGCTGCGGAGCAAGGCCGCAAATCCGGATATGACCAATGCAGAGAAACTGGAAATAGACAATCAGCTCAGCTCGAGCATGAAGGGCCTGATGGTGAATGTAGAGAACTATCCCGACCTGAAAGCCAATCAGAACTTTTTAAATTTGCAAAGCACCTGGACAGAGAGCGAAGAACAGATTGCCGCTGCAAGGCGCAATTACAATGCATCGATTACGGCCTACAACAATGCCATCATGATGTTTCCTGGCAGCCTGCTGGCGGGCATGATGAACTTTCAACCGATGGAGGTCCTTGCCAGCACAGAAGAAGAACGCAAAAACATCAGCGCAAAAGATCTGTTTAACAGCTAATGGAATACAGCACTTCAGGGCAGCAATCGTTACAGCATACCCTAGCCGAACTGGAGGAGGAAAGAAAAACTGTTTTAGCACTCAAAACAAAGAGCTACCTGTTCATTGCAGGAGGCATAGTATTGATCGCAGCCGGATTTTTTTCAGGCTTTGTTATACCCGGAGCGGTGGCTGGGGCGGCCTTACTGATTGCCGGCTTTATTTTTCTCAGTAAATCGAATACCAGATTCGGTTATTACAGGCACGGCTTTAAACAGCGGGTAGTAGCCATGGCTTTGAAAGAAATTGATGAAAGCCTGCAAATAGACTATACTACAGGCCTGTCTGAAGAAGATTTCATTTATTCGCGTTTATTCACTATGGAGCCCGACCGTTATTCGAGCGAGGACCAGATCTGGGGGACCGCCGGAAAAACGAAGTTTTCCTTTTCTGAGCTCCACGCCGAATACAAAACCGTAACCCAAACCAAAAACGGGCGACAGGAACACTGGCATACCATACTGAAAGGGATCGTATTTAATGCCGATTTCAACAAACATTTCAACGGTGTCACTGTTGTACGGCCAAAGGATATAGGTACCGCATTAGGCGCATGGGTGGCCAAAGCTATGCCTATCTTTTCTACTTCGGGGAGAGAACTGGTGCAACTGGAAAACCCTGATTTCGAAAAAGAGTTCGTCACCTATTCTACCGATCAGGTGGAAGCAAGGTACATTTTAACCCCGGCGCTAATGGAACGGCTTTGTGCTTTAAACGCCAGGTGCAGCTATACCATAGCTGTTTCATTTATCGGGTCCAGTGTTTTTATTGCCTTTCCATTAAACAAAGATTATTTTGAACCTCCGCTACGCAAGAGCCTTCTGGACCCGGCCTTTTTAAACGAGGATATGGAAATCATCCGTTTCATGTACGGAATCATTCAGGACCTGGACCTGAATACCCGGATCTGGACCAAGTCTTAAAGGTGGTAAATAAAAAAAGTCCCTTTCGGGACTTTTCTGTTATTTAGACAAATACATCGACTTATCTTTATAGAGTTGCCTGAAGTAAGGATCTTCCGTATTCCTGATGAAGCGGATTGCCTCGCCAGTAGACTTCATTTCCGGGCCTAACTCTTTGGTAACTTCCGGGAATTTGTTGAAAGAGAATACCGGTTCTTTAATTGCATAACCTTCCAGCTTGCGTTCGATGGTAAAGTCTTTCAGCTTATTCACCCCCAGCATTACCTTAGCGGCAATATTGATGTAAGGCACATCGTAAGCCTTGGCAATGAAAGGAACCGTTCTCGACGCCCTTGGGTTGGCTTCTATCACATATACTTTCTCATCTTTCACCGCAAACTGTATGTTTAACAATCCGATTACATTCAGCGCTTTGGCAATTTTTTTAGAGTAAACCTCCATATCGTTCATCACCTTTTCAGATAAACTGAAAGGCGGCAGTACCGCACTTGAATCTCCGGAGTGGATGCCCGCAGGCTCTATGTGCTCCATCAATCCTACAATATGCACATCCTCGCCATCGCAGATCGAGTCAGACTCCGTTTCTTCTGCCCTGTCGAGGAAATGATCGATCAGCACGCGGTTTCCTGGCAGGTCGCCCAGCAGTTTTACCACAGCTTTTTCCAGGTCTTCGTCATTGATCACGATGCTCATTCCCTGACCGCCCAGTACATAACTGGGTCTTACCAGGACCGGGTATCCTACTTCATTGGCCACCACGATGGCTTCTTCAGCATTTTCTGCTACGCCGTATTTAGGATAAGGGATCTCCAGTTCTTTCAGCAGATCAGAGAAACGGCCCCTGTCTTCTGCAACATCCATATCATTGTATGAAGTACCGATGATCCTGATGCCATTTTCATGTAGTTTCTCGGCCATCTTTAAAGCTGTTTGTCCGCCCAGCTGTACAATTACCCCTTCCGGTTTTTCCAGCTCAATGATTTCGCGAACATGCTCCCAGAATACAGGCTCAAAGTAGAGCTTATCGGCCATGTTAAAATCTGTAGATACCGTTTCAGGGTTACAGTTTACCATGATCGCCTCAAAACCGCTTTCTTTAGCAGCCAGCAAACCGTGTACACAAGAGTAATCGAATTCTATACCCTGACCGATACGGTTTGGACCAGAGCCCAGTACGATAATTTTTTTCCTGTCGGAAGGCTGCGATTCATTCTCCTCTTCAAAAGTGGAGTAGTAATATGGGGTTTGTGCAGCAAATTCGGCAGCACAGGTATCCACCATTTTATATACGCGTCTGATGCCTAAAGATTTTCTGCGTTCGTAAACCTCATCTTCGGTTACATTGCCCAGCAGGTAGGCAATCTGCACATCTGAGAAGCCTTTTTGCTTTAAGGTAAAGAAGAAATCTTTAGGGATATTGTTTAGTGAATAACGTTTCAGTTCTGTTTCCAGATGCACCAGTTCCTGTATTTGCGACAGGAACCATTTGTCGATACGGGTAACTTTGCGGATTGACTCCAATGGCACGCCCATGCTCATGGCATCTTTGATCAGGAACAAACGGTTCCAGCTGGCGTGCTCCAGGCCATGCATGATCTCGTCTATATTTCTTTTGTGTTTGCCGTCGGCGCCCAGACCTGCACGGCCGATTTCCAGACTCTGACACGCTTTTTGAAGGGCCTCGATAAAGGTACGGCCAATGGCCATCACCTCACCTACAGATTTCATCTGCAGGCCCAGCTCCATATTGGCCCCCTTAAACTTATCGAAGTTCCAGCGTGGTACTTTCACGATGACATAGTCTAATGTAGGCTCAAAGTAGGCCGATGTTGTTTTGGTGATCTGGTTTTCCAGTTCATCCAGGTTATATCCTATGGCCAGTTTAGCGGCGATCTTAGCGATCGGATATCCTGTTGCCTTGCTGGCCAGCGCAGATGAACGCGAGACCCTGGGATTGATCTCGATAGCGATGATCTCATCATTGTCGGGATTTACTGAGAACTGTACGTTACAACCGCCGGCAAAGTTTCCGATGGCACGCATCATTTTGATCGCCTGGTTACGCATATCCTGATAACAACGGTCGGACAAGGTCATTGCCGGTGCTACGGTAATGGAATCTCCTGTATGGATACCCATCGGATCAAAGTTTTCAATAGAACAGATAATGATTACGTTATCATTGCTGTCCCGCAGCAGTTCCAGTTCGTATTCCTTCCAGCCTAAAACCGCCTGCTCTACTAATACCTCGTGGGTTGGAGAAGCCTCAAGGCCGCGTTTCAGGGCCTGGTCAAATTCTTCTTTTTTGTGTACGAAACCACCTCCGTAACCACCTAAGGTATAGGAAGGACGGATAACCAGCGGATAACCAATTTCCTGGGCCGCTTCTTTACCTTCAAGGAAAGAGTTGGCAATTTTTGATTTTGCAACTCCTACACCTATATCTACCATCAGCTGGCGGAAGGCTTCCCGGTTTTCTGTTTTCTCGATTGCGGCGACATCCACACCGATTACTTTAACCCCATATTTTTCCCAAATTCCACGCTCGTCTGCCTCAATACACAGGTTTAAGGCTGTTTGTCCGCCCATGGTAGGCAATACAGCGTCGATTTTGCGTTCCTGAAGGATCTGCTCTATTGAATCTACCGTTAAAGGCCAGAGGTAAACATGGTCGCCAATCACTTTGTCGGTCATGATTGTCGCAGGATTTGAATTGATGATCGAAACTTCAATCCCCTCGTCTTTTAAAGATAAAGCGGCTTGAGATCCGGAGTAATCAAATTCGCAAGCCTGACCAATAATGATAGGGCCCGATCCGATAATTAATACTGAGCGTATGGAGGTGTCTTTTGGCATAAGGCTTTAAAAAGTCTAATGTGTTTATGGGTAATAAATGGTGTTGCAGATAGGAGTGGTGCAGAGATGCTCTTGATGAGCTATAAAATTCCCGACTTCTTCTGTCGGGATGCAAAGATACAGTTTTGTGTATTAAATATCAGCTATTTTTTAAAAAACCCCTGCAAATAAAAAAGGAGGACTAAATGTCCTCCAAATGTAGTTTTTTCAGGCTTATTACTGCAATAACTTGATCTCGCCCACATCTGTTGTCGAGCTGTCCACTACCGCTACATTCTCGAGGGAAGTATCTTTGTAAGGTGCTTTAGCTTTTACCCATAACGTATAAGTGCCCGGCTTTACGGCCGCAAACAAAAAGCTGCCGTTGTTGATTTCTGTTTTCAGGGTATCTTTCCCAGAAACTGCAAGCACCTGAACGGCTCCTTCGGGAGGAGTAACTTTACCTTGTATGCCACCATCTTTAATAAAAGTAAAGGCGAAAAAAGCGATCAGCAATCCCGCCATCGCCAAAAAACTTAACTTTTTCATGTTTCATCAATTTTAATTTAACCTTTAATGAATTGGTAAGCATTTGCCATATTTCTCTCCTCGCCTGTTATAGACAAACGGGACCGGGTTTTGTTTTATAAAATGTAACTAAAATATGACGGGGTCATCCGATCGTCACGAAACAGGGGAATAGCCACTATTGGTCTGCATCTTGTACTACATGCATAGAATTAGCGTTTCTAAAATAAAGATTCAAAAAATCCTCTTTCATGAGGGTAATCTTCATAAATAGTTTGTTTGGTTTATTATCCGGTACGGGCGTTCATCCCTGCCGGATTTTTTTATGCAGAAGCATTTAGTACTTTTGGGCGATGATCGAATTACTGAAGGACAGCTTTTCCCAATTCTTTATCCAGACCGGGGCACTGGAATGGTTTGGTGTATTTACCGGGATATTATGTGTATGGCTGGCAGCCAAAAACAACATTTACAGCTGGCCCGTAGCTATCGTCAGTGTGGTCATCTACATTTTTATTTTCTTTGAATCGAAGCTGTATGCAGATATGGGGCTTCAGTTTTACTTCTTTTTCATGAACATCTATGGCTGGTATTACTGGAGCAAAAACAGGAATAACCCGGAGGCCTCCAGGCCCGTCGCCAATATCAACCAGAAAGAAATATTGCTGTCGGTCATTGGCATTGTCACTTTTACTTTCCTGCTGGGGCAGTTGCTTTATAAAAAAACAGACGCCTCCTTTCCTTATCTGGACAGTTTTTGTACCGCCTGCAGCCTGGTTGCCCAGATATTCCTGGCCCGGAAAGTGATACAGAACTGGCTCATCTGGATATTTGTTGACATCATTTATGTAGGGATGTATGTTTCTAAAAATTTGTATGCAACAGCCTTGATGTATGCCATATACATTTACATTGCAGCAGTTGGTTATTTAGACTGGAGGAGGGCTTATCGTGAACAGGAAAATTAAAAAAATTGCCATTGTTGGTCCGGAGAGCACCGGCAAATCGACCATTACAGCGCAGCTGGCGACCCATTACCAAACCCTTTGGGTGCCCGAGTATGCCCGCTATTACTGTGCAGCATTAACTGAGCCTTGTAATTTACAGGACGAAATCAATATGTTTCACGGGCAGGTTGCGCTGGAAGCATCGATACTGGCCATTGCACAAAAAGACCTGATTTTTTGTGACACCACATTCCTTACTGTTAAGATCTGGAGCGATGAAGTTTTCGGGGAAACCCCACAGGTAGTCCTTGATGCATTGCCTGAGTATCGCTATGATTTTTACCTGCTGATGGATATTGACCTGCCCTGGCAGGAAGACCCTTTGCGCGACTTCCCGCATCAGCGGGAACATTTCATGGAAGTATGGCATAAAGAGCTTAAAGCCTTAAATGCAAACTATGTGGTTGTAGGCGGAGCGGAAGACCGGCTGAGTAATGCCATTTCAGCGGTAGAGGATTTGCTATTGATAAAATAAGCGAGTACCTTTGTTTCATCAAAAAGGGGTGCCTTGTTTGTAAAAAACACAAAAAAAGGCTGAGAGTATACCCTATACATCTGTACGCAGATGTATGCACCTGATCCGGATAATGCCGGCGGAGGGAGATGAGTATGAAACATTATTTAAAAACAAGCCAGTTGAAAAAATCAATTATTGCGGCCTTAGCCGTGCTGCTATTGCCATGCTTTGCTATGGCACAATTCAGTATTTCCGGTAGCGTATCAGAAAAATCAGGACAGGCACTTCCGGGTGCATCAATAAGACTGAAGCATAAAGCCACGGGCCTAATCACAGATGCACAGGGAAAATATCAGTTCCACAACTTAAAAGCCGGCACCTATGTGCTAACAGCCAGTTATATCGGTTACCTGAGCACAGAAAAAACAGTCAGGATAGCCACAGATGCTACACTGGACTTTGTACTCAGCCCCCAGGCATTCCTGGCAGATGAAGTGATAGTACGGGCAACAAGGGCAGGCGACCGCTCGGCCACAACCTATAAAAATATTGGCAAAACGGAAATTGAACAAAACAACTTTGGGCAGGACCTGCCTTTCATTATCAATAATACCCCTGGTGTGGTGGTAACTTCTGATGCGGGTGCAGGCGTGGGCTATACAGGCATCAGGATCCGGGGCAGCGATGCCAGCAGGGTCAACATTACGGTAAACGGGATTCCTTACAATGACAGCGAAAGCCAGGGTACCTTTTGGGTGAACATGCCCGACTTTGCCTCTTCTGTAGACAACATACAGATCCAGCGCGGTGTAGGGACTTCAACCAATGGGGCGGGCGCTTTTGGCGGCAGTGTCAATATCCAGACCGGTTCTTTTTCGGAGAATGCTTATGCTGAACTCAACAATTCGGCAGGTTCATTCGGGACTTTAAAAAATACCGTTAAGCTGGGCTCCGGGCTGATAGACGGCAAATGGAGTTTCGACGGACGTCTTTCAAGGATCAAATCCGATGGTTTTGTTGACCGCGGGGCATCCGACCTTAAATCGTATTTCCTTTCCGGAGCGTACTACGGCAAAACAGACCTTTTGCGGGTCAATGTTTTCTCCGGGCAGGAAAAAACCTACCAGGCCTGGAACGGGGTACCTGAGGCTAAGCTGCGTGGCAACCTGGAGGGCTTAAAGGAGCATTATGCCAATAACAGAGATTATTTGTACTATACCGAGGCCGATTCCCTGAAGCTGTTTAATTCAAACAACCGTACATACAACCAGTTTACGTATAAGGACCAGAACGACAATTATACCCAAAACCATTACCAGGCGCTATACGCAAAACAGTTCAGCGAAAAGTTCTCTTTTAACGGGGCCTTGCATTATACGGCTGGAAAAGGTTATTTCGAAGAATATAAAAACGGCCAAAAGTTCAGTAAGTACGGCCTGCCCGATGTCACTATCGGAGGATCGTCTGTAAGCAGAACAAACCTGGTGCGCAGGCGCTGGCTGGACAATGATTTTTATGGTTTTACCTATGCTTTCAATTACCTGCCCGTGTCTGACTTAAGCTTTACATTGGGTGGTGCCTACAACCAGTACAGGGGCAAGCATTTCGGTCAGGTGATCTGGGCCGAATATGCCTCAAACGGCGACAATGACCGTCATTATTATGATGGTAAAGGCAACAAAGACGACTTTAACAGCTTTCTGAAAGTAAATTATACGGTTGACGACAAGCTGAACCTGTTCGCCGATTTACAATACAGGAATGTGGCTTACGCCATTACGGGAACAGACAAGAACCGTAATGCGCTTGATTTCCACAATAATTATAACTTTTTTAATCCCAAAGCCGGGGCTACTTATTTTGTAGATGGGCAAAGCAATGTCTATGCGTCGTTCAGTGTGGGAAACAAGGAGCCCAACCGCGATGATTTCATCAACCTGAAAAGCGGCTTGCCGGTACCAAAACCGGAGCAGCTGAACAATATAGAAGCTGGCTATCGCTTCAAAAACAGCAGTCTGGATGCAGGAATTAATGTCTACGGCATGTTTTATAAAGACCAGCTGATCTTCACCGGCGAGATCAATGACGGAGGTGACCCTTACCGTCAGAATGTAGACAAAAGCTCAAGAATGGGTATTGAGCTGGACGCTTCGTATGTGATCAGCCAACAGTTTGCCCTGAACGCCAATGCAGCCTTAAGCAGGAACAAGATCAAAAACTATATTGATTACATTGCAGAATACGATGCCAATTTCGATTTTATAGGTATGCAGGCAACTACCTACGCCAGCCCGGATATTGCTTTCTCGCCCAATACGGTATTGTTTGGAGAGCTGGTGTATAAACCGCTATCGGGCTTTGCCATAGCCCTGCAAAGTAAATATGTAGGCCGGCAGTACATGGACAATACACAAAACGAAAGCCGCAGGCTCGATGCTTATTGGGTCAGCAACGCCAGATTAGGCTACGATTTCCGTTTAAAGGGAATTAAAAACATCAACATAGGGGTATTGGTGAACAACATCTTTAATGAGAAATATGAGAGCAATGGTTATACCTACAGCTCCATTTACCCATGGGGAAAAACAACAGAGAATTTTTACTTTCCTCAGGCCGGAACTAATTTCTTAATTTCGCTGAACCTGAAATTTTAATTCCATCATGAAGAAATTCATTGAAAAACTGCATTTCATTACCCACGACATTCCACAGCTGAGCCATATTGAACAGGCACAGATTGCCTGCGAGTCCGGTGCGAAATGGATACAATACCGCTGCCTGACAAAAAATGAGGAGGCATTGCTGGAAGATATCAATGCCATTGCAGGGATTTGTGACGACTGGGGCGCGACCCTGATCGTTACAGATCATGTGCAGCTGAACGGCAAGGCAGATATCCAGGGCTTTCATATAGAAGATATGGACGCAGATTTTGTTCGGTTGAGGGAAGAGCTCGGCGAGGCCGTTACGATAGGAGGATCGGCAAATACAGCTGAGGGCTTAATAAGACTGGCCACTGAAGGCGCAGATTATGCGGGTTTTGGCCCTTTTTATACCACCATTACCAAACCTAACGAGCTGCCTTTACTCGGCATTGAAGGGTACAGGAATGCCATGAAGATTTTGAAAGAAAAATCAATTGATTTACCGGTGCTAGCCGTTGGGGGCGTGGGCATTCCTGATATCGAACCATTGATGCATACCGGGATATTCGGAATTGCAGCCTCCGCAGCCATTAACCAGGCAGAGGATATGCGGGACGCCTACCTGTCATTTTATGACAAGATCATGTAAATACTTTTCTTTAGCTTTGTCTAAAGTATCTACCCTTGGACGATCAGACAGCCATAACCGAAAAACCCGACCTCTACGCAGCGCTACGACTTAAAGAATTCAGATATTATGTGGGCATGCGGTTCTTTTTTACGTTTGCCTACCAGATGCAGGCTGTAATTATTGGGTTCCATATCTATCATCTGACGAAAGACCCGCTGGCCCTTGGCCTGGTAGGGCTTTGTGAGGCCGTCCCTTCTATCGGCATTGCACTATACGGAGGCTACGTTGCCGATAAATCGGAAAAACGCGGTTTGCTGATGAAAATCTTTGCAACGGTATTTTTGTGTTCATTTGTAATGATGCTGGTTACCATTCCGCAAATGCATGCGTATGTGCCTGCCGGATATGTGGTACCGGTGATGTACCTGATGATCTTCGGGATAGGTATAGCTCGCGGTTTCTATAGTCCGGCCGCTTTTTCGGTAATGGGGCAGGTAGTCCCCAAAGCACTTTATCCAAACTCAAGTACCTGGAACAGTTCAGCTTACATGACCGCTTCAATTCTGGGCCCGGCAGTGGGCGGTTTGATCTATGCGTTTTTTGGCGTAACCACCACCTATGCGGTTATTATTGCTTTTATTCTGGTGGCGCTTGGTTTTATCTTTCTTTTAACACCCGTACCTCCAAGGTTTATCCCTAAGGAGAACATCGTAAAAAGCCTTACGGAAGGTGTGAAGTTTGTATTTAAGAACAAGATGATGCTGGGTGCGATGAGCCTGGATCTCTTTTCTGTCTTTTTTGGGGGTGCGGTGGCGCTGTTGCCGGTTTTTGCAAACGACATCCTCAAGGTTGGTTCCGAAGGTTTGGGCTTTATGCGGGCTGCAGCATCGGCAGGGGCGGTAATTACCATGCTGGCCATGACCCGCTTTTCGCCAATGAATAAACCCTGGAGAAACCTGCTCATTGCCGTTACCGGCTTTGGAACAAGCATCATTTGTTATGGCATTTCCAAAAACTTTTACCTCACCCTGTTCTTCCTGTTCATGGAAGGCGCATTTGACAGTGTAAGTGTACTGATCCGCTCTACGATCATGCAGCTGCTCACGCCAGATGAAATGCGTGGCAGGGTATCGGCCGTGAACAGTATGTTTATTGGCTCCTCCAACGAAATCGGCGCCTTTGAATCGGGTTTAACGGCCAAGCTGATGCGGACTGTTCCTGCAGTAGTATTCGGCGGCAGCATGACCATTGTGGTGGCCGGGGTTACCTACCTCAAAACAAAAGGGCTGATGAAGCTGAGCCTGCAGGACATCAATGAGCAGAAAGTTTAAACGCTCTCTTCAAGGCGTTCTCCTATCTGTTGCCTCCACATGGCATAATAAAGGCCATTCAGGGCCAGCAGATCGTCGTGTTTCCCCTCTTCAATGATATGTCCCCGTTCCAATACATAGATACGGTCTGCATGCTTAATCGTAGACAGCCTATGGGCGATTAAAATGGTGATGTGACTGGTATGTTCCGATATATCCCTGATTGTTGCAGTAATTTCTTCCTCAGTTAAAGAATCCAGGGAAGATGTTGCCTCGTCAAAAACCAGGATATCAGGCTGACGTAAAAGCGCCCGGGCTATGGAAAGGCGTTGTTTCTCCCCGCCAGATACCTTCACCCCTCCTTCTCCGATTACGGTATCCAGGCCATTCTCTGCACGCGCCAGCAGATTGTTACACGCCGCCTGCTGTAATACACGCATGCATTCTTCATCTGTTGCACCAGGCCTTACAAATTGCAGGTTTTCTCTGATAGTGCCTGAAAAAAGCTGCGTATCTTGTGTAACGAAACCTATTTTTTCTCTTAACAGGTCCAGGTCTATTTCCCTGCCAGAGCTGTTGTTGTAAAAGACTTCACCTTCACCGGGTTGATAAAGTCCCACGAGCAGTTTTACAAGTGTCGTTTTACCGGAACCCGAGGGCCCGACAAAAGCAATGGTTTCTCCTTTATGAGTGGTAAAACTGATATTGTTCAATGCGTTGTGTTTCCCCGTAAGGTGCTTGAAGCTAACGGAGTCAAAAGCCAGCTTATTTATTTTTTCCAGTTTAACCGGGTTAAGTGGCTTTGCATCTACCGGAGTACTTAAAATACGTTTAAAATTCCCAAGCGAAACTTCAGCTTCGCGCCAGGCCAGGATAACATTGCCCAACTCCTGTAACGGCCCGAAAAGGAAGAAAGAGTAAAAAAGAAAAGAAAAATACTGTCCTGGTGAAATGGTGTTTTCAAAAATGAGAATCAGCAATACTACTACCATTACACTCCTGACAAAATTTACAGTTGTGCCCTGCACAAAGCTCATGCTTCTTACATATTTCACTTTCCGAAGTTCCAGTCCCAGGATTTTGTAGGTAGTTTTATTGAGTCTTTCAATTTCCTGATTGGCAAGGCCCAGACTTTTAACTAACTCTATATTTCTTAAAGATTCTGTTGTTGATCCGGCCAATGCAGTAGTTTCGCCAATGATTTTTCTTTGAATGGTCTTTATTTTCCTGCTCAGGAACCAGCTCACGAAGCTGATGATGGGAATTGCAGAAAAATAAATGAGGGTTACCTTATAGCTTACCGTTACCGAATAGACGATAACGAATACCATCCCTATAAGGCTGACAAACAGGATACTGATAAAAGAGGTAATGAATTTCTCTGAATCCAGTCTTACTTTCTGAAGAATGCCGAGTGTTTCACCGCTGCGCTGATCTTCAAAAACCTGATAGGGCAGTTCCAGCGAATGTTTTAGTCCGTCAGCATACATACGTGCCCCAACTTTTTGCACAATGATACTGGTAAAATAATCCTGAAAGTTCTTTGCTATCCTGGACACCATTGCAGCTCCAACACTTAAGCCCACCAGGCCCAGTACACCCAAAATAAACTGGCTTTTGTTCAGCACATCCTTCTTTTCAATGAACTCATCTACAATTCTACCTGTAATGTAGGGGTCCAGCAAAGAAAATCCGATGTTAACTGCAGCAAGAAAAAGGGCTAAAACCACTACCCATTTATGGTTTTTTAAATATTCCAGCAGTAAATTCATAGATCAATTTTTGTTTGAGGGGTTAAAAATAAAAAAAGGGAGTGAAGCATTACCTTCATTCCCTTTAATTTACAAGCAGATTATAATCCGGGGATTAAACTGTCATGATATCTTTTTCTTTGGCTTCAGCATGTTTATCCACTTTGATGATGTAGGCATCTGTGATTTTCTGTACTTCAGCTTCCCCGGTTTTGATTTCATCATCAGAAACACTCTCTCCTTTTAATTTTTTGATTTTCTCATTGGCATCTTTACGGATGTTACGTACAGTGATCCGGCCTCTTTCTGCTTCTTCCTTAACTTTTTTCACCAGTTCCCTTCTACGCTCCTCTGTGAGCGGGGGAACCACCAAACGGATCACAATACCATCATTTTGTGGGTTGATGCCAATATTAGCTTCCATAATGGCCCTTTCAATAGGTGTAAGCAATGTTTTCTCCCAGGGCTGCAGGATCAATGTGCGTGCATCAGGCGTATTGATGCTTGCCACCTGGCTTAGCGGGGTTGGACTTCCGTAATAATCAACCATGATGCCATCCAGCATTCCTGCCGATGCTTTACCTGCACGGATCTTCGTCAGTTCAGCTTCGCAATGCAAAATGGCTTTATCCATAGTGGCCTGAGCATCTTGTAATTGTTTCTTTATGAGGTCATTCATAATTGTAAAATTTAACCAAAAATATAAAATTTATTTAGCATCAGCTCCTAACCAATGTACCTATCCCGTCTCCATTTGCAATTTTCATGAAATTACCGGTTTTGTTCATGTCAAAAACAATAATTGGCAAATCATTTTCCTCGCAAAGGGTAAAGGCGGTCATATCCATCACATTTAAGCCTTTTGCATAAACCTCTTTAAAGGAAATCTCAGAATATTTTGTCGCTGCCGGGTCTTTTTCCGGATCAGCGGTATAAATGCCATCAACCCGTGTCCCTTTCAATACTACATCAGCCTTTATTTCAATGGCCCTTAATGCAGCGGCCGAATCTGTGGTAAAATAAGGATTACCGGTTCCTGCACCAAAAATAACAACACGTCCTTTTTCAAGATGGCGTACAGCCCTGCGGCGGATAAAAGGTTCACAGATCTGCTCCATTTTTATTGCGGTAAGCAACCTGGTTTTTAAACCAACTTTTTCAAGCGCGTCCTGCAGCGCCATGCTGTTGATTACTGTGGCCAGCATCCCCATATAATCGGCCTGCGCACGGTCCATACCCGACTTCTCTGCACTTAATCCCCTAAAAATGTTTCCCCCTCCAATAACAATTGCGATTTCAAGTCCTTGGTCGTGTACAGCTTTAATGTCTTCAGCATATTGCCTTACTACCTCATTATCAATACCATATTGTTTTTCGCCCATCAGCGATTCGCCGCTTAATTTTAGCAGGATCCGTTTATACTTCATGGCTT
This sequence comes from Pedobacter africanus, assembly GCF_900176535.1. NCBI lineage: Bacteria > Pseudomonadati > Bacteroidota > Sphingobacteriia > Sphingobacteriales > Sphingobacteriaceae > Pedobacter > Pedobacter africanus. The sequence goes on along the minus strand of NZ_FWXT01000001.1, from coordinate 2,683,946 downwards.
CAAACTTAGATAAAATTGCTGAAAAGAGCAATTTTATCGATCTCTTCGCTACCGATGAAAAAAATCAAAGGTCTGCGAAAAAATAAAATCTGTTTTAATTCATCAGGGCTTAAATGCATAAACCATCTACTAAAACTTTTTTAAGTTCCAGTTCAGGACTGAGCAACAGCAGGTTTGCACGGTTACCAATGCTAAGAAAACCTATTTCCTGAGTCAACCCCATTAATTTTGCAGGATTTTCGGACGCCAGTTTTAAAGCGTCGGGCAGCGCAATATGACAATGTTCCACACAGTTCCGAACGCCCTGTAGCATGGTGATGTTAGAGCCCGAAAGCGTACCATCAGGAGTGATAAATTTATCGCCCAAAAGCTGATGCTGGTATGGTCCGATGCTACATTCCGTAACCGCATCTGTAATCAGAAAAAGCCGGTCTTTCATTAACCTGTGACTGATGCTGACCATTTCAAAATCGACATGACTGCCATCCGCAATAATACTGGCCATGGCCGAAGGATGGTTAAATACTGCGACAGGTAAATTAGGGGCCCTGTGATGAATGGGAGGCATCGCATTAAATAAATGCGTGGTCGTCTTAAATCCTTTGTTGTAAGCTGTCGTAGCTTCGCTAAAGCTGGCATCGCTATGGCCCAGTGATAAGACGACATCATTGTCCAGCAAATAGCTGATCACGTTGTCGTCCTGCAGCTCGGCGGCCAGGGTCATCATCCTTACCGTACCATCGGCCGCATCCAGCAGGCGTTTTACTTCATCCATTCCGGCCTTATGAATAAAAGCTTCTACATGTGCGCCTCTACGTTTGGGGTTGATAAATGGTCCTTCCAGGTGCAGGCCTAAAAAGCCGTTACGCTCTGGCCAGTAAGCTTTAGCCGCGGCTATACTTTCATACATCACCTCCATGCTATTGGTAGCGACGCAGGCCAGGAAGCCTGTAGTTCCTTTGGCCATCAGATCAGCATCCATCTGTTTCAGGGTGGCCACCGAAGGATAGGCGGAAAAAAGCGGCCCACCGCTACCATAAATCTGAAGGTCAATAAATGAAGGGCACAGATAAGCTCCTTCCGCATCCATAAGCTCATAGGCTTCTGGTATTTCTGCGGTCGAAATTGCTGTTATTTTCCCCTTTTCAATTAAAACAGATTGATCGGTATGCAAGGCGCCATTTATAAAAAGCTTACAGTTGGTAATCGCAATCATAGGGTAAGATCAAAGTTTATAGGGATAAATATAGAACAAAAAAAAGAGCCTCCTGAAAACAGGAGGCTCTTTTAAAAAAAATTAATTAAATATTAAGCTCCTAATTGTACACGCTTAAATGCAACAACAGTTAAACCGTTTGATACGTCATTTAAGAATTTACGTACATCTTTAGATGAATCTTTAACAAATTCCTGGTTTAATAAAGTGCTGTCTTTGTAGAATTTATTCAATTTACCAGCAGCAATTTTTTCTACCATTTCTTCAGGCTTACCTTCAGCGCGGATCTGCTCTTTTGCAATTTCAGTTTCACGCTCAATAGTAGTAGCATCTACGTCACCTTTATCCAGAGCAACAGGGTTCATTGCAGCAATCTGCATTGCCACGTCTTTACCGGCTTCTTCTACACCAGCACCAGCCTGGTTTAAAGCAACCAATACACCTAAACGGTAGTTACCGTGGATATAAGGAACAACTTTTTCGCCAGTTACGGTCTCAAATTTAGAGATGCCGATTTTCTCACCGATTTTACCAGTATTTTCAATGATCAGATCCGCTACTTTCAATCCGTCAACTTCAAGAGCCAGCAGGTCTTCCAGGGAAGCAGGGTTCTTGTCGATAGCCAGATCAGCAAATTTGTTGCCCAGGGCTACGAAATCAGCATTTTTTGCAACGAAGTCAGTTTCGCAGTTCAGCTCGATAACCACACCACGTTTGCCATCAGCAGTTGCTTTAGCAATTACAACACCTTCATTAGAATCGCGGTCCTGACGTGAAGCTGCTACTTTAGCTCCCTTTTTACGTAAGTAATCAACTGCGGCTTCAAAATCACCGTTAGTTTCAATTAGTGCTTTTTTGCAGTCCATCATACCGGCTCCGGTCTGTTGGCGCAATTTGTTTACATCAGCTGCAGAAATTTGTACTGTAGACATTTTATTTCTTTTATATTTTATTTAACCTTCTTCGCCTGTACCTTCTTCGGTTTCAGCTTCAACTTTTTTCCTTCTTGCACCAGGAGCAGCAGCTTCAGGAGCATCAGCAGCAGCTTTAGCAGCTACGGCTTCTTTTTCAGTTTCTTCGTCTTTTTCGCGTTTGCGCTCATCTAAACCTTCTTCAATTGCTTTGATGATTACATCAGTAATTAAAGAAATAGATTTAGTAGCATCGTCATTCGCAGGGATTGGGAAATCAATGTTCGAAGGATCAGAGTTGGTATCAACCATTGCAAAAGTTGGAATGTTCAATTTCAACGCTTCGCTAACAGCGATATGTTCTTTTTTAACGTCAATTAAAAAGATAGCAGCTGGTAAGCGGTTTAAATCTGCAATACCACCCAATAAGCTTTCCAATTTTATACGCTCACGCTGGATCATTAAACGTTCTTTCTTAGAAAGGATCGAATAAGTACCGTCTTTAGTCATTTTATCGATGTTAGCCATCTTTTTGATCGACTTGCGTACGGTAGCAAAGTTGGTTAACATACCACCTAACCAACGCTCGGTTACGTAAGGCATATTTACTTTTTTTGCCTGATCAGCAACGATTTCTTTAGCTTGTTTCTTGGTAGCTACGAAAAGGATCTTACGACCAGATTTTACAATCTGTTTGATCGCTGAAGCAGCTTCTTCAGTTTTAGTTAAAGTTTTATTTAAATCTATAATGTGGATACCATTGCGCTCCATGAAAATGTAAGGCGCCATTTTTGGGTTCCATTTACGGGTAAGGTGACCAAAGTGTACACCTGCATCCAATAAGTCTTGATATGTAGTTCTTGCCATTGTTTTGTCTCCTTAAGATTAACGTTTACTGAATTGGAATTTCTTACGTGCTTTCTTACGTCCTGGTTTCTTACGTTCAACCATACGCATATCACGGGTCATTAACCCTTTAGCGCGCAATGCTGATTTTTTCTCAGCGTCTAATTCAACAATAGCTTTGGCGATAGCCAAACGAACTGCTTCTGCCTGACCTTTGATACCTCCACCGGCAACATTTACCTGTACATCGTACTGGCCAACCAATTCAGCAACTTCGAACGATTGGTTAACGATATATTGCAAAGGCAATGTTGGGAAATATACTTTATGGTCTTTACCGTTTACGGTAATTGCGCCGTTGCCTTCTTTTAAATAGATACGTGCAACAGCTGTTTTTCTTCTTCCTGAAGTATTTGTAACTGACATTTCTTCTTTAATTAAAGTTTAATGGTTTTTGGTGATTGCGCTGCGTGAGGATGCTCAGCACCTGTGTAAACAAAAAGGTTGGTGAACAATTTTGCACCAAGCTTAGTTTTAGGTAGCATACCACGAACGGCTTTCTCGATAACACGTTTAGGATGTTTCGCCATTAACTCTTTTGGAGAAATGAAACGCTGACCACCTGGATAACCAGTGTAAGAGATATAAACTTTATCAGAAAATTTATTCCCGGTCAACTTGATCTTGTCTGCATTAATAACAATAACGTTATCACCGCAGTCTACGTGTGGGGTGTACTCAGGCTTGTTTTTTCCGCGAATGATCATAGCGATCTTCGATGACAAGCGCCCCAAAATCTCGCCTTCAGCATCCACAACAACCCACTGTTTGTTAACAGTTTTTGCATTGGCAGAGACAGTTTTGTAACTTAACGTATTCACTTGCTTGTATTTAATTTGTTTAACAATTGTTTATTCCCCTAATTTTTAGGGACTGCAAAGATAGATAGAAATATTTAATTGTCAAACAGTTGAACAGATAATTATTTAAAAAGTAATGATAATTTACCTCATCTGTTTTTCTACCCTGCGCTTAATGCTTTTTTAGCCCAGCAATATCCCCGACACAAAATAAAGTATCATGATGGCTAAAGGTGGTCATAGATTTTTGCCATCTAGCTGTACATTTACCGCATTCTTTAACCCTATTACCTCTTCATTACCACTAGTTAGTTTTACATCCGATATTTTTGCCCCAATTACATCGTCGAGAAAAATAGCATAACGTCCATCAGGCTGCTCATATTTAAAAGAACTTCCGCTTACCGCCAGGTCTTTGACATGACGGGCCCATAAGCCATAAGATGGCTGAACTTTTAGGTTGGCTACATTGTACTGCCCTACACCAAGTTCAGGCGGTATATTATCCTTATCGGATGCAGGGCTCCCTCCTTTAACCAGAACATGTACATCATTAAATACAATATTTTTAATGTAACCTGTATGCTGTCCGTTGGGCAACTTAAAATCAAGCCCTCCTTCAACAACTTCAGCATCCGGCAATTTATAACCAGCAACTATAGGGGTGGCCTTGTTCTGTTTACCATCGAAGGCCTTCCATCGGCCATTTTTCCCGCCGTGCGAACTTCCACCATAAACTTCAGTAATATCGATCCCGTTGATAATGATGTTTTCTACCTGGCCGATGTTGACATTTTTCACCAGCAGCTCGTCATGTTTAATCCCGTTTTCCATAAAAACATACCTGCCTACCTCGGCTCCTAAAATACGTGCCCGGTTAGATATGGAAATAAAAAAAGGGGTTCTGGTCCGCAGCATTTTAGATCGGGAATGCAATTTTCCGGTGTGCCCGCAGTTCAGATGAATATCACTGATATGCGCCCCATCATTGGTCGAAATGGAGAAACCTGCTTTATTGGCACCCAGCACATAAATGTTATCTACGCAAATGTCTTTAATATCATCAGCCGTTTCCGAGCCAATCTGGAACAGGTTGCAGTTGGTATCACCAATAATGTTGCGCACCTTATAATCGCGGGCCGGACGGGTAAAGCCCAGCGAGCAGTCCGACCCCGGCTTAACGATATCATCAGAGCTTACCTTTGAATAAATATTGGTTACGCGAACATAGTTACAGGCCATAAAATCATAAATATCACGCGCGTTGGTGCTATGGTATTTTGCAAAATAGGTATCGTGCACATTAATACTGTCTGTCCCTGTTGCCAGTAATGCAAAATGCCCTGCACGTTCAATTTTTAACATATCGTCATGATTAAATGATTTTGTCCCGTCTTTAAGTATATAATAAGGTTCATCTTTAGCAGGATCATACCATAAATCTTCATTCCTATACAAGCCGCCAATCTCCACGTTTGTGCAAAGCTTAAGGGTAAACATTTTGTCGGCCCGGTTATCGGGTGCATTGTTCATCACATTGTCCCCATTTACAAGGTTCCCGTCGCCGGTGATCAGTCCGCTTCCTATGATCTTTACATTGTCCAGCCTTTCTCCAAAAAACATGGTATTTCTAAAGTAATGGTGGCCAACATCCTGCTTGGTCATGTAGTTTTCAGGATCTGCATACGGACCCGGGGCTGTAGGTGAAAGTCCTGAGCGGTATTTTTTATCGCTAAACCAGGTAGTTTCGGGTGCATCAGCACCTTTTATGGCTTTAATGACAGCACCTTTGGCTACATACAGGTAAACATTGCTTTTCAAATGAACTGTCCTGACATTGTAAGTCCCCTCACTGAACAGCAATGTACCACCCCCAATATGGTTAAGGTAAGTGATCGCTTTATTTATTGCCTCTGTATCGTCTTTCTTTCCATCGGCACCGGCTCCAAAGCTTTTTACATCCAGTTTTCCTGAATAAAAGCTTACAGTATTGGAAAAACCCTTATGCATCCCACCTTTAATCAGCAACCTGAAAGTATAGAACTGATGGGGCTTTAACCTGGATACTGCAGCAGTCCCTTTCTTTTTATCAATTGTGGCAGCTGATGGGGCCCAGCTTTTCCCCCTGTCGAGAGATTGCATGAGCTGTATACCTGCCGGCACTTCGCTTAATGCAAACTTAAAGTTCAGTTTGGTATAGGTTTCAGTATCTTCTTTATACTGAAAGTTTTTGGCAATTACCCTTTCAAAGTTTGACAGCGCATTTGTAACGGTAAGCACCGTGGTTTCCCGTCCTGTTCCCGGGCTGATGAATACCTCTGGCTTAGACGTGGAATAGGTAGCGCTAAAGGGATAGTTTCCCGGCTTCACAAATTTTACACCTGAAACCACCATTTTCAGATCGGCCCCATTTGCAGGTCTTAAATCCAGATGCTCCAGCACAAGAACAGTCCCTCCGTTACTTGTTTTTGAAAGACTGTAATCGCCAACCTTTTTATAGGAATATTTGGTTCCTACCCGACCGATGGATTGTGTGGGCAGGTCCTTTAGTTTTACGTCGCCCCGGCCAATTACATTTACCGTAGTGTTGTTCGGGTTAACTTCAATGCCAGCCGGGAAATAGATTTTAACGCGGGCATCCGGACTCCTTTGTCCTGCCGTAAAATAAAGCACCAGGTCTGTCAGCGTACCCACTGTTACTGCCTTTTGCTGTAACACCAGGCTACCGCTAAGCGCCATATTTTTTGTACCGATGTGGTAAGTTTTACTGGTTTTTCCATCTGCTGAAATTACCTGCAGTCTGTCGCCATTCTCTATTGCACTTTCGGTTTTTAAAACACCTTTGCCATCCAGCACCGCATATTTCTGGACAGATCCATCTTTGGATGCAATCTGGGCCGGAAGCTCCTTTGCTCTAATATTTGTAGTTACCAATCCCTTATCTTCCGGGGTATCCACCGTAAAACGATAAGTACTTCCGCTAATCACAATAACGCTATCGGCGCTTATTGCCGCAATATTAGGTGGTTGAGGGCCATAAGTAATTTCGGCTTTTGAACTTGTTTTCTGGCCGCTTACAGATAAAGCGGAGAAGGCAATGCAGACCAATACCACCAGGGATACGGATATATTTTTTTTCATGATTTAAGGATTAATAACCTATCTAAAAAAAGGCTGCCTTTACAGGCAGCCTTGGTTTGACTATTCCCAGCCCAGGTTTTGAGGGTATTTGGGGCCTGTTGTAACCCCATCTATCTGTTTTTGTGGTATTGGTCTCAACACGTGGAATGGTTTAATGTTGGCAGCGGCCTCAGGATTGTAATTTTTCGTTTTTACACGGTCTATCAGTTTACTGGTACGCACCAGGTCCCACCACCTCACATTTTCGCCGCAAAGCTCCCTCGACCGTTCGTCCAGAATAAAATCAATAGAAGGAATGGATACTACATTCATTACGGCAGGATTTGCGCCTGGAAAAGCGGCCCTTCTTCTTACTATATTGATGTTGTCAATCGCATCTGTCATAGTGCCCCCGCCCATATAGGCAGCCTCTGCTGCAATTAAATAAGTTTCGGCCAGCCGATAAACAATTACCGGTCTGATAGATGGGTAATTTAAATCGGCACGCTTGGTATCATTGTACTTTTTCATGTAAGGAGAGAGCGTAATGTCATATTTACGGGGAGGGATCAGCAAGTACCTGGTAGCGGCAATTTTAGCATCAGTTACATCAAATCCAGGCATAAATATAGCGGTATCTCCAACATTGAATTTAACTTGTCCAACGACAGCATTAGCCGGCGCTCCAGGTGGCAACGGCGCAAGCCATTTAGGCAGCGAAGCCGCATTGTTACTAATCCAGGTTGTTAAAAAGGTTTTGTTGTAACGGGTATCGTTTACCCTTTCCTGGAAAGCCACATTGGTTAACCATGCGGTAGGCACACAACGGATATAAGGGCGGCCATAAGTTACAGAACGTTGCATACCAGGGCGCAGTTCGTACTGGGGTACCCACATGTGGTTCAGTACATTATCGGCACCGCCGCTGTTGTTCGGACCATTGTAAGCTAAATTAGAAGTGTGCTGAACAGTCCATATCACCTCATTGTTATTTTCATTTCCTTCAGCAAATACATCACCAAAATCGGGCAGCAGCGACAAGCCGCTGGTAGTAATTACGGTTTTGGCCATATTGTAGGCATCTGTATAATCAGTTGTTTTTTTTGCCGAAGAACCAGCCCTGGTCAGGTACACTTTTGCCAGCAAATGCTGTGCGGCAGCTTTTGTAGCTACCCCTGGAAGTGCACCAGATGATTTCGGATTGGCGTAAAAAGCCGGTGTGGCAATTGCATCCTGAAGGTCCTTAACAATAAAATCATAAACCTCTGCCATTGGCGAACGTGTTGCAGATGTAGTAGGCGTATTCTGGAAAGTTTTATTTAAAGTCACGTCCCCCCAGAATTGCACAAGGATAAAATAATAATTGGCGCGCAGAAATTTAGCCTCGGCTACAATCCTGCTTTTAAGATCATCGGCCAGGCCCGTTACTGCAGCAGAATTGTCTATCACACCATTACAGGTATTGATGTTCATGTAACAGTCTTTCCAGATGGCCTCTACCGTTCCGTTGGCCGTATCGTAATTACTATTGTATTTATTGATGTTGTTGTTGCCGTCCTTTCCGGTATAGAACTCATCGGTCCCTATTACCGTCATCGTAAAAAGGTTTTGATTGCCCCAAAAAGAGCGGGTACCTGCATAAGCCGCATCAAGCCCTTTCTGAAAACCCTGTGCGGTAGAAAAAAACTCGGGGGTTAAATCAGAATGTGGTTCTTCAACCAGTGTATTTTTACAACCTGCAGCGAGTGTCAGATACAGGCACACAGCAAGGTATATAGCTATCTTTTTCATAATCTTGATCATTTGAATTATAAAGTCATGTTCAAACCAAAAGTCATAGAATAACTTGCAGGCGTATCTACACCTACAGAGCTCCTGTTATTACTTCCTATCGCCTCGGGATCTATACCTTTATATATGCTTCTATATTTGGAAAAAAGAATAAATGCATCGTTTACAGAAGCATATACCCTTAACGATTTACTTCCTATTTTAGCAGCAAACGGTGCTGGTATATTATAACCCAGGGCCAGGCTCCTGATCTTTACAAATGTGCCGCTAAAATACCCAAGCGTAGAGTTGTTGGGTGTATTGGTTGATGCCGCATTTGGTTTTGGCCAGTAGTTTTCATGGTTTGTAGGTGTCCAGTAGTTTACATCCAGGTTGTTGTAATTTCCCTGAAAGGTATTGGCAAATCCACTGTTGTGTACACTACTGATAATGGTACTGCCAAACCTTCCAAACGTTACTACTGTAAAGTCAAAATTCTTATAGGCAAACCTGTTGGTCATACCTCCAGACCATTTTGGCTGGCTCGATCCTATAAATATCCGGTCGTCTGCTGTTATTTTACCATCTCCATTTGTATCTGCAAGTCTGATGTTGCCAATCACAGAGCCTGTTCCGGTGGTTAATGTGAGCCCAAGCCTTTTTGCCTCTGCGGTATCTGCCGGAGTATTTTGCCAGATACCAATTCTGTTATAATCAAAAATAGTCCCGATGGGCTGCCCTACATACCTGTTATTGGTAATGTCATTTAGCACCCCCTCCTGCAACTGGGTAATTTTTCCTCTGTTGATAGAAACGTTCAGGTCGGTAGTCCAGCTAAATTGCTTCTTGCCATCACCTTTAAAATTTACCGTACTTAGCTGGAAATCCAGTCCCCGGTTTTCCGTTTTACCAACATTTGTTAAAACGGCATTAGGAATGCCCGAGGTGAAAGGAAGATTTTGTGGCAACAACAATTTATCTGTATGCACCTGGTAAGCCTCAATTGAGCCTACGATCCTGTTGTCCAAAAATCCAAAATCCAATGCCACATTGGCCGTTGTGCTATTTTCCCAGGTCAATGCCGGATTTGGCACATTAGAAAGATATAATCCTGTAGTTGTCTTATCGCCAAAATTATAGTTGGCCCCGGTAAGCTGCCCCAGTGTGGCATAGGCATCAATAGAAGTATTACCAACCATTCCATAAGAAGCCCTTAGTTTCAGATTTGAAATAGCCGTAACATTTTTAATAAAATCTTCCCGGCTCAGGTTCCATGCTACAGCAGCCGAGGGGAATACTTTATATTTACCTCCTGGTGCCAGGCGTGAAGAGCCATCTGACCGTACGGTCAACGTTAACAGGTATTTATCCTTTAAAGCATAATTAAGCCTGCCCATATAAGATAATAACGACCATTTACTATAATCCCCTGATCCAACAAGATTGGAGCCCAGCTGAGGATTGTAATACCATAGGTTATCTGCAATCAGGTTATTGTTATTAAAATTATTGGATTGATTTTGGGCTTCCTGTAAAGAAAACAATCCGGTAAAATTTATTTTATGATCATCGGCAATTACCTTATCATAAGTCAGAATGTTCTCCAATGTATAGTCTGTTCTAAAGCCGGTACGGTTACTGGAAGTCGATAAACCGCCCAGGTTATTTGAAGTGGCACTGGCATAAAAATTTCCGTAAACATCAGACTTTATTTCCGCACCTCCATTAAAGCGGTATTTTAACCCCGGAGCCAAATTAGCTTCGAGATAGAGGGTGGTAAATGTTCCGAAACGTTTTCTGTTTTCTATTTTAGCCCCTTCTACGAAATCGCCCAGTGGGTTCCATACCTGGTTTGCGCTACCGGGTACAAATCCCCATAGCTTTCCTGTTTCATCGTAAGGTGTGGCAAGCGGACTTGCACGCAGTACCTGCCCCATCGGGTTGGCCCCTTCACCTTTAACATAGCTAAAGGTATTTATACTATTCAACCCAACGCGAACATATTTACCTAATTTCTGATCTACACTTATTTTAGCGGTAAAGCGTTCAAAAGACTGCCCGGGATAAATTCCGGTCTCATTATGATAACCTCCGGACAAAGCATATTGTGTTTTTTCAGACCCTCCGGATACACCAATCTGATGGTTTGTGGTAATTCCGTTTTTATAAATCAAATCCTGCCAGTCGGTACTCCTGCCCAATTGAATAGACTCAAGTTCCTGTGGCGCAAAAATACCATCCGTCATAATTTTGGGATCATCAATACCAGTATATTTAGGTACTCCGTTAACAAAATTCCCATTTACCACCGCCCATTTTTTTAGCATTTCAAATTGCTTACCATCCATTACGTCTATCTTACCCAGGTTTTTGGTTACACCGGCGTAACCACTGTAAGTGACTACCGCTTCTCCCGTCTTACCCCTTCTGGTGGTCACAAGGATCACCCCGTTGGCTCCCCTTGATCCGTAAATGGCGGTTGAAGAAGCATCTTTAAGCACGTCAACAGATACCACGTCATCGGGGTTTAAATCGTTAATGTTACCATTGTAGGGGATACCGTCAACTACAAACAAGGGGTCATTGTTTGCACCCAGCGACCTGGCACCCCTGATCCTGATTACCGGAGAGGCACCAGGTTTACTGTTACCGCCACTTTTTTGAATATCAATACCAGACCCCCTTCCCTGAAGCGCCTGTGAAAGGTTAATGACCGGTACTTCTTTTAAGGCCTGTTCATTGATGGAAACAATGGACCCTGTGACATCTGATTTCTTTTGTGTTCCATAGCCCACCACAATAACTTCAAAAAGTTTGGTGTTGGATGGCCGCATCTGCACATTAATGGTATTTCGTCCATTAATATTAATAATGGTATCAGCAAAACCTACAGAAGTAAACTTCAGCGAACCTTTATCAGCTTTAATACTGTAATTTCCCCTGGCATCGGTTTGCGTTACCAGTGCGTTGCCCGATGCAATAACACTGACCCCCTGCAGGGGCTCGTTGTTAGCCGCATTGGTCACCTGGCCCGATATTGTTTCCTGGTAAACCTGGGCCATCGGCACATTGGTTTTCAGCACAATGGTTTTGTTTTTAACAGAATAACTGATCAGCTGACCGGTAAATGTCTGGCTCAGAACACTGGCCAGCGGGGTATTGCTAAACTTTACGTTCAGTGTTCTGTTCTCGTCAAATTTTTCCGCAGGCCATACCACATTATAGCCGGTCTGCGTCTTAATTTCAGCAAAAAGTTCCTTAAAAGTGGTGTTGTTTTTAATGAACGACAAAGTTTGTGCACGTCCCTTTGCACTCACCTGCATGATCGTTGCTATTAGTATTACGGTGGCGATTCGCATAATTAGCAGAAGTTTATGGACATACCCCTCGGGTATCCCAAGTTTCTTGGTCTTTTTTTTATACATTTGGTTAGTTTGGGTTAAAGTTGAAACAATCCAGTTTTATGAACGTGACCCGGACATTGGCCAGTTGTGTTGCAACCACATCTGGCTTTTTTACGGATTACGGTATGGGTAGCTATTTGACGACCATAATCCTCCTCCCTTCCGTTTTAAAATGTGCAAGATCTGTTAGTTCCAAAACATCCAGCACTTCGGCAACCGTACTGAAACGGGATACTCTGCCACCAAAAAGTTGTTTTTTTAGTTGCTCATTTTCAAAAACAACATCCACATCGTACCAGCGCGACAACTTTTGCATAATGCTTTCCAGACTTTCCTTATTAAATACGAAAAGCCCTTCTTTCCAGTCTACCGCCGCGTTAACATCTACATTTCTGATGTTTATTGCCTGGTTTTCCCCAGAAACTGCCTGCTGACCAGGTTTAAGTACGTAAGATTGTCCGGTAAAAACATTCAATCTGACAGCGCCTTCCAGCAGCGTTGTCCTGGTCGTTCCTTCATCGGCATAACTGCTCACATTAAAATGTGTACCCAGTACTTCTATTTCCTGTTTAGCAGTAACTACAACAAAAGGGCTATGCTGGCTTTTGTGTACAATTTCGAAATAAGCTTCTCCCCTTAACTCTACCCTGCGCTCGGTAGCCAGCGCCAATGAAGAAGGGAACCTTAACCATGATGCTGCATTCAGCCAAACTTTAGACCCGTCCGGAAGAATGACCTGATGCTGCCCTCCCCTGGGGGTTTCGATGGTATTGTAAACGTTTGCATTTTTTCCGGAATCTTTTATCTGATATACCAGCTGGCCATCCCTGGTTTTTGTAATGCTTACACCTGCCTGCTCTGCAAGTTCACCTTTCATGGCATCTGTAAGTGATATTCTGGAGCCATCGGCAAGGGTCAGTATGGCTTTATTGTTTCCCGGAAGAATATTGTTCCGGGCCTGGATCTCCATATTGCTGTTGCTGGTTTTAGGATCGGGTTTGTACAACCACAATGCTGCAACAATAGCAAAGCCAATAGCAGCGGCAACAGTAGCATAAGGCCAAAGACGTACAGTTTTTGCAGGAATTGAAACGGGCAGTCTGCCCAGCATTTCCTGTTCGGCCAGTTTAAGTTCGTTTTCTGTCAGAAGATGATGATCTTCACTGTTAAGATTTGCGTACCATTGCTCAAACAGCTGTTGCTCCTCATCAGTGCAAGTGCCCTCCACGTATTTACGCAGAAGCTCAGTGGCTTTTATCCTGTTCATTTAATCTGGTCTATCTGGTTGATTAAACTATAAGTCGGACAAGTCCTGCTTAGGGGGGATGGGGAAACGAAAAAATTAAAATATTTTAAAAAAAAGCGTTAAATATGCGATCAGACCTAATTTAATCCTCAAAATCCTGAGCGCTTTCTTAACCTGGTCTTTAATGGTTTGCTCCGAAAGCTCCAGTTTTTCTGCAATTTCCTTGTGGCTCATCTGCTCAAACCTGCTCATTCTGAAGATCTCCTGCATGCGTGCAGGTAGGGCCGAAACCTCCTCCTCAATAATCTCTTTCAGTTGTTTCTCGCGCACCAGGTGATCTGTATAGGCCCCGGACTGATCGATGTAAGTTTGCAGTGATGCGATATAATTCTGCTTTACCTGTTTTCTGGACAAAAAGTCGGCAATTTTATAACGTACCGCCATAAAAAGGTAGCCCACCAGGTTTTCCCTTGGTAAAGTTTGCTGCCGCTTTGCCCAAAGTGCATAAAAGACTTCCGAAACAATGTCCTTTGCGTCTTCTCTTTCCCGAAGTTTATTATAAGCATGGCTGTAAAGTAATTTATTGTACCTGCTGAATATTTCCAAATAAGCATGCTCATCATCTTCAGACAATAAGTTAACGAGTTCAATATCCGGACAAGAGCTATAGTTAATTTTCATTGGTTAATCCATACAACATTCAAGAAATCAGTTCAATATTAATTAATTATTACCTTAATTCAGCAAAAATACTTTACTATCAAAAAATGTATCTCCTGCTTACAGCTGCTATATATTGCCTTTGATAGTCATTAAACAGTCATCAAAAACTTTTTTTCCATTTCCGTAAAACATTTGCACAACATCCATCGTTATAGTTGCAGTTTGTTTGGTTTAGGTTGATCTGTGGTGGATCAACCATCTTATAACAGGGACGCACCGCCAGGTGGTCCCTGTTTCTGTTTATATATCTTTTTCATATACTACAGCTTTTGCTTTTCTAAAAAAGGTCTATCTTTAGTGATGAAAAAAATTATCTGCTCTGTACTTCTGGTTATTTTGTACACAGGCTCTACGCCTGCACAAACTGCTACCATCCATTTCAACATTAAAAACTCCGGCTCCTGCAATTGTACCTTATCCCCTCAAAATAATTTATCCCGATATGGCAAAGAAAAAGTCTCTTTACCGCTTAATAAAAACGGGCAAGCAACCTACAGCTTAAAAATCACAAGGCCCAGGTCGTTCGACTTTTATTGCGAGCGCAGCAAATCTGATCAATGGTTATCCTATTCGTTTTTTCTTTCTCCTGGCGATAAGCTAACATTTAATGCTGATATGCTAGCCAAAGATTACCAAATAGCCGTAACGGGAAAAGGGAGCAATAACAACCAATCCATTTACAAGGGCTCCTCAGGTTTTGATCCGCAAAAGTTCTACGGAGACACGGTACCCGACAGGGTCATCAGTGCAATTTTAAAAAAAGAAAAACAGTATAAGACTGAGCTGGAAAAATATAGTACCCGTTATAAACCCACTAAGGAATTTATTGAGGCTAAAAAACTTAACCTGACTTATTGGGCTGCAAGCGCTTATTTTAGTTTTAAAGAGAACAACAAATTCCAGGTTAAATCGGCATACAAACGTAATCTTGACAAGTGGCAATCCATTCAGGACAGTTTGTTCAATATACAGCCACTCGACAACCCGAACGCCTTATCTTCTCGCAATTACACCCTTCTGATCACCGATTTTCTAGGCAGAAAAAAAGAAGCATTATGGACTGAACAATATGAAAATAAGAACGCTTTTTACAAGGAATGGTACGGCGGAGATCAGTTTAAGGGAGAAGAAGAGTATATGGCAGATAAGAGCAACGCTTTGAGAGAGAAGATTATCAAGAAATACTTTAAAGGCAAAACAGCAGAATATCTATACGCACATCTGATTGTTGACGCTATAGATAACAGTGATCCGAAAAATCTACTGAACATTTACAGCAGGTTTAAAGATCAATATCCGGTCAGCGAATATGACGCGAAATTAAAAACCATTGTGAACGCCGTTAAAAAGAGGCAGGAACGAGGTTTAAATGAGCGTATGGTTTTTGCCGATAGTACTGCCAAACAATTAAACACGCTCGATGACCTATTAAAACTGGCCAAAAACAAAACAGTTTTGGTTGACATGTGGGGAACCTGGTGCTCCCCATGCAGGCAGGAAATTGAAAAAAACAGCGCCGAGATTAAAAAACATTTTAAAGGCAAAGATCTTGAATACTTCTATGTTGCCAACTACGATACCGGCAACACAAAGGCATGGAAAGAACTGATCAGCTATTTTAATCTGGAAGGCACGCATATTCTGGCTAGTCAGACTTTGACCGAAAGCGTCATGAATGCGGTAAAGGGCAAAGGCTACCCAACTTATTTCCTGATAAAAAAAGATGGTCGCTATGAACTTTCAAAAGCAGGATACCCAATGGAAAGGACCAAATTAATTCAGCAGCTAGAGGAAGCCTTGAAATAGATAAAGCACCTTAAATTCTGTTTCTTTTTACAGACATCTTATCCTTTGCAGCGTTTCTTTTACCAAAAGAAACGTCAATTATCATACAAAGATAATCAAGAACACAATCCATTAACAAACAGCACAATTAGCGGTAAACCAGTAGTTAATTCTAATGGTTCAAGAGAATAACCTTGAGACTACCCCTATGCTTTGGCACAGTTTTTACAACAGGCATGGCTAAATATTTTCAAACCAACTCTTATTTAATTATGAAAAAATCAATCATCTATCCAATTCTATTGCTTGTTACCATTTTTGCTGCCTGCAGCAAGGACAAAGAACCAAATCCTGATGGCCAGGACAAATCGGCACAGGTGTCGCAAACCTATCAGGGAAAATTATCTGTAGGTACAGTAGACTACAACAATGTTAAAATTAAAGTAACCAGAAAAGCGGCCAATGAAGTTGCAATTGAACCAGTAAGTGGACAAGAGTACGGCACTTTTGCTGCTTTAACCTTTTCAAATTTTCTCTATGCAGAGGCGACTAAACAGTATATGTCTTCTTCCGGTAGCAGCAGGGTAGTGATCTTCTCTTTTCAGTCTAATTCTGATATAGAAATGTCATTAGTAAACAACTTTCAGGACGCAATGTTCAAATTTGAAGGTGTTAATGTAAAATAATATTCATCCATCCCTATTAAAAAGCCGGGCAACTTAATTGTTATCCGGCTTTTTTATGCAATACTGTCTGCACCTAAACCATTCGGCCCTATTTTTGTTTATCTTACAACGTCATTTACAGATTAAATAAAAGGAGAAACCATGAAGAAAGAAACTAAAATAATTGCAGGCGTATTGGCAGGAGCTGCCCTTGGTGCTGCTGTTGCCCTGATATTGTCATCAGATAAAACAGGAGAGATGAAAGATAAAATGTCTGACTGGTTTTGTGACCTTTTAGATGCCTCCAAAGAAAAACTGGCAGATGTGACCGATCAGGTAAAAGATACGCTAGCAAAAGTAAGAGCCTAAGCCACATAAAGACAAGAATGAAGATTGCTTTTCATGGGGCGGCACGCGCCGTTACAGGCAGTAAACACCTGGTTACATTAAACAATGGAGTACAGCTATTATTGGACTGCGGACTTTTCCAGGGGATGGGCGACATCACCGAAAAGCTGAACGAATCTTTTGGCTTTAACCCCGCAAAGGTTAATTACATGATCTTATCGCATGCGCATATAGATCATTGCGGGCTTTTGCCCCGTCTGGTGGCAGAAGGCTTTAGGGGGCCTGTATTCTGTACACCTGCCACCAAAGACCTCGCCCGGATCCTGTTGCTGGATTCAGCAAAGATTCAGATGCAGGATGCTGAATACGCTAACAAAAAAATCAAACGTGTGGAAGATCAGGAAATGCCGCTTTACACAGACAAGGACGTTCATCAAACTTTAAGCCAGTTTAAAACCATACCTTACAATCAGAATTTTGATATCAGTCCGGATATTTCTGTTTATTTTACAGACGCAGGGCATATTGTAGGTAGTGCCGCCGTACATCTTAAGATAAATGAAGAAGGAAAAGAAACCCGGCTTACCTTTAGCGGGGATGTTGGACGCTATGGCGATTTGCTGCTGAAAAGTCCGCAAACCTTTCCACAGGCCGATTACATCGTTATGGAATCGACCTACGGAGACTCCCTGCATGTTGACCTTGACCCGATAGAAAATATGCTGCTGCAGGTAATTACCCATACCTGCCTGGAAAAAGGAGGAAAAGTAATTATACCTGCATTTAGTGTGGGCCGCACACAGGAGCTGCTTTACGCCCTAAACGGACTGGAATTAAAAAATCAGCTTCCGGCCATTCCTTACTATGTCGACAGCCCGCTTTCACTCGAAGCAACAGAAGTTTTGAGGAGCCACCCCGAAGTCTACAACAATGGTGTAAAGGAAGTGCTAAAAGTAGATCGTGATATTTTCGGTTTTAAAGGCCTTCGTTTTATTGAAGACGTAGCCGAGTCTAAAGCTTTAAACAGCGATCAGCAGCCCTGCGTGATCATTTCTTCATCAGGCATGGCCGAAGGAGGTAGGGTAAGGCACCACATCAGAAACAACATCAGCGATAAAAAGAATACCATTTTAATGGTGGGCTATGCCAGTCCGGGCTCATTGGCCGGCAGGCTTATAGGCGGACAAAAAAGGGTATGGCTTTTTGGACAGGAGTATGATGTAATTGCAGAAATACAATCCATAAAATCAATGAGCGCACATGGCGATTTTGAAGACCTGCTCCAGTTCCTTTCTGTTCAGGATGCTTCAAAAGTGAAAAAAGTGTTCCTTGTTCATGGAGAATACGATGTACAACAGAACTTTGCGCTGCGGGTAAGTGCTGCCGGATTTAGCAATGTAGCCATTCCTGAATATCACGAGGAATTTGAGCTTTAAAACACCGGGTTTCCTATCTTTGCCGCATGGATATATTCGGAGAAGCTTTAAAAGACCAGTTTATAAAACCACCCGCTGAAACTTTATGGGTGCATAATTCTTATGACGAACCCGAAGAAATGCCGGTCGACATTTATTTCAGGAATGAAAATGAAATGCCTGAGCTGGAGCTTAAGGCCCTTGATTTATGCAGGGGCCGTGTGCTCGACGTTGGTGCCGGGGTAGGCAGCCACGCCCTTATCCTGCAAAAAAAAGGCCTCGACGTTACCGGGATGGACATATCCGCAGCCGCGGTAACCATCATGAAACAGCGCGGCCTCAAACAGGCTATAGAAGGCAACATTCTCACCTATAAACCTGAAGGAAAAAAATACGACACGCTGCTTTTTATGATGAACGGTATTGGCCTGACAGGCTCTTTACCCGGCCTGAGGTCTTTTCTCAACCAGGCAAAAGAACTCATCAACACTGATGGGCAATTGGTTTTCGACAGTTCCGACCTTTCTTATCTTTACCTCGAAATCCCCTTCCCTGAAAGCGGGTACTTTGGCGAGGTCAGCTTCAGGTATGAGTACAAAAGTGTCAAAGGAAATTGGTTTAAATGGGTATATGTAGACCAGAAAACCTTAACGGATATTGCTACGCAGACAGGATGGCGCACAGAGGTCATCTTCGAAGACGAAAATGACCAGTATTTAGCAAGGTTAACCTTAAAAGTTTAAGAAGACGCCCCTAAGCGCTCTAGGAACGCTCTTCCCAGATGGCAGCTATGTTCACTATGGTTTCTACCGCTTTTTCCATATCCTGTACAGAAGCCCATTCCTGCTTACCATGGAAGGCATGCTCTCCTGCAAAGATATTCGGACATGGTAAGCCCATGAACGACAAGCGTGAACCATCTGTTCCACCTCTGATGCTTTGCCGCTTAGGGGTAATTCCAGTCCTCTTGATGGCTTCGATACCATATTCAATGATCTGAGGATATTTGTCCAGCACCTGCTTCATGTTGCGGTACTGCTCTGATATTTTCAGTTCATACGATGAGTTTGGAAAATCCTCAATGATGTTCTGAACAGTGGCATCTAGCAGTTCACCGTTAGCGGCCAGCTCTTCATCATTGAAGGCGCGCAGAATAAAGCGGGCTTCGGCCTGCTCTACATTACCGCTAATGGTAACGGGATGAATAAAGCCTTCTTTACCCTCGGTTGATTCAGGTGACAGGCAGTCTGCCGGCAGTGCACTGATCACGTCAGAAAGGATTTTAATGGCACTTTCCATTTTGCCTTTCGCAAAACCAGGATGAGCGCTTACCCCCTTTACGGTTAAAACCGCCCCATCTGCCGAAAAGGTTTCATCTTCAATTGAGCCCAGTGTTTCACCATCTATGGTATAGGCAAAATCAGCCCCCAGTTTCTTTAGGTCTGCCTTATCTACCCCACGGCCAATCTCTTCATCAGGTGTAAACAAGATCTTAATTTCGCCATGCTTAAAGTCAGGGTTTTGTACCAGGAAAGCTGCAGCTTCCATGATCTCTGCAACACCGGCTTTATTGTCGGCCCCAAGCAAAGTAGTCCCGCTGGCCGTAATGATGTCGTTGCCGATCTGGTCTTTCAAATCAGGGTGTTCCTTCATCTTTAGCACAACGGAATGGTCATCGGGCAATACCAGGTCCTGTCCCTGGTAATTCTCGTGGATAATTGGCTTTACATTGTACCCGCTGCAATCCGGAGAGGTATCCATATGGGAGCAGAAACAGATCACAGGCACCTTTTTATCTGAATTGGAAGGGATGGTTGCATAAACATAACCATATTCGTCAAGATGTGCATCGGCAATACCCAGTTCCAGCAGCTCTTCCACCAGTAACCGGCCCAGGTTTTTCTGTTTTTCTGTTGAAGGTACAGTAGGCGACAAAGGGTCTGACTGCGTGTCGATTTGCACGTATTTTATAAACCTGTTTTGAAGGCTTTTATTTTTATTTGTATAAATTAGCATACTCTTATGAAAATCCAAAGTTATAGAAAGATTATAGTTTTTGCCTAATAATTTAATGAAGATCAATTGAAAACAATTTTAGCGCTACTACTGCCCGTTATACTATATGTAAATGCCGCAGCACAATCTAACTTTTACAAACTGAGCCTTGGAACGGGCGCAGGCATTACCCAGTCCTTTGCCGATCTGAATAAACACGATTTCGGCTTGTCGGGATATGGGACTTTAGATTATTACCTGACCCCTTTTATCAGTTTAGGGATGGAAGGTCAGTTTGGAGAGATCAACGGAGGAGATGTTTATAAAGACCCCAACATGCGCCAGTTCATCAATACCTATAAGGCCATTAACCTGAATGGCAAGCTGGCACTTGGCGCCTTGATAGATTATAACCACAGTGATTTTGCCAATGCCATAAAAGGCTTATACATAGGGGCCGGTGTAGGTGCCATCATGAACAAGATGAAGTTTGTAGTAAGGGAAAAGCCGGACGGCAGTGGTTATATTTTTCCCGGAAAGGACAAGTCTACCGACCTGCTGGTTCCCTTAAACCTGGGCATTAACTTTAACTTTACGGACAGATCGGGCTATTACAGATACGGGCTTAATGTGAATTACCAGTCAAACATCACGCTGGGCGAAGGCCTGGACGGCTATGATGATTCTCCGATTAGATTCAGAAGCGGCCATCCAGACATCTATAACTACTTCTCCATCGGCTTAAAATACTACTTTGGCCCTATGGGGCTTTCCATAAAATCATTGTATTAGCAAAAGCCACGTGGGTAATGAAACATTTCCTAAATTTACTGCTCTTATTGTTATTTATGAATGCATCAGCCCAGCACACCCCATACGAATTAAGCGGTAAAAAAGAAACAGCAACCTACCCCGAGGTGATCAGGCACTACCAGTTGCTTGAACAGGCTTACCCGGAATGCAAACTGCTTACCTATGGCAATACAGATTTTGGCAAGCCGTTAAGTGTTTTTGTACTGGCCAGGGACAAGGTTTTTGACCCGGTAACGGTAAGAAAAAACAACAAGTGTGTGCTACTGATCAACAATGGTATCCACCCTGGGGAGCCGGAAGGGATTGATGCCAGTATGATGCTTGCGCGTGACCTGCTGAAAGCGGGTAAACTGCCGGAAGATGTGGTCATCTGTATCATTCCTGTCTATAACATTGACGGGATTTTTAACCGCAGCGGAACCTCCAGGGCGAACCAGAATGGCCCACTGGCCTATGGCTTCAGGGGAAACAACAGGAACTACGATCTGAACAGGGATTTCATTAAAACAGATTCACAGAATTCGCACAGTTTCCAGGAAATATTCAACATCTGGCAGCCTGAGATTTTTGTAGATACGCATACCAGCAACGGGGCCGACTACCAGTACACCATGACGCTGATCCCGACCCATAAGGATAAATTAAATCCGGGGCTCTCGGCTTACATGACTAAAACTTTGCTACCCGATCTTTATGCAGGCATTAAGCAGCGGGGTTATGAAATGATCCCTTATGTAAATTCTGTAGAAGAAACACCTGATGCCGGAATTACAGGTTTCCTGGAGTCCCCTCGCTACTCAACCGGTTACACCACCCTGCACAACACCATCGGCTTTATGCCGGAAACCCATATGCTGAAAGCTTATGACAAGCGTGTGGATGCCACCTATAAGCTTTTAGAAACCTATCTTGAGATCGTAACCAGGGATGCAAAAAAACTGGTAGAAAACAAACATAAAGCAGATCAAGAAACGGCCAATCAGAAAGAGTTTACCGTAGAGTGGAAGCTGGACCAGGAAAAACAGGAAGCGCTGGAATTTAAAGGGTATACAGCAAAACAGAAACCAAGTGAAGTAAGCGGCCTGGAAAGACTTTATTACGACCGCGCCGCGCCTTATACCAAAACCATTAACTACTGGAATACCTACAAACCGGCGGTTACATTGAATAAACCTATTGCCTATATTATCCCTCAGGCTTGGGACAAGGTGATAGGTCTGCTAAAGCTAAACCGCGTAAAAATGCAGCGGCTAACAAAAGATACCGCCATACCGGTTGAAGTATATTATATTGCAGATTATAAAACTACAGCTAAACCGTTTGAGGGGCATTATGTACACTCTGCGGTAAAAGTTAGCCCGGCAAAACAAACCCTTCAGTTTTATGAAGGCGACTATGTAGTTTATGTGAACCAGCCTGTAAACCGGTATATTGTAGAAACCCTGGAGCCGCAGGCCACCGATTCTTTTTTTAACTGGAATTTTTTCGATTCCATTTTAGGTATGAAAGAGCATTTTTCGGCCTATGTGTTTGAAGATACAGCAGCCGGTCTTTTAAAGAAAGACCCTACATTAAGGGAAAAACTGGAACAGCATAAACAGAAAGACCCTGCATTAAGTAAAAATGCTGAGGCACAGCTTGACTTTATCTATAAAAATTCTGATTATTACGAAAAAACGCACAACAGGTACCCGATAGCCCGTCTGCTTGCTGAAACCCAATTATCACTTAAATAAGAATGGAATATTTAATCCACACCCCTGTTGCTTCATTTATTTTTGTATTTACCATCATTACCAGCGTTTACGCTTTTTACAACCATGGAGTGTATGGCAAATTCATGCTGCATCCTTATAGTGTATCACGTAAACATAAGATATACACCCTAATAACCAGCGGGTTGATTCATGCGGACTGGATGCACCTGCTGTTCAATATGATGACCTTCTTTTTCTTTGCCTTCCAATTAGAAGCAATGATAGGCTCTCTGCGGTTCGCTGTAGTTTATTTTCTTGGGTTAATACTGAGTGATATTCCCTCGGTAATACGCCATAAAGATGACATGTGGTACAATAGCCTTGGTGCCTCTGGTGCTATAAGCGCTGTTTTGTTCAGCTATATTCTATGTCAGCCTTTTTCTACCATGATCATATTTCCGCTTCCGATTCCTATCTGGGCAATCATTTTTGGCCCTCTTTACCTGGTATACTGCGCTTACATGTCGAAAAATGCAAGAGACCACATTAATCACGACGCACACCTTTTTGGCGCTTTAACCGGCTTAATCATATCGGTGCTGATTGTTCCCGGAATCATTCCCAATTTCATCAGCCAGCTGATGGCTAAAATCGGTTAATTCGTTTCCGGTAGTGCGGCCGGGTCAAAATAACTCATTGGTTTGGTCGGGTCTTTAATGATCTCAAACAGCGTATGCCCCCAGGGTTTCCAGAAGTCCTGCAATACCTGTGCATAGGTTTTATGCTGCCAGTGATCAAAAAGCGGCTTGTTTAAAGTTCCTTTAAGTGGCATGGCATCAATATAAACCGAGCCCTCAACAGGCATAATGGCATATTCAGGCAAACGGTTAAACAAATAGGCCGAATAAAAGAAACGGGCGCAAAGTTCTTCAAACTGTTCGGCAGACAAGGGCTTTTCTTCGATCTGGTCCAGCAACTCCTGGTGATATTTTTTGTTCGTCCCATTGTCCTGCAAACAGGCAATGATGCCGAAGTCTTTAAGTTTTAAAGAGAAAGTGAGCGTATTGATCTCGTCGCGGAAACTAAAGGGAGTCTCCTTATTTTCCAGCGGAACCACAACGATAGACCAGGGTATAAAATCTTCAAATACCACATCCAGGTAAATGCTCTGGATCATGGTATTCAGGTTACCAAACTTATGCATCAGTCCCTGCGACATATTTAATCCGTCGGCACTCAGTTGCTGCAGCCGAACGGCAGCATTCATTTCAATATAAATCAATCCGTAAATAAACTTACCGATCCATTTAAATAAGTCTGCTTCATCCAGTGCCGATACCCCTTCATAACCCTTTGCAAATGCAGCCGAAACCTTTTCTTCGAGCGGCTGTATAAAGTGTGTCAGGATTTCTGTATTACATGGGACCTTTAAGGCATTATAGGAACGCACACTTTCATCCAGCAATTTAATCTGTTCTTCACCGCTAAAATGGGCTACCCCCAGCAGCCATGCAGGCAGTATATTGATCTGTTCAATTGGCGATTTAAAAGTATCTCCGCTTAAAAAGCAACTTTTATATTTAAAATCGAAGTTCTTAAAGGGTTGGTATATTGTGCTGCTCATACAAGGCACAATATTAGGCATATTATTTTTACATTAGCCCCCGGCAATTTTTTTTAACCTTCAAATTACCAAAGTATCCTGCCCATGAAACTCGCCTACACTGCGTATAACCTTGAATTAAAGCACCCATTTGCAATTGCAAAGTTCTCGCGCACCAGTACCCCAATAATGCTGATCCGCTTAACCTATGAAAATACAGATGGTTATGGTGAAGCCTCAATGGTGCCTTATATGGGCGAAAGTGTAGAAACTGCAGTTAACTTTTTGAAGCGGGTGGACTGGAACAGGTTTATTTACCCCTTCGATTTCGGAGAGATCATGGCATACCTGGATAGTGTAGAAAAGGGGCATCCGGCGATAAAAGCAGCGATTGACATCGCCTTGAACGACATTAACGGAAAACTATTGGATAAGCCCTGCTATGCGATATATGGGGCCGATCCATCAAAAATGCCGGTTACGTCTTACACCATTGGTATTGACACTCCGGAGGTGATCAGGGAAAAAGTGGCCGATGCAAAGGGTTTTAAAGTATTGAAAATAAAGCTGGGAAGAGACAATGACAAGGAGCTGATCAATACCATCAGGAGTGTGAGCAACCTGCCCTTATATGTAGATGCCAACCAGGGTTGGACCAATAAAAAACAGGCCATAGACATGATCTACTGGCTGCACGACAATGGAGTACTTTTGATTGAACAACCTATGGACAAGGCCAACCTGGAAGGCAATGCCTGGCTTACGGCACGCAGCCCTATTCCAATTCTTGCTGATGAGGCCGTACAGCGCTTAACAGACCTGGAAGGTTTAAGGGGTGCTTACCATGGCATCAATATCAAACTGATGAAAAGTGCGGGCATGTACGAAGGCCATCAGATGATCCTGAAAGCAAGATCACTTGGAATGAAGGTACTGATTGGCTGCATGAGTGAAACCTCCTGTGCCACACAAGCTGGTATAGCTTTGGCACCATTGTGCGACTGGGCAGACCTGGATGGCCCCTGGCTGACCAAAAACAACCCGTTTAATGCCCCGGCAATGGCTGATGGAAAATACCAGCTTAACCAGCTGCCGGGACTAGGACTGGAGGGAATAGACCCCGGTCTTTTTACTTCCTTTTAAGGGTATTGCGCATCTCCTTTACCAGCTGTACCTTTAAATAAACAAAAAAGGCTGCAGTAACTACAAATAAGGCTATGGCTAAATATTTGGCGTTGTTATATCCCCATACCATTCCAAAAACAGAAATGATGATGCCTAGGTTATAAAAAACGTTTAATGCAATTTTCTTTCCCATGCTTAGTAAACAGGCATGTTTGGATCAAAAGCCTCCTGCCATGCAAGAATTCCCCCCCGAAGGTTATACAAATTGGTTAAACCCAGTTGTGCTTCCAATTGCATTACAGCCGCAGCACTTCTCTTTCCGCTTCTGCAGTGAATAATAACAGGTTTATCCTGTGCAATCTGATCTGCTTCAATTAAAATACCAGCTAAAGGTATGTTCAGGCCATCCAGATTGGAGGTTTCATATTCAAATGTTTCCCTAACATCGATCAATTGAAAATCCTCTTTATTGTCAATTTTTTCTTTAAGCTCC
Organism: Pedobacter africanus; assembly: GCF_900176535.1. NCBI lineage: Bacteria > Pseudomonadati > Bacteroidota > Sphingobacteriia > Sphingobacteriales > Sphingobacteriaceae > Pedobacter > Pedobacter africanus. The sequence goes on along the minus strand of NZ_FWXT01000001.1, from coordinate 2,657,911 downwards.
TGAACTGTTATTTCTTTTATCATGTCATTTGATTTTTCCAAAGATACAGAATGCCGAAATCATTCATTGTAAAAAAACTGTTTTTTAGACACTTAGATGTGATAATCTGATCATTTCAAGCAAATTACTGTAACAACTTCATACCCCGGGCGTTTAAATAGTATTCTTTATTAACTTTGATGCTTAGAGGTCATGAATTCTATATCGCGTTTCTTTTGGTTCTGCTCGGGGGCCCACATTTCCACACTGGAAAAACATCCTACAGAGCATAATAAATATATAGGCATTGGCGCCACTATATTCTTTACCGGCTTGTTTGCGGCCCTCTCTGGGGGATATGCCATGTATTTTGTTTTTAAAGGTGATGGCGGGGCTGTATTTTTTGCTGTATTGTTTGGATTGATCTGGGGACTGGCCATTTTTAATATGGATCGTTACATCGTATCCAGCATCAACAAAAGCGCCAGCACCAATAAGCAGATCCTGCAGGCTACCCCCCGTATATTGCTGGCTATCATAATCGGGATTGTCATATCACGACCTTTAGAGCTCAAAATATTCGACAAGGAGATCAAAGAACGTTTGAAGGTGAGTTACCTGAACAACCAGCGATCGAAAATTGATACCCTGAATGCTGCTTTTGAGAACAAGTATACCATTGAAATGGGCAAGCTGAATGAAAGCCGGGCCCAAAGGGATTCTATGGCCGGCGCCATTAAAACCGACCGGCAAAAACTCAATTTTGAGATCTTTGGCAATAAAACTACCGAAACCTCCGGTATCATGGGCTACGGCCCTTATGCCAAAAGAAAAGAGGCCGAGCTAAAACAAAGGGAACAGGAACTGGATACTTTGGCGGCCGACGTCAGGAACCTGGAGAAATTTGTGGCAGACAGAAAGCAATTTGATGGGTTAATGAGCGAAAAGCTGTATACGGGCAAACAGCTGGACAGCCTGACCAGTATTGCCGGCTTTGCCGACAGGAACTGGGCTTTGGGACAGCTGGGCTTTAACAAGGATGGCACAAGGGATACCAGTACCTACCTGGCGGTAACCTTTATCGGTCTTTTGTTCATATTCTTTGAATGTTTACCGGTATTTGTAAAGCTGATGAGCAGCAGAGGGCCTTACGACCACTCAGTAGAAAATATTGAGCAAACACAAATTTACCAATCGGATAAAGAGCGGGAATATGAAACAGAGGTAGCAGACGGGACCCATGAAACGAAGGTTTCAACAGAAACCGAAAAGCGCAGGGAAATTATAAAAGGGCAGGCCTATCAGGACCTGAAAAACCACAACTGGGAGCACTAAACATAAAAACTAAACTTACTGTTATACATGAAAAAAACCATTTACACTTTACTGGCCTTACTATTTACACAGCTGGCCTGGGCACAGGACATCAACAAGATCATCACAGCAGGGTATGTTGACCAGCTGATTAAGACGCTGAGCAGTGACGACATGCAGGGGCGGGCAACTTTTAGTCCGGGCATTGACAAAGCGGCCTCTTTTATTGAGTCAGAATTTAAAAACATTGGCCTGATGCCCCTGAAGGGCGAAACAGGCTACCGCCAGACCTTCTTTAAGGATTCTACGGATCAGCGCCCTTTGTTTAACGTGGCGGGAATGATCCCGGGCAAATCCAAACCCAATGAAATCGTTGTCTTCTCGGCCCATTACGATCACCTGGGGATCATTAAAGCCAACGGAACCGACAGTATAGCCAATGGTGCAGACGATGATGCTTCTGGTACTACTGCTGTAATTGCTTTGGCCAAATACTATAAGGCTTTGAACAACAATGAACGCACGCTCATCTTTATCGCTTTCACCGCCGAGGAGATCGGTGGTTTTGGCTCCCGTCATTTCTCCAAAAAGCTAAACCCCGATGATGTGGTGGCCATGTTTAACATAGAGATGATCGGCAAAGAAAGCAAGTTTGGAAAAAATGCTGCCTTTATTACCGGCTATGACAAATCTGATTTCGGAAAAATACTGCAGAAAAACCTTGCCGGTACGGAATTTACCTTTCATCCCGATCCTTATATCCGCCAGCAGTTGTTTTACCGGAGCGATAACGCCACATTAGCCGCATTGGGCGTACCTGCCCATACCATCAGTACCGACCAGATCGACAAGGATGAGTTTTACCATACGGTAAAAGATGAGTATGAAACGCTGGACACCAGCAATATCCTGTCGACGATAAAGAGTATTGCCAAAAGTGCCATCAGCATCATTAAGGGAACAGATACACCTACAAGAATCCCGAGATTAATAGAATAAGTTCACATCAGGCCGGCCCTGGCTGGCCTGATTACAATACTTCAGAAATAAACAGGTACTCGGTTGAGAAATTAAATTCAACAAAACCATCATCGATCACAACAAAGTCGCCGTTCTCTTCCTGGCGGAGGTTGCTGGTCTCAAAATAAGAGAGCACATCAATTCTGAATAAACTTCCCTTTGGCTTCCACACTTTAAACCCTTTTTTGATGGCATAGGCTTTTTCGGTGCCAGTGAACACCACAATATTGATGGCCTCAATATAGCTGCCCAGCTCCCTTAAATTACTATGAACATCGATCACATTAACCGCCGGATATTGCTCGGCAATCAGATGATCAAGGACAGCATCCAAAGCTTCCTTGCCCGCGCTGATCACTTTCGTGTTTTCCTGGAATGCGTCTGTTTCTCCTGAACTGACTACAGCATCGACCTTTAAGCCCATGCTAAGCGCCTTTTCATATACCGGCCCATTTACAATCAGGGTAGGGCTCCATTCCAGCAGCTGCCCCAGGTATTCTTCATTAAAGGCCCCCAACTCATGAATATAAAGGGCCGGCTCCTGTTTCTCGCGAATAATGTGATGTGATGACATGCACAAATATATCATTTACAAGATTTAACTTTTGTTTTAAATTTATCTCTGCATCTTTGCACTGACCCATATAAATCGTACGAGCAGGCTGAACATTATTTTAATTGAAGAAATTTATGAAACACGGACTTTTGATTGACATGGATGGTGTCATTTATAGTGGAGAAACATTAATTGAGGGTGCTGACAAGTTTATTGACAGCCTGCTTAAGAACGACATCCCCTTTACCTTTATGACCAACAACAGCCAACGCACCCGGCTTGATGTGGTTCGCAAACTAAAGCTCCTGGGCATTGAAGTAACAGAAAACCATGTTTACACCAGCGCCATGGCCACCGGCAAATTCCTGGGCGATCAGAGTCAAAACGGAACAGCCTATGTATTGGGCGAAGGAGGGCTGATTACCAGCTTACATGAAAATGGAATTAACCTGGTAAACACCGATCCGGAGTTTGTAGTATTGGGCGAAGGCAGAAATTTTACCTTGGAAATGGTACAGCGCGCTGTAGACATGATCCTGGCAGGGGCAAAATTTATTACCACCAACCAGGATCCTTCGCCTAAGAAACCAGGGTGGAATAACCTGGGCATTGCCGCAACTACCGCCATGATTGAAGAGGCAACAGGCCGGAAAGCCTTTGTAATTGGCAAGCCAAGCCCGGTAATGATGCGTTCGGCCAGAAAATATCTAGGCCTGGAAACCGCAGAAACTACAGTAATTGGAGATACCATGGAAACCGATATACAGGGTGGGGTACAAATGGGCTACAAAACGGTACTGGTGCTATCTGGCATAGCCAAAAAAGAACGTTTAAGCCAATACGCCTTTAAACCCGATCTGATCGTAAGTTCAGTTGACCAGCTGGAATTCCCGCTAAAGTGGTGGTAAAACTTTTTATTTCTTAATTATTCTAAATTCTGTTCTTCTGTTGAGCTGGTGCTCTGCTTCGGTGCATTTTATTCCATTTGAGCACCGGTTCAACAGCTGTGTTTCTCCATATCCTTTGGCCGCTATCCTGTTTTTTTCTATTCCTCTTGAAATGATATACCTAACGGCAGACTCTGCCCTTTTTTGGGATAAGCTAAAATTATAAGCATCCTTGCCCCTGCTGTCGGTATGTGAACCCAGTTCAATCCAGATCCCCGAGTTGTCTTTCATGATCTCCACCAACTTTTCCAATTCCACCGCAGCATCAGGCCGTATATTCCATTTGTTAAAATCGTAATAGATGTTTTCCAGTCGGACAGGCTGATTGGTTTCAGCAGGCTGCTGAGGCAATTCTTTACGGGCAGCCAGAGGATCTGTTGGCTCTTTAGCAACGATGGCGGGGCTGTTTATGATTTTGTTTTCTACACTATAAATATCGTCGCTGCCCTTGCCACCAAAACGATTTGAAGAAAGATAGGATATCCCGGTATTTACATCTGTATGGAATGCAAAATCATCCTGGGGGGAATTAACCGGGAATCCTAAATTTTCAATCTGGTCTTCTCCAGAGGCATTTTTAGCGCGTCTAAAAACATCCAGCCCCCCCATACCTGTCCTGCCATCGGTAGCAAAATAAAATAACCCTTCCTTAGTTATAAATGGAGAACGCTCATTCCCTTCAGAATTTACCTCACGAAAATTCACTGCATCTCCCCATTCGCCCGATTGAAGTTTATCTGCATAATAAATGTCCGTTCCACCTAAACCGCCCGGCATATCTGAAACAAAATAGAGCCTGTTGCCATCACCGGAAATAAACGGATCGCCTACAGACCAGGCATTCGCATTATTGTATTTAAAAGGAATTGGTTCTTCCCATTTTTTATCAGACCTTTTGCTGCTGTAGATCTCTACATTAATGGTGGCGGTATTGCGCTTGTCTTTAACCAGTTTTTCAGGTATGCGGGTCATGGTAAAGTACAAGGTGTTTCCGTCGGCGGTAAAACTAGCCGCACCAATATGGTAATTGGTTTGGGCATTAACCGGAAAAGCCCCTATGCTATCGGTACCTTGCTGCACATAAAGTTTAAGGTAAGCGTTCCCCGTCCAGCCATAAATCTTTCTGTCAGGGAATTTAGCCCCATCGAATCTTAAGAATGGTGTTTTGACATAATGATTGCCGTTAGGATTTGCCCTGTCGGATGCAAATACGAGGGCATTCTGATACATCACCGCTCCCCAATCTGATTGAGGCCCATTAACAGAACTCAGATTATTGACCTCAACCTGTGCCGGGCTTTTCATCCAATTGATTGCAGAATCACAGGAAGCCAGCAGCTGTGCTTTTACAGTTGAGGAAAGGGTATCTTCTTTACTGAAATAATTTAGGTACTGTGCTTTGGCCTCGCTGTATTTTGTATTCTGCTGCAATGACTTTGCATAATTTAAAATGTTATCGTTCTTGCTGTCGGGCAGCTTTACGGCAACTGCGTACCAGTGCTCTGCTGCAGGATAATCATTTTTTAACCGATGTGCTTCCGCAAGGCGCTGGGCAGTATATGCGGTTGCTTTTTTCCTGTATGCCTGTGTATATAACGCGATCGCTTTATCATAGTTCAGCAGGTCAAATTGCTGATCAGCTTCCTTTAAAATATATTGTGCCTGTACAATACTCAGATTTAACAGCAATATTAAAACAGTTAATACCAGCGGTTGGGTTCTTCTCATTTCTTTATATTTTTTCGATTGCTCAAATGCATTAAAACTTTTTAACCTCCAAGGTTTTAAAAATACCTGGGGCTTAGCATGCGGACTTTTTTGCGGTTAAAGAAATAACCAATGGACAGCTCATGTGTGCCGTTACTGTATCCCCTCATCGCACCCATTGAAAAGTCGTAGGCATAACCAATTCTTAAATTTGAGGTTGGAAAGATCTGTACCGCCGCAACAGCAGAATTGAGATTGGACAAGCCCTGCTGTATATAGGACTTATCATACAACTTAACCCCCGTGCGGTACGCCCCTCCAATCCAAAGCCTTTCGGCCAGGATAAGGAATGCGCTTACATCTAAACTTGTAGGACCGCCACGGTCATCCTTCAATAGGAAAGATGGCTTTAACAACACATCAGCGGAAAATGGCAGCAGCATTCCTGCTGTTAAATAAAAGTGGGGTTTAGGCTGTGGAATAAAGGCATGTTTTTTTACATCAATGTATTGCGACAGCAGGTTATCGACACTAAACCCGGCATAGAAACGATCATTGGAATAATAAACCCCAGCTCTGGCATCAGGGACAACAGTACTTTGTAAGCCTGCGGACTGAAAAGGCTCGGGATCATTGGGGTTAAGTAAGGATCCATCTATACCCAGTTGTACAAGTCCTCCGCTTACCCCAAAAGCCAGTCTTGATGTTCCATCTGCATTCATTCTCAACCGGTACGCATAACTTGCATAGGCCGAAAGGTTAGTCTGTGCGCCCAATTTGTCGTTCGACACCTGGAAAGCCAGGCCAACATTTCCATCATTGGCGATGGCATCCACGGCCAGAGACATGGTTTTAGGCGCACCATCAATCCCCGTCCACTGGCTCCGGTAAAAAGCATGAACATTGAGCTGCTCACGGTACCCTGCGTAGGCAGGATTGATATATATGCCATTAAACATATACTGGCTGAATTGCGCATCCTGTTGTGCTGAGACAGACTGCACAAGGAAAAATATTAATCCCGTAATTGATAATATCAGTTTCTTCATCTTGTATCCTTTTGATCAGGCTGGGCTATTAAAAGCCCAACCTGTCTGTTTCCTATTTTTTAAATGCTCTGATCAGGGTTACATAACCTTTGAAAACTTCATACTGGTTACTTCCAATACGCTTTGCCCTCAGGACATAATAATATGTTCCTTCATTTAGGCCTTCTCCTGTCCAGGTATTCTGATAACCCTTCTGTCTGAAAACCTCATTGCCCCATCTGTTGAATATGCTCAGCTCATTGTCCTGGTACTGGTTCAGTCCCCTGATTTCGAACGTATCATTTATTCCATCGCCATTCGGCGTAAACAAATTAGGTACACGGATCTCGAAGAAGTTTGAATTGATCGTTACCGTAGCCAAATTCGTGTAATACCCAAAGGCATCTTTTACACGATACTGGAAAGCATCTGCACCGGTGTAACCCGGATTAGGGCTAAAGGTTACCGTTCCATCAGTATTCACTTTTACTGTACCATGCTGAGGCTGGGTTACGATTTCAACGGTCAACTGATCAAAGCTTGAATTCCCCGGATCATCATTGTTGAGCACCGGTATCACAACAGGGCTGTTGGCTTTGGTTTCTAACTTGTCGTCAACAGCAACCGGTGATTTTGGAACCACAGTTACTGTGGTCGTGTTATTCCCTTCCGCCGTTCCGGATACATCCTGCACCGAAGCACCTGAAGGATCTTTAGCCTGAACAGTTGCGGTATTGCTCACCTGGCCCAGGTCTTTATCGGTCTGGCTTAAAGTATAGACCTCTGCTGTTACAACGGAAGCACCAGGCAACAAGCTATTGGCTATCGCTTTGCTGGTTATTCCCAGCTTAACATCGGTTAATTCGATGGTGTTTAAAGTAATGTTTCCTATGTTTTTGATGGTAAAAGTATAGGTGATTTTATTTCCGCTGAAACTGGCTGTTTTAACCAGGGAGATCAAAGGCTTCTGAGGGATAAGCGTTACCGTTGCTGTATTGTTGTTCTCGGCAGTTCCGGATACATCACTTACGCTTTGTCCGCCCGGTGCCTGTGCCACAACTGTTGCACTATTGCTTACACTCCCGGCATTTTTATCGGCCTGTGTTAAAGTATAAACCGCTGTTTCTGTAATCGACATCCCCGGCGCCAACAGTCCTGAAACTGTTCTGGTCAGCCCGATTTTCGGATCACTGATGGTAATGGCCGATAGTGTTACGTTTCCTGTGTTCCTGATGATGAAGCTATAGCTTACACCATTGGCATCCGTACTTACAATACCGGTTTTAACCAGGGTAATGGCCGGACTGGAAGTGAGGCTAACGACTGTTGCATCATTTGCCGCAGGAGTATTCGGATCGTCAGATTTAGGATTGCTGATGGTTATCCCTTTAGGCGTGTTGCCAGCAACCGAGGCCTGGTTACTGTAACTGCCATTGTCGAGCTCAGCCTGGGTTAAGGCATGTTTGGCCCTAACTGTAGCCATAGCACCTGGCGCTAAGCTGGCAATGATTGCAGGGCTTACTGAACCGGCATCTGCACCCGGGTCGCTTACCACAATATTGCTTAAAGTTACGTTACCCGTGTTGGTCACCGCTAGGGTGTAATTGATCACATCACCGGCCTTTGCACCCGTATTATCTGCCACTTTGGTTAAGCGCATAGCTCCGTTTGGAACAATGGCACTCACTGTGGCATCCTCAACTGCCGGGGTATTCGGATCATCGGATTTCGGACCTGAGATCACCGCACCTGCAGGATCTTTTGCAGTGACAGAGGCCTGGTTGCTATAGCTGCCGTTGTCTACCTCAGCCTGTGTTAAGGTATGTTTTGCGGTTACCGTCGCCGTGGCATTTGGCAGCAGCAATGCAATATTTGCCGGGCTTACCGATCCGGCATCTGCACCGGCATCGGTCACAGCAATATGGCTTAAAGATACATTGCCTGTATTTGTGACTATTATAGTATAATTGATCACATCGCCTGCTTTTGTACCCGTATTATTGGCGACTTTGGTCAGGCGCATCGCTCCGTTTGGCGCAATGGTACTCACTGTAGCATCGTTAACTGCAGGTGTACTCGGATCATCGGACTTAGGTGTTGAAATGCTCGTGTTTTTAGGATCCTTTGCTATAACCGAAGCCTGGTTGCTGTAACTGCCATGATCTACTTCGGCCTGGGTTAAGGTGTGTTTTGCGGTAACTGTAACCGTTGCATCCGGGGCTAAGCTGGTGATGCCCGCCGGCCTTACTGAGCCTGCATCCGCACCAGCATCAGTCACAGCAATATTGCTTAAAGTTACGTTACCCGTGTTTTTTACCACAATGGTGTAATTGATCACATCGCCGGCTTTGCTTCCGGTATTATCGGCAACCTTGGTTAAACGCATTGATCCGTTAGGTACAACTGTAATTACCGTCGCATCGTCCAATTCCGGTGTATTCGGATCATCGGATTTAAGCTTACTGATTACAGTTCCATTTGGCGTATTGCCAGAAACCGATGCCTGGTTGCTAAATGTACCTGCATCTACCTCTGCCTGTGTTAAAGTATGTTTTACTGTAACCGCAGCAGTTGCATTTGGCGCCAGACTTGCGATGCTTGCAGGGCTTACCGATCCGGCATCTGCACCAGGATCGCTCACTACAATATTGTTTAAAGTTACGTTGCCGGTATTTTTAACCGTTATCGTGTAGCTGATCACATCACCAGCCTGGGTCCCTGTATTGTCAGCAGCTTTGGTCAAAATCATACTTCCGTTTTCTGCAATGCCCACTACCGTTGCATCGTCTGCCTGCGGTGTATTCGGATCGTCCGATTTAGGTGTTACAACAAGTGTTCCCTTGGTATCCCGCGCAGTAACAGCTGCCTGGTTACTGTAACTTCCATTGTCTACATCATTTTGGGTTAAGGTATGGCGGGCGGTTAAGGTTGCCGTTGCATTTGGTGCCAAAACAGCTATGGCTGCAGGTAGAACAGATCCCGCGTCGGCTCCTGTGTCAGTTACCACGACATCGCTTAAAGTGACATTTCCTGTATTTTTTACGACTATGGTATAATTGATCACATCACCAGCCTTGTTCCCGGTATTGTTTGCAACTTTGGTCAGACTCATGCTTCCGCCAGGTACAATCGTACTTACCGTCGGATCATCATTTGTTTCCGCTGTTCCGGATTTATCGGAAACATTAGTCCCTATAGCCGGACTGGCGGTAACTTCTGCAGTGTTAACATAGGTCCCTGCATCTACATCGGCCTGTGTAAGCACATGGCTTGCCGTAACAACGGCACTTGCGCCAGGTGCCAGCTGAATGATCGGGCTACCGGAAACAACGGCATTCGCATCGGTTACCAGCAAATTGCTTAAGGTAACATTACCTGTGTTCTTAACCGTCAGATCATAGTTTATGATCTGTCCGGCCTGGTTTGGAACAGTTCCGCTTACCTTTTTAACAAGTGTTAGCCCCGGGGCTGGTGTAATTTGTACCACCGTAGGCAAATCATCTCCCGCTGTGTTTCCGGAAATATCACTGATTTCAGTAGCGTCCGGGGCTTTTGCCGAAACTGAAGCACTATTGCTGAACCTGCCCTGGTCTACATCGGCCTGGCTAAGCGTGTGTTTAGCGGCCACCTTAACGGTAGCCCCTGCTGCCAGCGATGCAATACCTGCAGGTGTAATGCTACCTGCATCTGCGCCTGCGTCTTCAATAACCAGGTTTGTTAAAACAGAGGTGCCGGTATTGCTGATGCTCAGTTCGTAGTTGATGATGTCACCAGCTTTGCTTACCGCATTTAAAGCCGTTTTAACCAGCGTTAAAGCCGAGCGGTAAACTGTGGTTGACACCGAGGATGTTGAGCCTGAAGCCCCGCTCTCTGAAGGCTGCGCAGTGATTGAATTCTGGATTGTACCATCAAAAGCAGCCGGAATTTCTCCACTCACATAAATGTTAACCGCATTTGCAGCCCCTGCCGGAAGGTCTGCTGTGATGTTGATGTCACCAGAGCCGCTGGTTGCCGAACTTGTTGCTGCTCCAAGGTTTTCTACAGTCCAGCTTACATTGGTAAGTACTGCTGGTGCAGCATCGTTTATGGCCAGGTTAAGCGCGTCAGCTGTCCCTTCATTTACTACCTTAATCAGGTAGCTGATCCTGTTGCCAGACTTCAATATGGCCGGACCTCCTTTTGTAACCTTAATTACAGGCTGCCTGTTCACCACCGTTGTAACGGGTGTAGAAATTACGGCTGTTCCGGTTTCAGCAGGGGTAACGCTTGCGGTATTGCTGATGGTTCCATTAAATGAAGATAAAACCGTTCCGGTAATATTTATCACAATACGATCGGCCGCTGCTGATGGCAGATCGGCATTTACTAAAATGTTATTGCCTGTGCCCTGATCTGCAGATAAAATTGCAGTTGCACCTTCTGCAGTGGCCGTCCAGTTTACGTTGCTGATCTCTGGCGGAACAACATCTGCAATCAGCGCATTCAATGCCGTACTCGGGCCATTGTTTTTAACTACAACCTGATAGTTAATCGTTTCGCCTGCAGATACATTTGCCGGACCGCTTTTCGAGATCGCAAAATCTACTGCCGGTGTAACCGATGTGGAAGCTGTGCTTTGAACTTTCGGAATACCTGGTTCTGATGGCATAGCAGTGGCTGTATTGACCAACGTATTTTTGAACAATGGGTTAATTGTACCGCTGATCAGGACATCTATACTTCCGTTTGCAGGAATGTTGGCGGTTAAGGATACGTTATTCCCTGAACCTGTGTCACCGGAGAGGACCGTTGCCCCATTCAAAGTACTACTGGTCCAGCTCACATTTTCAACATTCCCAGGAACGGCGTCCGTTAAAATCGTTCCCGTTGCATCAGAAGGCCCTGAATTGCTCAGCTTAAGAGCATAGGTAATGCTCCTGCCACCAGAAGAAAGCGTTGGGGCAGATTTTGTGAGCAGCAGCCCAGGTGTCTGTTTTACTGCGGTAACAGCCGGGGTGGAAACAACAGGAGGGTTTCCTGGTTCCGAAGGGGTAACTGTTGCTGTGTTTGAAACGTTTCCGCTTACATTGGCAGCTAATGTACCATTAATGGTAACATAGATCTTTCCGCCCTTCGGAATATTTCCGGTCAGGGACAGCGTATTTCCGCTTCCTGTGCCATTTGCTGTAACCATAGCACCCCCCGAAGCACTGGAAGACCAGGCTGGGTTAAGGATGGCCGCCGGAATGTTATCCGTTAATACTGCTCCGAAAGCGTTGCTCGGGCCGTTGTTACCCAGTTCAATGGTATAAACAATCGGTTGTCCGGCACTCAAAGCATTTGCGGCAGACTTAACAATGGTCAGGTTTGTTAATTTATCGACAACAGTATTGATTTCTGGTGAGGATACTGCAGGGTTGCTGCCTATTTTAGCTGTTGCGGTGTTTTTTATGGTTCCTGCAAAATCAGGGTTAATGGTACCTGTCAAATCTACCACCACACGTGCGCCAGCAGGGATACCGGCATTTACAGCCACATTTCCTGTTCCGCTGTTTGCCCCGGTAATGCTTGCGGCTGTACCATCAACTGAAGCCTGCCATTGTATGGCAGTAAGTTCAGCCGGTAAAAGGTCTGCAATATTTACCGTAGCGGCATCGCTTGGACCGGTGTTGTCTACTTTAATTTTGTAGGTGATCTGGTTTCCTGCAGCAGCTGTAGCAGGCCCTGTTTTTTGTACCACCAGGGTTGGGTTACTAATGACAGCCGTGCTTACCTGCGAGGTATTGTTGGCCATATTGTAATCTGTAACACCTGCAGGCAGCGTTATCGTTGCGGTGTTGGACAAAGGGCCTAAAACAGCATTCGAAGGAATTTTTCCATTAATGGTAACCGTGATGTAGTTATCCTGGCCACCGGAAATATCTGCGGTTAACTGTACATTGTTACCTGTACCGTTTGGTACCGAGCTGATCCGTGCCGAGCCTGTTGCGGTTGCCGTCCAGCTTACATCTGTAAGCAAGGCATTCACATTGTCTGTAATCACCAGACCGGCAACATCAACCGAGCCATTGTTGTACACATTTATCGTGTAGGTCATGCGCTCGCCGGCAGAGGCAGTCTGAGGACCAGCTTTGATCACCGCAATATCGGTTGAGCGGTTAACACTTGTGGAGACCGAACTGCCTTTAACTACGCCTGAAGTTGCTTCCGCTTTATTTGTGAAGGTAGAACCGGCACTTTGTTTGATCAGTCCGTTAATGGTAATCAATACACTGTTATTACCTGTAGGAATATCTGCAACAGTATACACATTGTTCGTTGTACCCGATGATGCCGAACCGGCTTTAATCAAAGCGGTACCATTGACAGTTGCCGTCCAGTTAAGTACTTCAACATCGTCTGGCACATTATCTACAATAAAGGCTTCGGTAATATCGCCCGAACCGGTATTTTTAACCAGGATTGTATAGGTGATCTGATCGCCTACATTTGCGTTTGCAGGTCCGGATTTGGCTACCGTAAAATTCGGGTCGTTATCTATAATGGTACTAAATGTTGAGGTATTGTTTGCGGGTTCCGGATCTGTAATGCCGGCAGCAACCGCGGCAGTTGCCGTATTTGAGATCAAAGCAGCGTCAGTTAGCGAAGGGCTTACCAAAGCCTTGATCTTTATTTCTATAACGCCTGAAATCGGGGCAATATCTGCTGTCAGGTTAATGTTCCCTGTTCCCGAAGCTGCACTTACACTGGACCCCGGAGTAGCGGTGGCGGTCCAGGTTGCAGATCCCGGGGCAATACCCGCCGGCAGGTTATCAATAATCGTTGTACCTGTGGCCGTACTTGGGCCCTGGTTTGTAATTTTTAAGGTATAGGCTATTTCCTCACCGGCCTTCGCATTTGCCGGCCCGGATTTCACCATCCTTACATTGGCTTTTCGTGCAATTGCCGTAGTTACCACAGCACTGGCCGGACTTGGGTCTGTAACCCCTGATGGCGGTACCGCAGTAGCGGTATTGATCACATCGGCGCCCTGATAAGCCGGATCTACCGTACCAACCAAAGTAACAATAACCTTATCTGTTCCTCCCGCCTTCAAAGCTGCGTTAAGGTTCAGGTTTCCGGTTCCGCTGCTTAGGTTAGTCGTGGCAGCACCTTGAGTCACAACAGTCCAGCTGGCATTGATGATGGACGCAGGAAGCATGTCGCTGATCGTTGCGTCAGTAACATCTCCCGGCCCCTGGTTTTCTACAGAAATGGTATAAGTGACCTGTTCACCGGCAAAAAGGGTTGCCGGACCGGTTTTTGAAATTCTCAGGTCTGCCTGTTTGCTTACTGAAGTAACCGCAACATTGGAATTAACCGCAGGGTTTCCGGCCTCAGCAGGGGTAACCGAAGCAGTATTGCTGATCGATATACCGGTAAATGCCGGGTTGAGTTTCCCCGTTATCTGGATCAGAACAGTGTTGGCATCCCCGGCAGGAAGATCGGCTTTAACATTCACTGCATTTCCTGTTCCCGAAGCACCAAAAGTGATGTTTGCAGTTCCGTTTGCAACAGCCGTCCAGCTTACATTCTGAATGTCGGCCGGAACAGCATCGGCGATGCTTGCATTTAAAGCATTGCTTGGCCCCGTATTTTTTACCAGTAATGTATAGTTTATCAGCTCGCCTGCCTTAGCAGACACAGGAGCTGATTTTAGGATGGAAATGTTGCTCCTGTTAGCAATAACCGTATTGACCGCATTGGAACTGATCGTAAGGCCCGTCTCTTCCGGAGTTGCTGTCGCTGTATTTGAAATGGTTGTATTTAACTGGTTTGCCGGTATGGTTCCGCTAATGATTACCCTGATCTTGTTGGCATCACCTACATTCAGGTTTCCGTTTAAGGCCAGGTTTCCAGTACCTGAAGCTGCGGCAACAGTTGAGTTTCCGCTGGCCAGGGCAGTCCAGGTAACATTGGTTAGAACTGCAGGCAGCACATCCGCTATCGCCAGGTTATCGGCATTAGACGGGCCGGCATTAACCGCATCTATAATATAGGTAATCGTTTCCCCTGCTTTGGCTGTAGCCGGGCCGGTTTTAATCAAGCTAACTGAAGGTGTTTTGCTGACCTGGGTAGTTATGGTATTTGATGTTTTAGCTTCAGCACCAATTTCCGCAGGGGTAACTGTTGCCGTGTTTAAGAGGCTGGCATTTGCAGATGGGCTTACTTTTCCATTTATGGTAACCAAAATTTCATTTCCCGTTCCCGATGGGATATTGCCCAGCAGGCTGATGTTGTTTCCGTTACCATTTGCCGGGCCATTAATGCTCGCTGCGCCGCTTGCCGTTGCAGACCAGGTGACGTTCTGGATAGCAGCAGGAACATTATCTGTAATGGCGGCCAAATCGGCATCTGCAGTAGCATTGTTTTTAATTTTTAAAGTATAGCTGATGTTTTGACCTGCACTGATGTTTTCCGGCCCTGTCTTCTCTATGGAAAGTACCGGCATTTTCTGTACAACTGTATTAACCGTAGAGGTTTTTGCTGCAGTACCGGTTTCCGCAGGTGTTGCCGTTGCCGTATTGCTCAATATGCCATTGTAGGCCGGGCTAACCTTTCCACTGATATGCAGTGTGATTTTGTTTGCTGCACCAGCGGGGATATTTCCTGTGAAAACAATGCTATTCCCAGTTCCCGAGGCAGTTCCGTTTATCGTAGCAGCGCCTGCTGCAGTGGCCGTCCAGCTTATTGCGCTGATTTCTGACGGAACAAGGTCTTTGATCTCCAGGTTTTGCGCATCAGCAGTGCTGGTATTGATAACATCGATACTATAGTTGATGCTGGCTCCCGAAATAACCGAAGAAGGGGCATTTTTGGTAATTGATACCGCGGGCAGCCTGTTGATCGTGGTGGTAACCGAGGATTGTGGAGAAGCACTGTTTTGCTCGCTTGCCGTTACGCTTGCGGTATTGGTTACGCTTCCATTATAGCCTGCACTTGCTTTGCCGGTAATGGTAATTACTACTTTATTGCCTGCTCCGGCCGGAATATTGGCCACAGTCTGAAGGTTGTTCCCATTCCCGGTCCCACCGCTAACTATGATTACGCCACCCGTTGTAGCGGTGGTCCAGGAAGGGTTTTGTATTTCTGCAGGAATTAAATCGGTAATTGCTGCATTCAGGGCATCGCTTGGCCCGATATTTCCAACTTCTATGGTATAGGTGATATTGGTACCGGAGATCACCGAGGATGGCCCGTTCTTGGCTATGGTTAATCCGGATTTTGTATTTACTGAAGTCTTCACTTCATTTGAAGTTACCGGTACAACACCAGCTTCGGCCGGGCTAACGGTTGCCGAATTGGTGATATTGCCCAGCAGTCCTGAGCTTACTTTTCCGGTTACATTGATCTGTATGGTACTGTTCGCATTAAAATTTCCGGTCATGCTCAGGGCATTTCCCGTTCCGCTTGCCCCGGTGGTAATGCTGGCGGTACCATCTATAACGCTGCTTGTCCAGGCTACATTGGTAATACCAGAAGGAATGTTATCGGTAATTACCGTGTTCAAACTATTGGAAGGACCGGTGTTTCTTACCGTAATGGTATAGGCAATGGCATTACCGGCAATTACCGTAGTAGGGCCATTTTTTACAATTGTAAACACCGGCCTGCTGTTAACACCGGTTACTGCCTGCGCCTGTATGGGTGTGCTGCCCGCTTCCTGTGGCGTGGCAACAACAGTATTTGTAATGGAACCTGCATAATCGGGCTTTACTGTTCCTGTTACATTCAAAATGACTTTATGCTGTACACCAGCCGGTACATTCGCAATCAGGTTGATGTTGTTTCCTGAGCCGGCAGCCCCGCTGATTATGGCTGCTCCACCCTGAACCTGGCTTGTCCAGCTCACGTTGGTCAATGCCGCCGGAACGAGATCTGCGATCTGAACTCCTGTTGCATTACTTGGCCCGTTATTTCCAACTTCAATCCGGTAAGCAATCGCGTCTCCGGCTGCGGCCGAAGATGCGCCTGCTTTTGACACCACAATTCCGGATGAACTGGTTACGTTGGCATTTACCGAGGAGTTGCTCCCCGAGCCCTGAGGCTCTGCAGGCAGCACCGAAGCGGTGTTGATGATATTGCCCGCAGCCCCCGGGTTTAATGTTCCGCTGATGTTGACGCTGATATAGTTATTTACATTTCCTGCCGGAATGTTGGCCCTCAGTGCTACAGCATTGCCATTCCCGGTGCCTCCGGAAACCAATGTGGCAGCCCCATTAGGTGTAGCGGCCCAGGTTACATTTTCTACCGATGCAGGAACAGCATCATTGATCTGTGCATTGATGGCATCACTGCTTCCGGTATTTACAATTTTGAGGGTGTAATTTACCGTGGAGCCCGCTGTTAAGCCTGAAGCCCCCGATTTGGTAATGGCCAGAACAGGCTTGGCCACAATAGTGGTATTGTCTGTCGATTCATTATTGGTTCCGGTCGGATCGGTTATTCCGGCAGGTACGGTTAAAACGGCTTTGTTTGTCAGCGTGCCGGTGGCGCTCGCAGCCACTTTCCCGGTAATGGTTAAACTGGCATTTTGCCCGCTGGCCAGGGTTAAACCGGTCCAATCTCCTGTGGCCGCATTATAAGTACCTGCCGACGCATTATAGCTGGCCCCGGTAAAGCCCGGGGGCAGGACATCGGTAACCTTTAAAACATCGGCAGCACTCATTGCACTTATACCTTTGTTGCTCAATGTTATGGTGTAGGTTAAGTTTTCACCAGCTATTGCCGGTTTTGGCGTTGCGGTTTTGCTGATTTCAAAATCAATAGAGCGGCTAACTGCAGTCAGTTCGGTAGCGGTGTTGTTTGCCGTATTGTTATCAGTAGTGCCAGCTGGGGCAGTAATACTCACGGTATTGCTCAGCGTTGCTACAGCATTTGCTGCCACAGTACCTGTAATGGTTAAAGTTGCAGTTTGTCCCTGGGTTAAGGTTAACCCGGTCCAGTTTCCGGTGTTCTTGTCAAAAACCCCGGCCGATGGGGTAAAGGTTGAGGCGGTGTAATTTGCGGGAAAGTTTTCATTCAGTTTTACAACATCTGATACCAGTAAAGCCGAAGGGCCATTGTTGCTTAAAGTAAGGATATAGGTTAAGTTGTTACCTGCAATTACAGGTTTTGGCGACGATGTTTTGCTAATGCCCAGATCAAGCTGCCGGCCAATTACCGTATTGTCGGTTTTACTGTTGTTGCTGATGTTCGGATCTGAAATTGTGGCCGGAACAGCAACCGAAACGGTATTGGTCAATGTTCCGCTAGCTGCTACCGCAACTGTTCCTGCAATGCTTAAAGTTGCCTGCTGGCCTGCGGCCAGGTTCAGTCCGTTCCAGTTTCCATTAGCCGGGTTAAACGTTCCCGCCGAAGGGGTAAAAGCATTGGCCGTATACCCTGCCGGAAGGTTTTCTGTAACCACAAAAACATCAGAAGTTTTAAGCGTACTAGGCCCGTTGTTTTTTAAAGTAATGGTATAGGTAAGGGACTGACCTGCAACTGCAGGTTTTGGTGTGGCGGTTTTATTGATTTCAATATCTGCCGAAGGAACAGGGACAACTGTATTTAAAGTTGTGGTATTGTTGCTCCCGTCCGGATCTGTTTCTCCCCCGGAGATACTGGCAATATTGCTATAATCTGAGGCTAGGGCATTGGCATTCACACGTGCAATGACGGTAAGGCTTTGGGCCGCGCCATTTTCGAGATTACCCAGCAGCCATACCCCGTCCGCAGGAGTATAATTTGCTGAAGAGCTGCTTACAAAAGTATAGCCTGCTTTTAAAATATCTGTAACCTTAACCCCGCTCGCATCACTTGGCCCGTTGTTTTTAGCTGTTATGGTAAAAGTCACGTTATCTCCAACTTTTGGTGTTGCCTTGTCAACCGTTTTGCTCACCTGTAAATCGGCCCTTTTGGTATAGGTAATTTTCACATCATCGGCAGAAATAGCGCAAGGGCCATTACTGATGCTCCACCTTAAAGTTGCGCTGGTGTTTTCTGCAATGGTCACAGTAGTATTGCGGTTAGCTGGATCATCAATAGTTGCTATTCCGCTTGCTACGGTCCACAAACCCGTTCCTACAGCCGGTGCATTGCCCTGTAAAGTAAACACGCCGGAATTAAACTGTTCTGCATCCTGACCTGCGTTTGCAGTGGTAGGGACCTGGTTAACCGTAACGGTAACTACATTGGATGGCACTGAAGAACAGGCAACGCTATTGAGTGTAGAGATTGTCGTCCTTCTGAACTGGGTTGTTGCGGTTAAGGCCGCAGTTGGGGTATAGCCCGCCGATGTTGCATTGTTAATGGTTGTCCATAAGGTCCCGTTTGTAGAACTTTCCCATTTGTAACTGAGTGTAGCACCGGCTGATCCACTTCCATTGGTAACTGAAGTAAAGGCCGCCGGGACTGTTCCCGTACAGATACTTTGATTGGCACCAATGGTTCCGGCACCAGTTATGTTCTGAACCGTAATGGTAACAGGATTGGTAGCGGCCTCACAAGACACACCATTTAGTGTTGTACTGTAAACCCTCCTGAACTGTGTGGTGGTTGTAAGCGCTGCCGGCGCATAGGTGGTGGTGGTTGCACCGGGTATGGCCGTCCAGGAAGTTCCGCCATCGGCAGACTGTTCCCATCTGTAAGCTGCCGTCGCCCCGGAGGTACCGCCGCTACCTCCCGTTGAAGAGGTCAGGGCCACAGGCGCCGAACCATTGCAAATGGTTTGATTGCCTGCAATGCCACCGGCATTAACTGCGGCCTGTACAGTAACTACAATTTCGGCGTAATCACTTTCGCAGCTTCCATTGGTTTGGGTAACAAAATAACTGGTATTTCCTGCGGTTGTGGTACTAGGTACCGGTGCATTTAAAGATGATACCCCGCCCTTGGTCCTGTACCACAATAAAGTATTGCCATTTGTTGGCGTGGCAGAGAGTGCTGCTGCCGTAGAATTCAGACAATAGGTAACCGTTGCAACCGCTGCTGGTTTGGCCGAAACTGTTGCAATGGTATTGCTTGCGGTATTGTTGCCCTGGTTGGCCGCAACTTCTATATTTGCATTAGCGTTATTTAAATAATTTACCTGTATATCGTCAGGGTAGGAACTTACACCTGATGGAACTTTAATACGGTAGCTTATTGGCGAAGCGCTTGCCCCTGAGGCCAGATTACCCCCTGTATACGTATAAGTGTAAACATAATTCGACCCGGAGGTAGTCCTTGCGCTTAAAGTCCAGTTGGGGTTGGAAAGCGCAGTAAAAGTATAGCTGGTTGGGTAGGTTTTGGTTACCACGATCTTATTTCCAGAGGTGGCCACCGCACCTACATTGGAAACGACGACATTAAAATCATTTCCGTTTGCCGCATTAAGACATGGGACGCCCACAGTTTTCGCAATCGTAAGGTCCACGTTTTCAGCAAGCACCGGAGTATTTACTTCGGCAACGTTGTTGTCCGGGTCCAGGTCTGTAATGTCTGTCGGATTGATTGTCGCCGTATTTCGAAGCGTGTTCCCTGCGGGTACCGCACTTAAAGTTCCGGTAACCGTAATTTTTCCTGTTGCTCCCGCGGCCATGTTCAGGCTGCCCAGAAGCTCATTCGTTGTACCTGTTTTGTTTACCGTAGTACCTGCCAGGAAACCGGTATGACTTACACTGCTAATGTTAAACGCACTTAATGGAATCAGAACACCATTGGCATCTGTTAACCTGTCTTTAAATTCTATATTATTAAGTGCAACGCTATTATCGTTTACAACTTCAACGGTATAAGTGACCTGGTTGGCATTTCCGCTGGAAATTGTCCGCAGTACATCCTTATCTGCTCTTTTGCCAACCCTCACGTTTCCCGGAGTAGTTACAGTGAGGTTGCGGATCTCGTGGTTGTTTTGTGAACCACCCGTAGCAGAAGTGAAACCGACTTTCAAAGTAGAAGGAGGCGTATAGCTGACTCCCTGCTGATCGACCAGCGTGTAGCTGAATGCTTGTGTTAAGGCTCCGGTAGGCGTGGTAGCCCATCTTACGATGATATCATATTTACCGGTAGCGTTCGGTTTTATTTCTACCTGCACCCTACGGTAAAACGAAGCATCAGCAGGTCTGGTTGCCGTGTTTGTAGTATACTGTATCTGTGTACCGCCCGGTGGGTTCGAAGTAGCCAATATTCTGTAATTGTCCGATTCCCTGCCCCTTACTGTAATACTATTAGGTCTTTGCTGAGCGGTAAGCCCTGGCGCAGTGCCCCCGGGCGTCCCGGCGGCGGCAGAGAAATTTCCGAACTCATCCAGGGCAATACCAAGGTAAGCCCCCTTCAAACCGGCTTGGCTTGGGGTAACATCCGTTCTCGGTGTATAACCCAACGCTGCACCTGTACCTCCCAATACAAATTGACCGGACGTAACGGAACCGTCAAACAAGAAAACCACGATGCCATCTGCACCGCTGTTATTGTCATCATGCCAGGTTTTGTACTCAAAATCAAGCAACACCCCCAAAGTCGATGGAAATGCCTTATCTATATAAGCATATCCCCTTTTATTACCAATATTCGGGGTAAGTCTCAACCATCCCTGATTTACATTGTCAACACTACCCGAGGTTAAAATGGCATCGCCCCCCATAACAATGCCAGGGGCATAACTTTTCTTAAAATTCTCGGTTAAGGTAAATTGCGCGAAGGCTGCAGCGCAGGTAAAAAACTGCGCAATAAAAAAAAGAAGAAGACGTTTGTTCATGAAAACAGTTACAATGTTTGGCTTATACGTGGAAAGGGATTGAGGTTTCCACGTTGCAAAAATTCATGAATAAATCTGCTTTTATTGCGTAACAAAAGGCTTTTAATGCACTGATTTTGAAAATCAGGACATGTATTTAAGCGGCTTTATCTTTCAGCGCGGTCAGGTAATTGGATGGTGTTACCCCTATTATCCTTTTAAATGCAAGCGAAAAAGTATTCCGGGAGGAAAATCCGGCATCCTGGGCAATTGCCTCTAAAGTAAATTGTTTCCATTCCCCCGCTTCAAGCCGGTCTTTTACATAAAGGACACGCATATTGTTAATATAGGTGTTGAAGTTAAGCTTATAGTGGTTATTGAAAAGGTCGGACAATTTATGGTTGGGCACTTCCAGCTGGGAAGCAAGGTCACTTACCGTAAGCCCGGTCTTTCTGAAAACCTGGCTTTGCCTGATGTAATCTTCAACCCTGGCAACAAGCGCATTGTCATACAATTTAACTCGGTTTTCACTGAATTCGTTTTCCTGCCGGCTTAACCGCGCTCTGGCCCTGGTATATCCGTTAGCTTTCACACGAACAAAACCGAAGATAAGGGCCGGGCTTAGGAAAAAAGAGCCACTTAGCACCAGGAGGGTTAGTCCGAGGAAGAACACCAGTCTTCCTGATTTCAGGATGCGCCAGGCATCATCGAAATTTGCAAGGATACTTATATTCACGGTAAGCATTCCAAAAAAAATGACACCGCAAATAGTGGTAAACGCAAGAATCCAGGTTATCGTCTTTCCTGGAAACTTTTTTGCCTTTGCCGATAGGACAGCAAGGCGGAATTGCAATAGCGTATATAGTAAAGCTGATAGCGGAAAAGTAGTCCAATGCCAATTTTGGACAATATACCTATTGTCACTAAAAGCAAAGCCTACATTGCTATGTATCTGGTTTACTACCCATTGCTGAGTAGCCGCATTGGCAAAAGTATAGGGCGCAATGGAAACCAGCGCCGGAACAACAATGAACAAATGCAGCAGATGTTTTGGTTTAAAACTCGCATGTTTCGGATCCAGGCACCCCCTGATGTACAGAAAAAAGCAGGGCGCAATGAGGTAATAGACCGGCAGGCCTTTATTAAATAATATTGGATATTCTCTTATCAATCCGGAATTGGTAAGCACATAAATAAAGCCGTACCAGATCACGCCAAAGATGGCAAAACATAGCAAAAGGTTTAAATATAGCCGTTCCCTGCCAAAAATTAGCAGTTTTACTATGGCCAGGCACAGGATAAAAATTGAGCCAATAATTGTAATGAATACCGGGTGCAAATTTTAAATATAAAGGTTTACACAAAGTTAAACCCCTTGATTCACAATCATCGAAATAATTATTTAGTTTATAAAAATCCAACCATGCACTTTACCAGGAGTAAATTTTATTTCAACCTCCCCTTCCTTGCAGGAAGGAATTACAGTTTTCAGGGCATAAAAAAGCCAGCAGTTCATATAACTGCTGGCCAAATCCGTGGTCTCGACGGGAATCGAACCCATATCTAAAGTTTAGGAAACTTCTATTCTATCCGTTGAACTACGAAACCAATGTTACCTAAAAAGTAACGGCCGCAAATATAGCAATAAAACGTCTTGTTTAAATAACCTATTAAACAATTTTGTACTGTTTATTATTATTTAGCGAATCGCGCTACCATTCTGATGCTTAGCTATTGGCGCTACAAAGGCCAGCTTACCATCTGCATCTTCCGACATCAGGATCATTCCCTGCGAAACAATTCCTTTAATCTCACGCGGGGCAAGGTTCACAATTAAGCTTACCTGTTGCCCAATGATCTCTTCCGGCTTGTAATACTCGGCAATACCCGACACTACTGTACGCTGATCAATTCCTGTATCCAATGTCAATTTAAGCAGCTTCCTGGTCTTTTCCACCTTTTCTGCGGCAATGATGGTTGCTACGCGGAGGTCAACCGCAGTAAACTGTTCAAACTGTATGTTCTCTTTTGCCGGGGCAGCAGCAGCATTAGCAGTCGCATTATCGGCTTTGCTTTTGTTTAGCTTGTCTATCTGGGCCTGCACAGTCTCGTCTTCAATCTTCTCGAACAGCAGCACAGGCTCGTTCAGCTGGTGGCCGCGGTGCAATAAATTCAGCTTACCCGCATTTTCCCACTGATGGCCACCATAGTTTAGCATTTTCATCAGCTTATCGGCCGTAAAAGGCAGAAATGGCTCTATTAGGATTTCTATATTGGCAGCAATCTGCAAGCTGATATTTAAAATGGTGCGCACGCGGTCTTCGTCTGTTTTGATGACCTTCCATGGCTCTGTATCTGCCAGGTATTTGTTCCCTAAACGGGCAACGTTCATCACTTCGCTCAAAGCCTCCCTGAAACGGTAATTTTCAATTGAAGCGCTGATTTTGGCCGGATATGCTGCCAGTTCGTCTATCACCTGCTGATCTTCCGGGGTAAGGTGCATGCACATTGGCACTTTACCTCCAAAATATTTGTGTGTTAACACTACCACACGGTTCACAAAATTCCCCAGGATAGCTACCAACTCATTGTTGTTCCTGGCCTGAAAGTCTTTCCAGGTAAAGTCGTTGTCTTTGGTTTCCGGAGCGGTTGCCGTTAATACATAGCGTAACACATCCTGTTTATCTTTGAACTCCTCCAGATATTCGTTTAACCATACCGCCCAATTTTTAGAGGTCGATATTTTTTGTCCTTCCAGGTTTAAAAATTCATTGGCAGGCACATTGTCGGCAAGGATATAGTCGCCATGCGCCATCAACATGGCAGGAAATATGATGCAGTGAAAAACAATATTGTCTTTACCAATAAAATGCACCAGTTTGGTGTTTTCGTCTTTCCAATAATCTTCCCAGCTGCCTTTTTCCACTTCGTTCTGGTTGATGTAGTATTCTTCGGCTTTAGGGTTCCATACATCGAGGCGGGCATATTCGAACAATTCCCTTGTGGCCGAGATATAGCCTATCGGTGCATCGAACCACACGTAAAGCACTTTTCCTTCGGCATCTTTTAAAGGCACTTTAACCCCCCAATCCAGGTCGCGTGTCATGGCACGGGGCTGTAGGCCTGCATTTAACCAGGATTGGCATTGTCCAAACACATTTGGCTTCCATTCTTTATGGCCATCAATGTATTTTCTCAATTGGTCTTCGTATTTATCCAAAGGCAAAAACCAGTTCTTGGTTTCTTTTCTTACCGGAGGTTCACCAGACAAGGTAGATTTAGGATTGATCAGGTCGGTTGCATTCAGTGTACTGCCGCAGTTTTCGCACTGATCGCCATAGGCGTTCTCATTTCCGCATTTAGGGCAAGTTCCGGTAATGTAGCGGTCGGCCAGAAAAGTCTGGGCTTTTTCATCGTAATACTGTTCTGTAACTTCTTCAGTAAAAACGCCTTTATTGTAAAGGTTCTCGAAAAAGTCGGATGCCGTCTGATGGTGCATCAGCGAAGAGGTGCGGTGATAAATGTCGAATGAAACGCCAAATTCCTTAAAGGAATCACCGATAATTTTATGGTATTTATCTACCACCACCTGAGGGGTAACCCCTTCTTTTTTGGCTTTAAGTGTAATAGGAACACCGTTTTCATCAGAGCCGCAAATAAACTTCACATCCCTCTTGTTGGAGCGCAGGTACCTTACATAGGTGTCTGCAGGCAAATAAACGCCCGCCAGGTGGCCAATGTGTACCGGTCCGTTGGTATAAGGGAGCGCGGCTGTAACCGTATATCTTTTTATTTTACTGTTATCCAAAACTATTTTTATTATTTTGTCAAAGATAAGTGTTTTACCTATGATTAAACAGCCACCCTATTTAAAAAAAGGCGACAAAATTGCAATTGTTTGCCCAGCCAAGAAAATCCCAAAACCTATTGATAACGCAATAAAGATTTTGGAACAGTGGGGGCTGGAGGTAATTACAGGTGAAACGGTACAGGCAACTTATCATCAGTTTGCAGGCAATGATGCGTTAAGGACCTCAGACCTGCAGCGCTTTTTAGATGATCCGGAAATTAAAGCAATTATTGCCGGAAGAGGCGGCTATGGTACCATACGCATCATTGACGAACTTGATTTCACTAAGTTTAAAGCCCAGCCCAAATGGATCGTTGGATTTAGTGACATCACGGTACTCCTTTCGCATTTACTTGCTGAAACAGGTGTTCAAAGCATCCATGGCCAGATGCCTTATACTTTTGATGAGGCATCTCCTGAATCTTTGGAATCGCTCCATGCGGCGCTTTTTGGCGAAGCAGTAAGTTATACTTATGAAAATAGTTTTCCCGGCAGAGACGGATCTGCTGAAGGCATTTTAATCGGTGGCAATTTAACCCTGCTGATTGCCGTTCAGGGCTCTGTATCTGAGATGGATTATACAGATAAAATCCTTTTTATAGAAGATGTTGGCGAGCATGAATATGCTATCGACCGCATGATTCGGATATTGAAGCGGGCCGGCAAACTGGCTAAATTAAAGGGCCTGATTGTAGGCGCATTTAATGAAATGACCCCGGAGAGTATCCTTTTTGGGCAAACACCAGAGCAGGTGATATGGGATGTCGTTAAGGAATACAATTACCCGGTGTGTTTTAATTTTCCTGTAGGACATATCAATGATAACAGAGCGATGGTGGTTGGGGCTAAGGTGAGGCTGGCCGTTAAACAGGAAAATGCAGAACTGTCCTTGATTGCATAAGCAAGGTCTTATAAAATTATTTTTTTATTTCCTAAAAAAGGTTGTGATCGGTCTGATTTATACCCTTCACAATGAAAATATTATATGTATTGTTTTTCCTGTTCCCGGCTTTTAGCGGCCTGGCCCAGGAAGATGAAAAGGTTAAGGATATTATAGAGAGCCTTGCCGAAAATTTACCGGAAGATACCGACCTGTCGGAACTAACCGAAAAGCTGGCTTATTTTCGTAAGCATCCCATTAACCTCAATAAAACCACACCAGAGCAACTAAAGAGCCTGGTATTCCTATCGGCAGCACAAATAGGCAGTTTTTTTAACTACTTCCAGAGCAATACCAAATTACTGGATGTGCTGGAGCTGCAGGCCATACCCGGCTTTGACATTACAACCATAACAGGCTTTTGCCTTTTGTAAGCCTAAGCTTAGCTGAAGGTTATGACCAGTTAAAGATGAAAAGCTTGCTAAGCAGGGGCAATAACGATCTTATTTTGACGTATGCCCGGTTAATGCAACAACAAAAGGGTTTTAAAGCACTCGCTGGAAGCAGGTATTTAGGCAGCCCCGAAAAAGTGTTTGTTAAGGTACAGGTACCAGTTTTCAAATATCCTTTCGGCGGCGTTGGTGAGGGAAAAAGATGCCGGAGAAACACTCTTTAACAAAAAAACAGGCATGGATCATCTCTCTGGCCATCTGGCATTATTTAAGCTGGGCAGGCTTAAAAAGCTGGTACTGGGCGATTATAACCCCCAATTTGGGCAGGTATGCGCTTTACAGCTACAGTGGGGTTAATACCATAGGCAGTGGCCTGGACGAAATTGAAGGCAGCAAAAAAGCGGAAGTTAAATTTCAGGTTAGGTGCCAATTCTGACTGTGAAAGGAATGACGCGCAAGTTTCAGCACAACAATATTTTTCTGTCAAAATTCTGTGAAAGTATTCAAGATTTTATAACAAAACACATCAAATTAATTAATGAGAAATATTTGATTGTTTAAGTTATTATTATCATATTTGATTGTAACTATATCAAATATGATAGCAGAAGAAATAAAAGATAATGGCCTGCCGGTTTTTGAGCAACTCAAACAACTAGACGAAAATGGGAATGAGTATTGGACTGGCCGCAAACTGGCAAAAGTATTGGAATATGCAGATTTTAGAAATTTTCTTGTTGTTGTCGAGAAAGCTAAAGAAGCCTGCCGAAATAGCGGCTACAGCACCGACGATCACATCGTTGACTTCAACGAGGAGATCAGACATGGTAAAGGTGCCACCAAATCTTACCCAAGTGTAAAACTATCCCGGTACGCGTGTTACTTGATTGTTCAAAATGCAGATCCTGGTAAAGAGGTTGTAGCATTAGGGCAGACTTATTTTGCGGTGCAAACCCGCATACAAGAGATGCAACAATTGGAAGCTTATCAAAACCTAAATAGTGAAGATGAAAAGCGGTTGTTTTTGCGAAAAGAGATGAATGAAAAAAATAAGCATTTGGCGGGTGCAGCCTGTGGAGCAGGGGTAATTGATCCGATTGACTATGCAATCTTCCAAAACTTTGGCTACAAGGGCTGTACAATGGATTAGATGCCAGTGGAATACATAAGCTTAAAAATCTCAAAAAGGGCCAAAATATATTAGACCATATGGGAGGTTCAGAACTGGCTGCAAACCTTTTTAGGGTTACGCAAACAGAAGATAAGTTACGGAGAGAGCGTATCAATAGCAAAGAAAAAGCAAATAAAACCCACTTTGAAGTAGGGCAGAAAGTTAGAAAAACCATAAAGGAATTAGGTGGTACTATGCCGGAAAACCTCCCAAGTATGAACAGCATTAAAACAATAAATGCTAAACGTAAAAAGGCTACCCCAAAATTAAAAAATAATTAACGATTTGACATTAATAACCCATATATGAACAAAATAGTTAATGCCAGTGAAGTCTTATTGGACTATAAAAGCCTGCTTGCAAGGCTCGATCAAATTGATAAACAGATAGCAAAGCAAAATGAGAAATTGGACTTAATAATTAGGCGTCTCAGTAATTATCTGGAAAACAGGGATAACTTAAAACAATATGAACAAAGCAGAACGATTAATTAAAAAACGGCCAATGAAATAAACAACAGCATAAATTTTACTTCTTAAGAGGTATTAATAAAGAGTCTCGACTACCAAATTCTGACAACTTAGGGAAGAGACAATAGATTAATGCCCATAACGATTATTGTTGTACCTTAGCGGCTGCACTATAGCGAATCATCAGACAAGGGATCCTTGGCGGATTCAGCAATAAGGCCGGCACCGTTGTAGGTGCACGTTGGCGCAACCGAGATGTGATCAGGGGCTTGCCCCGTAAAAACAGCAAGGCCGCTACACAATTACAAATTAACCAGCGCATTAAGTTTGGCTTGGTTACCGCCTTTACGGCACGCCTATCCAACTTTATTGACATGGGCTTTGGCTCTGGCGATGGTTCTACCAGTGCCATGAACCAGGCTGTAGCCTATCATCTGGAAAATGCAATTACCGGTGTGGCGCCAAACTTTACCATAGATTATACCAAGGTAAAGATTAACCGGGGCAAACTGCTGCTGGCCAATGGTATTCAGGTAGCCGTTACTACTGCCGGCCGAATTGATTTTACCTGGCTAAACACCGTACCTGATGGCAAGTACAAAGACGCGACCGACAGGGCAAATGTAGTGGTGTACAATCCTGTAAAAAACACCTTTGTGGTTTTGCCAGGCGCCGCGGCACGTTCTGCCCTGGGCTACAATCTAACCGTGCCACCAGATTACGCTGGCGATGATGTGCATTGCTACATCAGCTTCAGATCAACCATCAATAGCAAGCTTGTATCGTACAGCGAATATATTGGAGAATTCACGGTGCTATAGGCTGAATTAACAGGAGGCTGTTCTTGTTCTTGAAAAGCGGCTTAGACGGACACCTGGGTGACGTGCAGCTGGCACAATAGCCTGAACAGTTTTCTAAATTTTAAACCATTAAATGATAAACAGAATGAATACACTAAAAATACTAAAGGGAGAGGTTTCGGAAAGAAACACACTTAAAACACCATCAACAGGCAAGCTGGTTAATAACTCCGGCTATTTGCTGGGGTTTATTGCTTTTGCTCTGGCAAATACTGCCGCATGTTATAACGGGCTCCGACCCGAACATAGGCTATATAGATCCCAATATCTGGCTGCTGATTTTGCTTGGCCTTATCTTCTTTCTGCTAGTGGCCGGTTTGTGCTGGTGGCTTTTGCAAAAGGTTTGGGTTCTGCTAGGCCTGCCCGCTTTAAGCAACATGGTTTCACAATTTAAAACATTAAGCTTATGTTATCAATTAGGATTTTACTTTGCATCTTTTACTTTACTGCTGCTGGCAGCTATAGGATGCCTGAACGCCATCTGCTAAGCATAGCCCGGGCCGAAATTGGTGTAAGGGAAGCTACAGGACGCAATGATGGAACCAGGATAGAGCACTATTTAGCAGCCGTTGGTCTGGATAAGGGCCATGCTTATTGCGCGGCATTTATTTCATAGGTTTTAAAGAAGCAGGATATCCTTTGCCCCGCACAAGCTGGTGTCTCCGGCTTTGTTTCCCACAAGTCGGCTTGCGAATACGGCAAAGCCTGGGGTTGTATTCGGGTTGTATTTCCCTGCGCTTAAAAGGATTGCCCAGGTTGGTTTTGTGGAAAGCATCAGGGGTACCTGGATAAACACTATTGAGGCCAATACAAATTTATCGGGCAGCAGGGATGGGGATGGCGTGCACAGGAGAACTAGACATGCCAAAACCATTTACCGCTATGCTGATTGGACAAGGAAAGGGTCTTCCAGATGAAATGGTTTTATGTTTGCAAAAATGGCCATCAGCAGCTGTGGCTTGTTTAAAAAGACGAGCAAAACCACGACAAGCTATGCGCAGTCATCAGCAAAGGAAATAGAGCAACGCCAACTGGTTTTGAAAAGCGCAAATAAGGAAACCCAGATTTTTATCTACTGGAACGATCGTGGCTTTTACCAATTTCGCCATATAA
Source organism: Pedobacter africanus (assembly GCF_900176535.1). Classification (NCBI taxonomy): domain Bacteria; kingdom Pseudomonadati; phylum Bacteroidota; class Sphingobacteriia; order Sphingobacteriales; family Sphingobacteriaceae; genus Pedobacter; species Pedobacter africanus. The sequence continues at coordinate 2,627,845 of NZ_FWXT01000001.1, read as the reverse complement.
AAGAAAAGATTGACCAGGCTAAGTCTGGTCAATTGAAGTTAGCAGAAGACTGAAGAAGAGACAAAGGTTAAAAAGAGTGAGCCTGGGAAGGTATGGGTGTATGTTGGGATAATAGTTATTGTAGTGATCTTCGGTTATTGCTTCATACGTAGTAATAGTTCATAGTTCATCGGATAGAATAGAAGTTTCCTCCAATTTGTTTGCTTATTCAGCTACATAGCCTTAATATTGTCTCTATACCCTTTAATTGTTATCTAAACTTGAGGAATAAATCATAACAAACCAAGAATAAATGGCAAAATGCGCTCTCCTTTTTTTGTTGATTTTTATTTCTGTTGACCTCGCTAAGGCCCAGACTTCCGAGGTCATGAAAGGAAAGGTGATTGACTACAACTCAAGTTTGCCACTTGCAAGTGCTACAATTGAAGTGTATAAAAACAAAGAAGTTATCCAAATAGCTAAAACAGATAGTTTAGGTCTATTTTATCTTTCAACGGATAAATATAAACAACATACAAGTCTCCGGATCTCTCAGCTTAATTATCATAGCTTAGACGTTCACAGAAATCAAAAAAGTTTCGATGAAAATGAAAAACAGAGGAAAAAAGATCTTGGCATCTTTGAACTAAACTCTAAAGCAATTGAACTCAAAGAAGTGGTTATCAAAAGAAACAAACGGTATAGAGACACCACAGTTATTGACTTATCGAATGAGAATTTTGAACGTTCCATTATGATCGATAATCTGTTTTCTCAAAAAGGTTTCTATAAAGATGCAAATGGAAAGCTCTTTTACAAAGGGAAACCAGTTTCTGAAGTTTTGGTAAATGGAGGAGATTTTTTTGGGAAGAATAATCTATCGATTTATGACAAGCTGCCAGCCCTGGTATTAAAGAATATTGAAGTTGTAGAAACCGATATTGACAGTATAACACAAATTACATTGATAAGGCCGACGGTTAAGGTTAATCTGAATTTAAAATCCGCATATCAAAAAGGAAAATTTGGTAATGGCGCGCCAGGCATTGGAAGCAGACAAAGATATTTTTTGGCAACAGATAACTTTAGCTACAGGAAAAAGGAACAAATCTCGTTAAGTGCCGGAGTAAATAATATCGACAACCCCATTAATCTTCCAGAGCCAATTATTAGGTTTTCGGCGATGGGAAACAACACCCGTCGCAAATTCGCGAAATTGACATATAGTAATGCCAAGAAGAAACTGGAATATGGCCTTTCCGGTATGGTTAAGAAAGAAGAGAAAGAGTTTATGTCTAATTCTGAAAGAACAGAAGAAGTAATACGCCAGACTTCAATAACTAAAACAACAACCGCTTCCTCTTCTTTCATGATAGAAGATCTGTCCACTAATTTAATCTACAAGATAGATTCCGCTAATAAGCTAAAATTCAGAAATACCATAAACTACAATCAAACCACGACCATCGATACATCTGACTATGATTTCGAATCTGAATCATTAAAAACCTCACTTTACCTCAGGAGGAAAAAAGATGTACATAGTACGAGTGTTTTAAATACCATTAACTACGAGCATTTTTTTCCCGAGAAAAAAGGCAGAATATTAGGTTTCGACATTTTTTCAAAAATTAACACCTACAGAAATACTGAGATAAATAACTTGGAAAAAGACTCTAGTGGAACTCCTAGGATTGAAAGGATTACTGGGTGGAGAAAAGCATCCGAAGTATTGTCCAAAATGGAAAGTTACCTGATCGAACCATTGGGAATTACTTCATATTTAAGATTTAATGGATCATACCGAAATGAAAATTTAAAATTTAAAACAGAAATCTCGCCAGTGTATGCCGAAAATCTACCTCCAGGACAAAATGAACTGGCTATGGGTTACTGGACAACAGGGGTCCTTTATCACAAAACCTTCGATAAAGTAGCCTTGGAAGGAAGTTTTGATGGCATTCTGAATTCAAGGGCTTTTAATTCTAAAAAAGCGAATCCCCTTTTTAACATGGATATTAATACAAAATTAGAATACAGGGTTAATAATAAGAATACACTTATTTTAAATTATGGAATAAAGCCCGGCTACCCAACTTCAGATCAACTAACCAATTTTAATGGCTCTTTTGACATTTCATCCATGATGATTGGAAATATAAATTTAAAGCCAGAGATTAAGCACTTTTTCACAGCATCTTATTCAGTTGAAAAAAGTGAGGTTACAAATTATTCAATTACATTTGGTCTTAACCGCTATTATCAAAAACACGGCATTAATGCTTCAACGGGTAACAATTTTGCCCAGTACTATTTTTTTGATAACATTGGTTCTTCAAGCGCAGCAAATTTTGCTTTTTTACTTCGGAAATCTTTAAAAACCAGCCAGCAACTATACAACAGGATTAGCCTTGATTATAATGAGTCTCCTACTAAAGTAAATGAAAAGGTATCGTTAACAAAGGGATTAAACATTTCAAATACATTTACGCTAAACCAATCTTTCCTGAACAACGATATAAGCCTTTCATCGTCCGTTTCCGCTCAATACAACAGGTATATCTATGAGAATGGGATTACCAACCAGATTAATTTTACCTATTCTGATCAGGTAGCAATAAACTTACTAGGGCTCCGGCTTATCAACTCCCCAATAATCAACTACAGCCAAACAAAAAACAGAAGCAATTTTACTGCTGCGTTAAACCTGGAAATCAAAAAGTCTATCTTAAAAAACTATGGTTCAGTATGGATAAAAGGATACGACATCTTCAATTCCTTCAGGTATGATAATAATTTATTCAGCTCTTACTACACACAAACAATTAAATACAACAACCTTAAAAATTATTTCCTCATTGGCTTCAATTATAAGTTCAACAACCTGAAATAATTAGTATATTCGATAAATGCGATTTCTCAAACTCTCAAAATTTCAAAACTTATGAAAAAACTCTTTCTATTATGCAGTGCAATTATCTGCTGCCTGCAGGGGTATGCCCAAACTTTCAGCCCCTCAAGTGCTACCATTAATTCGGGAGACCAGGTAACAATAACTACTTCTGGCGAAACTGCCACAAAGTATCTTACAAACATCTATCTTTCAGAAATTAATTCTATCAGCATTACTCCCGGCTCATCATATGCTGGCTACATTTCTTCGGTAATGAATGGGCTCCCCGATTTCTACTCGATAGCCACCCAAAGACCCACAAGCTTTAAAGCTACTATTAACAATTCATATACAGCTGCTATAAAAATTAAAATAGCGTTTCAAGTTTCATACAATGGAACCGGGGGCTCGGGTAGCGAGAGAGTTTTTTGCGAAATTACAGTAAATCCTACTCCTGTACCAACATCATATGGTAATCAGGTTCGGTCGAGAACTTTCTATAAAAATGATTGTAGTTCTGGGTTCGAATCAGACCCATATGTCTATACTGTACCTGCCAATACATTTACCGCTCCAACCCAGGCTGAAGCCAACGCGCTGGCAGATGCCAGAATTGATGCTCAGGGACAAAATGCTGCGAACGCTGCATTAACCTGTAAACAAGTATACTATAATACCGAGGCTTCAGCTGTTTTTACGAAAAACAACTGTGGTCCAAATTTGACACCTACAGCAGTAACTTATATTGTCACCGCGAATAAACATAAGTCCCTCATCTCACAAGCAGACGCAGATGCGAAAGCACAAGCAGACATTGACGCAAACGGCCAGAACTATGCAAATGCAAACGGAATGTGTATTGCTGTTCCTTATATAGAAGGCCCAGACCAAGCATATACCACGGTAGATTACACTTATTTTGTAGGAAACCGTTCTCCAGGCGAAACTTATGAATGGATAATCCCAACCAATTTCACAGTAGTTAGTGGATTAACAGACTTTAGCATTACACTTGTACCAAAAAGGGCGGGAACTGCGCCAAATACCAAAACTATCAAGGTTAAAATAACCAAAAGTAACGGTGAGATCTTAACTATTTCAAAACAAGTAACTATAATTTACTGCTTAAATTGTCCTATCTAAGCTTCATTTAAATAGTAAAACAACTTTTTTAAATTGAGTTAATAAAGAGAAATAACGCACCTAAAATTCTTTATAATAAAAAAAGCCCCCATTAATTACGGGGGCTTTTTTTTGCCGTAGTAGAATCTACTTATCCCACCACAATGGTACTTGCATTGCATTTACCGGGTTAATAGGAACATCGGAAGGGATGTTTCCAGCATTATATGACCTTTCTGATGAAGGGTAAGGGAATCTTAAAGGAACAATATTCATATAAGGTTCGATATCAATATCCTCACCGTCATAAACTTCATTGTTTATTGGCAACACAGGGTAACCAGTTCTTCTAAAGTCATTATAGGCCTCAAACTGCAGGTAGTTGGCAATGTATTTTTGAGTCATAATCATCCTGTACGCAGTAGCCGAAGGCGTAGCAACAGTAAGAAGATTGGCTGCCGCATAAGCTGTATAATCTGTAATGCCATACAGGGCCATTGAAGCAGCAATCCCATCATTATAGGCTGAGATCACAGCAGCATTCACCACTTTTCCTGCTTTAAGGAATTCCGCTTCTGCCCTGATAAAAGGAACTTCCGCGTAAACCACTAGATTTAACTTTGCATCCCTGGCACTATAAAAAGGTGCAATTGGCGAATAATTGGCAATTGCAATCGGAGGGCCGTCATTTGTTACACCAATATACTTTCCGGCATTTGCACCAGTGGCAACTTTTGCCACTTGGAATGCAATCCTAGGATCATTAGAATTCTGCAACAGATTTACATAATATTGCGACGGCCTTGGGGTGGTACTCCATTTACCGTCAATTGCATACTGATACCATGGGTTATCAGAATTTGTAGCAGCCATGTACTGGAAAAAAGGAGCTTCTGCTGCCGTAATAGATCCAGCATTTAAAGCGCCTAATGCAAGGTTTGCCTGAGTAACCGCACTATATCCAGGAGCATTTGATAATCTAAGGTAATACCTTGCCTTTAAGGTATTGGCTAAATGCACCCATTTAGACATTGTTCCACCATAAATGAAGTCTTCTGTGCCAGGCTTAAGTCCTGTTCCTTTTCCCGCATCGATAATTGCCTGATCCAACAAAGCCTGAATTTGCTTGTAAATATCTTCCTGTGAGTCGTATTTTGGCTTGGTATTTCCACTTTCTGCTTTAAAGGCATCAGTATATGGAATAGAGCCATAGCACTCGGTCAGGTAAGCCAGGTTCCAGGCCATAATTATTCTTCCAATTGCAGCATAAGATGGATTTCCGTTTTTATCTGCTTTTTCAATGAGTTCCTTTGCAGTTCCCATGATGGCTGTATAAGAAGAATATCTCCAGAAGTTATCTACATCATTGGCAACAAGGTAATAATTACCTTCATGTGGCCCTGGGGTAGCATAAGCTAAGTGTTTTGTCCAAAAGGATGTTACCCTGGTCGGGTATCCGCCGGCAACTTCGTAAGAGAATGTGCTGATGATCGCCGAAGTCATCAATCCTTCTGTTACTTCAGAAGGATTATTGGGATCCCTATTAACATCCAGGTATTTTTTGCAACTGAATAATGCAGTCAGCAATAAAAATACAACGGGGTATATGATATATTTTATTTTCATGATAGCTTTCTTTAAAATTTAACGTTAAGACCAAAAGTAACTCCTCTTGTTCCCGGGGTAACTGCATGATAAAAGCCCTGTGCATTTCCATTACCCAGCAAGCTGCCTTCAGGATCTTTAAAACTAAAATCAGACTTGATCCAAAGGTTACGCCCGGTAACAGAAAAACCGATAGACTCAAAAGGGGTTTTAGCGATAAGTTTTTGCGGCAGATTATAGCTCAGTGTAACTTCTCTTAACTTCACAAAACCACCATCTTCAACCAATGTTTCGTACGAAGTAGTATACCAGTTCTGGAAATAGGCCTGATCCTGTAAAACAGGCGTTGTATTTGGCTGGCCATCAGACTGTCTTACACCTTCCCAAAGTTTCATAGTGTTTCTTTGTTCGGTTACCTTAGCTGTTCCATAAAAAGTAGAGTAGTACAAATCAAAGTTAAGGATGTCTCCGCCATGTCTGATGTCAAACAAAGCAGATAACGACAGTCCTTTATAACTAAAAGTATTTCTGATGCCGCCTGTCCAATCAGGTGTCACATTACCAATTGGCCCAAGGTCATCCGCAACAATAGGCAAACCATCGTCGTCAATCAGCATCTTGCCTTGGTCGTTACGGGCAAACCTGGTTCCCCATATTACACCATAGCCGTAATCTTTATCGGCCCTGATCTGTGGACTTTCAAAACCCGCAAGGAAAATGTTATCTACACCTTCGGCGATAGATTTTAATTTATAACGGTTCTTTGCAAAATTTACAGCGATATCCCAGCTAAATGCTTCTGTTTGTATTGGCGTCGCATTTAATGTTACCTCTATACCACGGTTCAAAATCTCACCTGCGTTGATCATGCGGTCTACATAACCACTAGCACCGGATACCTCCTGTGGAAGGATCTGGTTCCTGCTGACTTTATCGTAGTAAGCAGCATCAATGCCTAACCTGTTTTTGAAAAACTTCAGTTCCAAACCGATTTCTTTTTCTGTCACTTTTTCAGGAACAAGCCCTTGGTTATACAAACGCGCATTTCTTTCAAAGCCGTTCACTCCATTGAAAGGAAAAGCAATGTTTCCTCTCTGGCCATCCCCTGGGTTTGCCCTTACATAAGTCTGATAAACTGAATAAGGATCAGCATCATTACCAGCCTGAGCATAAGGCAATCTCAACTTACCATAGTTGAAATATTTGTTATTGTTCAGACCCAGTACATCACTAAATACAAAACCTGCAGATACAGATGGGTAAAAGAATGAATTGTTATCCACCGGTAAAGTTGAAGACCAGTCATTTCTTGCTGTAGCGTTTAAATAAAGAAAGTTTTTATATTCAAAAGTTGCGGATCCGTAGATACCAATCAGCCTCCTTTGCTCATCTGCCTGAAGCGCTTCTGTAGTTTGGGCTCCGGTGATGTCATAGAAACCAGGAATGATGTCCAAGCCTCTTACTGTTCTTCTTGCAAATTTCCGCTGATTGATGTTATTACCGATCAACCCGGAAATCTTCATATCATCATTGATCTTATAATCAGCATTTAAGATCAGGTCATTATTAATCTGTGTTTGTTTGATCAATGCATCATACATCCTACCTCTGGGCACACTGATCGTACCCACATTTACGTGTTCTGCCTGGTTATCAGTATAGGTATCCAGACCAACCCTGTTGGTTAATTTCAACCAAGGTAAAATTTCGAGGGTGGATTCATTTGAAACCACAAACCTATCTACGCTACTTGGCATTTCGATGTTATCCAATAACCAGTAAGGGTTGTTAAATCCGGCCTCATTTGTCCAAGACCGATTACCCGCCAATTCATATTGGGCCTTGCTATCGAAACTAATAGGGGCAAAGTTCAATGAATACAGGTATGAACGCTTAGAGTTTCCTTCAGGCATCCGCATGTTTTTGGAATTGGTATAATTCACAGATGTGCTGGTATTAAATTTACTACCTAGCTGTGAAGAGAAATTACCGGTAATACTATTCCTTTTAAAGGTATTTTTCTCAACGATACCCTGCTGGTCCAGATTTGAATAAGTAAGGATATAGGTAGACTTGTCTGTTCCACCACTAAGGGACACTGAATTATTCCATACCTTACCTGTACGATAAAACTCTTTTCTTGGATCCATAACCTTAGGCATGCCGATGGCACTGATCACCGCCTGGCTTACACTGTCCTTATGAGGTCCCCAGCTGGCAGATGTCTGCGTGGCGCCGCCATTTTCTGAATACCCACCTGCAGTAGGTGGCAACCCGTTTTTATATTTACCCAAGGTACCCTGCAAATAAGAGGTCTGATAACCGTCTGTAAAGGCATTGTCAAGGGCTAAACTGGAAGAAAAAGAAACTTTTGGATATTTCCGGTTGGCGTCTTTCTTTCCTCTTTTGGTTGTGATCATAATTACACCCATCGCTCCTCTCGAACCATATAATGCCGATGCCGCAGCTCCCTTTAAAACGGTCATTGTTTCAATTGTGTTCGGATCAAGGTCAATCCCCCTGTTTCCTCCGGCCCCATTAAACAATGCGCTTTCATCCGTCTCGCTAATCCCCCTGTTGGTAGAATTATCCATTGGAATACCATCAATGATAAATAACGGCTGGTTATTTCCAATTAATGAAGTGGTACCCCTAATGGTAATCCTTGAAGAAGAACCTGCCTGACCACCGGAGTTATTGATTTGAACACCAGCAACCTTACCAGCAAGGGCATTCACTACGTTGGATTCCCTGGAGTTTAGGATGTCCTGGGGTTTAACCGCCTGTGCAGAATACCCTAAAGTTCTTTTCTCTTTAGAAACACCTAAGGCTGTTACTACAACCTCACCTAATTGTTGTGCATCTGTTGATAAGGTAGCATTCAAAACATTTGACGCTCCCAAACGAAGTGTTAATTGCGTATAACCAATTGAGGTGAACTGAATAGATGTTGCGCCTGAAGGGGCTTTTAGTGCATATTTCCCATTTGCATCTGTAGAGGTACCGGTCTGAGTACCTACAATTTTTACGGAAACTCCGGGAATTGGCAAGCCATCATCCTTTCCTGTAACCGTACCTGTAATTGTCCGATCCTGAGCTATTGCTGCTCCTGCAACTAGCATCAAAATGAACAAACTTTGTAGAAGTTTTTTCATTAGATAAAAAAATTTAGGTTAGTTAATAATTGTCAAATATACCGAATATGATATGCATGCATAGCATATCAGAGACAGCTCATTTACAAATGACACTTCCGTGACATGAACATTTAACAATTTAGCACTGAAAAAAGTTTTATTTTAGAATATTATTTTTGTTTTTCCAGCATAACAAAACAAAATTTCAATATTTAATATTCACAGCCCAGATCACAAAACTTTTAACACACTTTAACAAACCGGATAAATTATTTTAATCATTAGCTAAATTATTTATATTCAATAAGCAAAAGTCACCTTTTTTAAAGTGTTAGATGCAATTAAATCTGTCAAGGCAGAAAAATGAGAAAATTGAAATTGTTTTTAATCCAAAACGGATTTATAACAAAAGCGCCGATTTTCATGATGAAAATTGGCGCTTTTGTTATAACCTTACAAATTGAGGCTAAGCCCCAACAGTATATGTTAATGTAATTGCATAAGGTGCAGCATTCATAATAGCCGCTTGTTCAGAAATAACTGTGCCGCTGTTCAGCGTAATTACGATGCGGAAAACAAATTTATCTCCTACGGCCAAACCACCTACCGTGAGGCCGTTAGATGCAAACAGTGTCACCAAGCTATTCAAGCTAGCATTGTAGGTTTGAGGCCAGCTGGTAATGGATGCAAACTGCTGTGTATAAACAGTTGTATTTGGTGCAGTGGCTTTTCTATAATCTACCATTACAGCCACAGATTGCACATTTCCGCTCTCTACTACTTTTAACAAAAACTGATCTGCAGTAGCAGGCGCCGCCTTGCTCAGCGTTCCATTATTATATGGAGCTGCCGCTGTTCCGGTTGCAGCAGTGCGTGTAAACTGTGCATTTGCCGAATTTTCAAATTCGGGATAACGGCTCTTTTTACAGGCAACCGTGCCTGTAATTAAACCTATGATGAGTAAGAATTTTAAATATTTCATATGTATGCGTATTTAATTGGACCAGAATATTTTTCCGGCAGTACCATATATATCAGGCTGACCAGGAAAATTAGGATTAGAACTTTGCTCAGAATTAGGATATGGCAAACGGAAGGGGAAAGTTCTTATACTCACCATTTCCGGATCAACAGCACCAGTAGTATTTGGTATAGCCGGGAAACCTGTACGGCGGTAATCTGTATAAGCATCCATGCCATAGCCAAAACTGGCAATCCATTTTTGGGTCATAATGATATTTAATTTTGCATCAGTTGTTGTGGCCGCTGCATAATTAGCCATAATGGCGTTAATATAGGTATCCCTGGCCAAATCAGTAATTGAAGGAACGGTCTGAACAGAGCCTGGAACAGCTGCAGCTTGTTTATTAATTTTCGCAAAATTTTCTACCATAGCTGCCCTCAATAGCGCATCCGCAGCACCTGTTGTACCTATAGTTAATGCAGCCTCTGCCTGGATAAATTTAACCTGATAGCTGGTTAAAACCCGCACAGGGGCATCTCCAGGTCCGCTAGTCAATGACGCTGCCCCACCAGTTCCATTGTCATACCGGCCGCCTACCGGAAAAAGCCCCACAAGCGATTGGAATGTACGCTGGTCCTGATTACGGTTTGGCCCTTTAGAAGCAAACCGGACAGAAAGGAACCGTCCATCCCTGAAATCGACAGGGTTGGTGGGATTGCCTGTTGGCGTAAGCTGGTTATAGATGTAGTAAGGCATCCGCGGATCGGCCGAATTCTTTAAAATGGTATAAAAAAATGGGCTTACAAAACTCTCGCGCTGTCCAGTACCATAATTGGCAAAGAAGCCAATATTTCTGTTTTCAGGTGAAGATGAAGTGCCAAATTTAAGCTGAAAGTCCTGATCTTCTGCTGAAATCAGGTTATTTCCTGCAATTAAGGCATTGATCTGGGCTGTAACATTACGTTTTAACCGAACCTGATTATATAATTTTAATTTAATGCTATTTGCCAATCTGATCCATTTTGTTCTGTCTCCTCCATAAATAAGGTCACTGTTAACATCAGGAGAAAGCGACGAAGAGGCTGCACTTAAATTGGTAATGGCATTATCCAACTGTACGAAAAGATCGTCGTAGATGGCCGAACTCGCATCATACTTAGGTTTCAGATCATCATTTCCTTTTAAGGCGTCAAAATAAGGCACATCGCCAAAAAGGTCAACCCAAAGACTAAATACATATGCCTTTTGCACTTGTGCAACACCTACATAATGTGGTGCATTTTGCGCTGTCCCTTTGTTTATTACGGTCTGCAAATCGTACAATACCCCAGGGAACACGCCATATGAACCACCTGCGTAACCCCATGCGTTTTGAAAGTTTGTACCATCTATTACATAGTCATTTACCCGGGAATTCACAATCTGGTGCACAAATGTAGAGGTTGCAGAATTGATCCCGCCAACATTCTGACATAAGTTAAATGTAAGCCCGCCTTCCGCGGCCGGTAAAATTTGCGTTAAAGGAAGATCAGTCGGATTATTCGGATCGGTATTGATATCCAGAAAATTCTTCTGGCATCCCCCAAAAATAACAGAGAAGCCAATTATTGCCAGCCCTGTAAAGTATTTATATCTATTTTTCATGTTGTATCAATTTTATATAATGAATTGATTAGAATGTCGCTCTCAGGTTCAAACCAAATCTTCTTGTGCTAGGCGCGTTGGTATATTCTATACCTGATATGTTCCTGGTATCGGCAGCACCATAAGTACTGGTTTCAGGATCAAAGTTGGTTCCTTTAGGAAAATTTGGGGCATAGAAATACAGGTTACGTGCAGTAAGCGAAACATTTAATGAGGAGATCGGTGTTTTTTCAATCCATTTTTTTGGAATCATATAACCTAATGAGATTTCCCTTAACCTGAAAACACTAGCATCAAAAATTAGTAGATCGTTCTGGCCGCTTAACCCGTTTGCGTTGAAATACAGATCGTTTGTGGTGGTCTGCACTTGATTAGGAATTTTATTACCATTGCCATCCAGGATTGGCTGGAAAGGAGGAGACGGATCTCCGTAGAAACCTTTTATAATTTTCGGCGTTAAACGGTCATCCGTATCAGTGGTTACACCACGGCCCAATAACTGGCCCACCGTACCGGAATACAAGTCGCCTCCGTGTCTGTAATCAACTACAACACCCAGACTTATTCCTTTATAACTGAAAGTATTTGTTAAGCCTGCGATGAATTTCGGGTTAGGATCTCCAATTTCCATATTAGGAACTTTAATCATCAAACCAGTTACCCTGTTTATCAGCACATTCCCCTCTGAGTCTTTAGCAGTCTTGCTTCCAACCAGAATACCATAGGGCCTTCCAGGCCTCAATACAACAGCAGGGTCCCCAAAACCGGGAACAACAGAAATTTCATTTAGTCCCTCAGTTAAGCTTACCACTTTATTTCTGTTGGCAGAGAACACACCATAAATATTCCAACTAAAGCCATCCGAAGTTTTAAATGGATTCAGATCTAAACCCAACTCAAAACCCCTATTTCGCATTTCTCCAAAATTCGTTAATTTACTTGTAAAACCAGAGGTAGCAGCAACAGTGATCCCTGCAATCTGATTGGTTGATTTTTTGTCGTAATAAGTCGCGTCAATTCCGATCCTGTCATTCAAAAATCTCAATTCCAAACCAACTTCCCTTTCTGTGGTAAACTCAGGAGTCAAATTAGGGTCTGACAATTGGTTTCCTGCTGTTCCTGCAGATACACCTAAAAATGGAAAGGTCAAATTGCTGGCATTATTTCCTAAAACAGGATTCACTGTATATGTAGGGATCAACTGATATGGAGTTGCATCATTACCTACCTTAGCCCAGTTCGCCCTTATTTTTCCATAAGAAAGCCATGGTGTTTTATCTCTGATCAATTCAGAAAACACAAAAGAAGCATTTGCTCCCCAATAGAAAAAGCTGCGGTTCGATTTTGGCAGGGTAGACGACCAGTCGTTACGCCCGGTGAGGTTTAAAAACAAATAAGATTTATAATCAAGCTGCACATCGGCAAACGCACCAATCAATCTCCTTTGCGTATATATCCCTCCATTTGGCAGTACGTTCGCTGTATTGTCAATGTCATCAATATCAAACACCACCATATTTGTACCCACTACCGACTGGCGTTTCCTGGTTTGTTGGTTCACGTTATGACCTAAAATACCTTTGAATCCCAAATCAGGTGTGAGTTGCCTGGTTACTGTCGCCAGAAAAGTCGATTCTATTTCCTGGTTATAAATGTCATCATTTGTGACTTCACCAATACCACTGGCACCGACGGAGCCCCTGCGGATTGTCCTGATACGGGTATCAGAGAACTGGTTCAAACCGATTTTATAATTCAGGTTTAACCAGCTATTGATATCGTAACTCGCACCCACGTTACCATAAACCCTATTCACGTCGCTTTTATAGGTATTGTTCCGGATAGACCAGTAAGGGTTATCCACCCCTGCAACCGGGAATACCTGGCCCAATGTAACCGGGTTTTGATAAGGCATTTGGCTGAAATCAGACAGATTCCAGTTTCGGGCAAAATACATAGTCCTTGCAAAAGCGGAGGCCTGGCCTACCCCGTTCTGTGCACCGAGGATTAAACCATCCTGTTTGGAATTTACATAAGACAAAGTTCCCATAACGGTCAATTTATCATTTAGCTTCATATTTCCTCCAACGTTTAGGGTTGAGCGCACAAAATCAGAAAAGTCAATGACACCATCATTTTTACTTTTAGATGCCGACACTGTGAAATTCCCTTTTTCGCCTCCACTACTCATCTGGATCTGGTTTTCAAACACCGAGCCTGTCTGGAAGAAATCCTTTACATTGTTTGGATAAGCCTGGTAAGGTGCCCTTGTTCCGGCTGGGAACTGAGGAAAAGCAGCATTGCCAGCATACCAGTGCGGAATCGTCCCATCTGCAGCAATTCCGTTGCCTTGCGGATATATGCTTGGCGAGTTAAAAGCTGGCCCCCAACTGCCATTGGCATTTGAATAGTTAAACTCGCTACCAGCACCATATTTGTTCTGATAATCTGGCAGGCTAGCAACGTTTTCAAAGGCATAAGAACTCAGCAAAGAAACTTCAAAACCTTTTTTGTTTCCTCCCGATTTACCTGTCTTAGTTGTAATCAAAATAACACCATTGGCGGCTCTTGAACCATATAAAGCCGCGGCCGCAGCACTTTTGATCACCACAACGCTTTCAATATTGTTCGGGTCTAAATCTACCGCCCTGTTAGATACCGCATTGTTGTTTACCAGGGTAGAAGCACCGGACTGATCGGAAGAGTTATTAAAAGGAATACCATCCACAACCATTAATGGCTTGTTATTCCCTAAAAATGAAGTATTACCACGAATCGTAATATTTGTGGCACTTCCGGGAACACCATTGGAAGCAATAATGTTTACACCGGCAACTTTTCCGGTCAACGCCCTTAACGGATCCGGTTCCGATTTTTGAGCCAATTGAGCATTGGTTAATGTTGAAGCCGTATAGCCAATTGCCTTGGTTTTCCGCTCGATACCAAAGGTTGTCACCACAACTTCACTGAGCATCCTGTCATCAGGCGACAAAACCACATTCAGCACATTGCTGCTGCCAACAGTTTTAACCTCTGTAAGGTATCCCAGGTAAGAAAATGCTAAGGTTACTTCACCAGAGGGTATGCTCAAGGCATACTTGCCGTCGCCTCCGGTTGTTGTTCCTCCAGTGGAATTTTGAATTTTTACACTTACACCAGGCAATGGCAATCCATCATCCTTGGCTGTAACTGTACCCGTAATTGTTCTATTTTGCGCCATAGCGGAGAACCCCGCCAAGGAGAGCAATATGAACAAACTTTGTACAAGTCTTTTCATAAAAAGTAATTTAGGTTAGTTAATAATTACCCTAAAGATAGTGGATTTTAATATGCGTGCATAACTATCCACAACAACATTGTTACATATGACAATTTTATGACAAGAAAGCACAAAATTAAAAACGGAATAATTAAAATATTTGAAATTATATTCCAACAAATCAAGTTATAAAAGATTTTTATTCTAAACTAATTTTCAAAACCCGCCGCTATATACATTTTAACATCTTTTAACAAAACATAATGCAACATTTTACGTTGCTCAGTTACAACCACCTAATTCACCAAAAAAATCGCGTTGGTAAACAACTGTTTCCCGTGCTCCCAAAACGACCGGAAAAGCAAATTCGTTCCGAAATAAATCACTGCCCCTTTGCCTTCCGGCTGTACACCAAAAAGCATCCCGTTGCCCAATTTCTTCAGAACCCCTTCCCCTGCAATTCCCGCAACATAACTTCCGGGCTTCAGCACTCCAACATTCCAGCCTTTATTTAAGAATTCATACAGTCTATCATCTGTTTTCAGCGTGTAATAATAATTCCCCAACCCAGCTGCAATAGGGTGGCTATGGTCAAGTTCTACTTTTAAAATTGCCCCTGGAATTGCATTCGATAAATTGGCCTGTTTGCGGCTAAAGAATCTTGGCGTATTGTTAATCACTAGCTCATCTTTAAGCTGCTCTTTTTTTTGCACATCGAAAGGCTTCTTTCCCACAGCGCTCAGGATCGCATCTTCCATTAAAATTAACCGCCCCCCGATCTTAATCCAATCTTCCAGCTTTTCATTGATGTTGTCCCCATAAGCGCCATCCGGAAAAATCAATGTATTGATTTTATTGATATCCAGGGCACCAATATCATCCAGGCTAATAATGGTTAAGGGATAGCCAAGTTCCTGCTCAAAAAAGTACCATATTTCACCCATACTTTGGGCAGAACTCTCTGGTCCGGCAACAATGCCCACCTTAGGTACATTTAATATCGGATACACCGAGGAGCCAAAATCCTTTCCTTTATCTACAAAACCTCCGGCAGCCTGCTCAAACTTTATTTTAAAAGTCTTTTCAATTGATGCAATCCGCGTAGCCAGGTCTTTAAGCGATCTTTCATTTTCCGGCCTGTAAACCAGCAAAGAGCCCACAGGATAAGCCTTGCCCTTAACCGTAAAACCTTCCTCGGCCATTCTTACTTTGATACCGGCTTTTTGCAAGGCCATCAGGACCTTTGCATCTTCAATAGCGTTCCAGGGTAAAAGCCATGCATAGGGCTTTTCAACGCCTGATACCGCAGCAGCAGGTGCTTCCGGAAAGGGCTGCGCTCCCTTTAGAGATTCTTTACAGGCATAGGCGTTCAACCCGTAAGCATAAGGCAAAGCCCAGGCCGTAATATCGTAGGTATTGGAATCGCTCACCGCTGTTTGCGGCTCAAAGAGCACATTTGCCAGCATGGCCCTGGGTTGCGCTACATTAACAATCAAATCATTGCGCTCTACTGTAAAAGCCTCTACCTTTCCTGTTTCATAATTATACCCCTTTAGCTGCCTGCTGCCACCAAAGGCAAACTCAATATGGTTCTT
This sequence comes from Pedobacter africanus, assembly GCF_900176535.1. Lineage (NCBI taxonomy): Bacteria > Pseudomonadati > Bacteroidota > Sphingobacteriia > Sphingobacteriales > Sphingobacteriaceae > Pedobacter > Pedobacter africanus. Next base: position 2,611,647 of record NZ_FWXT01000001.1, on the reverse strand, counting down.
CCTTAAAAGCTCCGCCAGGCGCTTTAGCCTGCTCAGATTTTGAGCCTTTACCACATAGGTTTTAAAAACGCCGGGAGGAGTAACCAATGCCTTTTCAAAATACTTTCTGAACTCGTCTACCAGCTTGTCTGCATTCTTTGACACCGTTTCCAGCGTGGCTATTCCGGTGGTGAAATGATGATCGATCCGGTCTTTCAGTGTTAAAGTATCCTTATCTATAGTGATCACAGCCAACCCGGCACCGATACCTCCCTGTTCATAGGTCATGCCAATTGCGCCATTATATAAAGGATAAGTATCTCCATAAGACGGGTATAACAGATCAAATTGCTCCTTTGTAAAGTACTGCCAGCCTTTGCGGTCAAAATATTTGGCATTGTTCTTTCCAACGGTAACCTGAAACTCCCTTTGCCAGGGGGTCACATCCTGGTGGACAGGCTCGGCAGCTGGGGCAAAATAATAAGGCTCATTGTAATTCTGTTCATGAAAGTCAACATGAACCTGGGGCATCCAGTCTTGATACAACACCAGGCGCTGCTGCGTTTCTACCTGTGTTTGCCAGGCCCAGTCGCGGTTCAGGTCAAAGTAATAATGGTTAGATCTTCCTCCGGGCCAGGGTTCGGTATGCTCCCTGGCCATCGGGTCAGGATTCGGCTTTGTTCCGCTTACACTGTTAAAATAATTGACATACCGTTCCCTGCCATCCGGATTAAGGCAAGGGTCTATAATTACAATCGTGTTCTTTAGCCAGTCCTGAACGCCCGGCAGTTTACCTTCTGCCAAAACGTATAGTGTTTTTAAAGCCGTCTCCGTTGAACTGGCCTCATTCCCGTGAACATTATAACTCAGCCAAAGTATCGCTGGTTGCTTAATGGCTTTTGCTAAGCTCTTTTCGCCCCTGCTTAAGCTCTGGTTATTCTTCCTGATCTGTTCCAGGTTGTCTATGTTCTCTTTGGCCGATACAATAGCAACCAGTAGATCGCGCCCCTCATAGCTTTTTCCATAATTTACAAGCCTGATGTTTTTAACGATCTTGCCTAGGTACCGGAAATACTCCAACGTCCTATTGTGCGAGGTAAACCTGCTCCCCAATGAATAGCCCAGGAAATCATCAGGAGATTTGACCTGTGCCTCCGCAATATTCCAGCCGCACCACAACAAAAAAGAGAACAGAAGGCATTTTACCATATAGATTCGTTTACATTCGTGATGGCCTGGTATGCTGTAGTCAATATACCAAAATAATAAAGATTATTCTTTGTTTAGGCTTCATTAGAATAAATTTGTTGCATTAATTTTAGCATATGACCAGCACCGGCTCCTTATACCAGCATTACCTCAAACATAGAACGATATGTACAGATACAAGGAATATTGTAGCGGGCTGTATTTTCTTTGCCCTTAAGGGTGAAAAATTTGATGCCAATACCTTTGCAGAACAGGCATTGGGATTGGGGGCTGCATATGTGGTTATCGACAATAAAGATTACCAGGTTAACGACCGCTGCATGCTGGTGGCAGATGTGCTCAGCGCGCTGCAGGACCTGGCCAGACATCACCGTGCCCAACTTGATATTCCGGTAGTGGGTTTAACCGGCAGCAATGGCAAAACGACTACCAAAGAGCTGATCAATACAGTACTTTCGCGCAAATACAAAACATTTGCAACCAGGGGCAACCTGAACAACCATATCGGTGTTCCGCTTTCTGTGCTGTCACTAGGTCCCGAAATAGAAATGGCCGTCATAGAAATGGGGGCCAACCATCAAAAGGAAATAGCGTTTCTTTGCAGTATTGCACAGCCCACACATGGTCTTATTACCAATGTAGGCCTGGCCCATTTAGATGGATTTGGTGGATTTGAGGGTGTAAAAAAAGGAAAAGCAGAATTATATGCCTACCTCAAAACGCATCATGGCTTCGCCTTCATCAACAGGAACAATCCTTATCTATTGGAGATGAGCGAAAAAGCCGGACTAAATAAAGTGGTTTATTACGGTACGGAAGCCAGCAACACCATCTCCGGAAAGCTGTTGAAAGCCGATCCGCTTATTGAACTCAATTGGGGAAATAAATCAGGTACATTTCATACAAACGTTCAGCTTACCGGCGCGTATAATTTCGAGAACATCCTTGCCGCCATTTGCATCGGACAGTTCTTTGAACTGAGCCCTGAACAGATCAACACAGGCCTTTCGGGCTACTCACCCAACAACAACCGCTCTCAGATCAGCAAAACAGCGCACAATACCGTAATCTGCGACTTTTACAATGCCAATCCCAGCAGCATGTCAGCAGCGTTAAACAACATTGCTCAATTGAGCGGCGAAAATAAAGCCATTATCATAGGAGACATGTTTGAACTGGGGCAGGAATCTGCAGTACAGCACCAGAACATTGTGGAACAGGCAGAAAAGCTAAAGGTGGATACCCTGATCTTTATTGGAAAAGATTTCCATACTGCAAAAGGAAACCACACAGGACAATTCTTTGAAAGCCCGGCCGAAGCCGCTGAATTTTTAAAGCACAATCCCATAAAAAACAGCTTGGTATTGTTAAAAGGATCGAGAGGAATGGCCCTTGAACAGCTCCTTCCCTTACTTTAATTTACGGAGACGACTTTAATGCCCACGTCGCTTATTTCTTTAAGCGGGTTATCGCGCATATTCTGTTCCAGCTCCAGCTCGTATTTACCCGGAGCGGGGAATTTAAAATTGGTCAGCAAAGGGAAAGTATAAGTATACAGATTTCCTGAACCTGAACCATTCCACTGCCCGTCGGCCTGCGCCAGTTTAAACTCATACCTTCTGTTACGCTTCTTTTGGACGCTTTTAACGTTAAAAAGCACAAAGATGTTGGCATAGCGGTAATCTGCAGTATGTCGCAGCTTAAAATAGATGTTAAACGGTTTACTGATGTCCTTAATGTCAACCACCACCTTTACTTTATTGGCATAACTCCAGTTGCGCGAAGGCATGGTCTGATTGGTGTCAGCAATATTATTGGTGTCGCAGCTACTAAAGGTAACCAGCAGTGCAACGAATAAGAGTAAAATTTTACTGCGGTTCATCTTTAGGCTTGTCCGTTGGCTTTTTTCTGCGATTGTTCCTGTTACGGTTGTTTCTGTTGCCCGATGGTTTTACTTCTCCTGCTTGCTGCGACCCCGCCGCCTGCTGTTGGGGCGCTTTAGGCTTAGGCTGACCTTGCTGCGGACCAGGAGTATTTTCTTTTTTCCCTTCAGGCCTGTTTTTTCCCTGCTGCGGAGGCTTTTGCTGCCTTTCAGACCGGTCACGTTCTCCACGATCTGAACGCTCTCCACGCTCGCCGTTGTTGCGGTTGCGGCTGTTGTTCCTGTTTTTATTGCCTTTGTTGCGTGGCTTATCATCCAGGCGGGTCAAACTATCCTGGCCAACCACATTTTCGTAATCCGGTATTTTATCCAGCACCGCCGTGCTAACCAAGGCAACAGCTTCCTCTTTAAGGTTAACTGGCTTCTGGCCTCTTTTGTTCATGGCCATGATCTCTTTCACACGGTCCACTTTCAGGGGAATCCAGTCTTCCGTATTCGGATAGGCAAACCACATCAGTTTTTTAAAAATATCGGTTTTCTGGTGCCTGGCCACACCGATTTCTGTCTGTAAGCTGTCTACGCGGTCTGGAATATCTTTCAGCGCATCAAGATAGGTATCCAACTCATAATTTAAACAGCATTTCAGCTTACCGCACTGACCGGCAAGCTTCAGGGTGTTCAAGGAAAGGTTCTGGTATCTGGCCGCGGCAGTTGATACGGTTTTAAAATTGGTAAGCCAGGTAGAGCAGCACAACTCCCGTCCGCACGAGCCAATTCCGCCCAAACGTCCGGCTTCCTGGCGCATACCAATCTGGCGCATTTCAATCCTGATCCTGAAGGTCTCGGCCATTTTCTTGATCAGTTCCCGGAAATCGACACGGCCTTCGGCGGTATAAAAGAAAGTTGCTTTCGTTTTATCTCCCTGGTAATCCACGTCGCTGATCTTCATAGACAAGCGCAGGTCGAGGGCCAGGGTACGGGCTTTGTGCATCGTTTCCCACTCCATGGATTTTGCAACTTTCCACTTCTCTACATCCGCTTCCGTAGCCTTTCTGTAAATTTTTCGGGTAACCTGGTCCAGCGTAGTCTTTCGACGTTTCATTTGCATTCTCACCAGCTCTCCGGTAAGTGAAACATGGCCAATATCGTAACCACCTGTAGGGCCTTCAACCGCTACAAGTTCGCCAATTTCAAGATAAATGTTATCGTTATTCACAAAGAATTCCTTCCTTGCTCCTTTAAATTTAACTTCAATTACCTGAAAAGGCTTATAATTTGAGGGCATGTCCAAATTTGACAGCCAATCGTAAACTTCCATTTTTCCGCATCCACCAGTAAGGCAAGAGCCATTACTTTTGCAGCCTGCGGGGGCACAACCGCCACCGGTAGAACAACTTCCACATCCCATACTAATTGTATATATATTGAGTCCCTTTCGGGAGCGTTTTAAACTTAATTATTTTTACCAATTGTAAAGATACATCTAAAAACAGAATTTTCGGGTTCGCATTTCTTTCAATATGATAATGTGCCTGTTCCAGCTCTGAAATAATGGCATCTGCCATGTTCAGGTCCAGCACATGCGTTGCCAGTTTTTTAGCGGTTTCCAATACCCGGGGCGGCAGTTTTACCAGCGCTTCAGCTCCGCTAAGCAGCAGGCTGCATTCCCTTAAAAAGCTGATCCCGTATTTTAAAAAATTCTTTTGGTTTTCTCTTCCCCATCCCGCAATCTGCTCTACGAAACCGGTCAAATCCAAAACCCTGTTCCCATAGCCCATGCGCAGCCACTCGGCAAACTTATCTGCATTTTCGTTTTGCGTATTGGAAACCAGCGATTTTGCTTCAATCAGGTTTCCATCTGCCAGAAAACTATATTCTGTAGCCTGATTTTCCGGCAACCCATGGCCTTCCATGAGGTAATTTTCTACAATGGCGTAGGAAAGCTTTGGTATTTTCACAATCTGCGTACGCGAAAGCAAGGTAGAAAGAATTTGCTCCTGGTTATTGGCCACCAGAATGAATAGGGTATTCTGAGGTGGCTCTTCAATGATTTTAAGTAAAGCGTTGCCCTCCTTATCCAGGTATTCGGGCAGCCACATGATCAGTACTTTTGTCTTGGCTTCAAAAGCTTTGTAGCTTAATTTCTTAATGATGTCATGACATTCAGCAATATTGATATTGGCCTGTTTATTTTCGGCACTCAATTTTGAACGCCAGATGTCTATATCAAAATAAGGATCTGCAAGCAGCATGCTGCGCCACTCTTCCAGCACATCAACAGCAACCCTTACATCTTTTGAAGCGAAAAAGGGATAAGAGAAATGCAGATCGGGATGAATATACCTTTCGTATTTACGGCAGGAAGAACATTCTCCGCAGCTGTCGTCGGCTTTTTTGTCGAGGCAGTTGATGTATTGTGCATAGGCAATGGCCAGAGGCAACGCCCCGCTGCCGTCGCAGGACAAAAACAACTGGGCGTGACTAATCCTGTTCTCGGCAACTGTCTGTATCAATTGCTGCTTTATATTCTCCTGACCGATGATCTCTTTAAATTGCATTTGGTGCAAAATAGTAAAATTTTAACACTTGCCTGTAAGCCCCCTTAAACTTGACAGGAACAGGACAACCTGCTACCTGCTCAAGGTTTGCTTCGGGACTGGTTTGAGGCTGCCTGGGACAAAGCACCTCTTTTCCCAACAAAACCCGAAGCAAACCTTGAGCAGCCCTTGATTTGTCCAATAGCTGGTCCCTTTTTGGAATTTACTTATCTTTGCCCTTATGCCAAGGATTATTGCCTTTGATTATGGGACCAAGCGTATCGGGATCGCTGTTACAGATCCCCTGCAGATTATTGCAACCGGATTAGACACCATACACCCGAAAGATATTATCGAATATTTAAAAAAATACCTTTCTAAGGAGCCCGTTGAGGCCTTTGTTTTTGGCGACCCCAAACAAATGGACGGTTCGCCCTCCGAATCGGCACAGCACGTAAAGGGCTTTGCAAAAACCCTGAAAAAAACCTTTCCCGATATTCCACAGCACTGGATAGATGAACGTTTTACCTCCAAAATGGCACATCAGACCATTCTGCAAAGCGGATTAAAAAAACAGGACAGGAGGAACAAAGAAAGGGTTGACACGATATCGGCCATCCTGATCCTGCAATATTTTATGGAACAACCCCGTTTATAGCATTCGAAGATGAGTTTAATTAATGAAGACATGCAGCAGCTGCTGCTCAATTATTGCGAGCCTGAAAGCGAATTGCTGCAAAAGATAGACCGGGAAACCAACCTGAAAGTTCTGATGCCCAGAATGCTTTCCGGACACTACCAGGGCCGGGTACTGAGCATGCTCAGTAAGCTGACCAGCCCCAACAGGATCCTGGAGGTAGGCACATTTACCGGCTATGCTACCCTCTGCCTGGCAGAAGGCTTAACCGGGAACGGCATTATTTACACCCTGGATATCAACGAAGAACTGGAAGAAATGGTACGACGTAGTTTTGAAGCTTCCCCATACCATTCCAGAATAAATTACATCCTGGGGGATGCGACAGAAACCATTCATTCCCTTGATGAAATCTTTGATCTTGTTTTTATTGATGCCGATAAAAAAAACAACGGCACATACTACGACCTGATCTTCGACAGGGTACGGCCGGGCGGGCTCATCATTGTTGATAATGTGCTGTGGAGTGGAAAAGTACTCAGCAGCAGCCCAGACAAAGACACTAAAAATATCACTACATTTAACGATAAAATAGCGGCAGACAGCCGGGTAGAGAAACTTATCCTCCCGGTGAGAGATGGTCTGTTTGTCATCAGAAAAAAATAAAGTATGCTTAAAACAGTATTTTATACCTGGCTAAGTTTTACCCTGTTCACTTTCCATGCTGACGCACAAACTACTGACGATTACATCAGCACCTATGCTGAAACCGCCCAAATGCTGATGCGCGAATACAAAATCCCGGCAAGTGTTATCCTGGCTGTGGCCATTCATGAATCGGCCTCAGGAACCAGCAAAATTGCCCGCTACCTGAACAATCATTTTGGCATAAAGGGCCCCAACAGCAATAACGAGATCCGCTCTTCCTATAAAGATTATCCCACGGTAGCCGAGTCGTACGGTCATTTTCTTGAATTTCTGAAAAGCAGGGTTTCCTTTAGCAAGCTATTTGATAAATATAACCAGTACGATTATAAAAACTGGGCAAGGGGCATTCAGCGGGGAGGATACGCCCGCAGCAGGACCTGGGCAGCACAAATCATTGACATCATCAGGAAAAACGACCTTTACCAATATGATGAAAGACCGGATGATTATGTAGAGCCTACTGCGCCTGTAGCCAAAGCAAGCCCCAGACGCAAAAGCAGCAGCTTAACAACCTATACGGTTAAACGGGGCGACAACCTGCATAACATTGCCAGGGTGCGCCACACTACACCGGCAATGATAATGAAAAAGAACGGTCTAAAGAGTCCGGCAATTAAGCCCGGGCAAAAACTAAAATTATAATGAACAAAAAACTATTTGTCCTGGCCCTTGCAGTTGTTTTTCTGAGTGCCTGCAAAACAAAAAAATACAGCCGGAACAATAAACAGATTGAAAAGGCAGCCAATAAGGCAAACCCGGACGCCAAATCATTCACCACCCTAAGCTATATCGAGCAGTTTAAAGGCGTAGCAATCGAAGAGATGAACCGATACGGCATACCTGCCAGCATTACCCTGGCACAAGGCATCATCGAATCGGGAAGCGGAAACAGCAGTCTGGCCAAATATGCCAACAACCATTTTGGCATTAAATGTACCTCCGAATGGAAGGGAAAAGCCTATTACAAGGATGATGACCAGGCGAACGACTGCTTCAGGGTTTATAAAGACGCGCGGGAATCTTACAAAGACCATTCAGAGTTCCTGAAAAGAAAGCGCTACAGCTTTTTATTTGAGCTGGATAAAAACGATTATAAGAACTGGGCCTACGGCTTAAAGCAAGCCGGCTATGCCACTAACCCTAAATATCCGGACCTGCTGATCAATGTGATAGACAAATATCAATTGTACCAGTACGATCAGCCCGAATCCGAGAAAGACAAACTGAAGCGCGAGGACAAGGTCTTTTCCGAGATCAATGCCAACATCCCCAATGAGAAAAAGAAATTCACTCCGGTTGACACCCCTCCGTCAAAACAGGTGATCAAAACCCCGGACACTTTAAGAATATCCGCCCCTGTAGCAGCCGACACAGCCGGCGCGGCACAACCGGATATAGCGCCTGTATTTAAACCGGCATCCTATACCGTAAAACAAGGGGATACCCTTTATGGCATTTCCAAAAAGTTCAAAATCAGCATTGACGATCTGAAATCCTTAAACAACCTTACAGATACAGGGATTAAAATCGGCCAAAAACTGATCTTAGTTAAATAATGTTAATATTATTACACAGATATCGTTATCTTGTAATTTTGTTTTAAATGAAGTTTTTAGGTCTCCTGCTTATTTTTTACGGTTTAGCTTTTAAAGTTTTTGCACAGCAAACTCTGGTGCAGGGCTTTGTGGTAGACAAGGATTCCAGGCAACGGCTGGCCAAAGTTTATGTTTATAACCCGGCCAACGACGAAGGAATTTACAATAACCCTAAAGGGGAATTTGGCATTAAGGCCAAAGCGGGGGACACCTTATTTGCCGTTTTGCAGGGCTATGCCCCGGATACCCTGGTGGTAAAAAACCAGAAAGCTGTTTATTTCCAGCTAAAATCACTGGGGATCCCCTTAAGGGAGGTTTCTATTGTGGGCAATAAGTATACCCCAATGCAGCGGCACGAGCAAACGCTTAAGGAGTATAAATATGCGCTGGACAAGGGAAAAGCGAAAGATCTGCTTAACCTGGGCCTTGGAGGTGCCGGTCTGGGAATTGATGCCATATATAACCTGCTGAGCCGGGAGGGAAAAAATGCACGGCATTTACAAAAAATACTGGAGCGCGACTATAAGGAAGCAATTGTCGATTACCGCTTCACACCAGATTACGTAAAAAGGATTTTAAGAATCAGTGATTTTGAACTCACAGACTTTATGCAGCAATACCGCCCTTCTTACCAGTTTGTACTGGGCGCTTCCGATTATGCCTTTGTAGTTTACCTGCAAAACAGTTACACCAGTTATAAGCGGAACCCATCGGCCTTCAGGCTGCCGGCACTGCCAAAGATCAAAGTTGAAGAGTTTTGAGGCCCTGGTTCATCATCGTACCCAAAATACCGGCCAATGCCATGGCCCTTTTTCCATTTATCCTGTTAAAGAACAAAGGCCAGAAAGCCGATCCGGTTTTGATCAACCATGAACGCATACATCTGAGGCAGCAACTGGAATTGCTGGTTTTCCCTTTTTACCTGCTGTACCTGTTCAATTACCTTGTTAACCTGATCAGGTATAAAAACCATTACCTGGCCTATTTTAATATCGTTTTTGAAAAAGAGGCCTATGCCTGCGACCATAAGCCGCTTTACCTCAGGAACAGGCCGTTCTTTGCCTGGTTAAAATATTGCTAAAGCATGTTTCTGGCATCCCCCGATCCAATTAGTTTGCTATTAAACTTTTAATCAAGCACTTTTTTGTTTTTCTTTGTAGCAATGAAGATTTTTTATGCCTATTTACTGTTCGTTTTTATGGGTATCACCAGCCTGCGCGCGCAGGAGGTTGACACCATCCCTATCAACACCAAAGGTCTTGACATTAAGTTAAAACGCAGTCCGCTACCTTCAAGAACCGGAACCATTCCGTTTAAGCCCGTTGAATTGAACCCTGTTGTAGTAGATGCACGGGTAAATTACTGGAAAACCAGGACTTCAGTGGGGATCAATGTAAACCAGGCTACATTTTCCAACAACTGGAAAGGTGGTGGGGTAAACTCACTGGCAGTAGGAGGTTTGGTAAATTATAAAGCCGAATACGCTAAAGAAAGCTATAGTTATATTAGCGAGGTGGTCCTGGAATATGGTAAGGTAAAAAATAAGGACCAGTTGCAGAAAAAGACCCGAGATCGTATTTTCTGGGATAATAAAGCAGCCTTACAATTGTCTAAAAATTGGTATTTTTTTGGATCGGTGAGCTTTGAGTCGCAGTTCGATGCAGGTTATTCCTATAGCAAAACCAGTGATGGCAGAGAGTTCCCCAACCTCATTTCCAGGTTCATGGCGCCCGGCTATCTGACTGAGTCCTTCGGTTTTGAATATAAACCTAATAAATTCTTTTCTACCCGGATTGGTACAGGAAGTGCGCGACAAACCTTCGTTCTGGATACTGCCGTTTACATTACCCAAGATCCCAATGACCCGGATAACCCGGCAAAAAATAAACGGGCCGCCACCAAATACGGAGTCGATTTCAACAAAAAGTTCAAAAATGAGCTGGCTTTTCAGATTGTAAGCAATTTTGAAAAAGAGGTACTGACCAATACCATGCTTAAGGCCAGGTACCAGATGTTCATACCATACGACAGGGCGCTGGCACATGTAGATCACCGCCTGGATGTTTCTGTAACCTCCAAATTAAACCGGCTGATGAATGTTTCGCTGACCTGTGTAGGCTTATTTGACAAAGACAACGATACCAAGATACAGGCCAGCCAGGCCCTTGCGCTTGGTGTAATGTTTGTTTTCCCCCGCTAATACTTTTATTATTAGCCAATCTTTTCCTCCAAAATTAATTACCTTTGGGGCTACAAAAAATTGAACACTAAGCATTAAAGAAAAATGTTTGAAAATTTACAGGATAAGCTAGACCGCGCATTTAAAGTTTTAAAAGGACAAGGAAGCATTACAGAGATCAATGTGGCCGAGACCATGAAAGAAATCCGTAAGGCTTTACTGGATGCCGATGTAAATTACAAGACAGCCAAAAGCTTTACCGACGAGGTAAAAGAAAAAGCGATTGGCCTGAACGTACTTACAGCTGTTTCTCCGGGTCAATTGCTAACCAAAGTAATGAACGATGAGCTTACCGCCTTAATGGGTGGGGAGGTTACAGAACTTGACCTGAAAGCAAATCCTACCATTATTTTGATAGCAGGTTTGAACGGTGCGGGTAAAACTACATTTACCGGAAAACTGGCCAACTTCCTGAAAAGCAAAGGAAAGAAACCCCTGTTGGTTGCAGGCGATGTTTACCGTCCGGCAGCGGTTGACCAGCTTCAGATCCTGGGCGAGCAGATCGGCGTTCCTGTATATGCCAATACCACGTCCAAAGACCCGGTGGGCATTGCGATGGAAGGCATTGCCGAGGGTAAAAAACAAAACAATAACGTAATTATTATAGATACAGCTGGCCGTTTAGCAGTAGACGAGCAAATGATGGACGAGATTGCCGCTGTAAAAGAAAGCACAAAGCCACACGAAATTTTGTTCGTAGTGGATGCCATGACCGGACAAGACGCTGTAAATACTGCCAAAGCGTTTAACGACCGTCTGGACTTTACCGGGGTAGTGCTTACCAAACTGGATGGCGATACCCGTGGTGGTGCTGCTCTTTCCATTAAATCTGTGGTAAACAAACCCATCAAGTTCATTGGTACCGGTGAAAAAATGGAGGCCCTTGACGTATTCTATCCTGACAGGATGGCTTCACGTATTCTGGGCATGGGTGACGTAGTTTCCCTTGTTGAACGTGCCCAACAGCAGTTTGATGAGAAAGAGGCTGCCGAACTTCAGAAAAAAATCCGTAAAAACAAATTTGACTTCAACGACTTCTACAACCAGATCCAGCAGATCAAAAAAATGGGTAACATGAAAGACCTGATGGGTATGATCCCTGGAGTAGGAAAGATGATGAAGAATGTGGACATAGAAGATGATGCCTTTAAAAATGTAGAAGCCATTATCCAGTCGATGACCAAATACGAACGTGAAAATCCGGACAGCATTCAGCAAAGCCGCCGACTGCGTATTGCCAAAGGCTCTGGCAATAAGGTAGAAGATGTGACCAAACTGATCAAACAGTTCGAGGACATGCGTAAGGTAATGAAGCAATTCTCTAATCCGGCCACCGCAGCCAGGATGATGAAAAACATGCCTAAAATGCCGCAGGGAAGAATGTAATTCATTTCTGGAAAAATAATCTGGCTTTTTTGACTACCATAAGATGAAATCCGTATAGATTCACAACAGTGATTTATACGGATTTCATCTTATGCTGATAAAAACATACGGAAGCGCCGTTTTTGGCGTAAACGCTTTAACCATTACCATCGAAGTAAGCATAGGCGGCGGCAATAGGTACCATATTGTGGGCCTGCCCGATAATGCCATTAAAGAAAGTTTAAGAAGGATTGAGAGTGCCATCCAATCGGCAGGGCTAAAAATGCCCCGGCAAAAAATCGTCATCAACCTTGCTCCGGCCGACATCCGAAAGGAGGGTTCGGCCTATGATCTGCCTATTGCCATCGCCATTCTGGCTGCCTCAGCGCAGCTGGAAAGTACTGCAGAAACAGACAAATACTTTATCATGGGAGAGCTGTCGCTCGACGGCAGTCTGCAGCCCATAAAAGGGGCCCTGCCCATTTCCATACAGGCCAGATCGGCAGGCTTCAAAGGCTTTATACTGCCGGTCTCCAACTCAAGGGAAGCGGCGATTGTGGGAGATCTGCTGGTGTATGGTATGCGTAACCTGGCAGAGGTGGTAGCCTTCTTTAACGGAACCGCAGAGCCGGAACCGGTTGTTGTAAACACGAGAGACGAGTTCTTTAATCATGTAAGCAGCTATGAACAGGATTTTTCGGATGTAAAAGGCCAGGAGAACATCAAACGGGCACTGGAGATCGCAGCAGCAGGCGGACATAACCTGATCCTGATCGGCCCGCCCGGAGCGGGAAAAACCATGCTGGCCAAAAGGCTTCCCACAATACTGCCTCCTTTAAACCTGCAGGAGGCTCTGGAAACTACAAAAATACATTCGGTAGCGGGAAAACTGGGTGCTGCAGAATCGCTCATGACAGAAAGGCCTTACCGCAGTCCGCACCACACCATTTCCGACATGGCCCTGGTAGGTGGGGGTGCCAACCCGCAGGCGGGGGAAATTTCCCTTGCCCATAATGGGGTGCTTTTTTTAGACGAACTGCCCGAATTTAAACGCAGTGTACTGGAGGTGATGCGACAACCTTTGGAAGACAGGAAAGTAACCATATCCCGGGCGCGACTGAGTGTCGAATATCCGGCCAGTTTTATGCTCATTGCCTCTATGAACCCCTGCCCTTGTGGTTTCTATAACCATCCGGAGAAAACGTGCATCTGCGGACCAGGACAGGTGCAGAAGTACATGAGTAAAATTTCCGGTCCTTTGTTAGACCGCATCGATCTGCATGTGGAAGTAACCCCGGTGAATTTTAACGAACTGACATCGCAGGTACAGGCAGAAAAAAGTTCGGTGATCAGGAACAGGGTCATCCGCGCACGCACGATACAGGATGCCAGGTTTAAGGCCAACAACAACCTGCATTATAATGCACAGATGGCTCCCAGGGCAGTTAGAGAAATCTGTAAAATAGACGAGGCAGGAAAGGCCCTGATCAGACAGGCCATGGAAAAGCTTGGGCTTTCGGCCCGCGCTTACGACCGGATCTTAAAAGTGGCCAGAACCATTGCCGACCTGGCAGAAAGCAAAGAGATTAAACTGGAGCACCTGGCCGAAGCCATTCATTACCGGAGCTTAGACCGCGACAGCTGGACAGCTTAATCTTCTATATGCTCAAATTGTCGTCGTCGTCCTCATCAGGCACATAAGCCACAATTTCCCGGCCTATGGCGTTGATCTCTTCATCTGGCTCAAACAACGGCAAAGCCGTTTCCGGGTCTAGTTTTAACCATTGCTCTTCGGTGTCTTTTTGGATCTGGACATATTCTTTGCCGTTTTTAAAGATCACATAGGTATCATTTCCTTCCGGGAACACTGCATAGGCGTCTGGTCCGATATTGATGTCAAAGGGTTGTTGCATACTGTGTGGGTACTATTTGTTAAAATCAACGCAAGTTGGCAATAATTAGCGTAAAGTAGAATAATTATAGAACTGAAGTTTCCCCGTACCGTTCACCTCTATCGTTTTTGTTTCATCAGCTCCTCCGGCATTCTTTAAGCTAAGGGTAATGGTATTAGGTCCTTTTTTCAGGGGTATGCGGGTATAGCTGATCTGGGCCGGCAGTGATTGCCAGTTGCGGGTATCGGCCTTTTCTGAAAGCAGGCTGTACAACTGCATCCCTATACCCAGGCCTTCCAGCAGAGAATTGTCCTTACCATCTTTCCCATTGCCCTTGGCGCTTTGCCTTAAGACGTATTCAGCACTTTTTTTAACCGCAAGGCGGGTTAAAACCTTACCCATCTCTTTCATGAAACGCTGCTCCAGGGTTTTAAATGCCAGCTCATTGATATCTTCTGCTTTTTCAAATGAAAAAGTTTGCTGCCCATTGGCCAGTGTGGCACCGCTGTAATAAGGGGTCTGTGCTACATATTTTGGATAAGTAGCGCGCAGGCTTTCTACACCATTCAGGCTGAAATTGCTGTTGCTGTAAGCATGGTTAAAAGGAATCACAATCGTTCCGCCCAGGTTGGTGAAAAACAGGTCGCCATTGCTGCCTTTAATCAGTGAAAAAAACAACTCCTCCTGCTTCTTTACGGGAGCCAGCCCATTTTCCCAGAAGAAGATCAGTGCGCCACCTTCAGGCTCGTTCTTCTGCTCATATTTCATTCCAAACAGCTCTTCAAAACGGCTTAGCTCGGCAGTGAAACCATTTTTATCGGCCATCCGCAGCACATCCTGTTTCAATTCCAAAGGCATTTTTACGCCGTAATAGGTTTGATCCTTACTTTTCAGGTAAACTTCGGCGGCATTTCTGTAAGCAATAAAAGCATTGTTTACATCACCGTCCCGCTCGTAAATAAGTCCCTGAAGCATTAAAGAGAACGCGTCTTTTGAGTATCGGCTGTCTTTATCATTGAACTTATCGCCCTGTTCCTGCGATTGCAGACTGATGCGCCTTGCTTCTACAATGGCATCTTCAGTCTGGTTCAGATACACGTAATTCAAGGCCTTATAATAATGGATCATAAATTTCTCAAAATCTTCTCCTTTATAGCTCTGCGTCATAGGGTTCACCAAGGTCCCAACCACTGCATCCATGGCCCCGCCCATACCGTTTTCCAGCAGCTGATCAGCCTCATTGAAATAACGGTTACTGTTCTCATAATCGCCAGCCAGGTGGCCTATTTTGCCTTTCTCCATTAAAAAAAGCAATTTGTTACGTGGCTTTTGCAGCAGTTTGTTCTTCTCCAGTTCTTTCTGCGCGTCCGTGTAGTTACCAGATGATACCTGCTTGTAGTAAGAGGCGATCATGTCATTGTAACTGGCACAGCCGAAAAGAAAAAGCATCATCCCTAAAAGGAATGATGCTTTAAAAATATTCCTGCGGATATTTGTCATATTGTTTTAGCGGGCTGCTGCCGACTAATTCTTAACGTATTTAGCGATCTTCTTATCACCAATCCATACCACCTCGTTGGTCTGAATATCGGTAAGCTCCAGGTTTACCTGATAATAAACCACTTTCTTGCGTTTATGAGAATCTACAATAGAATTGATAGAGCCCTGAAGAATGTAATCTGCACCATTTTCCAGGCCAAATTTTTTCATGGTAGATACCGATGCATTGTCCTGCTGATCTGCTTTCTCTGCACGTAGCTCCTCTCTTTTTTTACCGCCCTGCACCAAACGTACACGTTCACTTTTTATAAAAGACTGTTCTACATCTTTAACAAAGGTTTCGGCATCAATATGTTCGTGGCTTTTATTTTTTACCACACCAACAACCACGACCGGTCTTTTGCCTTGTTTCTCTTCCAGATGTGTTGATAACCACTTGCCGCCTAAAACAGTCTGGGTCATTTCCTCTGCAACCAGCCTGGAATCGGTATTGTTCCAGTTACCGCTTACGTCGATTGCCTGATCGGTATTTACACGTGTAACTTGCCTGGAGCATGATGCGATCATCATTCCGGAAACGGCAATAGCCGCTATGGTCATTAACTTTTTAAATTGCATTTTATTGAATATAAGGTTTCTACTCGTTTTATTTTTTACCATCCAAACCAGGGTCTGCTGTTGCCCCAGCTATAGCCGATATGTCCGCCATAACCAAATCCTCTGCCAAAACCGTAATGCCCATAGCTTATGGAAGGATAATAATAAGGACTGCCGTAATAGTAGCCGTTGTTGAGGTTAAGCTGATAATTTCTTTCCCTTCTCAGCTTACGGCGCTCCTCACGGGCTTCATACCAGTCGTAAGCCTTATAAGTTTGCTGAACGGTTGTGCCTTGCGTTCTGTTTAGAGAATCGGCCTGCTCTATATACTTGGCGCGACTTTCCTGGTACCTTGGGTTCTGATCCTTAACGGGATCATTTTTTTGTGCATAGCCGCCTGATGAATACGCCAATGCCGCTACACAAGTCCATACAAAAATCCAATTCGTTTTCATTTGTATAATTTTAATTGATGGATGCAGCATGAATCATAACGCATCCGTACATAAGACGAGCAAACCGCCTTAAATGTTACTGGCTTTTAATTTTTTAATAAAATCTATAAATTTTTCACTGCCGTAGTTTGCTGCCCCGGCTTCGTTATAGGCCAGGCGTCCTTTTTTATCGAAAACTACGGTACTGGGTAATGACCCTTTAAAGATGACTTCGGGGATATTGCTGGCGACGTTGTATACCGGAAGCTTATAGCCCTTTCTGTCCATATACTGCTGTGCCTTTTTAAAATCACTGTCGGCATCCACCAGTATAAAAACCACATCCCTATCGTCAACAAATTGATTGTACAATTTATTTACAGAAGGCATTTCCGCCAGGCAGGGCGGGCACCAGGTGGCCCAAAAGTTCAAAAAAATTACTTTCCCCTTCAGGCTTCCTAAGTCCAGTTCCCTGCCAGATGCATCTTTAAACCTGATCCCCGAAAGGTCGGCCGGACTGAGCGCTTCTGCTGGCTTCAGCGAACTTTCCTTCACATCTGCGCTAAAAAGTCCAATCTCCATTAGCCCCCTGATCATTAGCGCTTTTGCCGCCGGAACGAAGATCAGCACCAGGAAAAACGCTATAAAAACAGCATTTATGATATTCTTTTTGTTCAATATCTTCTTCATCGGCAAACGTATTTACGTAAAAATAGAGATTAATACTTCCACCCGTACAAACGCGTTTGTCTTTTGACATTCCCTTGTTGAAGCTCCCTTAAAGCAAGGAAAAATAAAATTTAAAATTTTCTGTAACGAAATAAGCAGGTCAAATACTTACTGTATGTAAAAACACTAAAACCATTTTATCATGAAAATAACCAACTTATTCACAGCCGCACTTTGCACCACGCTCTTATTAACAGGAGCGGCCAAGGCACAGTCAAAAAATAACGGGAATTCCTTGCTTTGGGAGGTCAGCGGAAAAGGCCTGGCTAAGCCATCCTACATTTTTGGCACCATACATATGATGTGCCCGGCCGATTTTAACATTGCTGATAAAACAAAAAAAGCATTCGGCACGGCCGAGGAGCTGATAATGGAGGTGAACTTCACGGATCCGGCAGAAATGGCCGAACTCCAGAAAACGATGATGTCTCCAGTACCGCTGAGCAAAAAGCTAAGCCCCGTTCAATTCAGGCTACTCGATTCTGTATTGACCTTAAAAACAGGTGCCAGCCTGAAATCAATGGAGCAGTTCAGCATGACTACCATTTCCAGTTTTGCCATTGCCAAAACACTGCCATGTACCGAAATAAAGTCTTATGAGCTGGAATTTGCTAGTTTTGCAAAAACGCAGAACAAACCAATTGGCGCATTGGAAACCGTAAAACAACAAAGCGAATATTTCGAAAAAGCCTTTTCAGATCAGGTGATCATTGATCAGATCCTTAGCTTTGATGATTATAAAGCGGTATTTACCGAAATGATTGATGCCTATAAAAAAGAAGACCTGAAAAGGTTGTATGCTGTACTGAACGATAAGAGATTTGGCAACACCGACGAAAGCAATAAATGGATGCTGGAAGTTAGAAATACCAGCTGGGCAAAACAAATGCCTGTAATGATGAAGAACAAAAGCTGCTTTTTTGCCGTAGGATCAGGTCATTTAGGTGGCAAGGGAGGCATTTTACAATTGTTAAAAGACCAGGGCTATACCCTTAAACCAATACTAAAGTAAGGTTTGAAAACAAGAGAAAAAGAATTCCTGGAACAGGTGGAAGCCCACAAGGGGATCATCCATAAGATATCCAGGATGTATGCAGATGATGAGGACGACCAGAAAGACCTTTTTCAGGAAATCATCTGCCAGCTGTGGAAATCTTATGATTCGTTTAACCGTCAAAGCAAGTTTTCATCCTGGATGTATAGGGTGGCGTTAAATACCGCAATCGTTTACTTCAAAAAACACAAAAGAAAAGAAGATGCCTATGCCATCATTGCCCGGGAAATAGAAATGCCATCAGAAGATGCTGAAACAAAAGAGTTACAGCTGGCGCATTTTTACAAAGCATTGCAGCAACTGGACAAGATCGAAAAAGCCCTGATGTTTTATTACCTCGAAGATTATTCACACAAGGAAATCGGAGAAAATATGGGGATCAGCGAAGGAAATGCACGGGTAAAATTAAACAGGGCAAAAAACAAATTAAAAGAACTTATAAAAAAACAAGGATATGAATTTTGAGGATATGAAATCGGCCTGGAAAAAAGACTCAGGAGCAAACATACAGGTACCCAATAAAATTGAAGAGATTAAGCGGGCAGAACTGCCCCTGGACAAGATCAGGAAAAACATGCGTTATGAATTTATTGCACAGCTGATCGCAGTAATTGTCATCGCTTTTGTACCGCAGCTTTACCAACTTAAGCCGGCACTGCTGTTACCTTTCAACGCCATATACATTTTGTTTGTAATTACCTGTGTTTACTTTTTTACACGCTTTTATGTTTTTTATAAACGTGCAGGCGCTGCCTCCCTAAGCACTAAAGATGCTTTGTATGAAGTTCATTACGACATCAAACTGAATATGGAGCTTTATAAAATGTTCTGCTATATGCTGTTCCCTTTCCTTTACCTGATGCTGGGCCTGCTTCTGGTTAACAATAAATATGAGCTTATGGTCCGGTTCCTGCAATCTGATTTCTCACACAGCAGTTTTTACATCTATTTCGGCCTTAGTGTGGTCATTATTTACATCATACTGCACTTTTCAGCCGTATACTGGCTTAAAGCCTATTATCAGAAGTACGCAACAGAAATAGAGAACGTACTGAAATCACTCAAAGAAGACTAAGTGCTTGTGTGCATTAAAAATCAAATTTCAACCTTATACCTGTACCAATAAGGTACAGGTTTTCTTTTGAGAATTCCTTCATAGGCAGTTTCATAAAGGGTTCCACAGAAAAGGACTGCTTCTCAGAAACGCTTTGTTTATAACCAAAAGAGATGTTGTAAAAGCCCAGGTATTTATTATTCCTGATCTCCCCGGTTGGAACCGGTTCTGAAACGCTCCTTTGACTGAACACCGCGTTAAAGCCCGGCTGGCTTACATCGGCAGAAGCGAGGGTCTCTACTGATCCCTGCAGGTAATTATTGCGCTGTTTCTGGTTTAAGATAGCAAAGGCCGAAACCCCAAAATTGGTATACAGTTTCCTGGTAAAGTGGTATTTGATCTCTAAAGGAATATCAAGCCCTACAAGACTCGCATCAACAGACTGAAGGTTTTTGGTTTCAGCAACCATAGCCATACTCGTGGAGGGGTTGTTTAACATGCCTTCTCTTCCACTGGTCATGTCTTTTGTAGCACCCATCTCACTATAGGACACGCCCGAACCGATGGAAACTTTGTCGGACAAAGCATAAGCCATGCTTACACCATAGCCCATATTCAATTTTTTGCTGTTCCCAATGGAAGGTGCCACCATAACCCCCATTTCCCATTTGTCGCTCTTTTTAGCAACTGCTTTTGTCTGGGCCAGTTGTGGGTTCGCTTTTACTTCCGCTTCCAGAAACTCCTGGAAACTCCGGGGCTTATCGGCTTTGGGGGGAGTTTTTGCAATAAGCCCGGAATCAACAGGATTTGGTTTTTTTACAGGCAGCGCAGCAACAAGTGCTTCTGTTTTAACGGCTTCATCAATTGGTTTTACGGGAATATCTTCAGCTTTTTTCACCGAAGGCAGCTGCGAGGCAACAATTAAAGGGCTGTTCGGTACATTGTTATTTTGACGTTGTGCAACCACGGCCTTGTTTTCCGCTATCGGAGTATTGAGTTTTTCAGTTATTGCTTTAGCCGCACCGCTTGTCGGGTCTGCGGTTATTTCTTGCCCTGAAGGCGTTTGCTCCTGTATCTTTTGAGGCTGACCCGCTTTGGTTTGCGCCTGTTGCGGGATTTCATTTACAGGATTTTTGCGACTATTTGTAAAGAACAAAGCAAATCCAATAAGCAATACCGCGGCGGCACTGCTCAGGCTGAGCAGCCAAAGCAACCTCCGTCCTTTACGCACTCCTCCCTCTCTCTTCTCAAAGCGCTCCCATGCCCCCTGGGCATAGGCCTCCTCGTGCCCGGTTAAACTTTCCCTAATATGAGCTAACAGCTCGTCTTCAGCTGGTTTCATATCTTTCGGGTTTGAATTGTTGTTTGTTCATATGCATTCGTCAGCGAGTTTTTATACAGTTCCCGCAACTTGTTCTTTGCTCTTGTAAGATAAACCCTGCAAGAGTTTTCAGGGATATTCAGCATCTTTGAAATCTCTTCGTGCGAAAAGCCTTCAATTTCATACATGTTAAAAATCAGTTTATGTGTTTCGGGCAATCCATTGAGCAAACGCATAATGTCCTGCACATTTAACCGCGAAACCGCAGTCAGCTCAGTTACCGGCTGCTGTTCCTCCACAATATCATCAACATATAAAAAAGTCCTTTTACCTCTTAAAAAATCTATCGCTGTACGGGACGAGATCCTGGCAATCCATCCCTTAAAAGCTTTCTGCAGCTGGTCGTCGTACCGGGGAGCGCTGAACTGCCCTATACTCTTAAATATTTTTATAAAACTATCATTTACAAGCTCTTCTGCATCATTTCTATCATCAACATACCGCAAAACTACGCCCATTAAATACCCATAGAAAGATTTATAGACCATTTCTTTACTCTTACTGTCATTCCTTAAACACCCCGCTATTGCGTCCTCAAATCTGAGCATTCTTTCCTGGTACAATTAAGGGTTTGGGTTAT
This sequence comes from Pedobacter africanus, assembly GCF_900176535.1. Lineage (NCBI taxonomy): Bacteria > Pseudomonadati > Bacteroidota > Sphingobacteriia > Sphingobacteriales > Sphingobacteriaceae > Pedobacter > Pedobacter africanus. The sequence goes on along the minus strand of NZ_FWXT01000001.1, from coordinate 2,590,275 downwards.
ACGTTGTCCATCAATATACAATTGTTTTTAAACAAGAGGATGTCCTATACTATTGCATAGAACATCCTCAAATATAAGCAGATATTATTTGTGTGTGTAAATTGCAGCACCTAGTTTTAAGCTGTCGATGGTTGCCGTTTGAATTCCTTTGGCGTAGATCGTATAGATTTTTCCTTTTTCAATCTTCACATTAGGAACCGTTGCTTTAACTGTTGCCGTGGTACCTTCCTTGATGTTAAAGGTTACACTTTCACCGGGATCAACCGCAGCAAAAGTAGTATACTCGTAAAAAGCCTTGCTGGTAAAGAGGTTGGTTTCTTTACCCTGAATACCCAGGCTCAGTGCACCTCCGTCTTTACTTAAGTTGATGAAACGAACTTTTGCTTTGTCGGCCTCAGGAGCGCTCAGGTCGTCCTCGGTTAAAAGGAATTTCTTTGTATTGGTAGAAAGTGTATCCAGTACAAATACAGAGTAGCCTACACCAGATTGCAGGTTAAAGTTTTCAGACATCAACAGTTTATTTCCGTTTCTTTTGGTTACCCCTAACCTTCTGGTGCCAGGAAACAGGTTTAAATAATCAATTTTACTATTGTATTTCAATGGGTTGCGATCATTTACCCGGGTCTGATCGATGATAAAGTCTAAAGACATGGTATCAGGAAAAGCCATGATAACAGAAAGGCCTGCAACCTGCTGAGGCTCTATTCTGTCTTTTGAACAGGCAGCAAACACTACCGAAAGGGCTATTGCTGCAACAAATGTTTTAAATATCGTTTTGAATTTACTTGAGTTTTTCATTATCGTGTCTTTTGTGTAAAAGCCTGTTGATAGCTGATTGTAACTATCAAAGTCAGGGCTTGTATATTTTAGTTCAATTAAATAAGGGGTTAACGGCCATTAACTCTTTTTTGTTGCTAAAACGAGCGTGATCTCAAAAACGCTACAGTACATGCTATATTTTTTTAGACATCCTCAATTTTCCAGAAAAATATAGTTTAGTTTTGCATTGAAACAATTGTAAATTAATCCGCAATTTTAAACCTATGCAAGAGTCCAATTCATTAAACCAGGTAGCAGAATTTCACAAAACATTTAAACATCCGATTAAGGAAACGCCGGGCATCCCTTCAAGGGAAAGGGCAAACCTGAGGGTTTCGTTACTGGCAGAAGAACTGCAGGAATTAAAGCAGGCCATTGAAGCCAATAATTTTGTTGAAGTAGCCGATGCACTTTGCGATTTGCAGTATGTGCTGTCTGGTGCCATCCTGGAATTTGGGCTTGGAGAAAAGTTCAAACAGCTATTTGATGAGGTGCACCGTTCAAATATGAGCAAGGCCTGCAAATCGGTCGAAGAAGCCAATGAAACCATACAGCATTACCGGAAAAACCACCAGTGCGATGCCTATCATAAAGAAGAAGATTCCCTGTTCCTGGTATATCGTTCCAACGATGACAAGACCTTAAAATCCATCAACTACTCGCCTGCCGACTTACAAAGCATGCTTTAATGGATTTGTTTTTGAGCGCCCGGCTGACGGAAAAACCGGTTTTAACAGAGCTTAGACAAGGATGCCGTAAGAATGCCGCAAACATGCCGACAAGAAAAATGAGGACTTCATTTTAGTTTTGCCCTGAAAACAGAAAAAGACAAAAAATGAAAAACACTGAACTTACCAGAAAACTCAAAGAGCTGCGCGGCCGCAAAGGTATGAGCCAGGAAGAACTTGCTGAAGCCTCTGGCTTAAACCTGAGAACAATTCAACGGATAGAAAACGGGGAGACGGAGGCTCGTGGCGATAGCATGAAAAGATTGGCCAGGGCACTGAACGTTACGCCCGATGAACTGATTGACTGGGCAGAAGAAGAAGATAGGGGATTTCTTGCTTTCTTGAATTTATCTGCCCTGAGTTTTCTTGCGTTTCCTTTGCTGGGGATCATCATTCCACTGGCACTATGGTTCATGAAGAAAGACAAGATTAAAAACCTGAACCACACAGGAAAAAAGCTAATTAATTTTCAGATTACCTGGTGTATGGCCTTTTTTGGAATTTTCGTGTTTCTATTCTTGGGCTCGGTGATGCATCTTGGTTTACCTTTTTCTATGTTAAATCTGGGTGGGATAGAGCTCATCATATTGTTTGTCCCATTACTTTATGGATTAAACATCCTGTTGGTTATCATCAACGCGGTTAGAAGTTATAACAACCAAAAGGTTTATTATAAACCCGCCATTCCTTTTTTAAGATAGAGGGGTTAACGAATTTATCAGCAGAAAGGCGGGCTATAACCCGCCTTTCACATTATGCCTCGCTTAAAAACGATCTCCGGATGAAAGAGATGCTCTACATCGTTCAGCGGATCTTGTCTCAAAACCAGCAAATCAGCTCTTTTTCCGGACCGGATTACTCCCCGATCGTTTAAGCCGGTTACCTGTGCTCCATTCAATGTTGCACATTGTATAACTTCCAGGCTGTTCATTCCACATTTGGAAGCCAGCAATTTCACTTCCTGCATTAATGCAACATCTTCGTTTTTAGTAGGATATATCCAGTCCGTTCCCGAAACAATTTTTACACCCAGCTGGTTTGCCCTTCGTGTAATGATTGCAGCATTAACCATTTTATTGTTTTCGGCATGAAAGACCGTTGCATCCAGGTATATGTTCCGCTCTTTCATCGCTAGCAACAGCCTGTCCAGGATTGCTGTATCGGCTTTTAGCCCTTTATACAATTGCGCCCAAGCCCTTCCTATTTCAATCGTATCGCCTTTTAGCTGTTCAAATACGAGATCATTGGCATGCGACATGCTATTCACCCCTGCAAGGGCTACATCAATAGGCTTTGAAGGAAAAATAGCACCATGGGCCCAGGCCATCAGGCCTTGCTTGTGGGCCTCCCTGGTTATTTCAGCGATCAGTTCTCTGCTCAGGCTGGCATAAATCTTTATCCCTGTAACACCAGCCTTTTTGGCTTCCATTATTGCTTGTTTAACTTCCTTTTTATTGCTGATGGCCCTGTACCAGGCAGTTGTTCCCTGGCCTTTACGGTCTTTTGAGCCACGGGCTATCATTTCAAAATAAGATGGCCCTGCAAACTGAGCGGCGTAAAATATATCGGGTCCTGGTATTTTTCCGCTTGTCACAGCTGTTTTGTATTCGGCAAGAAAAGGAGCGTATCCGGCCATATCCCTTACTGTAGTAATGCCATGTCGGAGCAGGTTTTCTGCAATGCTGTCGCGGGTTAACGATGCTTTCTTCCAATCGTCGAGATTGCCTGTCCCCAGATGTACGTGGGCATCAATAAGTCCGGGTACAATAAATTTACCCTTGCAGTCTATTAACTCAGCTCCGGCATCTGCCTTCCCCGATTCTCCCTTAAAAACAGCTTTAATAATTCCATCTTTAATAAACACTGATCCCTGGTAAGGTTTTACACTGCCATCCCCGTCAATAATTGTTGCGTCTTTTAGTAATATTGCGCGCTGCGCAAATGCGCTCCCCTGCAGGCACAGCAGGAGTAAAATAATCTTGATTCTCATGGTATTTTAGTTCAGGTTTTGTTCCAGTATCGCTTCCAGCTCTTTTTCGGAAATGTTTTGGGCGATCACCTTACCCGATTTGTCGAGCACAAAAACGGTAGGCAGACTGGTGACACTGTATTTTTTTGCAACGGGACAGTCCTTGATTCCAGTTAGCCCCGATACCTGTATCCAGGGCAGGGCATCCTTCTTAACCGCGGCATCCCACAAATCCTTTTTATCGTCCATAGAAATGGAGACCATATCAAAACCTTTGTTTTTATACTTTTCGTAAATCGGTTTTATTTTCTGGTTTGCCGCACGGCAGGGCGTACACCAGGAGGCCCAGAAATCGACCACCACATATTTACCTTTTAAGGCAGATAAAGTGACTGGTTTGCCGTTATGGTCTGGCAGGGTAAAATCTGGTGCCGGCTGGCCTACTAGGAATTCCGTCTTCTTTTTCTCATAAAGTTCGAGTAATCTGGTGTAGACATCAGAATAAGCCAGTTCGGGCGAAAAAAGCGCCTTTATTTCCTGAAGCTGCTTAAAGTTCATGACTTCGAAATGCGGCCGCATCATGTGCAGCATGGCCAGAGAGGCTGGGTATCTGCGGATATATTTATAGTCAATGGCCGCCTTTTTTTCATTGAGCATCCCCATTTCTTCTCCTTCCTTAATGCGCTCTTCTTTGCCCAGGTTACTGTATTTGCGTCCCAGTTCCTGCAATTGTGCCTGCAGACTGGCGGTTTCGGCTTCATAAGCGCGCTGTATGCCCATCTCTTTACCCCCGCTAACGCTGTCCTTATTCTTCCAGTCGGGCTGCATGAGTATGGTGTAATTCTCATTCTCCAGGAAGAAAGATACCGACTTGCGGATTTTTTTAATTTGAATGGATACAGAAAGGGGGTGCTTTACGGCTCCTTTAAAACTAAACGCCCCATTAACTACCGCAGCACTGTCCAGCAGTTTCCTGCCTTTGTCAAAATTGTACAGGTAGGCCGTTGATGGCTGGGTTAATCCAGCCATCTGTCCTTTTATCTCGTAATTATGCTGCGCAAAAGCAGCATTTCCCAGCAGCAGGGCAGAAACTATCCCCGCAGCTTTCATGATATTTAAAATCCTCATCTATCTTGGGTTAGGAAGAATCCCCGGGTTTAACAACATTACTTTAGGTGGGATTTGCTGCACAAATACTGGTGACCCTGGTTCCAGTTTATAAGTACCTCCTGTATTTGCACGGGTATAGGCTTTTCTGAACCTTGGGTCACTGTCCAGGCGCCTCATGTCGAACCACCTGAGCCCCTTGCCAAACAGTTCTCTTCTCCGCTCATCAATAACAAGTTTGAGGGCATCATCAGCAGTTGCTGCAGTTAAATCTGCATAATCAGCAGGCTTAAACCTTTTCTTTCTAAGGGTATTGAGCTGCAGCAATGCGGGTGCTATTTGCCCAGAGCGGGCTTCCGCTTCGGCAACGATCAGCATCATCTCGGGAACGGCGATATTATAACTCAGATCAAATCTCAGGTAAATCGCATAAAGTTCTGTAGTTGGTTTTCCGTTAGATTCCAGGTTTGAAAAATTAAATACATAACGCAAATCTTTAGTGCCCAAAACACTCAGAAAATCGGGAGAGACACATAAGCCGGTCAGGATAGATCCGAAACTTGTTGCTTTGTAAGAGATCATCTCCGGATGAAGATAATCAACAGGCCGGTTGTTGACACCTGCTGCTGATGGTTTTAAAGGGTCTTTAAAGCTAAGCGTATTGTAATCAAAAAGTGTGTTTTTTAATTGCAGCGCTTCAGCTGCATATTTTTTTGCCTCCGGATAATTATCCATGCTTTGGTAAACTCTGGCTAGTAATGCCAACGCTGCAGTTTTATCATTACGGTATACATTCTTTGCCGCAGCCGGAAGCTGGTCCTTTGCTTTTAAAAGATCCTGAAGGATCAACTGATAAACTTCGGCAACTGTAGCTCGTGAAGGCTTAGCTTCAAGGTCAGGAATGGTTATCAAGGGTATGCCTAAATCCGTAGCAGCAGTATTTGCGTCATAGTCTTTTCCATAGGTATTAATCAGGCACCAGTAAGCGTAGGCCCTGTTAAAAAAAGCGTCACCCAAAACCTGTGTCCTTTGTAATTCGGTCCCATCGGTAAGCTTTTCTACATCCTGAATAATGATGTTTGCATTGTAAATGTTATTGTACATAGGATCCCAGGCTCCATCTGTTTCTGTTTCGACGTAGAGCTCTGGAGCCCATTGATAAGCTTTAGTAGTATTTTGGGTAAGTGAAGTTGAAATCCTTGCATCGCTCAGATAGATGTTATCCGATAACCGTTCCAACACTGCATTTCCATTACTAGAATACGAGGGGTTAGATGCGAGTTCTTCATAGTCCTTAATATATTTGGGGATGAATTTACCTTTTGGGGTTACATCCAGGAACTTCTGGCAACCGGAAGTTGCAATTGCTGCAATCCACAAAAGACTGAATATTTTAATATTTTTTGAAAATCTCATTTTCATATCTGTATAAATTAAAGTCCGAAATTAAGCCCGATAGTTGTCGTAAGAGGTTCTGGTAGGGAATATATAGATGCTACGTTCGCAGTTGAATTGGCCCCAGTTAAGGCCTCCGGATCGATGCCATATTTATTTTTTCTGAACATATATACATTGTTCATCTGGGCTACCAGTCTTATCGTTTTAAATGGAGTCCCTTTTAAAAAAGCTGGCTTAAAATTATATCCAAGCTGGATTTCTCTAAGTCTTACAAAGGAAGCATCAGCAATACTATTGCTGGATAAAGTTGCTGCCCTTGAATAGTTATCACTCAAATCCACTAACGCGGGAATGGCAGGGATATCCGTAGTCTGCTCATCTCCTGGTTTTCGCCAGCGTTGAGCAATCTGATTGTTGTATGCGCCACTCCAGTCGTAGCCGTACATATTTGGCATTTCTCTTCTGATCACATGTCCATAGTTGAATACAAGGAATGCCATTGCCTCGAAACCTTTATACCTGAAAGTGTTGGTCCAGCCCCCGCTGACCTTCGGTCTCGCAGTCCCGCTGTAAACCAAAGATCCCACATTTGGAACATAGATCTTATTCCCTTCTCCGTCATATACCTGAGGGCGACCGGCGTTATCCAGTCCCGCCCACTTGTAACTCCAGATTGATTCTCGCTCGTACCCTTCTAAAAATTGCACGACTCCGTTAGGCCTGTTAATTGCCGGGCTGCTGTCTGTAATTTTATTACTGGTTACCTTATTTTTATTATAGGCGAGGTTAAAGTTGCTGCTCCAGCTAAAATCCTCAGTTGAAATCACGCCAGCTTTGATACTCAGTTCTACACCATGGTTGATCATATTCGCCGCGTTTATGATAGCATTTGCTAAACCTACTGTAGGATCTAGATCCTGACTGCCGAGTAAATCATAGCTATATTTACGGTAATAATCCAGTGCCATCGTAAAACGGTTACTCAATAACCCAATATCTGTCCCAAGATTAAAAGTCTGCGACCGTTCCCAGCGCAATTTAGGGTTAGGAGGAGTATTTACTCTTGCAAAATAGTCATTGATCACTGCGTTAAAAAGTCGGGAAGCCACCAGATAGGTCGTTGTCAAGCTGCTCCTGTCGAAATTCCCCGTCAGGCCATAAGTGATCCGAAGTCCAAGATTTGATATGGTATTGGATTGAAAAAAATGCTCATTGCTGATATTCCACTGACCGCCAATAGACCATAGAGGGGTCCGTTTAAATTTAGGATCTGCCCCAAACAGGTTAGAATGATCAGTTCTGTAACTTCCGGCTATGTTGTACCGCCCATCATACGTATAAGTTAACGTCGAGTAAAAGGAATATTCCCGGTTATCTACAAAGCCCAGGCCTTCATAAGAGCCAGGACTATACGTTTGGCGGCTACCATCCCACCAGACAATTCCAGGAGAACTCAGCACTTTTGCGTCGATATTTTGAGAACTCAGCAGTTCATCGTTGTAACCCAAACGACGTGATTTATTCGATTCGTTAACGGTCTTACGGAGATCAAAACCGGCAATTGCATTTACATAGTGTTTTTTGTCAAACGTATTTACATAATTGAGCTGGTTACGGAACGCATAATTGTTATATGTTCCAATGCTTAAATCCAAAATATCGCCTTTTGGTATATTAAAGACTAGTTTATTTGCAACATCAACAGATGTGAGACGATTGATCAGCGTGCGCGCATCATAACCTTTTTCCCCATACAGGTTTCTCAGGGTATTGGTGGTCCGCTCATAAATAAAATCATTCGACAAGCTTAATCCCTGAATGATTTTCCAATCAACACCTAACCTGGTTTTCAGCCCCCAGCCTTTGCTTGTATTATTTGACTCTTCATTTTCCTGAAGCAGGTTAAAACCATTATCCAGATAGCCGAGTCCTTTGAGCCTGTCGTTTTCAACTTTGTTAAAATTTATATAGTCGTAAACATAATTGCCCTGAGCATCTTTCAACATTTGATAAGGTAATAACCTCCGGATGTTTCCTTCCACATCTGAATAACCGCTTCTTCCGGAAGAATAAGTAGCCGACAGATCTGTTCTCAGGTCTACAAAGCTGGCCAGGGAAAATGTATTACGGGAGTTTATCGTCATCACATCAGATTTGTTCCGCTTTGCCCCACCAAGGTTAGACTGATAGTTTGCAGATAAAAAATACTTCATTCTATCTGCTCCTCCTGAAAAAGACAGGTAATGGCTTTGATTGGCCGCAGGACGTAACAACAAATTGTCGATCTGTTCTCTGTTGGACAAGCCTGCCAAAGCGGCAAGCCTCTCATCACGCTGTGCCAGGGTGATATCCTTTCGGTCATAATCGTTGAAAATACCTATAGATTGGGAATAACCCGATTTAGAACCATCAAAAATAGGTGCAATTATATATCCTTTATCATACTGTTCTTTCTGATAATCAATCAATGTTGGAGCATCAGCTCGTCTAAGTTCATTGTAATCAGGCCGGTTCGCGATTCTAATATTCCCTGAATAATTGATTTTCAATTTGCCTTCTTTACCTTTTTTTGTGGTGAGTACAATCACACCATTGGATGCCTGAGACCCCCATATTGCTGAGGCCGAGGCGTCTTTTAAAACAGTAATATTTTCAATTTCATTAATATTGGGAAGAATAGTGGTAACAAAACCATCTACCACCAACAGAGGCTGGGTTCCTGCACGTAGAGAGCTGCCCCCTCGTATTCTAAGGTCATCCAGGCCTTTTGCGTCTTTGTAAATACTAAGTCCAGGTACCGCCCCCTCTAGCAGTCTGTTCAAAGACCGGTTGTTATTTTGTTCTATTTCCTGGCTTGTGATTACGCCTGTAGATCCTGGCGTGTTTTTTTTCTGCAGCGTCTGATACCCTGTTACAACAACCTCTTTTAAAGCCGCAACATCCTCTGCTAATACAACATCAAGTACCGCTCTGCCATTTACACGCTGCTCCTGTTTTTCGAAACCAATGTAGCTAAAAACCAGTACATCGTTGCCGTGAACATGAATCGTGTATCTGCCGTTTACATCAGTAATTGCTGTGCTTTTGGATCCAACTGCTTTAACAATTACACCAGGTAACACCTGTCCGGATTTGTCCCTGACAACTCCTGATATCTGCTCATCTTGTTTTTGCTCTACCGCAGCTTTTGTAGCTGTACGAGGTCTGATGACAAGCTTGTTGTCTATCAATTGATATCCGTACTGTTCCGGCAATAGAATGTTCATCAGTTCGTCCAATGAAACGTTCGAAACATTTACATCTACTTTTATTGAGGCGTCAAATTCATTGTTACTATAAAAGAAATCCAGCCCTTTTTGTTGGGTCTTCATCATTTTGAATACTTCGCTTAAGCTAACTTGCTTAGCAGAAATGGTAAATCGGCCTGACTGGGCAAAGGCCCCAGCCGGAAGACAGCATATAAAACTGAGGTAGATCAGGAAGAAAGCCCTGACCAATTTTGACAGGCGGCGCTTACGACCGCTTTTAGTAAAAGTTTGGTTCATAAATTAAAGGTTAGTTGATTGTTATTAAGGTTTAGTGATGTACAGTGTTTCGTTTTTGATTTCAAACTTTACGTTTGTAGATGTGCCAATCAGTTTAAGCGCGGTGTTTAATGTTTTGTCTTTCTCTATTGAGCCCGTAAAACGCAACTGTTTTGCTTCAGTGTTTGTAAATATGATTTTGATGTTATACCATCGACTCATTCGTTCCATGATTTGCACCAATGGCATATTATCAAAAACAAATACACCATCCTTCCAGGCATAATCCCCATATACCGATACAGTTTTCTGAAGGGCAGGCAACACATTCGGCTTTTTACTTTCTATTCTGATTTTAGACCCTGCGAGCATCCGTTGTTTGTTCCCCTGGCGGTCGCTTACGTTCACAATCCCCTCTACCAAAGTTGCCTCAGCGTATTTTGCCCCCTTATAGGCAGCTACATTAAACGCCGTCCCCACAGCTTCAACATCCATATGTTCCGTTTTAACAATAAAAGGGTGCTTTTTATCCTTCGCAACTTTAAAGTAAGCTTCTCCTGTCAGTTTGATTTCACGGATAGCGGCGCTGCTAAAGTCTACTTTATACGTCAATTCAGAACCAGAGTTGACCCATACATGGCTTTTATCCGGCAAGATAATTTCGTATTGCCCTCCTTCTGGCACAACGAGCCGGTGAAAACCTTGTTGCCCAAAGGTTGAATTATAGATCAGCACATTTCCTTTATTTGTTGCGATCGGACTATTCTTTTCTCCCGAAATATCAATGGTCAATTTATTCTGTAAACTCAGTCTTTTTCCATCAGGCAGTATCAATTCAGCCCTGTTCCCGCCCGGTTGTATAACCTGCGCCATTAGTGTTGCTTGCTCCTTTGTTCTATTCGACAAATAAACTGTAAGTCCTACTGCAACCAGCATAACTACAGCAGCAGCATACCTGAGCCAGGAGAATGGTCTTGCCGAAGAAATCACCTGGATAGACCCTTCTGAGATGCGTTGCCTAACGTTTTCCCATCCTGCATCAACATCAGGTCTTTTCAATCCTTTATGTGCAAAGAGGTTTTTAACAGCAATAAGGTCATTATACTCCTGCTGATTTTTTGCATCCAGCAACAACCAGGAGTTAAGCTTAGCCTGCTCCCCAGGGTTCAATTCCCCCGAGGTAATGCTCCTTACCATTAGTTCTTGTATTTCTTTCTTGTCGTGAGTGTTCATCTCCTCCATATACCACCATGACAACTCAACAGAAAAAAAGGGTGATGTCTGATTTGAATTTTTATCTTTTTTTCTTTTTGCTATTTAAAGAAAGAAAACAAGAAAAGTTAAATCCTTCAACTTGGGCCTCAGTGTAGCAAAGGCCTTGGTCATTTGGGTTTTGACGGTATTGACAGAAATGCCCAGCTGCTCCGCAGCTTCTTTGTAACTTTTATCTTCCAGTACACAAAGCAAAAAAACTTTTCGGCATTGCGGGGGTAAGCTATCAATTGCCTCCATAATGCGACTCCGGGTTTCTGCAGCGATCATGGAATCATTTCCTGCATCTGCTTCTGAGTGCGTAGATTCATAATCATCTGCATAATTTTTCCTTACCTTCTGTGCCTTAACATAATTCAAAGCAGCATTTTTTACTGAGCGATATAAATAATGTTCCTGCTGAATCTCCAGATGATCGTTCTGGATAGCTGCCCAGCATTTCACAAAAACATCCTGAACAATGTCTTCTGCAGCTTCCATATCTCTGGTAACGATATTGGCATAATAACACAACGTCTGATAATGTTCCCGAAAAAGTTGTTCAAACTGCTGGTACATGATATAATATTCCCGATTTACAAGAATACAAAAATATACAAAAAAGGCCCGGCAAATGCCGGGCCTTTTTACAAGCTTCAGAAAGCTGAACTTAAATCAACGCTACACTTCTGCTTACAAAAGCAGTCAGGTCTGCACCAGTCAGCATTCCCTGCGCCAGCAGCGCCAGGTCTACTGCCTGTTTGGCCAATAAGCCCTGCTCCTCTTCGCTATCGGTTGCTATGATCTTTCCGATCAGCTTATGGTTTCCATTGATGGCTACCTTATAGCTGTCTGGCATGTTGCCATAAAAGCCCATTCCGCCACCCATAGCGGCCATGTCTTTCATCCTGCGCATAAACTCGTCCATAGTAACGGTTACCGGCAGTTCTTCCGGGTTCAGACCAACAATTTCCACATGGTAGCCCGGCTTGTTAATGGCTTTGTCAAAAATGGCCGCCACTTTTTTAGATTGCTCCTCTGTCAAAACAGACTCAACATTATCGTCTTTCTCAATCAGCTTGCTGGCTACACTGGAATCCACACGTTTCAAGGAAGTCTTTTCCAGTTTCTGCTCCAGATGATTTACAAAGTGGTTGTCAATCGGAGAGTTCATCAGCAACACATCGTAATCCAGTTTATTGGCAGACTGGATAAAGCTGTCCTGTTTGGCAGGATCGTTGGCGTAAATGTACACCAGCTGGCCGTTCTTGTCGGTTTGAATATCTTTTACCTTATCACGGTATTCATCCAACGTAAAGTGTTCTTCTTTGGTGTTGGTCAGTAAGGCAAAATCTTTAGCTTTCTCATAAAACTTCTCTTCACTTACCATTCCGTATTTCACAAAAAGCCCGATATCATTCCATTTTTCTTCATAACCTTTGCGGTCTTTGTTGAAGAGCTCCTGCAATTTATCCGCAACTTTTTTGGTAATGTAGCTGTTGATCTTTTTAACATTTCCATCAGCCTGTAAAAAGCTTCTTGAAACGTTCAACGGAATGTCTGGCGAATCAATTACCCCATGCAGAAGCATCAAAAATTCAGGTACGATGTCTTTTACCTCATCTGTAATAAACACCTGTCTGGAGAACAGCTTAATTTTATTGCGCTGCAGATCAAAGTCGTTCTTCACTTTAGGGAAGTACAATACACCGGTAAGGTTAAACGGATAATCTACATTCAAATGGATCCAGAATAAAGGTTCCTCTGAAAAAGGATAAAGCTGTTTGTAGAAATCCAGGTAATCTTCATCTGACAAATCTGCAGGCGCTTTGGTCCAGATCGGATTGGTGGTATTGATGATGTTGTCTACCTCTACACTCTTCGTTTTTGGTTTTCCTTCTTCATCTTCGCCATCAGGCTCTTGTATGGTTTTGGTGCCAAACTTAATCGGAACAGGCAGGAACTTTCCGTATTTGTCTAAAATCTCTTCCAGTTTGTGCTTACTCAGAAATTCTTCAGATTCTGCATTGATATGTAAAGTAATCTCCGTTCCTCTGCTGGTCCTGTTGCCTGCGGTAATTTCGAATTCGGTACTGCCGTCGCAAACCCAGCGGGCGGGCTCAGCACCTTCCTGGTAAGAAAGCGTCTGGATTTCAACCAGGTCGGCCACCATAAACGCAGAATAAAAGCCCAGACCAAATTTACCGATGATCTCATTGGCATCCTTTGCATCTTTAAACTTCTCTACAAACTCGCTTGCTCCCGAAAAAGCAACCTGATTGATGTATTTTTTTATTTCTTCGGCAGTCATGCCCAAACCATTATCGGTTATGGTAATCGTCTTTTTCTCTTCATCTACGGAAACTTCCACCAAGGGGTTGCCCAACTCGCCGTTATACTGACCCAAAGCGGCCAGGCGTTTAATCTTTTGTACCGCATCAACGGCATTGGATACAAGCTCTCTTAAAAAGATCTCGTTGTCTGAATACAGGAATTTCTTGATGATCGGGAAAATATTCTCCGTGTGAATGGATATCGTTCCTTTTTCTTCTATGCTCATATAATAACTCATTTTTAAGTACATAAAGCCCTATCAATGCCTATTCCAAACTGCATTTGTTGTCAAATTGACAGTTCAAATAAAATTATAATGCCATGATATATTTCTATGTACCTTTGCCCTTTAATGGAATACAACGTTCATACCTTGCCAAACGGCATCCGCCTGCTTCATGTGCCTGCCGCATCGGCCATATCTCATGCCTGTATCATCATCAACAGCGGATCCAGAGATGAAAAGGAGTACCAGGCCGGCCTTGCCCATTTTATTGAGCACCTGATCTTCAAACGCACCGAAAAGCGGAATACCACCCAGATATTAAACCGGCTGGAAAGTGTTGGGGCAGATTTAAATGCCTATACAACCAAAGAATATACCTGCATACACGCCTCTTTCCTTAATCCGTATTTAGACAGGACACTGGAGTTATTTAACGACATTGTATTTCACTCTGTTTTTCCTGAAGATGAAATGGAGAAAGAGAAAAGTGTAGTGCTGGATGAGATTGCCTCCTATCTGGATCAACCAGAGGAAGCCATTTATGATGATTTTGAAGATCTGGTCTTTGCAGGTCATCCTATGGGGAGAAATATCCTTGGAACGGTAGATAGCGTTTCTAACATCACGAAAAAAGACATTCTTCAGTTTATTAAAGACAACTATCATACCGATAAAATCGTGATTGCTGTACTGGGTAATTATCCATTGAGCAAGGTTGTTAAAACCGGGGCAAAATATTATTCGGAAATTCCTGCGAACCTGTACAGCCACACCAGGCTTGCTCCCCGGCAAACAATTGCAGTTGCAAAAACTTTCAGCAAACCTATTCAACAGGCACATGTTATGATGGGCATGCAGGCCTATTCCCTGCACCATCCTTACAAAACGGGCTTACTCCTGCTAAACAATTTATTGGGAGGAACGGGGATGAGCTCGATCCTAAACCTGCAGATCAGGGAAAAATATGGGATTGCCTATACCATTGAAAGTAGCTACAGCCCCCTAAGCGATACCGGGATCTTCAGCCTTTATTTTGGTACAGATAAGGAAAAAGTAAGCAAGGCCCGGTCGCTCATACTGAAGGAATTTAAAAAAATAAAGCAAAATCCTTTGACTGAAATCCAGCTGCAAAAGGCAAAAAATAAGTTTATCGGACAAATTGCCCTTGGGGAAGAAAACCGTATTGGACTGATCATCGCCATGGCCAAAAGCCTGCTGGACTATGACAGGATAGACGATCTGCAAACCATATTTGGGAAAATCCAGGCCGTTAGCACTACCGACATGGCGAATATTGCAAATGAAATATTGGATGAAAGTAATCTTACTTCGCTAACTTTTTATCCTTTAGGGTAATATTTGTACTTTTGTACCATGAAGTTACCCATTATAGCCTACGGAGATCCGGTCTTAAAAAAAGTATGCACGCCAATTGAGCAAAACTATCCGGAGCTGGATCAGCTGATCAGCAACATGTTCGAGACCATGTACAATGCGCATGGCGTAGGTCTTGCGGCCCCGCAAATTGGCTTGCCCATACGCCTGTTTATTGTAGACACCGGAGCCGATGAGGACGATAAAGATAAGTTCAAAAAAGTTTTCATCAATGCCGAGATCCTGGAAGAAACCGGCGAGCCCTGGGCTTTCAATGAAGGCTGCCTGAGCATTCCCGACATCAGGGAGGATGTGATGCGCAAACCAAATATCCGCATCAGGTACTACGATGAGCACTGGAACCTTAAAGAAGAGGAAGTAACAGGAATGCCGGCGCGTGTAATACAGCACGAATATGACCATATTGAAGGCAAGCTGTTTACAGATACCCTAAGCCTGTTGCGTAAAAGAATGCTAAAAAGCAAGCTGGATGCCATATCTAAAGGAAACGTAAAGGCTGATTATAAAATGCGATTCCCGCAGCAAAGCAAAAGGCGTTAAGCGCTTTTAATTGCTTTCGCTTCTGATTTTATCCCCCTTAAAAATAGATTGCATGAGTTTGCCCCATGCGAAAGGGTTTAAAAGTGGATTGGTCTGGACCATGTTTTTGTTCAGCGCCCGGTCGTGGTTCAAACGATTATTGATGCTCTGGATCTCCCCGCCGTCCCTAGGCAAGGTCTGAATCAACCCGCTAAGGCTCTCCGGTGAAAGGTTCCTGGCAGCGATCACATAATCGTCATCGGCAATTCTCATCGACATGAAATCTCTTGTAAACTCCTCCACCGTAGCCCATGGGTAAACACGTACAGTGGGCAGGTTTACAATTTCCGCTTTCATCTTCACCATCGCGGTATATTTACTGTCCTTGATGTCTGCAGGAATATTCATTAAAACATCCCGGTAACCAATCGCCGTAAACAGAATGGTATCGCCAGGATGAGCAATAAAAGAAAAATAACCTTTGTAATTGGCCGCGTATCGCTGCCCTTTATTCGTTAAATTGGTAACCGTCACATAAGAAACTGCAGTATTACTGTCCACATCGTTAATGATACCGGTGAATTGGATCAAAGGCTTCTCTGTAGTATGCTGTGCAAATACAGAAGAAACTAAGAGGAACAATATGACGGTCAGCAAATACTTCATGTTACAAAAATAGCGCTTACAACTAAGAGTGCTAGTTAAATAGTGTTAAATCATTTATACCGGCTCGGTCAGGTTTATCGCTTCAACTCCGGTAATTTGCGGAACAGCTTTCATAATAGCCTGCTCCACTCCGGCTTTCATCGTCATAAAACTCATTTTACAAGAGCCGCAATTACCCAATAATTTTAATCTAACGACGTTTTCCGGCGTAATCTCTTCTATCGCAACGTCCCCTCCGTCAGCAACTAAATATGGTCTGATGGTTTCCAACGCCTGCTCTACTTGTTCTGTTAAATTCATTTTGGTAAATTATTAAAATATAAAAATAGTAATTTTTTTCCTTATAACATCATTTTCAGTCGATCGAAGATAGGCTACCTGCCCGCTGGGCATTATTAATGGCAACTTGCTGGGCCACCTTCCCGGCAATCGTTGCAAAGGAAGCTGCCAATGTCCCGGCACTTTCCATTGCAACCGGCACACCGCTATCACCACCTTCAGTAATGCTTTGTACCAGCGGAATTTCTCCCAGAAAAGGAACGTCAAATGATTTTGCCAGCTCTTTTCCTCCGTCCCTGCCAAAAATATAATACTTATTGTCGGGTAATTCTTCCGGGGTAAAATAAGCCATATTCTCTATTACACCCAAAACAGGAATATTTATAGATGGCATTTTAAACATGGCCAATCCTTTTCTGGTATCGGCCAAAGCCACCTGCTGGGGCGTGGTTACGATAACTGCTCCTGCAATCGGGAATCCCTGGGTAATGGTAATGTGAATATCGCCAGTGCCCGGTGGAAGATCAACAATCAGATAATCCAGTTCACCCCAATCGGCATCATTAAAAAGCTGCTTTACCGCATTCGAAGCCATAGGTCCCCGCCATGGCACCGGTTGATCCGGATCGGCAAAGAACCCAAGGGAAAGTAGTTTTATCCCGTACTTTTCAATCGGCAGAATCAGTGTTTTTCCTCCCTCCGTTTCCCTTGCACTAGGTTTTGCGTCTACCAAACCAAACATCGTTGGGACTGACGGGCCATAAATGTCTGCATCGATTAAACCTACTTTTGCACCCCCTGCACCCAGGGCAACGGCAAGATTACTTGCTACAGTAGACTTTCCAACACCTCCCTTACCGGAGGAAACAAGGATAATATTCCGGATGGCATTCAGCTGTGAACTATCCATAGGTTTTGTTACCCTCGAGCTGATGTCGATCCCGACTTCAGCATCCTGACTAACAAAATGCTTAATGGCATTTACACATGCATTCTTCAGCATATCCTTCATCGGACAGGCCGGGGTTGTCAACTCCAGGGTAAAACTGACCTGGTTATCCTCTATTTTTAGCTCTTTAATCATGTTCAAGGTTACCAGATCTTTCTTAAGATCCGGATCTTCAACATTCCTCAAAGCCGCTAGAACTTGTTCCTGGGTAATTATCATTATTCAAAAATAACAAAAGACGCTCACAATAAATTTTTAATGCCCCTTTTTATTGTAATTTTAACACGAAATAAACATTTGAGTTTAACGTTTAGCAGTAATATCTATTTTATAGCATGCATTTTCCTAAAATCAATATCCCAAAGAAGTATGTAATGATCGGAGCCTGGGTACTGGGGAGTTTTCTGCTCATCCTCATCATAGCCGGAACTGTTGCCTATAACAAAAGGGAGGCGCTCTTAAACCGGATGATGGCCAGGGCCATAGCCAAGGCGGAAAAAGATTATGGGCTGGATGTTAAAATTAAGGGATATGGCTTCAGTGGTCTAAATACTGTACGTATGGAAGCCATTTCGGTGGTCCCGAAAGACCGAGACACACTCAGCACGATCAACGAAATGACCATTGGTGTAAAGCTTTTCCCTTTGCTGTTTGGAGATGTCAAACTTTCTGAAATCAACTTAAATACCGGAAAGCTCAACATCGTTTTCAGGGATTCACTGAGCAACCTGGATTTCTTTCTTAAAAGGAAGAAGAAGGACAGTACAGAAAAGAAAAACAAAGTAGACCTTGGCGATCTTGCTCATAACCTTTTAAACCAGGTTTTGTATAAAATCCCTGACAATATGGAGATTAAGGATTTTCTGCTGAATGTAAATGACAACGACACTGCAAAGCTATCTTTTCTGACCACAACGGCAACCATAGATGATGGGGATTTAAAATCAACCGTCCTTGTAAACGGAACAGAATCAACCTGGCACATTAACGGAACGGTTAAGCCCGGCAGGAAACAACTCGACATTATGCTGTTTGCCGACAATAAAAAGGTAGAACTTCCCTACCTGAACAAAAAGCTTCAGGCTAAACTTAGCTTTGATACCGTAAGAACGGAAATGAAAAGTGCCGAATACAGTGGAGATGCCTTTAAAATATCGGGCTCATGGTCGGTAAAGAACCTGCTGGTCAATCACCCTAAAATCGCTTCCAATGACATTGTCGTTCCCGACGCCAAAATAGATGCAGATATGCTTATCGGAAAGAATTATGTGGCACTGGACAGCTCCTCAACCGTCTTCTTAAAAAAGGCGGCCATTCACCCTTATGTAAAGTATACGCTTTCTCCGAATAAAATATACGAACTTAAATTACATGCACCTGAGCAGGATGCCCAGGAAGTGCTGAGTTCCTTTCCACAGGGCCTGTTTGAATCCCTTGATGGCATGAAAGTAAGCGGAAAAGTAAGCTATGACCTCAGCTTTTATCTGGACAGTACCCAGCCTGATAGTGTAAAATTTTATTCAGGACTTACCCCTCATAATTTTAAAATTCTGAAATGGGGCAAAACCAACCTTCAAAAGATCAATGGTGATTTTGTATACACGCCATATGAACGCGGAAAGCCAATGCGTGATATCCTGATCGGACCATCCAATCCTAATTTCACACCGCTTTCAGAAGTTTCCAGCAATTTCAAAAATGCCATCCTAACTTCCGAAGACCCTTCTTTCTTTACCCACAAAGGCTTTGTGCAGGAGTCTATACGTAAGTCTTTTGCAGTTAACTTTAAAGAAAAGAAATTTGTCAGGGGAGGCAGTACCATCTCCATGCAGCTGGTAAAGAATGTGTTTCTGAGCAGGCAGAAAACACTGTCCAGGAAGGCCGAAGAGATTCTCATTGTATGGCTTATTGAAAACAACAGGCTGGTAAGCAAAAACCGGATGCTGGAAGTCTATTTCAACATCATTGAAATGGGCCAGAACATTTATGGGATAGGTGAAGCAACCCGCTATTATTTTGGTAAAAAGCCTTCAGACCTCAACATAGGAGAAGGTATCTTTCTTGCCAATATTGTTCCCAGGCCTAAAATTGCACTGTACAAATTCAGAGGAGACGGGGGGCTTAAAGACTATCTTTATCCTTATTTCAAATACATTGGCAACATTATGGCCAGAAGAGGCCTTACCCCTGGCGATACCAGCGGCTACGGTTTTTACAACGTGCGTTTACGTGAAGGATTAAGGCAATACCTATTGCCCGATACCACAAAAATTGACACCAATAGTTTCGACAATGAAGATCCTTTGCCTGCTGTAGAAACGCAGGATGCCTCAAAGAACCTTTTCGACCGCTTGTTTGGACGCTCTAAAAAGGATACTACCTCAAACAGGCAACCCCTAAAGACGGATACCGTTCAAAAAACCAGAAAAGAGTTGAGACAGGAGCGAAGGGAACAACGCCGTAAAGAAAAGGAAAAAGAAAAAGCGGCACAACTTTAAATCATCAGGGGGCATGCACAAGATTCATATAGCAGATAAGGAGTTTGAAATACTTCTGGACAACGATAACATCAGCAAAAGAATCCGCCTGATCGGGATACAGATGAATGTGGATTATGAGTCCAGGTGCCCGGTATTCATTGGAGTGCTCAATGGCAGCTTTCTTTTTATGGCCGATTTGATCAGAGAAATTGAAATTCCCTGTGAGATCGGATTCATCAGGGTTTCATCTTACGAGGGCACAGAAAGTTCAGGAGCCATTAAACAGGCCTTTGGCTTGCCGGAAAACCTGCACAACCGGGATGTGATTATAGTAGAGGATATCGTTGACACCGGATTTACACTCACACATATCCTTAAAGAAGTACAAAAGCAGCAGCCTGCTTCTGTAAAGGTTTGCACACTCCTATTCAAACCGACGGCATTAAAAGCAGAAATTGAAGAATTGGAATATGTTGGCTTTGAAATCGGGAACGAATTTGTTGTAGGCTATGGCCTGGATTATGATGGACTGGGCAGGAACCTGAAAGATATTTACAGGGCCAAAATGTAATTTTTTTTTCTCAATTTTGCGGAAACATATATCTCAGATCCATGACCATACACAAAGAAGGTTACACCACCATTGCACTTTCCGTACTTTTCATATTTATCATCAACGCAGTTGTCGATTATAGATATGCTGACATTACCTGGCTGAAGTGGCTGATCTATCTTTTTTCCCTGTTCCTGTTCATCACAGTACTGCAGTTCTTTCGTAATCCTTCCAGAACTTTTACAAATGGTGAAAACCTCGTGATTTGCCCGGCGGATGGTAAAGTTGTGGTTATTGAGGAAACAGAAGAAGGAGAATACTTTAAGGACAAAAGACTGCAGGTTTCTATTTTCATGTCGCCGGTAAATGTTCACATCAACAGAAACCCGATCTCTGGAATAGTGAAGTTTTTTAAATACCATCCGGGCAAATATTTAGCAGCCTGGAACCCCAAATCATCCACCGAAAATGAAAGGACTACGGTAGTAGTAGAGCATAAGAACGGCACTCCGGTATTGTTCAGACAGATCGCCGGCGCCCTGGCCAGAAGAATTGTCTGGTATGTTAAAGAAGGTGACAATGTAACCCAGAATAAAGAGTTTGGATTTATCAAATTCGGCTCCAGGGTGGATATATTTCTACCGCTGGGCACAAAGGTTAACCTGGAACTCAATCAGGTCGTAAAAGGCGGGATCACCGTATTGGCGGAACTCAGCTAAGCATAAAACACTTATAACAAAAAGGCCCCGAAAATCGGGGCCTTTTTGTTACTTCTCATTTTTCTGAGGCAGCGGATCACCAATAGACCGCTGTGTTGGATAAGCAAAGTCTGACCGATAGTCCTGTACAATTTCCATCAGTTTAAAGTTAATCTCTTCCTTAACTTTAACAAAGTTACTATGCTCCATATTGACTACCAGGTAAACAACCTGAATATTTAAAGCTGAGTCGCCAAAATTATCAAATGCAGCATAACCATCTTTTGTATTTTTGTTGGCCGATAAATATTCTTCTATGGCGCTAAGGATGGCCTTAATATCGGCCGGGTTGGTTTCATATACAATTCCGATAAAAAAGCTGACACGCCTGTAATTCCTCAAAGTAACATTTTCCAATACCCCGTCAATCATTGCCCTGTTGGGGATCACAATTGTTGTTTTATCCGGACTGATCAGCCATGTGCTCCTGAAACCAACCTTTTCAATGGTTCCTTCTATGCCGTCTACCTTAACTACGTCGCCTACGGTAAAGGGTTTATCCAGGAATATCGTAAATGATCCAATTAGGTTTTCAAGGCTTTCTTTTGCGGCAAGGGCAATTGCAATACCTCCGATTCCAAGACCGGTGATCAGGGTAAGCACATTGATTTCAAAAACAAAGCCCAGCAAGACAAAAAATCCCAGAAAACAGATTAGCGTCTTGGTCAGCTCTTTTAGAAACGGGACCAGCTGGTCGTCGGCCCTGTTGTTTGTAATTGATGCTTTATGCTTCAGTACAAAGGCGATGAAATCAACAATCCTTAAAATGATCCAGAAAACAGAAAGAATGATCAGGAACAGGAATATCTTATCCAGGCAATCGCCAATCGTTACCGGCAATTTTGCTTTCGTCCTATGCCCAATAACAATATCCAGCGGATGGCTTAATGTGTTAATGGCTAGGTATATCGTACAAAACGTAATGAAGGATTCGATCGGTTTTAAAAGCAGGGCAACAAATGTCTCGCCCTTTACTTCTTCGGCAAATTTTCTGAAGACCTTAAAAAGCGCCTGACTGAACAACCTGGATACCAATCTTTTGAAAAATAATCCAAGTAAAATAATGATCACAAAAATACAGTATTGTTTAACTGTATTGCCCCAGAAGATTTGTTCAAAAAATTGGTTATCCATCATAATTATACCAGTTGTTTTAATGCGATTTCAAAAGCAGTTTTTGACAATTGCTTCCGCTCAGAAGATTCCTTGTGTACTGCTTTCATTGCTTTATAAATTACGTCAGACGCGTCTGTAAAGATAGCATCATCGCTCATTTCCACATTTCTCTGCATCAGATAGGCAAATACCCTGGCCATACCGCAGTTTGCAATGAAATCAGGGATAACGGCAACATGGTTATCTGCATGCTCCATAATACTTCCAAAGAAAATCTCTTTGTCGGCAAAAGGAACGTTTGCACCGCAGGCAATCACTTCCAGCCCTACTTTGATCAGCTGGTCTACTTCCGTTTGCTGTACAAGCCTGGATGCGGCCGCAGGAACAAATATTTCCGCGCCAATATTCCATATCTCCTGACTGGCCTGTTCAAAAGGGATCAGCGCCGAAGATACCAGGGTATTTCCAGCCCTGTTGTTAAACAAATCAATGATCTCTTCTTTGGTAAAGCCTTCTTTATTGATCAGGCCTCCCACACGGTCAATAATACCCACAATTTTCACACCATTCTGTGCAAGGTAATAACCTGCAGCAGCAGCAACATTTCCCCATCCCTGGATAATGGCTTTTTTACCGGACAGCGCTCCGCCCCAGATGCTATAAAAATGACCAATAGATTCAGCTACCCCATAACCGGTGATCATATCTGCTACTTTATATTTTCTCTTGATGTCCGGTGTATAATTCAAATCCTCTAATACCTTTGATACCCCATATCTCAACTGTCCGATCTGGTGAATGCGCTCATTTTCCCTTGCCTGGTAATGTCCGCTGATTACCCCTTCCTGCGGGTGCCATAACCCATAATTTTCAGTAATAGGAATGACCTCATGAATCTCATCAATGTTTAGATCCCCGCCTGTGCCATAATAGTTTTTTAGCAATGGCATCACCGCTTTATACCAGCGTTCCAGTACTTCTTTTTTCCGGGGATCTGCAGGATCAAAGTTTATTCCCGACTTGGCGCCCCCAATCGGAGGTCCTGAAACAGTAAATTTAACTTCCATGGTTTTCGCCAGAGATTCAACCTCACGTTTATCTAAACCCTTACGCATCCTGGTACCGCCACCCGCAGCCCCTCCGCGAAGTGAGTTGATCACCACCCAGCCTTCCGCTTCAGATTCTTTATCTTTCCACTCAAAAACGATCTCGGGTCGCTTCTCCTCGAATTTTTTTAACAGTTCTTTCATTATTATATTAAGTTAGTTGCCGCAAAGATATACAAACAAAAAAACCTCCCCGATATGATCGGGGAGGTTCCTGTATTTTTTTTAAAGAAATTAAACTCTTTTAGATTTGATACGAGCTGCTTTACCAGTTAACTCACGCAGGTAGAACAATTTAGCTCTGCGAACTTTACCGTAGCTGTTCACTTCAATTTTAGCAATGTTTGGAGAGTTGATAGGGAATATACGCTCTACACCAACACCGTTAGACATTTTACGAACAGTAAACGTTTCGCTTGCGCCTACGCTGTTACGTTGTAATACTACGCCCTGGTAAATTTGAATACGCTCTTTATTACCTTCGCGAATTTTATAGTGAACACTCACTGTATCTCCTGATTTGAACGCAGGAAACTCATTTTTTGCGATTACCTGCTCTTCAACAAATTTTACTAAATCCATGATTTTAAGCTATTAAGCCGATTTTTTGTTGTTTAAAATCGGACTGCAATATTAGGAATTTTATTTTAGAAATAAAAACGTTTTTTATTTTTTTCCACATTCTTTAATATTTCCACAAACCAAAAACCCGTAGAAGCGCTTTTATTTCCCCTTTTCGCTATAGATCAGTGTTTTTAAATCTTTTCCCTTGAGCTGAAAATTCTCCAGATCGCCTCTCTTCACATCAAAAAGAATCTCCAGTTTTCTGATGATCCCGTAAGGAATGTCAGTTTCAGAGTCAATCTTTATATTTCTGTAGTTATGAAAAGTATTCAGCGAGATGTCGAGCACTTTGGGAATAATTTTTCTGGCGGCTGAATATTCAACAACATTCAACCGATATAAATATTCATTTATTTTATACTTATCCATTTTACAAATAAGCTTTGGCGTTACTTACTCGGGCCACTCCCGATCCGTTCTTTATTCAAAAGTTCGTTCAGCGGCTTGCATTTTGTTTCTTTATTAATCAGCCCGCCACTCTTCAGGCCAAACAGCTTTTCAAACAGTACAACTTTCTCATAGGGAATATCCTGTTTATCCCCACTTAAAATGTTCCTGTAATTATGAAAGGTATTCAGGGAAACCCCAAGTACCTTCGGAATGATTTTTACAGCATCCCTGTATTGAGATACCGGCAACTTCAACAAAAAATCGTTGATCTTGTACTTTCTTGCTTTATCGCTCATAAACATTATATTTAGTTAGTGTTAATTATTTTTTACGGAATATCTCATAAAAAATACAGCGCCATTATAATTTTTTAGTGTAAACGTACTCAAAAAATTTTCATGCCCCAACAAAATATTTAATTTTTTTGCTTAAAAAACAAAAAGCATTCAAAAAAGCCTGTATGGCCGGGATGGCAAAAATGAAATGGATTAATCTGCTAAAAGATCAGGCCTGCGCTGCTGCGTCCGGACCAGGGCCTGCTCATGACGCCACTCGTTAATTTTTGCCTCATGTCCGCTCAGTAACACCTCGGGAACCTTATGTCCCCTCCAGTCTGCAGGCCTGGTATAAACCGGAGCATCCAGCAATTCGCCCTGGAAGCTATCGGAAAGGGCTGAGGTTTCATCATTTAGTACCCCCGGGATAAGACGAACAATCGCGTCGACCAAAACCGCAGCGGGCAGTTCTCCTCCTGAAAGCACATAATCACCAATAGAAATTTCCCGGGTTACAAATAAGTCCCTGATCCGCTGATCAATGCCTTTATAATGCCCGCAAAGGATCATGACATTTGCTTTTCCCGACAATTCATTCGCAATTGTCTGGTTAAAGGTTTCTCCGTCCGGACTCATAAAAATAACCTCATCATACACCCGCTCCGCTTTTAGTGTTTCAATACAGCGTGCAAAAGGCTCAATAGACATGACCATACCGCTGCCTCCCCCATAAGGATAGTCGTCAACACTCTTTTGTTTATTGCTGGCGTAATCCCTCAGATTGTGCACCACAATTTCGGCAATTCCTTTTTTTTGTGCCCGCAGCAATATAGAATGGGCAAAAGGACTCCCAAGCAGATCAGGTAAAACAGATATGATGTCAAAACGCATTCGGTAAAGTTAAAACTAATTTGACAGATAAATATCAAGCAGGCCTTCTGGTAAATCAACCAGCATGCTACCTTGCTCCTGGTCGATCTCCACAATCATATCCTCATTTAAAGGGAACATTATTTCTTTACCCTGATACAAAATGGTCGCCACAAATTGCTGGGGATATTCGTTTATTTCAATAATCTCGCCCAATTCGCCCTGAGTCTCGTCCGAAACAACAAAGCCTTTAAGATCATTGTAATGAAAATCATCATCAGAGCGGTCAGGCATTTTGGTCAATGGCAGGTACACCTTTTTCTTTACCAATTGCTGCGCCTTGTCTATATGATCAATGTCATCAAAATAAAAATTACCCGTATTGTTGTGCTGCAGTTTACAGGACGATACAAAAAACGGAACCATCTTGCCATTGATCTCTGCAAAAACAACATCCAGGTCTAACAATTCCGGCTCATCGTATTCAAAAAATACCTGAACTTCTCCTTTCAGACCTTTGGTTTTGGTAATATACCCAATATAAAATGCTTCTTCCTGTTTCATAAATACCTAAAAATAAAAATAGCGAAGAACCATTGGAATGAATTCTTCGCTATCATCAGCACAATATAAAAACCTATGCTTCTTCTTCTTTGCTTTCTTCAGCAGCAGGAGCTTCTTCAGCAGAAGCTTCAGCTACAGGAGCCTCATCTGCAGCTGCAGTTTCTTCAACAGCAACTTCTTCTGCCACCTCTTCTTCTACAGGTGCGTTTTTAATTGCAATTGCAGCAGCACGATCAGCATTTTTCTTTGCCTCAGCAGCTAAAGCAGCTTTTTTAACCTCGTCTTTTGCCTTGGTTAAGCTGTCTTTTTTGCCTTCAATTTTTTCTCCTTTGGCGCTCAACCACTCCGCAAATTTAGCTTCTGCCTGCTCTGCGGTCAAAGCTCCTTTTTTAACACCACCTTCTAAGTGTTTTTTGTACAAAACACCTTTATAAGAAAGGATAGCGCGACAAGTATCCGTAGGCTCAGCACCTTTGTTTACCCAGTCAAGAGTTTTATCAAAATTAAGGTCAATAGTAGCAGGATTGGTATTTGGGTTATAAGAACCTAAACGCTCAATAAATTTACCATCTCTTGGTGAACGGGAATCCGCTACCACTACGTGGAAAAAAGGTTTCCCTTTTTTACCGAATCTTTGCAATCTGATTTTAGTTGCCATTTCTTCTTTTAGTTTATGTATTCAACATAGTTCCCGGAGCTTCGTGCTTGCGGGGCTGCAAAAGTAAGTAAAATACTAATGATTAACAAGATGCAATATTTTTAAATTCATTTTATGTAATTATTGGTCCATTTAGAAGATATTTGGGTAAACCCCATTAATACCCTGATGAGAATAGCAATCGATATGGACGAAGTCCTTGCCGACCCTTTAAGTAAGTTTATTAAGCTGTATCACCGCGATTATGGCGTCCCTTTAGACCTGGTTCTGGACCCTGGAAATGAAATATACCATCATGTTCCCGAACACGCCAACAACAAATGGTTCGATTACATCAACGAAAAAGGCTTCTTCAGAGATCTGCCAGTCATTCCGGGAAGTATAGACGCAGTGAAAACACTACAGGAAAAACATGAAGTATATGTTGTCTCCGCAGCTACAGAATTCAGAAATTCACTGGAAGACAAACTCGACTGGCTGGCGGATCATTTCCCTTTTGTCGGCTGGAAAAACATTGTATTCTGCGGAAATAAGATCGTAAATGCAGATGTAATGATCGATGACCGGATAAAAAACTTTCATGGCTTCAATGGGCGTAAACTGCTTTTTTCATCCCCGCACAATATGCTTATTAACGGCTATGAGCGGGTAGATTCCTGGCAGCAGGTCCTCCAGAAATTGCTCTAATAATGTAACATTATTCTTCGATTATGGTCAAACCTTAAAATAAACAGTTATGCTAGTTACAACAACCAATTCCATAGAAGGCAAAAAAGTAGTAAAATACATCGGCCTGGTTAGTGGCGAAACCATTATTGGTGCCAATATTTTTAAAGATCTTTTTGCAGGTATCCGTGACATCGTTGGTGGCAGGTCTGGTTCATATGAGCAGGTATTGAGGGAAGGAAAAAACACGGCCATCAATGAAATGCAGCAGTATGCAGCAGCAATGGGTGCCAATGCAATTATCGGTGTAGACCTTGACTACGAAACTGTCGGCAGCGGTGGCAGCATGCTTATGGTTGCCGCAACCGGTACTGCTGTAATCGTTGAAGATTAATTTAACATCAATAAAAAAGGCATTTCAAATTGAAATGCCTTTTTTTATAACGACAATATTTCAACCAGTTTTAACCAGGCCGGACTCACCTCCTGTGCATCTATGTGTTTAATTGCGTGGTCAAACGGTGTAAAAACAACTTCTCTGTTTACCTGTCCTACCATCACACCAGATTGACCATTCAAAACCCCTTCAACAGCGGCAACACCAAAACGGCTCGCCAAAACCCGGTCCATACAGCTCGGTTTTCCTCCACGTTGTATATGCCCCAGAACAGACACCCGGATGTCATAATTCGGGAATTTTTCCTTCAGCGCCTCTCCAACATTAAAAGCTCCGCCTACTTCATCGCCCTCTGCCACAATAATGATCTTCGAAGCCTTGTCCCTGCGGCCATTCTCCAAACGTTGAATAAGCCCTTCAACCCCCATATTTGCCTCTGGAATAAGAATTGCCTCTGCCCCTACGCCTATACCGCTTCTTAAAGCTATCAGGCCAGAATCCCTGCCCATTACTTCCACAATAAATAACCGGTCGTGCGACTCTGCGGTATCCCTGATCTTATCTACAGCATTTACAACCGTATTGATGGCTGTATCGTACCCTATGGTAAAATCGGTTCCCTGCAAATCGTTATCAATCGTGCCCGGCAAGCCTACTACAGGAAAATTAAATTCATTGGTAAACAAATTAGCCCCTGTAAAAGTTCCGTCTCCGCCAATTACGATCAGCGCATCTATATTTTGTTTTTTTAATTGCTCGTATGCCTGCACACGGCCCTCTTTAGTCCTGAAGGCTTCGCTGCGCGCGGTTTTTAAGATCGTTCCCCCGCGCTGGATGATATTGGCAACAGACTTTCTGTTCATTTCCATAAAATCTCCATGAACAAGTCCCTCATATCCCCTCAGAATTCCGGTAACTTGTAAATCGTAATAAATTGCAGCTCTGACAACCGCCCTGATGGCAGCATTCATCCCAGGGGCATCGCCCCCGGAAGTTAGTACCCCGATATTCTTTATCTTGTTCATTTGATAGCTCAGCCTTTTAAAAACATTTCTTTTACAAGGCCGTGAAATTAGCTATAATCTTTAAATGTTATTCAAAAATTCTACTTCTTTAAAATTAAACTCCCTTTCAACCGCATCCGACAGGATTGTCAATAAGCCATTCTGGCTTACATTTACAATCCTGCCTTTGAAAGACTGGCCATTATGGCGGTAAAGTGCCGGCTCATTGAAAAGATAAAGGCCATTAATGTAATCTGACTGTAACTTATTAACGTTTCCTGATTTCAGCTTTAGGTACTCCGCCTCCACATTACTGCAAATCAAACTCAGCAGCTCTATCAAATTAACATCCTGCTGTAAAATTTTCCAGACAGAAGTTGCCCTACCCAGCAGCTTCGGGTCGAAACTTTGCTGGTTTACGTTAAGCCCAATTCCAATAATGCAAGCTTTATAGGTAGTTCCGGCAATGATATTTTCAATCAGGATCCCACCGAGTTTCTGGTTTTTGTAATACAGGTCATTCGGCCATTTCACTTTTAAAAAAGGCCCAAGCAAATCCCCTAATGCATCTCTTAAAGCCACGCTAACAGCCATATTCAACAGAAATTGTTGACTTACAGCCAAAAAGGACGGGCAAAGGTAAATACTGAATGTAAGGTTCAGACCCGGTTCCGCATACCAGGTATTTTGCTGCTGCCCACGTCCAGCAAATTGTTTATCTGCCATAATAACAGTCCCTTCCGGTAATGGCTCGGAATTTGAAGCTTTTGTCTTTAAAAAGTTATTGGTAGAATCAACCTCAGATAATCTGATCAAATTTTGACCAACAAATAATGTTGAAAAAGTGTTATTTTGCAAGTGTTGATTGTATATTTGTTTATCAAAATTAAAACAATTTAATGGTAAAAAAGAAAATCGGAAACCTTTCTACATACCTCTCTGAGATCGCTGTACATGGCATACAGGAAAAAAAAGGAAACGATATTGTAAGATTAGACCTGAGAGAACTCAACAGTTCAGTTTCTGATTACTTTATCATCTGCAACGCAGATTCCGCAACACAGGTAAAAGCAATTGCCGATAGTGTAGAGGAAGAAATCTATAAAAAAACACAAATTAATCCCTGGAGAAAAGAAGGGCTGGAACATGCAGACTGGATTATTCTTGATTATTTTGACATAGTTGTACACGTATTTAAAACTGAAAAGCGCGAATTTTATGGCATTGAAGACCTGTGGGGCGATGCCCAGTCTACTTCCTACCAAAGCGCCTGATCATTCAACAATTTTTTGACTAACAATGAAAGAGAATCCAAATACAAAGCCCAAGTTGATCAAGAGAATTCCCAATATTCCCAAAAAACCTCAAAAAGGTTCAAAATTTAATATCTTCTGGGTATATGCTGCAATTATTTTAGGTCTTATCCTATTGCAGTTTTTATTTAGCGGCGATACTGCAAAAACCGTTTCCTACAGAACATTTGAAACCCAGATGCTGCAACCTGGAGACGTCGAAAAACTGGTCGCCTATAAAAACGAAGATGTAGTAAAAGTAGAGGTTTTTATCAAAAAAGACCGGCTTAAAGATCCAAGATACAAGCAATACCAGAGCAGGAATAATTTTGGCACCAACGAGGGGCCAACTGTTTATTTCAACGCCGGAACGATGGATGGCCTGGACAAAGACCTGCAAGAATCACAAAAAAATATTCCACTTGACCAACAGGTCCGGGCCGAAAAGGTAAGCCGCACAAATAACTTTGGTTCTTTATTCGTAAGCATCATCCTTCCGGTACTCCTATTTATCGCATTCTGGATTTTCATCATGCGCCGCATGGGCGGAGGTGCCGGCGGTGGTGGCGGCCAGATTTTTAACATTGGAAAATCCAAGGCTACGTTATTTGATAAAGAAAGCCAGGTAAACGTTACTTTTAACGATGTTGCCGGACTCGAAGAAGCCAAACAAGAGGTAATGGAAATTGTAGATTTCCTTAAAAATCCTAAAAAATATACCAACCTTGGGGGTAAAATCCCTAAAGGAGCCCTGTTGGTAGGCTCTCCTGGTACAGGTAAGACTTTACTAGCCAAGGCCGTTGCCGGAGAAGCTCAGGTTCCATTTTTCTCTCTTTCAGGGTCGGATTTCGTGGAAATGTTCGTCGGGGTCGGCGCTTCTCGTGTACGCGATTTGTTTAAGCAGGCAAAGGACAAAGCTCCTTGTATCATCTTTATTGATGAGGTAGACGCCATAGGCCGCGCCCGCGGTAAGAACAGCATGATGGGGGGAAATGATGAGCGGGAAAACACCCTGAACCAGCTTCTGGTTGAAATGGATGGTTTCGGTACAGACTCCGGTATCATTATCCTTGCAGCAACAAACCGCCCTGATGTACTAGACTCTGCTTTACTAAGACCAGGCCGTTTCGACAGGCAGATATCCATTGACAAGCCGGATCTGGTTGGACGTGAGCAGATCTTTAAAGTTCACCTGAAGCCGATTAAAACAGATAAAATCGTAGATGCTAAAAAATTATCTGCTCAAACACCCGGATTTGCCGGTGCAGAGATTGCGAATGTGTGTAACGAAGCCGCTTTAATTGCTGCACGCCGCAATAAGGAGTTTGTAGACATGCAGGATTTTCAGGATGCTATTGACCGTGTAATCGGTGGTCTGGAAAAGAAAAACAAAATTATATCTCCTGAAGAAAAACGTATCGTTGCTTACCACGAAGCCGGGCATGCAATTGCCGGCTGGTTCCTGGAGCACGCAGACCCACTGGTAAAAGTATCCATTGTTCCGCGCGGTGTTGCAGCCCTTGGCTATGCCCAATACCTGCCTAAAGAACAATTTCTGTATACTACAGAGCAATTGACAGACGGCATGTGTATGACCATGGGGGGCCGTGTTGCGGAAGACATTGTATTCGGTAAAATCTCTACAGGTGCACAGAACGACCTGGAAAGGATCACGAAATTGTCTTACGCTATGGTGACCATCTATGGCATGAACGATACCATTGGTAACGTTTCTTTCCACGATCCGCAAAACGAATATAACTTCAACAAGCCGTACTCGGAAAAAACTTCCGAAATGATCGACACTGAAGTTCGTACTTTAATTGCTGATGTATATGCGAGAACTAAAGCGTTGCTTACCGAAAAACGGGACGGGTTAGAAAAACTGGCTCAGAAATTAATAGAGAAAGAGATTCTTTTCCAGGCAGATTTAGAAGAGATCCTGGGCAAACGCCCTTTCGATAACCGCACCACTTATGATGAATTTGTGAATGGTACCGGCGATCAGAAGCCTGCTGCCGAAGGATTGCTGCACGATGGGGTAAGCCAGCCGGCGGATCCTGCCGCGACACCAATAAACCCAGCAACTACAGAGTCTTAATCAAATATTTATGGGGCTGCCGGTCCCTAATGGCCGGCAGCAAATCCATTACCTATGCAGGAAAACATTTCTTCAAAAGAGTTGATGCTGAAAAAGATAAGAAAAGCCCTTCTGGAAAGAAGAGATAACCCTTATCCCAATTTAGAAGACACTCCTCTCTACACAGAGTGTACTGAATACCCCGAAGTTTTATTTGCAGAACAGCTCACCGCTGTTTCCGGAAATTTCATTTATTGCGAAAACGGAATAGAGTTCATTGAGAACATTCTTCATCTGGCCGAAAAATTTAACTGGAGGAAAATATACTGCTGGGAACCCGAACTTCAGGAGCTCCTTTCAACCTATGAATTTCCCTTTTATCAGACCGATAAAGACTTCGAAATGGCCGAAGTGGGCATAACCATGTGCGAAGCTCTAATTGCCCGCAACGGCTCTGTAATGCTCTCTAATCAAAATGCAGCAGGCAGAAGACTGAGCATATACCCACACCACCATATTGTGATCGCGCGAAGCGGGCAGATGGTCATGGACCTTAAAGATGCATTTAAGCTCATCCGCGATAAATATGGTGCACAGATCCCTTCTATGATCAGCACCATCACCGGCCCAAGCAGAACAGCCGATATAGAGAAAACTTTAGTCCTCGGGGCACACGGCCCTAAAGAATTATTTGTATTTTTAATCGACGATTTTTCTTAATGTAATAAATAAATCCTAGTTTTATACTGTACACTAAAATGGTATACGGTTCAAAATGAGCGTAAAAACAACTATACACTCTGTTATCACAGGTACAGGGAGTTATATTCCTGAAAATATAATATCCGGAGATTCCTTTTTAAATGCCACATTCTACGACAATGGGGTAGCGCTGGAAAAAGATATGACAGAGGTCATCAATAAGTTCGCAGAGATTACGGAAATACTGGAGCGGAGATATGTGGATGACGACATTGTAAACAGTGATATCGGTGCCATAGCTGCAAAGCGGGCTATTGATGATGCCGGGCTGGACAAAGAAACGCTCGACCATATCATTTGCTGCCACAATTTTGGGGACGTAAAGGCCGGAAGCAACCGGATGGACATACTTCCTTCTCTGGCGGCCAAAGTCAAACAAACACTTCAGATCGAAAATCCTGATTGCGTAGCCTACGATCTCATCTTTGGTTGTCCAGGTTGGGTACAGGGTGCCATTCAGGCAAATTACCTCATTCGCAGCGGAGATGCCAAACGGGTAATGGTGATCGGAGCCGAGACACTATCCAGAATTACAGACCCGCACGACCGTGACAGTATGATCTTCTCGGATGGGGCTGCTGCCGTAATTTTTGAAGCGCTTGACAGTGAGGGCCCAACCGGAATTATTGCCCACAAAACCCAAACCTATGCCGTAAACTATGCTTCTTTGCTAACCATGGGCAAGAGCAATAACCCGGGAGAATGTAATGGCAATGCCTATCTGAAAATGAATGGCCGGAAGCTTTATGAGTTCGCTGTAACAAATGTCCCCCTTGTAGTCAAAATGGCCATTGACAAAGCGAACATCGACATCACGGATATCAAAACCGTTTTCATACATCAGGCAAACGGAAAAATGGACAATGCCATAATGAAACGTGTATTTAAGCTATATGGATTGGATGTTGTTCCTGAAAAACTTGTTCCTATGACCATATCCTGGCTTGGCAACAGTTCTGTGGCCACCATTCCTACACTGTTAGACCTTGTACGTAAGGGCCAGGTAGATGGCTATAAAATTAATAAGGGAGAATATGCGGTATTTGCCTCTGTTGGGGCCGGTATGCACATCAATGCCTTTGTTTATCGTTTTTAGTTCAATCTTTTTAAGCTATCCCGTGCCTGGCTTTCAATGCTGTTTTCATATTGATGGCCTTTCATGTTTATTGCCGTATTAAAGCTTGCCTTTGCCTGGCCAAAATTCTTCTTTTTCATATAGATCTTTCCCATAAACAATGCAGAATTGGCTGCAAAGTAAGCTTTCAATCCCTTGCCATATTGAACCGCCTTCTGGTAATGCTCCAGCGCTTCATCTAATTTACCAAGCTCCTCATTATTTCTTCCCAGGCGGTAATGGTATTCCGTTTTATCCTTAAGCTGGCCCAGTTCTGCTTCTTTAACTCCTGATAAGACTTCAAGGGATTTGCTGTAATAGCCGCCATCAAACAACAATCGTGCTTTAAGCAGGCCTGTGTTTGGTGCGCCCGACATTACTTCACTTAATGCCTGTTTATCGCGCTCATGAAGCGTGTAGCCTGCCGACTTCACTTTTTCCGCATACAACTGGTACCCTTTTCCATCACCGCTCAGCAATTCCATCCAGGCCAGGTGCAGGTAGCTATCCTTAACATAGCTGACCCCCTTATTGCCCTGTAAAAACTTATTGAAATAATTAGCGGCACTAAAATCCAGTTTATTCAGCCTGGCAACACCCATTAAATAATCCAGATAGGGAAAAGCCTGATACTGGCTCCCTGAAGGCCGCTCTGCCAGTGTTTTAATTGCTTCTTCATTGTGTCCCCTTTTTGCACTTACATACGCTTTCAGATACGATTTCAATAGGCTGGCATCGGATATCCGTGCAGCATACTTCATGGTCTCAGCATACGCATTTTCGCTGTGCGTCACATCTGTAAGCACAAACGAGTAATAAAAAATCACTTCTTCGTAAAAAGGCTCATAGGTCGATTTAGGTAGTGCATCTGCCAGTTTTTGCATCATCGCCAATCCGGATTTTGTATTGCCCTTGATGCCAAAGGTCGATAACGTATTTTTCATAAAACCATCAGGCAAACTTCCCAGAACGGCATTGATCAGCCCCAGCCCTTTCAAATTTAAATGAAAAGCGGGAAATTTCTTCGCGTTTTCCTGCAGGTAGCTGTTGGCTTTTTTGATTTCCATTGCAGCATTGAACTGCTCCCCAAACCTTCCCCTGATCAGGGCCCATTGCAAATTGATCTCGGCCTGGGCATACAAATTATAGGGGGATTTGGCATCGTCATCAGAAATCTGATCTAACCTGGCGCTTTTATTTCCTTTTAACCTGTTGAAATCCTCTTTGCTGTCGCTGGTCAGCAGCTGAAAGAAATCAGCATAATTCTCAAGCAAAGGCACAATAGCATTGTCAGGATTCATTTTCTTCTCTGCAGTGATCATTTGCCTTGCCGCATTCAGCTTAAGCTCAAATACGAGCTGATATGCCTTTAAACAGTTTGCATTGAAATCAAACTTTGCAAATAAAGGGCCAGGCAGAAACAACAGAAGAACGGCTAAAGAAAGTTTACTGTTTAATATTTTGATCTGCGGCATAAAGTTCTGTTTTCTATAATTCAAATGGACTATAACGCGGTATGGCCACCTATGTTTTACCTTATCCTTAAATTTAGTCATAAAAAAGGGCCAGATGGAATTTCTGACCCTTTATATCGTTATCGGAAGCCTTAAGCAGGAACCACTTCCTGGGTAAGCGCCTCGTCCACCAGGATTCTTCCGCAGTGCTCACAAACAATAATTTTTTTGCGCTGACGGATATCCAGTTGGCGTTGAGGCGGGATCTGGTTGAAACAGCCAGAGCAGGAATCACGATCAATCGTTACAACTGCCAAACCATTATTTGCATTTCCCCTCAACCTGTTATAGGCCACCAAAAGCCGATCCTCTATCTGAGTTTCCGCTTTTTCTGCTTTTTTCAACAAAGTCTGTTCGTCCTTTTCTGTTTCTGCCGTAATCGTTTCCAGTTCTCCCTTCTTGATCTCAAGATCTTTTTTTCTTGATTCCAGATCGGCAAGGGCCTTATCATAAACCTCAGTCTTCTGGGTAATTTCAAATCCAAACTCTCTGATCTTCTTCTCACAAACCTGGATCTCAAGTGTTTGTATCTCTACCTCTTTGGTAAGGGCATCATACTCCCGGTTGTTTTTAACATCCTTCAATTGAGTCTCATATTTCTTGATCAGGTTCTGGGCTTCCTTGATCATATTTTTGCGCGTTACAATGGCATCTTCAGTATCATCCAATTCGCCTTTGAATTTTTGTATACGTGTTTCCAATCCGGCTACCTCATCCTCTAAATCGGCAACTTCCATTGGCAGTTCACCTCTTATCTGACGTATTTTATCAATTTTGGTATGCAGGGTTTGTAATTCGTATAAAGCTTTTAGCTTTTGCTCTACAGTTTGTTCCATTAAATGAAATAATTTATGGGGTTTGTATTATGCTCCGTTAAACGGATTGCAAAGTTAGGAAATTTTTCTTGAATAATATCTATCAACAAATCAGATGTAAATTGTTCACTTTCAAAGTGTCCGATATCTGCAATCACCAGTTTTTCATCTGCATCAAAAAACTCATGGTATTTAAAATCGGCCGTAACAAATGCATCAGCCCCCGCTGCTACGGCCTCTTTAAGCAAAAAGCTACCCGAACCGCCACAAACAGCCACCTTTCTGATCTTCTTGGGCAACAGTCGCGTGTGCCGTATCACTACAGCATCCATACGGTTTTTTACCGTTTTCAAAAATTCAGTGCCTTCAAGGGGTTCATCCAGCCAGCCAATCATTCCGGCCCCGGCAGACTGGAGCTTGTTGTCCAAAGGATAAATATCGTAGGCCACCTCTTCATAAGGGTGATGTTCAAACAAGGCCAGCAATACCCGGCGTTCGTCCTGTACTTTAAAAACGGTTTCTATCCTGATCTCAGGTTCCTGGTGCTGTAAGCCTTTTTCGCCCACAAAAGGATCGGTATTTTCCCCACCCTTAAAAGTGCCAAAGCCTTCGGCGTTAAAACTGCATTCACTGTAATTGGAAATGTCTCCTGCCCCGGATTTAAACAAAGCATCCCTCAATACATCTGCCTGCGCTACCGGACAAAAAGTAACCAGTTTTTTTAAAATGGATCCTTTCGGGCTCAGTACTTTAGTGTTCTTCAGGCCCAGCCGTTCCGCAATAACCCTGTTTACTCCAGCTTCAACATGGTCCAGATTGGTATGAATGGCATATAATGCGATGTCATTTTTTATCGCCTTTAATACCACTCTTTCCACATAGTTTTTCCCGGTAAAACTTTTCAGCCCTTTAAAAACTATGGGGTGATGTGTAATCACCAGGTTACAACCATGCAAAATGGCCTCATCAACCACACTTTCAATACAATCCAGTGCAACCAGGGCCCCCAGGATTTCCTGATCCGGATGGCCCACAATCAGTCCCGAATTGTCATAATCCTCCTGATAGTTCAAAGGCGCAAATGCTTCCAGGTGCTTTATTAAGACAGATAACCTCATATCCTGTAAATATACGACAGATTTTAATTACTGTAAATTGCCCATTTTTACCATTTGCAGGCTTTCAAAAACCATACGCTGGTTGTACTCGTAGGCCAGGCTTTTGTGATTGATGAGGTCGATAATGGTCCCGATAAAACAAAGCCCAACTGTAAAAAAATACAAAATACCCATACCAATCTGGTTAACCAAAAACCGGGGCAAACCAGGTACAAAAAAACCAAGTATACAGTACAGGATCATATCGTCAGGGTTCCTTCTTTTACTGCTGTAAATCATTAAAAATCCGCGCAACTGCTGCTCGCTAAATCCGGTAGTTGCACTCTGCAAATACGAATATTCCTGTGGCGTAATACCTGGAAGCGACATAAACGGTGAATCAAACATCTCTTTTTCCTCCTTAATATTTTAAATTTAATAGCTTATTATTTTTCAAACTTATCCTGGTCAAAACCACTATTCTCCAGCAAATGATCATCAAGGCAGGCAAACCAAACCAGTGATATTTAAAACTCGCGGCAAGGTTTCCATGCAGCAATTGTGTTATAGAGCGCCCGATGCCACATCCGGGGCACCAGCCGAAGCCCATATTGGCCAGCGGACAAAGCGTAAAGTGCTGCTCCGTAACATGCACATGGGGCTTTGCCAGGGCCAGCAGGATTAAAGCTGTGGTCCAGAAGATCAGCTCAAAAGGTATGCGCTTTATTCTTTTCATTTCAATTAACCACTGCAAATGCCGCAGAAGGGCTAAATATAAACAATCTGCAGTAACCTGAGTTCTTTCATTTCAGCATTTCAATAGTTTTCAAGTCCTTTTTTCCTTTAGATCAACAGGTTGAAACTTTGTTACATCCAAAACCCGCCATAAATCCTACCTTTGTAAGGTGAACATTCGCGAACTGATCAAT
The DNA here is from genome assembly GCF_900176535.1 of Pedobacter africanus. Lineage (NCBI taxonomy): Bacteria > Pseudomonadati > Bacteroidota > Sphingobacteriia > Sphingobacteriales > Sphingobacteriaceae > Pedobacter > Pedobacter africanus. The sequence goes on along the minus strand of NZ_FWXT01000001.1, from coordinate 2,552,047 downwards.
AAGTACAAAACAGATGAGCGTATTGTAGCATTGGCAAAGGCTCTTAACGCCGGTAAAAATTCCAAGATCCAGTTAAAGGGGCTGGTAGGATCTGCCGATGCAACAATTGCAGTAGCTTCCTATTTCCTGTTGCATAAGCCCCAGTTATTTGTTCTTCCCGATAGGGAAGAAGCTTCCTATTTCCTGGCCGATCTGGAAAGTATTCTCGATAAAGAGGTTTTGCTTTTCCCTTCGTCCTTCCGTAAAGCATTTGATTTTACACAGGTAGATACGGCCAACGTACTGGCCCGGGCAGAGGTTTTAAACGAACTGAACCACCATTCTGAATATGGAAAAATAGTCGTTTCTTATCCTGAAGCCATCGCCGAAAAAGTGATAGACCGCAATATACTGGAAAAAAACACTTTGGAAATCAGCTTAAATGCCAGGCTGGGAATTGACTTCATCAACGAGTTTTTAATTGACTACGACTTTAACCGGACCGATTTTGTTTACGAACCGGGTCAGTTTTCCATTCGTGGAGGTATTGTAGATATATTTTCATTCTCCCACGACCTGCCTTACAGGATTGAATTTTTTGGCGATATCGTAGAAAGCATCCGGACATTTGAAATTGAAAGTCAGCTTTCTGTTGAAGATGTAAAAACACTCACCATCATTCCCAACGTACAATCCCGGTACCTTACGGAAAACAACATCAGCATTCTTGATTACATCGAAAAAGACACCCAGCTTTGGTTCAAAGACATCGAATTTACACTAGATATCGTCAAAGGCGGCTATAAAAAGGCGGTTGAATTGTGGAAAGCCCTACCTGCTAAAGAAAAGCAGGAAAACCAGGATTGGATAGACCCTAAATTTGCTTTTACAGATGAGAAGATGATGGGCGATATGTTCCATGATTTTCCGCTGGTGGAATTCGGCAAGCAGTTCTTCTACAAAACCGAACATGTTTTCCAGTTCGAAACCAAGCCCCAGCCTTCTTTCAATAAGGACTTTAGCCTCCTGATACATAACCTGAAAGAGAACGAAAAGCAAAACATACACAATTTCATTTTCAGTGCCTCCACCAAACAGACCGAACGTCTTTATGCCATCCTGGACGATATAGATAAAACGGCTAAGTTTACCCCGGTAAACATTCCGTTGCGGGAAGGCTTTGTAGATGGCCAGCAAAAACTTGCTTTTTATACCGATCACCAGATATTCGACCGCTTCTATAAATATAAGCTAAAAAGAGGTTACCAGCGCAGTCAGGCCATTACCCTCAAAGAACTGAGAGACCTTAAGCCAGGTGATTTTGTAACCCATATCGACCATGGAATAGGTAAATACGCAGGACTCGAAAAAGTAGAGGTCAATGGCAAAACCCAGGAAATGATACGCCTGGTGTATGCCGACAATGACCTGCTGTATGTCAACATCAATTCCCTTAACCGCATTGCGAAATATAGCGGAAAGGATGGAACAGCCCCAAAAATGAACAAACTGGGCACCGAAGCCTGGGATAAGCTCAAAAAAACAACTAAAAAAAAAGTTAAAGACATTGCCCGCGACCTGATTAAACTTTATGCCCTGCGAAAATCGCAGGTGGGCACGGCTTTCAGTCCGGATGGTTACCTGGAAACCGAACTCGAAGCCTCCTTCATTTATGAAGATACGCCCGACCAGGAAAAAGCCACCAACGACGTAAAAAAAGACATGGAGGCCCCGCATCCAATGGACAGACTGGTTTGTGGCGACGTAGGTTTCGGAAAAACAGAAATTGCCATCAGGGCCGCTTTTAAAGCCGTAGCAAATGGCAAACAGGCAGCAGTATTGGTGCCAACCACCATCCTGGCCCTGCAGCATTTTAAAACTTTCTCCGGCCGCCTTAAAGATTTTCCATGTACCGTAGATTACGTGAACCGCTTCAAGACCAGCAAGCAGGTTAAGGATACCCTGGCCAAAGTAGCCGAAGGTAAAATAGACATCATCATCGGCACACACCGTTTGCTCAGTAAAGATGTAAAATTCAAGGACCTGGGCATTATGATCATCGATGAAGAACAGAAGTTTGGAGTATCCTCAAAAGAAAAATTGAGGGCTTTAAGGGTAAATGTGGATACCCTGACCCTTACCGCAACCCCAATACCACGCACACTTCATTTTTCGTTAATGGGCGCGCGAGACCTTTCTATCATCAGCACTCCGCCCCCAAACCGGCAGGCAGTAAATACCGAACTTCACGTTTTTAATGATAAACTGATCCAGGAAGCCGTCCAGTTTGAGCTGGACCGGGGCGGACAGGTTTTTTTTATCCACAATAGGGTAAACGACCTGCCCCAATTGGGCGGACTCATCAAAACCCTGGTACCAAAAGCACGCATTGGCATAGCGCATGGTCAACTGGAGGGAGATGCCCTGGAAGATGTCATGCTCGACTTTATCAACGGAGAAAAAGATGTGCTGGTAGCCACCACCATTATCGAGGCCGGCCTGGATATTCCAAATGCGAATACCATCATCATTAACCATGCTCATATGTTCGGTTTAAGTGACCTTCACCAGATGCGGGGCAGGGTAGGCCGTTCCAATAAAAAAGCATTCTGCTACCTGTTAAGCCCGCCTCTGTCTACGCTCACCTCAGAGGCCCGTAAGCGCCTCAGTGCAATTGAAGAATTTTCAGACCTCGGCAGCGGCTTTAATATTGCCATGAGGGATTTAGATATCCGCGGCAGCGGAAATCTCCTGGGTGCAGAGCAAAGCGGCTTCATTGCCGAGATAGGCTTCGAAATGTACCATAAAATACTGGATGAAGCCATTCAGGAACTCAAAACCGATGAATTTAAGGATCTTTTTAAAGATGAACCCCAACGCCCTTTTGTAAACTTTACACAGGTGGATACCGATCTGGAGCTCTACATACCCGACGACTATGTAACCAACATTACAGAACGGTACAATTTATACACTGAACTCTCGAAAATTGAGAATGAGGCACAGCTAAAAGCTTTTGAACTGAGTTTAAAAGACCGCTTCGGCCCGGTTCCCGGACCTGTAAAAACCATGCTGAATGTTCTGCGTTTACAATGGGTAGCCAAAAAACTGGCATTCGAAAAACTGAGTTTTAAAAAAGGGGTCCTGCGGGGGTATTTCATTACCGATAAACGCTCCGCATTTTTTGACTCTACCATGTTCAATAAAATATTGCATTTTGCACAAATCCATCCGCGTTTATGCAACCTTAAAGAGGTTAAAGATTCGCTCCGCATTGCATTCGACAACCTCAATACAGTTGATGAAGCAGTAGAAATGCTGGAAATGGTGGTCAACTAAACCTCAAATATGAACCCTCAGCTTCTGCAAGACCTCGTTACCATGCAAATGCCCTTCGGAAAGTACAAAGGCAGGATCCTATGTGATCTTCCGGAGTCCTATCTCATTTGGTTCCACAAAGAAGGCTTTCCGCCCGGAAAACTAGGTCAGCTTATTGCAACCCTTTATGAAATTAAACTAAACGGACTGGAGTATTTACTGCAACCCCTGAAGAAAAAATAGCCCTTTTAACGCAATATCAGATACAGATAGGTATAAACAACCGGAGCGGCCAGCAACAGGCCGTCAAAACGGTCTAAAAAGCCTCCGTGACCTGGCAGTATGTTTCCTGAATCCTTCACATTCAGGCTGCGTTTTAACATCGACTCTACCAGATCACCCAGGGTGCCAAAAGAGACAATCAAAACAGACATCCCGGCCCATACAAAAGCATTGATCTCTTTAAAAAACAAAGAGATGATATAAGAAGCCAACAGGCTCACAAATACCCCTCCAAAAAAGCCTTCCCATGATTTCTTTGGCGAATGCCGCTCAAACAAGCGTGTCTTTCCAAATTTAACCCCAAAAAGATAGGCCCCGGTATCATTGGCCCATAACATCAACAAAAAGGCAAGCGGTAAATGAAAGCTATAGATAGCCTGGTCCTGTATAAAACCCAGGGAATAAAAAAAGCAAAAAGGCACAGTCACATAAATAAGCCCTGCAAAGGTGTAAGAGATATTGGAAAATGGAATTTTGTCTTTCTTATACAACTCGCTGATGAATACCGAAAAAATCAAAGGAACAATAAGCAACATAAACCTGTTTTCAAACTGCAGCAAATGATAGCCCGCAATCATTAAAAAAATCAGTCCGGCAACAAATAAGGCAACATTTCTATGCGGCCTGATCCCTGCAGTTTTAATCATATTAAAGAATTCCAGCAAGGCCGCCAGGCTCAGTATCAGGTAAAAAAAAGTAAAAGTATAAGCCCCTAAAAAGATGGAGCCCAGCATTACAATAGTAAAAAAGAAAGCAGTTATCGCTCTTGTCTTCATCTGGCTTGTTTTTTAAAATATCGGAACAGCAAAAAAGTCAGTATTGCACTGATGATATAACCATACCAGGCAATATTCATCGTCTTATCAGTATCAGACAAAGGTATGTTGTTTTTTTGCATATACCATGCCGCACAAACCGCATAGGCGTTATTTATAAAATGGGCAAACATGGCATACCACAAACTGCCGCCCCAGAAATACAGGTATCCAAAACCTGCACCCAGCAGCATACGCGGCAAAAAGCCATAAAACTGCATATGAATAGCACTGAAAATAAATGCCGAGAACCAGATCGCCAGATGGGGGTTATGGTAGATCCGCCCCAGGGCACGCTGCAAAGCGCCCCTGAACATCAGTTCTTCTGCTACAGCCGGCAACAGCGCAATCATCGCGATATTGATCAGAAAACTCCCTGCACTTTCCATTTTCAAAAGGGCCTTTGTTGTTTCCATAGCCTGCTCTTCCGCTGCCTTCATCCAGCGCTCTATTCCTTTTAAGGCATCCGGAAATACCATTTTCTGGTTCAGTGCCACTACCCATTCCAATAGGGGCAAAGCAGCAGCCATCATTAGGAACACCATTAAAATCAATCCTGGCTCAGGTCGTTTAAGCCCATAAAATCCATTTATTTTTCGGCCCTCTATCCTTGCAAGGAATAAAGCAGGAAACAAAAATAAGCCAATCTGCTGGGCACTGATCAAAATCCGCTGAGCGGGGAGGTAATGCCTGTCTGTGCCCGACATCCAGTTCATATTTGCCAATATTTCCCGTCCATAGATCAGATAAATAACGCCTATGCCTATCGCACTTATCACAATGAGCCCGAAAACCGCACAAAGGACCAAAATAAAAAGTTGTACAAAAGGACTGTTTTCTTCCCTCGTTTTTTGTATGAAATTCATTATTTGTATTATTTGTACCTTTGTGCCGTAAATTTTGGTTTGAAGATATAAAAATGTCTGTAAAGATAGGAAATATTGATCTGGGGGAGTTTCCCCTGCTGCTGGCCCCAATGGAAGATGTGAGCGATCCTCCTTTCCGTTTTGTATGTAAACAAAGCGGGGTAGACATGATGTATACAGAGTTTATTTCATCTGAAGGATTGATCAGGGACGCAGCTAAAAGCAGGGCCAAGCTCGACATTTTTGAATATGAAAGGCCCATTGGCATACAGATATTTGGCAGCGAAATAGACCACATGCGCGAAGCGACTGAAATAGCCACCCTGGCCAACCCCGATTTAATGGACATCAACTATGGCTGTCCGGTTAAAAATGTAGCTTGCCGGGGCGCTGGTGCCAGCCTGCTACAGGATATTGATAAAATGGTTAAAATGACAGCCGCCGTAGTAAAGGCTACGCATTTGCCGGTAACCGTAAAAACACGCCTGGGCTGGGACGACAACACCAAAAATGTAGAGGAAGTTGCAGAACGCTTACAGGATGTGGGCATACAGGCCCTCACCATTCACGGACGTACCAGGGCACAGCTCTACAAAGGGCAGGCAGACTGGACATTGATCCGTGAAATCAAACGCAACCCAAGGGTAAAAATACCGATTTTTGGTAATGGGGATGTAGACAGTATACAAAAAGCTGCCGACTGGCGCATGGAATATGAAGTGGATGGGATCATGATTGGCCGGGCAGCCATAGGTTACCCCTGGATCTTCAGGGAGATCCGGCACTTCTTCAACACCGGCGAAATATTGCCTGGTCCTTCAATAGAAGAACGGGTAAACGTATGCCGCACACACTTTGAAAAATCAATTGACTGGAAAGGCCCAAGGGTAGGAATTTTTGAAATGAGGCGTCATTACGCAAATTATTTCAAAGGAATTCCCGACTTTAAAACCTATAGGATGCAATTGGTTAAAGAAGAAAATATTGACACAATTCATAGCATTTTAGATGAAATAGCAGAAAAATATCAACATATTTACCCCTCGGGCGAAATGGCTTGATTTTTGAAACTATGGATTAAATAATAAGTTAAAATGGTTACAGCAATTACATTCGGAGTTAAAATTTCTGTTGAAACAACCTACCAGGAAGAACATTCCAATCCGGCAAACGCACATTTTATGTTTGCCTACCGAATCACTATAGAGAACCTGACAGATTACGCAGTTCAGCTAAAAAGGAGGCAATGGTTTATATTCGACTCAAACGGTACACAGCGCGAAGTAGAAGGAGAGGGCGTAGTAGGGGAACAACCGGTAATTGAGCCAGGCGCAAGTCATTCTTATGTATCCGGCTGCAACTTAAATACCGATATGGGCACCATGAGTGGCAATTACCTGATGTACCGTATTGCAGACGACCGTGATTTTATCGTTGATATTCCGGAATTTGAACTGATCGTCCCTTACCGCCTGAATTAATTACCTGCTTTTTCCAAAAAGAATAGAAACATAATAAAACAGGTTGGCCAGCGCACCCATCGCAGCCACCACGTAGGTCATTGCTGCCCACCAGAGCGCATCTTTTGCCTGCACATGTTCTTCGTTGGTATAAAGCACTGCCTTGTTATCCTTCAACCAGCCTAAGGCCCGCCTGCTGGCGTCAAATTCAACAGGAAGCGTAATGATACTGAATATAGTGATCAAAGCAAGTCCTGCTACGCCGATACCTAATACTATAGGATTAAAAGTAAATGCAATCAGCAATACCCCGGCAATCAGCACCCATTGTAGCAAATTAGAAGTAATACTAACCACAGGAACCATATTTGATCTCAATTCCAGCCAATGGTATGACTTTGCGTGCTGTACCGCATGCCCGCATTCATGAGCAGCAACAGCAGCAGCAGCCACACTCCGCCCATAATATACGTCTGTGCTTAAATTAACGGTTTTGTCTTCCGGATTGTAGTGATCAGAAAGTGTTTTATCCGTACTCACCACCCTTACATCATAAATCCCATTATCACGCAGCATTTTTTCTGCTATCTCTTTCCCCGAAAACCCCGAATTTAATTGCATTTCAGCGTATTTTGAAAATCTGTTTCTAAAACGCCATTGTACAAACATGCTAATAATCAGTATCGGAATTATCAAAACAATATAAGTTCCCATTTTTTTAAGTATGTTCTTCAACCTATGTTGATCAAAAAGTGTTCCTATTTTACTTTCTAACAAAGAAGTAACTGAATTTACATGCTGAATGCCTTACATTTTTGTAGGATCAGCTACTTTTTTATCCTGAGGAAAATCATTTATCTGATCGGTGTGGTTAAAAGCAGTCAATATAACCTTGCTAAATGTGGCATTCAATAAGTAACACTAAATTTTATTACTATTATTTTTTGCAAACCCATAAATTATTGATGACATTTGATAACAATATTAGTATGGAAGCAACAGGAATAGTATTATCTATAATCATTTTGGCAGCCCTTGTTTTTTTATTGTTTAAAAAACCGGGATCCGATAAAAACCACAGCGCACTCCTGGAATTAAAAGAGCAGGAACACCAGAAATCATTAAACTGGTTAAAGGATGATAAACAAAAACTGGAAGATGAACTGAATGATCTACGCCTCAATTTCATTACAGAACGCGGTAAGGTCATTAAGGCCGAAGAAAACCTCCTGGCCCAGAAAGAAAGATATGCCCAGCAGGAAAAATACATTGCTGAGTTGCAACAGCGGTTTAAACTGGAATTTGAGCATATAGCCAATAAAATCCTGGAAGAAAAAACAGAAAAATTTACCCTCCAGAACCGTGCAAATCTGGATGTCATTTTAAACCCGCTTAAAGAAAATATAAAAGCATTTGAAGAAAAGGTAGAAAAAGTCTATAAAGCCGAATCTGACGAGCGCAATGTGCTCAAAGGCGTAATTTCCCAGCTCATGGACCAGAGCAAACAGATTCAGGAAGAAGCGGGAAATTTAACCAAAGCCCTTAAAGGCAACAGCAAAAAACAAGGCAACTGGGGAGAGGTTATCCTGGAACGGGTGCTGGAACGCTCAGGTCTGCAGAAAGACAGAGAGTATAGGATACAAAGTAATCTCAGCTCATCAGAAGGCTCCAGGTTGCAGCCGGACGTCATCATCGATCTTCCAGACGACAAACATATTGTAATCGATTCTAAGGTCTCTCTGGTAGCTTATGAACGACTGGTTGCTGCAGATACAGACGAAGAACGGGAACTGCAGCTAAAACAACACATCTTCTCTATCAAAACACATATCCAGGGCCTGTCGTCAAAAAATTACCAGGAACTTTACCAGATCAATTCCCCCGATTTTGTGCTCCTTTTCATTCCCATAGAATCTTCATTCGGTATTGCCGTACAGCAGGACGCCGAATTGTTCAATTATGCCTGGGACAGAAAAGTTGTGATCGTAAGCCCATCTACCTTACTGGCTACATTACGAACCATTGCCAGCATCTGGAAACAGGAAAGACAAAACAGAAATGTACTCGAAATAGCCCGTTTAAGTGGCAGTATGTACGATAAATTTGTAGGTTTTTTAATCGATATGGAAAGCATCGGCCGCAACATTAAGCTTAGCCAGGATGCCTACGATAAAGCATTGAACAAATTATCTACAGGTACCGGAAACCTGTCAAATACTTCTGAAAAGATTAAAAGGTTGGGTGCCAAAGCAACAAAGCAGATTGACACCCGTTTTTTGGATCAGGAGGATAGCCTATGATTTAAATGCATTCCATCCCTGGGCTTTAAGCTCATGCACCACATTGGATTTAGATATCATTTTACATCCCGAATTTTTATCAGTGATATGACCGATAATACTGATATCTACATCATGTTTTAGCTTCTCGTAATCGGATTGTTTAATGGTAAACAGCAATTCATAATCCTCACCCCCGTTTAGCGCACAAACAGTAGGGTCCAGACCCAGTTCCCTTGCAGTTTCATAAGTCATCGGGTCAATGGGCAGTTTTTCTTCATATAAAGTAGCCCCTTTTTCAGATTGCTGGCAGATGTGCAGTACCTCTGAAGCCAATCCATCCGAAACGTCAATCATCGCTGTAGGCAAAATATCCATCTGGGCCAGCAGGTCAACAATATCCCTTCTTCCTTCAGGTTTCAGTTGCCGCTCAATGATATAGTCTTTTCCTTCCAGATCAGGCTGTATATTAGGGTTTTCCATAAATATGAGTTTTTCCCTTTCCAGGATCTGTAAGCCCACATAAGCTCCGCCAAGATCCCCGGAAACACAGATGAGGTCTCCCTCCTGGGCACCGTTCCTGTATACAACTTCTTTCTTCTCTGCATACCCTATACTGGTCACACTGATGACCAGGCCCTGCTTACTGGAAGAAGTATCTCCTCCGATCAGATCGATGTTAAATTTATCACATGCCAGCTGTATCCCTTTATAAATCTCTTCGACAGCCTCCAGTGGAAATTTGCTCGATATGCCGATAGAAACTGTTACCTGGGTAGCAATGCCATTCATGGCATAAATATCGCTCAGATTCACTTGTATGGCTTTATAGCCTAAATGCATGAGTGGTACATAGGCCAGGTCAAAATGAATACCTTCCAGTAGCAGATCGGTAGAAATCAAAACTTCTTTGTTTTCAAAATTCAACACTGCAGCATCATCGCCAATACCTTTGATACTGCTCTTATGCTTCACCTTAAAATGGTCTGTCAGGTGTTTAATCAATCCAAACTCCCCCAATTCAGCAATAGCTGTACGTTCTTTATTTTCAAACATTATTTTATTCTTTTACAATAAATTAACAGGTTATCCACATCATTAATTACAACAGATTATGCCTGTTAAAGACCCAGATTTGCTGAAATTTCCAGCATTCTTTCAATCGGCTTCCTCGCCTCAGCAATGATATTTGCAGGTACGGTAACTTCCGGAAGGCCATTTTTAATGCACAAATACAGCTTCTCCAGCGTATTTCTTTTCATATACGGACAATCATTGCAGGCGCAGCTGTTGTTTGGTGGTGCCGGAATAAAGGTTTTTCCGGGATTGGCCTTTTCCATCTGGTGAATAATTCCGCTTTCCGTAGCTACAATGAACTCCTGGGCTTCATTATTGATCGTATATTTAAGTAATCCCGTTGTAGAACCAATATAATCCGCCATTTTTAATACCGATTCCTCGCATTCAGGGTGGGCAATGAATTTCGCCTTCGGATGACGTTCCTTTAATTTGGTGATCTTTTCCCTCGAAAATATTTCATGAACCATACAGGCCCCATTCCATAATACCAGGTCTCTTCCTGTCTTTTTAGCAACCCAGGCACCTAAATTTTTATCAGGACCAAATATGATCTTTTGTTCTTTAGGCAAACTTTCTACGATCTGTACTGCATTTGTAGAAGTACACACAATATCGCTCAAAGCCTTTAGCTCTGCCGTACAGTTCACATAGGTAATTACGAGGTGGTCAGGGTACTTTTCTTTAAACTTTCTAAACAAATGAGGAGGACAACTATCTGCCAATGAACATCCAGCCTTTAAATCAGGTAACAATACCTTCTTTTCCGGCGAAAGGATTTTCGCCGTCTCAGCCATAAAATGTACACCTGCAAATACAATTACGTCGGCTTCTGTCTTTGCAGCTTCCTGGGAAAGCCCTAAACTGTCGCCAATATAATCTGCTATATCCTGTATATCAGGCTCCTGGTAATAGTGAGCCAGTACAATTGCATTCTTTTCTTTCTTTAATTTTTCAATTTCTTCAAAGAGGTCTAGAGTCGGATCAATACTTTCCTCTATAAAACCTTTCCTGTTCAATTCCTCCAAGGTATCCGTTTTCATCAGAATGAGTTTATGTTAGTTTTTACAGTTTTTCTGTTTTTTAACTTTTGTAAAGGTACGCAGTTTCAACACTTCAATAAATTATAATTATTTTAATATAAATAGATTTCTATTGTTTATTAGCCTGTGGATACTGTGTATAAATATCCGTTTTCTGTTCGATTATATGAGTTATTAATAATTTACTAACATTTAGATTACATTTTCTTTTAAAATATTCGCTGATTTACAGCGCTATATTTTTAGGGCTATAATTTTATCAATACAAATATGTTTATTGTTAAGAGGTGTGTAAAAAGTGGATAAACCAGAAGAAGCTGCTTAAAAATAACTTAAAATATTGTGGCAAATTCTCTTTTTAGCTTAGCTTTAAACATTCAAAAAAAATTGTTCTTTTTGTTTATACACGTAATCCACATAGATATCCACGTTGTTAACAAAACATTGTTTTTGATAGCACAAAAGAGGTTTTGCAGCAGTAATGAAAAGAGTATATATAGCCTTAAAAGCTTGATAGTAAATTGAAAAGGAACAGCAGGTACGCATGAGAAAAGTAGATTTTTTAGTAATAGGGTCTGGGATTGCCGGTTTAAGCTTTGCGTTGAAAGCCGCTCAGCATGGCAAAGTATTAATTGTGACCAAATCAAATGAAGATGAATCCAATACCAAATATGCCCAGGGTGGGGTAGCGGTAGTGATCGACAAAGATGATTCATTTGAGAAACACATAGAAGATACGCTTATAGCCGGTGATGGATTGTGTGACAGGCAGATAGTAGAGATTGTGGTGAAGGAAGGCCCCCAGCGTATCCAGGAAATTATCGATTATGGAATTAATTTTGACAAGGCAAGGAGCGGTGATTATGATCTGGCAAAAGAAGGTGGGCACTCAGAACACCGTGTTTTACATTATAAAGACGTTACCGGATACGAAATTGAAAGCGTTTTACTGAAGCAGATTCACCAGAATAAGAACATAGAGATATTAACACATTACTTCTGTCTCGAGCTGATTACGCAGCATCATTTGGGGGAGCATGTGGATAAGAGTACTGAAGATATCAACTGTTATGGCATATATGCCTTTAATACAGAGCTTAATGATGTGGAAAAGATCCTCGCAAATGTGACTATTATGGCTTCAGGTGGTGCAGGGCATGTGTATTCGAGTACCACCAATCCGGTAATTGCCACCGGGGATGGAATGGCAATGGTGTACCGGGCCAAGGGAAAAGTGAGGAATATGGAATTTATTCAGTTCCATCCAACAGCTTTATACAATCCCGGAGAGTACCCGGCTTTTTTAATTTCGGAGGCTGTACGTGGTTTTGGAGGGGTATTAAGGAGAAAAAATGGTGAAGAATTCATGTACGAATATGACCAGAGGGGTTCATTGGCGCCACGGGATATTGTAGCCAGGGCTATAGATGCTGAAATGAAAAAATCCGGTGAGGATTTTGTGTATCTGGACATTAGAAATAGAAAAAAAGCAGATATTCTCGCGCATTTTCCTAATATCTATGCCAAATGCCTGTCCATCGGTATAGACATGACCAAAGATCTTATTCCGGTTACCCCCGCGGCACATTATATGTGTGGCGGTATTCTGGTAGACGAGTATGGAAGGTCTTCCATTAAGCACCTGTACGCCTGCGGGGAATGTTCTTCAACCGGTTTGCATGGGGCCAATAGGCTGGCATCCAATTCTTTATTGGAGGCGCCTGTATTTGCACACCGCATTTATAAAGATGCAGTCAAAGTCTTTAAAAATAACATTATACCAGATAACATTCCCGATTGGGATGCAAAAGGAGTTACCCAATCTAATGAAGACATATTGGTAACGCATAATTTAAGAGAAACACAAAAATTGATGAGCGATTATGTAGGTATAGTGCGTTCCGATTTCCGACTGGAACGGGCAATGAGAAGACTGTTTTTATTGCATGAAGAGACGGAAGAATTTTATAAGGCAAATAAGGTTTCCGTTAAGTTATGTGAGCTCAGGAATGTCATACAGGTAGCTTTTATGGTCATAAAAGCCGCTATGATCAGAAAAGAGAGCAGGGGCCTGCACTATACGACAGACTATCCCCAACATTCAACAGAATTAAAAGACACAATTTTTTAGCACATGCCAGTGATATTACCAGTTAAAGATAAAGAACCTAAATGGGGTAGCGATTGTTTTATTGCACCTAATGCAACAATTGTGGGTGATGTCCTGATGGGCAACAATTGTTCCGTTTGGTTTAATGCAGTGATCAGAGGGGATGTGAACAGCATTACCATTGGAAATGAGACCAATATACAGGATGGTGCGGTGATCCATGCTACCTATCTCAAAGCGTCAACCATTATAGGCAGCAGGGTGTCAATAGGCCATAATGCAATTGTGCATGGTTGTATCCTGAAAGACCATATTCTGGTTGGAATGGGCGCCATTATTATGGACTATGCCTTGGTGGAAGAGTATTGTATCATTGCTGCAGGGGCCGTAGTTCTGGAAAATACACGCTGCGAAAGTGGTTATATTTATGCAGGTACGCCTGCAAAAAAAATAAAGCCCATTACTGAGGAGCAAAGGGCTTTATTGAATAAGCTGCCAGACAATTACATCATGTATTCCGACTGGTTCAGGTAGCTATTCTTTAGGAATAGTTACCACTTCGTTCCGCTCCCATAATGCCCTTATAGAAAGTTCTTTGGGTTCATTCCATATGCGCTCAGGTTGCTGGCCCAGCTTTACATTTCCGGTGTCCCAAACCCCATTTTTATTGGTATCATAGGTGATGCGCAACCAGTATTTTCCTGCTTTGTAATTCGAAAACCTTACTGTAGTATCCCGTTGCACGACCAGTGTATTGGCTACATTTTTATTGCCGTCTATGACTTCAAGTATATAGCTTTTATTGGGTTCAGGGGTTACAATTTTAACAATCAGCGTACCATAATCGTCTTTATTGCCCAGTTGGAAAGTCTTGATGAATTCTTTGTTTTTTGTATTGAATATAGCTGTTACAGCGCCCGCTGCAAACTTTACCTCATAGGTCTTTTTTGCTTTCCAGGGATAACGCAAATAATAAGAGAGCAGGTCAGCGCTATCTTTTACCAACGTAAAGCCAGTGCGTGCAACAGAATCTTCCAGCAGGCTTATTTTACTTATATCTGTGCTTTCCAGCGGAAAATTGAAAGTCAGTCTAAGGTGCTGATTTGGGTTAAGCGCTTTGTTTTCAATATTGTCGGTTGCCGTAAGGGTTCTGGTATAGGTCTCTTTTTTACCCCTGGTCAGGTTTGTAGTCTGGAGCAATTTACCCTGGTCTTTAATGGCTATTTTTGTGGAGTCAAAACTCATATCCTTAAGCCAGACCCGCAATGAGTCATTATTGCGGCTAAATTTAATCAGTTTTGCCGCATCCAGGGTGGGGGGATCTGTTACTGTAACTTCCGGCTTTTTGAGCTTCTGGTTAAAGGCCAAAGAAATGCTTCCATCTGCATTGATGCGTTTGTCCAGTACCCTGAAGGTTTCTGCACGCTCTTTAAAAAGCTGCAGGTTAATGTTGTCCAGGGCTTTATCCAATACAATGGAATCTTTTAAAAAGCCCACATCATCGCTAACCTGCTGGTAAATTTTATCACCGCCTTTTTCCTTAATTGCATAAATTTTATAAGTATCTTTTCTTAAATTATTCAAGGCATAATTACCGCTGCTATCTGTAGTAGTAAAAATGGAAGGTTTTTTCTTTCCAAACAAGGTATCCCGGTTTAGCGGAAATATAAATACCAATGCATCCAGTTCAGGTAATCCGGTAACAGAATTGGTCACTTTTCCTTTGATACTTAGTGAGTCCAGTTGTGGGCCGGTTGAAAATACATAGGTAAAATTCTTGACCACATTACCTTCATTTACGTCTACTATGGCCTTGCCAAAATTAAGTGTATAAGTGGTGTTCTTTTCCAGTGTATCCTGAATAGTGATTTCCAGCTTTTTGCCTTTTGCTTTCAAAGTAGGAGGGGTCTCCATTTCGGGTGAAACGGAAAACTCTTTAAACTCGCTCTGCAGTTTAAAATACTCGTCGAATTCGATGACGATTTTTGGCGCCGTAAAGTTGACCATCAGATTTTTTGGGGTCATCTTTAAAACTTTAGGCGGCTCGGTATCTTTTGGTCCTCCTTGTGGCTGTTGAATACTTGCACAGGAATAAAAGAGCATGCTCATGACCATAAGAACAAAAAAAATCGACAAGTTTACTGTATTTCTATTTTTACCCATTTATATGCGCTGTATTTAATTTATATGCTTTTCCGACCCTTATCATTAAAAAAAGTTAAAAGTCTCTTATATCGCTTTTAAATAGCTCTTTTCTTTATGTAGTGTTTTTAGCGTAAGATGTTTTAAATCAATAAGTTATATGTCACCTGCTGATATGGACCATTAAAACGGATATATCTGAAGGAGAAACACCTGAAATTCGGGAAGCCTGCCCTAAAGTACGCGGTTTTATTTTCAATAACTTTTCCCTTGCTTCTTTTGAAAGGGAAACAAGTTGTGTATAATCGAAATCTGGATTGATGTCTTTATCTTCCATCTTCTGCATTTTGTTTACGATTTCCTGCTCCTTTTCAAAATAGCTTTCGTATTTAATTTTGATTTCCGCCTGCTCAATGGTTTCCTTATCAAACTGACTGAGCAGTTCGTCCAGTGCGGAGCTCATTTTTCTGACGTCGTTTATACCTACCTGAGGTCTACTGAGCAAGCTAAATAGTTTTACATTCTGGTTCAGCGGGCTGGTGCCTAATTCCTTGAGCATGGCATTAGCGCTGCCCATGTCTATTCCCTGCTTTTTAGAAAAGGCAACAATGGCATCAGAATTTTGTATTTTCTGGTTTACGGTTTCCAGGCGCTCATCGGAGATCAGCCCTAGTTTATGGGCAATAGGGGAGAGTCTGATATCTGCATTGTCCTGGCGCAGCAGCAAACGATGCTCAGCTCTGGAGGTGAACATCCGATAAGGTTCTTCAGTGCCTTTTGTCACCAGGTCATCAATCAATACCCCAATATAGGATTCAGATCGCTTCATGATGAGTTCATGCTGGTCATTTACCTTCTGATGGGCATTTATTCCGGCTATAAAACCCTGACTAGCAGCTTCTTCGTATCCTGTTGTGCCATTAATCTGTCCTGCGAAGAACAAATTGCTGATCAGTTTGGTTTCCAGGGTCAGTGAAAGCTGGGTAGGAGGAAAATAATCGTATTCAATGGCGTATCCTGGGCGGAACATTCTGGCATTTTCAAACCCGGGGATCTGGGTAAGGGCCCTATATTGAACATCCTCTGGCAGGGAAGTAGAGAAGCCATTTACGTAAATTTCGCAAGTGTTCCAGCCCTCTGGTTCTACAAAGATCTGATGGCGCTCGCGCTCCGCAAAGCGGTTGATCTTGTCTTCAATAGACGGACAATACCTCGGACCAAGGCCTTTGATTCTGCCTGTAAACATAGGCGATTTTTCGAATCCTTCTTTCAGGGTCTCGTGTACATTCGCATTCGTATAAGTAATCCAGCAGCAGCGTTGCGCTTCCGGAAGTTCAACATTGGTATAAGAAAAGCGGCCTGGGTTTTCATCGCCCCATTGTTCTTCCATGACACTATAATTTAGCGACCGGCCATCCACCCGGGGTGGGGTACCTGTCTTCATTCTGCCGGCTTCAAATCCCATAACAGTTAGCTGCTCAGTTAAACCGGTGGCAGCCTTTTCACCTGTTCTTCCCCCTCCGAATTTTTTCTCACCAATATGGATCAGACCATTTAAAAATGTTCCATTCGTAAGCACTACAGACTTGGCTTTGATCTCTACACCTATAGAAGTTTTTACGCCAATAACGGTATTGTTTTTGATGATCAGACTGTTTACCATATCCTGCCAGAAATCTACATTCGGCGTCCGCTCCAGTGCAAGTCTCCATTCTTCAGCAAATCTTTTTCTGTCGTTCTGCGTTCTTGGACTCCACATTGCCGGACCTTTTGAAAGGTTCAGCATACGGAATTGCAGGGTTGTTTTATCGCTAATGATGCCGGAATAGCCCCCCATAGCATCAATTTCTCTAACGATCTGTCCTTTCGCTACTCCTCCCATGGCCGGATTGCAACTCATTTGGGCAATGGTTTCCATGTTCATGGTAATGAGCAGTACAGAAGAACCCAGGTTTGCAGCAGCAGCAGCAGCTTCGCATCCGGCATGTCCTCCACCCACTACAATTACATCATATTCTTTAAACATTTTGTTTTCGTTTTGTGTTTGTTCCACGTGGAACAGCTTTGTTTTTTAATAGATTTTTTATTTGAAATTCTATTTGTTTCACGTGAAACAGATTACTTTTTTAACTAATTTACTCAATTAATATTGTTGTGTCCAGTTTGATTATACTTTTATATTTCTGAAAGCATGAGCCATCTTTCCGATTTTTCTTCAAGTTCTGAATTTAAATTTTCAATGGATTTAGTCGTTGCCTGTAGTTCCACATAATTCGCGCTGTCTATTTTTGTCAGCGAATCTGTAAGGGATACAATTTCTCTTTCTATCTCTGCAATCCTGCTTTCCAATTCCTCTAATTCCCTTTGTTCTTTATAACTCAATTTTTTTACAGGAGCAACAGGAGCTATGGAGCTCAAATTTTCCTTTATTTTGTTTTCTGATTTTTCTTTTGGTACATCCAAACTCAAGCGGTACTCCGAGTAATTTCCATTGTAAATGGCAACTTTTCCATTGCCTTCCATGATGAACAGTTGCTCACTCATTTTGTCCAACAGGTACCTGTCGTGAGAAACCAGAATTAAAACTCCCGGGAAATTTTCAAGGAATTCTTCCAGTACATTTAAGGTGTCAATGTCCAGGTCATTTGTCGGCTCGTCCAGAATCAGAAAATTTGGATTTTGCATCAGGACCTTCATCAGGTGTAACCTTTTCTTTTCCCCACCACTCAATTTTTCTACCATTCCATGCTGCTTCTTGGGAGGGAAGAGAAAAAGCGTGAGTAATTGCGAAGCCGAAATGGTTTGTCCATCCGCCATTTTTATATATTCCGCGTCCGATTTCACAATGTCTATTACACGTTCCTTTTCGTTAAAAGCTAAACCACCTTGCTTATAATATCCGTAAACTGTAGTTTCTCCTGTACTTACTTTGCCGTGTTCCGGATTTAAATGGCCTGTAATGATGTTCAATAAGGTAGATTTTCCCGTGCCGTTTTTTCCGGCCAATCCAATCCTGTCTGCTTTTTTAAAGGTATAGCTGAAATCATTGATGATGTCCTTGCCATTAAAAGACTGACCGATATGATCCAGCTCAAGAATCTTATTTCCTTGTCTGGACATCTTTACATTTAACGTAACTTTTTGATTGTCAGTTCTTTGTTTAGTTTTGCTCTCCAGATCATAGAAGGCATCTATTCTGGACTGCGATTTGGTGGTACGTGCCGCAGGCATCCTGCGCATCCATTCCAATTCCTTTTTCAGCAGGTTCTTATTTTTCTGAAATGTACTTTCGCCTGCTGCTTCCCGTTCAGATTTTTTTTCCAGGAAATAAGCATAGTTTCCGTTGTAATTGTAAATCTTTCCGCGATCAAGCTCTACAATGGTATTGCATACATTGTCCAGAAAATAGCGGTCGTGTGTAACCAGCAGCAGTGTTTTATTTCCGGAGGTCAGTAATTTCTCGAGCCATTCTATGGTATCAATATCCAGGTGGTTGGTAGGCTCATCCAATACATAAATTTCAGGATCTTCGATCAGCAGCTTGGCAAGGGCCAGGCGTTTTTTTTGCCCGCCCGATAAGGTCGATATCTTTTGCTGCAGGTGGTTAATGCCCATTCTGCTTAAAATTGTCTTTATCTCATGCTCGTATTCCCAGGCATTGTGCTCACTTAATTCTTCATACAGGCGGTTCAATTGCCGCTCGTCTGGATCAGGCTGTTCTATCAGTTCTTCATATTCCCTGATCAGCTGCTGTTGTTTGTTCTCCAGTGAAAATATAAAGTCACTAATGGAGTAGCCATCAGGAAATGCTGGCTCCTGGTCAAGAAAGCCGATCTTTACTGATTTATTTTTTACAATCTTTCCTTCAAGAGGGGAGAACCGCTCGGCCAGGAGTTTCAATAAGGTACTTTTCCCGGCCCCGTTGATGCCAACCAACGCTACGCGCTGGCCAGACTGTATGCCCAGGGTTAAATTTTTAAATAGCCATTCGTCATGATAACCATGGCCCAGGTTTTCGGCTGCAATAAGTGTGCTCAATTCTGTTTAAACGATATTAGAGGTAAGAAAATTACTGCAAAAGTAAACATTAATTTTTTGGTATATGCCTGGGCCAGTTCATTATAAAATATTTTTGATCTCAGGTAAACAAAAATGACAGGCAACGCTAAAAACACACCTTCATACGGGTCTTTTAAAGAAGAAAAATACCTGAATCCGACATAGGAGTCATAAAAAGCGAAAGAGGGCTTAAAACGCTTAAAAACACCTAAAACGGCGATGTGGTCTTTTTTAAGAAAGCCGGGTGGAAAAGTCGCGGCAGGGAGGGTAAATCAGGGATTTTGCAGCAGGGAGAGGTAATGATCTTCACGCGCAGTCATCTGCCGCTTTGCAGCTTTATCCTTATCTTTATAGCCCAGTAAATGCAATGTTCCGTGAATGATTACCCTGCACAATTCATCATGTGCGGAAACTTTCAGGCCTTTCGCATTTTCCCTGATCCGCTCTATGCTGATAAAAACATCACCTGCAATTGTTTTTGGCTGTTCTGAATTGTCGAAAGTAATGACATCGGTATAATCGTCGTGCTGCAGGTATTCCTGGTTGATGCGCAGCAGGTATTCGTCTGAGCAAAAAATAAAGTTCAGTTCCTCCAAAACATAACCTTCCGCGGTAACAGCGTGTTTCAGCCAGTCCTTAATGGCAGTTTTCTTTTTTAAGGTGTAGGTAATGTCCTCTGTAAAAAAATGGATTTTTGCTTTGCTCATCAGATCAGAATTATTGCCCCGAATTTAGCAATTTAAAATACTCGGTAATTTTATTTTTGTAATAGTGGTTTAAATTTGGCGGGAGTTTTTGCAGCCACTCCGTCTCGTTTTTTTGCTGCAACTTGAATTTCTCCAGCATTTGCTTATAGGAAGGAGGGAAATCATGGCCTGCCTTGCTTTCTCTTTTTGCATCCTGTTCCTGTTCCCTTTCTGCCTTTTCCGCATCCAGCAGCTTAAGCAGCAACTCTTTCTGACGGTTCATTGTCTGCTGTTCAATACGCTTGTTTACCAGGTCAGCTTCTGTTTCTTTCATGTCCTGTATCATCTGGTTCAGGTTGCCCAGCGGGCCCTTGCCGTCCTTATTGTCTTCCCGGTTTATTTTTTGCAGCGCTTCCCGGATCATCTGTTGCTGCTGTGCCATTTTAGCAAATTCCTCACTCATGCTTCCTTTAGGAACATTTCCTTTATTGCCGTTTTTCTGCATTTGTTCGCGGGCCTGCTGCATCTTGCTGTTCAGCTGCTGCTGCAGCTGTTCCAGCTGTTTCATGCTTTGTTTTTTGCTGCTTTTGCCCCCGCCTTTGCTGTTTTTCATCATGTTTTGCAATTGATCCAGGGCTTCGTTCAGCATCAGGGAAAGGTTATTGATGGAAGTCATGGTGTACTGCTGGTTCCGGTTCGCTGCCGCAGTATTTCTTTCACCCAGGTTTTCCAGGCTTTTGTCCATATTGAAATTGATCTTCTGCATTTCCTCATTTACGGCAGTTTCGATCTGCGGCACCCTTTTGCTCAAAGAAAAAAGACTGTCTGCAATGGTTTTCACATTGTCTTTTATTGCGCGCTGTTTCTGAACATTGACCGTGTACTGAGGGTCACTGCTGCTCAAACGTTTGAGGTTCAACATTACTTTTTCCTGGTCAAATGAAGTTTTCAGCAGATTTTCCAGCAACTGACGGAGTTCCTGTGCATTCAGGTTATTTTCCATTTCGGCCGATTCCTGCTGCATTTCTTCCATTTTTTTTGCCAGCTGTTCCATCTGCTCTCCGGCTTTTTGCTGCTGCTCCGACGCTTTTTTACGGTCGTTTTTATCCAGCTGGCTTTCACTTTCCTGCTGCTGCTGTTTGATGTCCCTGGTTTCCTTTTCCGGGTTTTGAAAAGGATTGGGCCGTTCAAGTTCCTGGTTTTTTTGTTCCAGTTTTTTCAGGTCTTTCTGTAGTTCCTCAAAAGATCTGGATAGCGCTTTCTGCTGGTCTTTCAGCTCCGGTGACTGTGCGCTCTTGCTTAAACTCTGTTTGGCCTGTTCCTTTTGTACCTTGGCCAACTCGTTGAGCCGGTCGATTTGATTTTGCAGGTTCTGCTCAAATTCAAGTTGTTTGTACAATTCTAAAATGCGGTCCAGCTCGTTTTTAAGCGATTTGTTATCCATCTGCATTTTGGAAAGCTCATTCCGGGCCTGGTCTTTATTGTTCTGGTCCATTAAATTCTGCAGCTTTTCCAGCAAGGCTTTGGTCTTTTCATCCAGCACATTGTTAAACAGATCATCTATTTTTTTCTGCTTTTCAGCAAGCTCCTCCTTCAGGGCGCCGTTTTCTTCCTTATCCAGACTGTTTTTCTTGTTCAGGTTATTGATGTCTTTAACGGCCTCTTCCAGCTGTTTCTGTTTGTTCAGCAGCTGTTCAATTTGTTTTTTGTCGTCAAATGTAAGTTGCTTTTTGTCCAGTAATGTTTCTGCCAGTTTCTTGCTTTCTTTTTCCACCTGGCCGGCCAGTTTAATGGTTTTTTCCATTTGCTGTTTCAGGGCCTGGCTGCTTTCATTAATTTTTGCTGCAGCTTCTCTTGCCGTTGGCACCGCAAGCAAACGGATTTCTGATTTAGCCGATTTGGGCCCGTTAACCCCATCATTATCCGATACTTCGAAATAATACTCCAGCGTTTGCCCGGGTTCCAGCTGGCTTTCCTTCAGGTTCCAAAAGTAAAAGAATGTGTTTTCCAGCTGGTTTTTCTTAACGGGGATCAGCGATGTCACCGTTTTTTTAACCTTGCCATTTTCCTTTACCTGGTATTTGAATTTTAAGGCGCTGAAGCCATGGTCATCACTGATATGGCCTGAAAAATATAAAGCCTTGCTACTCAATGAGTCCGGCGTTTCCATTACAGAAATACCAGGGAATTCATCTTTGATCACATTGATCTGGTGGCTTAAGGAATCGCTGCTGCTGAAACTGTTTTCTGGGATAATGCTGTATGCCGAAGCCTGCCGAATGGTCCTGGTATAGGTAAAGAGGTTGTTTTCTCCCGAAAGTACCTGGGCTTTACCGTCCAGTATAAAAGTCAGTGCCCTGGTATTCCTGGTTTCCATCTGCCAGCTCACATGGGTTCCCTCCGGCAGGAGCAGGTCGCCCGCATTTTGAAGGATTTCGTCTTTTTTGTTCAGATAGGCCGGGTATTTCAGCCGGGCCCTAAGCATCAATACCGAAGGTTTCGGATTTACGGTGATGCTGTATTCCTTTGAATCGAAGCCTCCTGCAGAAAAAGAAAGGACCATACTCTTCTGGATGTTCTTAAAGGTATGGTAGAATGTTGTCGTGCTTTCTTTTTCCAGCTTATAGGTGTTTGCCCCAATGCTCACATAAACATCCTGTGGGATTTCGTTGCCGGTTAGTTTCAGCTCCAGTTTCACATCATCGCCTTGCGCCACGCCGAGATTGGTATTCAGCAACACAAAATTGAAGGGTGCTTTGGGCAAAATCTGTGTATTGTACTGTATCAGGCTACTGGTGCCTTCCTTTAAAATTGCCGGCGCAATGATGGCAATCAGCACAATAACCGAGGCCGGGACCAGAAAATACTTCATGTATTTTTTATTGTCGGCCAGCTTAATGGCATTGGTAAAAGGAATAGGCCTCAGCTCCGCAATCTTCTGGTCTATACCCGCCAGGATAAGGGCATTGTGTTCAGTCGAGGCCTCGGCCATTGCTTTCAGCTGCAGGGTATTCAGCAGCTTGTCTTTGATGCTGAAAAAATGATGGCCAATAATGGCCGAGGCCTGCTCAATACTCAGGTTTTTACCCATTTTGAAATAGGAGAGGGCCGGACTGATGATCAGCCATGAAGTGGCCAGGACGCCTATGGTTACAAACCCAAAAAACAAGGCGGTTTTGGTTGCCGGACCGGGCTGTAGATAATAAATCAATACGAACAGGATCAGGTATAGGGCCAGGAGCAGCGCGGCTGTATAGATCAGGCCACGCAGCAGTTTATTGAGGTAAAACTTCTGTGTAAACTCATTAATTTTTGAAATCAAAAGCTCGTAGTTGCTGTTCATCCTGATCTGTAAAACCTGAAAGCTTAAAAGTCAGCAATTTTTTGATAAAAGTAAAGCACTAATATAGGTTTGCTCATAAGCTCGTAATGTTAAATTAACTTAAATAAGCTTTCAATATTGCCTTTTAAATGATATTTTAGTAAAAAAAACACAACATATGAAACACTCATCTTTAGTCATTATTCTGATGGCAGTAACATTAAATAGTGCTTTCGCCCAAAAAAAGACGAAAGCAATCAAAACCTGGAACAAGAATGTAGTTATTGCACACCGCGGCGCCTGGAAAAAACAAAACCTTCCGGAGAACTCTATAGCATCCTTAAAAGAGGCTATCCGCCTGGGCTGTCATGGTAGTGAATTTGATGTGCATATGACCAAAGACAAGGTGCTTGTGGTGAATCATGATGCCGATTTTCAGGGCCTGCACATCGAACAATCTACCTATGCTGAATTGCTTCAGAAAAAGCTGAGTAACGGGGAGTCCATCCCTACTGCAGAAGCCTATATCAAAGAAGGGATCAAACAAAAAGGTACCCGCCTGGTTTTCGAGATCAAGCCGACCAAAACGGGTAAAGCAGGGGATATAGCACTTACAGACGCCTGTGTGGCCATGGTTAAAAAGTTAAAGGCTGAAGCCTGGGTAGATTACATCAGCTTTAGCTGGGACACCATGCTGAGGCTACGTGAAATTGCACCAGAAGCCCATATTGCCTATCTTAAAGGCGATAAATCGCTCGAAGAACTGAAAGCCGCAAACATGAGCGGTGCCGACTACCACTACAGTGTTTACCAGAAAGGGGAGTGGTTCAAAAAAGCAAAAGAGCTGGGGCTCACCATAAATGCCTGGACCGTAAACAACGAGGCAGAAATGAAATGGCTGCTGGACAACAACGTAGAATTTATTACCACCAACGAGCCGGAGCTGCTTTTTGAGGTCATCAAAAACCATAAATAACCAACAGCCTTTAAAACAAAAAAGCATCGCGGGTTATCCGCGATGCTGTCCAATTTATGTTTTTAATAATCTAGATTACTTTAACATTAATCGCATTCAATCCTTTTTTGCCGTTTTCAACGTCATATTCAACTTTGTCGTTTTCACGAATTTCGTCGATAAGGCCTGTTGAATGTACAAAAATTTCGTTGTCACCATTAGCTGGGATAATAAAACCGAAACCTTTGGTCACATTAAAAAATTTTACTGTTCCTTCTTGCATTGTATTTATTTATTAAAATTAAGTCTGCAATGTACATATTATTTTTTGATAACATGCAAATGCTTCATTTTTTGATAAATATAAAATAAAACCAGCCTTATTTTGCCCGTTTGCGGCCGGTAACCACTAAATTAACCTCGCTGGAATGTGGAATTCCGAGTGTTTTGCCGGGGCTAACCTGCAATAGGTTTTGCAGGTAAACGTTGATGATCGCCTCGAGTGTTTTCTTGCGGGGCCCGTAATTTTCCTGAAAACTGGTATGGAAAGCACCCAGGTGAATTTTGCCTTTTGCATCCACAATTATCGAAAAATCATAGCCAAAATCGTCGTAGGCATTCACAATATCAATCCTGTAGCGGGGAAAAAGGTAATCGTAGGACTCCGTTCTTCCGAGCAGCTTATCCACTGTACTGAGCTTTTTCACATGGATGATTTTGCTTACAGGAACAAATTCCACCGGCTGCCGGGCCCCAAAGGCAGTTTTGGCATTTCCCGGGTCCAGGGCCGATTTGTCTGCCAGTTCCTGTATATAAAGCGTATCGGCTTTTGTGGGACGTTGCAGCTCCTCTACCGTGGTTTTGAGTACCTTATGTATGTAATCTTCCGAGTACCAGGTCAGGTTCACGTCCGAGCGGATGTCTTTCGAGATTTCGCGACCGGTTAAATGCAGCCGCTGAAACACGAGGCTATCCTTGCTGATCTTTTTTATCCTGAACCATTCTTTGGCAAAATTGTACACATTCTTATGGTCAAAATGCAGGTAAAAGCTTTGCATACGGTCGAACTGCGGACTGTAGGCCTCTATCGTGTCCCTCGACTTAAACCGGATGATCCAGGAAGGTTCCTGTTGAAAACCAATTTCATTGAAAGAAAGCCCGGTACTGAAACGACGCTTTACCTCGTAAAATTTAATGCCAATAATAGGATCAAAAGGCTCCCTTCCGGTAACCGGCAGAGGCTCATCAACCGGCTTATCAGGACTTGCCTTGCCGGGGTTTTTGGGGTTCGGGTTACAGCTGCAGATGAACAAAGCAAGGGCACTCAGGGCACTCAGTATAAAGGATTTCGTCATATCTCGGATCGTAGGCTGCAAAGTTAAAAGAATCCTTTAAATTCTTTGTTTGAGCTTAAACACCTTCACATCAATTTCCTTATCGCGGTATATGGATAAGATGATGGTTTTCCCATCGGCCGATTTGAACAGGTTATTGATATCGTCGAGCTTAAAGCTGGCCGCAGGGGAGAAATTGATCAGTATGATCTCATCATCTGCCTTGATTCCCGCCAGGTCTGCCGGTGAACCGGGCTCTATCCTCCCTACAAAATAGCGTCTGGTTTTATCTTCCTGCAGGTAAACTTCTATGCCCGACATGTCGTGCTCAAAGGGGCGGTTAAACTGCCCGTTCTTCCGCAGGTATATGGAGTTGTCGGCATAATCAAACGTAATGTTAAAACGACTCAGTATATCGGCCCCAAGGTTTCCGTTGCGGTCTTTCAGGATCACCTTGGCCGCAACATCGTCATACCTGGGATAAGAAGCCAGGACACCTTTCAGCTTAAAGCCTCCGATCGTGAGCGACGAAACGCGGCCGATATTTCCGGCAATAGGCCCGCTCATGCCCACGCCCAGATTGGCCGATATGGAAGAGGCTGGTACCGGAAAAGGCTCCTCTTTTAACCGCTCCAGCGAGATGGCATGGCTTGCCCCATTGTCCATCAGTGTTTTTACGGTCAGGTGGCCCTGCTCAGCCGTTTCAATGTCGATGTTCACATACGGCTTGCTGTTTTCGATCTCGATAGGCACCCTTTCCCCTTTTATTTTTCTGAAGGCCCAGGGATGGCCAAAAACCATTCTTTTACCCGAATAATTCAGCTGAACAACAAAACTTTTAAAAAAATGATAACCTAAAAGTCCGTAGATCTTGGTGCCAAGGTAGTTAGACAGCCCAAAAATATCCTGTTTTAATATCGCCGTGGGCATGTTGTCTATCCAGGCATTGCCAACCCTGACCGATACATCATTGGCAATGAAAGCATCAATTTTGGCGCCGCTCCCCAGGCCCGATATTTCCAGCGTCCGCGAAACCCTGAGGCCCAGGCTGTCAATCAGTTTCGGATCGGTAATGATCATAGGTCCTACACCGGTGTCTAAGATGAAATTGAAAGGGCCATGGTTATTGAGGTATACCGGCACGATGACCAGGTTTTTAACCAGGGCGAAAGAAATGGCATCCTTGCTTTTGTTTCCTTTAAAGTAAAAATCCTGCGCCAGCAGCTGAATTGCCGCACCGGTCTGAACCATCATGACCCACAAGAAAACCCGGAGTTGACTGAAATTAATCAGGCGCATTAACAATTTCATTAAACTAAATTAATAAATTAGTAGCAGTATGATTGTATCCGGATATAAAAGTATTACAGTAAAAATTCGGGGGCTCAAAATACTGCTTTTTGCAGGCTTTTCCCTCTTGCTTTTTTGTATGGGCTGCTCCACAGAAAAACGCATTTCCAGGGGTGTTAAAAAGGTCTTTGCCAGCGCGCCGGTATTGAAACATCATTACTCAGGCTTTGCTTTATACGACCTGGCCAGCGGACATATGCTGTTTGAAAAGAATGCCGATCAGTATTTCACACCCGCCTCAAATACCAAACTGTTCACCTTTTATGCCAGCTTGAAAATGCTGCCCGATTCTATCCCTTCTTTAAGGTATGTAGAGCGCGGCGATTCACTCATCTTCTGGGGCACTGGCGACCCCTCTTTTTTACAGAGCAAGCTCAAAGGCACACGGGCGGCAGAGTTCTTAAAATCGGCGGCTAAAAAACTGTTTTATGCCCCGGGCAGGTATACCGGCGATTTTTATGGCAGCGGATGGCAGTGGGACGACTACAACGATTATTACCAGGCCGAAATAAATGAATTGCCACTCATGGACAACCTGCTGCATGTGAAGGCCGAAAAAGGAAAAATAACCCTGCTCCCGGCCTTATTTAAAGATTGTTTAGGGGCAGATTCTGCAGCTATAGGGCAAACGTTCGGGCTTGTCCGGGATTTCAACAGCAACCATTTTAAATACCCGCTTATGGTCATTCCTGAAAGCTATACCCAGGATGTGCCTTATAAGGTAAGCCTTCCGCTTACCCTGAGCCTGCTTTCCGATACCCTTCATAAACCGGTAGGACTGGCCAGCCTGAAAATGCCACTGGATGCCAGAACAATCTTCAATTTAAACCGGGATACTGTGCTGAAGGAAATGATGCTGCCGAGTGATAATTTTATAGCCGAACAGCTCCTGCTGGTTTGTGCCAACCAGCTTGGCGAAGAGCTGAATACCCATAAAGCCATTTCCCATATCGAAAAAACATATCTTTCGGCCCTGCCCGATAAGCCCCGCTGGGCAGATGGATCCGGCCTGTCCAGGTACAATCTGTTTACGCCCAGGTCTGTGGTTAAGCTGCTGGACATGATCTATAAAGAGCTCAATAACCCCGAAAAGCTGTTTAACATGATCCCTGCCGGAGGGAAAAGCGGCACCTTAAAAAATGCCTATCCCAAAACCGATAAGCCTTTTGTTTTTGGCAAAACCGGAACGCTTTCCGGGGTGCATAACCAAAGCGGCTTTATCCGCACTAAAAAAGGAAAAACCTTTATCTTTTCCTTTATGAACAACAATTATGTAACCTCTGCCACCGAAGTCAGAAAAGAAATGGTGCGCATTATGACCTATATCCATGAGCAGTTTTAATGTGGAACTGACCAATATTCAGGGTCCGCTTTCCCTGAATATCAATATACAAGGGCAGGACTACCTGTATTTTAGCGGCACGGCCTATCTGGGCATTCCTCAAAATTCCGCCTTTATCGGACATTACCAGGATGGGCTTAAAAAATTCGGTCTTAACAATGGCACCAGCAGGGGCAACAACGTGCAGCTCGGGATTTATAACGAAGCCGAGGCTTATGCCGCTGAATATTTTGGTGCAGAGGCCGCGCTCATTACGTCCAGCGGTTATCTGGCGGCTCAGCTGCTGGTCAGGGCCTTTGCCTCCGAACACCTGATCTATGCGCCTCAAACCCATCCTGCGCTGTGGTTAAACGGAGCTCCCGAAACTAGGGGTGGTTTTTCAGCATGGGCTAAAAAAACAGTTGAGCGCATTAATGGAAGTCCGCAAAATAAATGGGTGCTGATCAGCAATTCTCTAAACAACCTTTTCCCGGAGCAATACGATTTTTCTTTTTTGAGGGACATCCTTCCTGAAAATGAGTTGTTTTTAATTGTGGACGATTCACATGGCATAGGCTTGATCGATAAGGGCAGGGGCGTCTTAAACACCATCCCCGTATTGCCAAATGTTAAAGTAACGGTGGTGGCTTCTATGGCCAAAGCGCTCGGAATAGATGCGGGCATTATATTGGGCAGTACCGGGGTCATCGGCATGCTAAAGCGCAGCAACGCATTTTTGGGCGCATCGCCACCGGCGGCAGCAGGGCTTTATGCTTTTATGCAGGCTGCAGACATTTATCGTGACGAACTCGGGAAACTGCAGGAGCTGATGCATTATTTTTCAGGTAAAATTGACTCCGGGGATTGGAACTTTATACCCGGTTACCCGGTTTATTTTAGTCAGGACCCCGAATTGTACGCCATGCTGCTGGAACAGCAGATCCTCATTTCCTCTTTTCCCTATCCGGACCATAAAGGAAGGCCTTTGAACCGGGTGGTACTGAGCAGCTGGGCAACAAAAGAAAGCTTAGACCGGCTATTAAGTGCATTAAAACCCGCGGGGCCTACAGCTTTTCAAAGGGGATATCGAGCAGATCGTAACGCTGCCAGCCTTTAAAGTCAAAATGCCACCACTCGTTCGGTATTACCCGGAAGCCGTATTTTTGCATGGTATCAATCAGCATTTTTCTGTTTTTCAGTACCTCCGCAGGCAGAAGGGCATAATCAGCCGCCGCTTCCGGGGCAAAGCTGTCGTAGGGGGTAGGCATAGCAATTTCCCGGCCTGTTTTCCGGTCAATAATGGTCAGGTCTACTGCACAACCGCGGTTATGCTTGGAACCTTTGGCCGGGTTCGCTACAAAGTTCTTATCAGCCGCCCCTTCGTAAAAGGCCAGCGTAACCTGATAGGGCCTGTAGGCGTCAAATATCTTTAAGCCATAGCCCTGTTTTTTTAGTTCTGCCTGGATTTTTTTGAGCTGCATGACCACTGGTTTCCGTGCAAAGGCCCGGGCCTGCCTGTACATGATGCATTTCATGAAATTGTTTGCGGTGGCATACCTGATGTCGAGCACAACCCCTGGAACAAATTTTTTGATTTCCAGTAGTTTGTTGTCGCTGTTCGTTTTGCAGGAATCCATATAGCTGGCATAGCCATCTACTTTCAAGCCATGTGGATTCGATGGCTTTTGCTGGGCACGTACATTCAGGGAAAGAACAAAAAACAAAAGCGGAAGGATTTTTTTCATGCAGGGCTGGGCTTATTGGTTGGCTGCTACCAGCAATTCAATGTCTTTATACGGCAGGTTAAACATGTTCGAAAGGTCTTTACTGGTCAGGTGCCCCTGGTAAATGTACAGGGCTTCCCTGATACCGGGTTTATTCCATACCACGTTCATCAGTCCGCCCATGTCGCCAATATCTACCAGTATCGGGGTAAAGATATTGGTAAGGGCATAGGAGGCCGTTCTAGGCACTCTGGAGGCAATATTAGGGACACAATAATGGATCACGTCGTGTTTCCGGAATACCGGGTCTTTGTGATTGGTGACTTCAGAAGTTTCAAAACAACCGCCCTGATCTATACTCACATCAATCACCACGGAGTTGGGTTTCATGCGCGCAACGGTTTCTTCCATGACAATGCAGGGGCTTCTGCCGTGCGAAGCCCGGATTGCGCCGATCACCACGTCACAGGTGGTGATGGCCTTGCTCAAAACGATAGGCTGCATTACCGAGGTAAATACCCGGCTCCCAAGGTTGTTCTGCAGGCGCCTGAGCCTGAAGATCGAGCTGTCAAACACCTTTACTTCCGCACCCAGCGATATGGCCGTACGGGCTGCGTATTCGCCTACGGTGCCTGCCCCCAGGATGACGATCTCCGTTGGCGGAACACCGGTAAAGCCGCCCAGCATCAGTCCCTTTCCGCCGGTAACATTGCTCAGGTATTCTGCGGCAATCAGAATGGAGGTGGCCCCCACAATTTCACTCATGGAACGCACCACACTCAGGATATTTCCCTCATCGCGCAGGTTTTCAAAGCAGAGGGCATTTATTTTTTTATTCAGCAGGGCCTTGAGGTAAGACTCTTTCAATGCGCCCATCTGAAGGGCCGAGATCAGGGTCTGGCCCTTGTGCATCAGGCCGACTTCTTCAATTGTAGGCGGTGCAATTTTAACCAGGATATCGGCATCAAAAACATCCTTTTTATTAAAGGAGATGATGGCGCCCTGCTCGCTGTAGTCGTTATCCGAAAAATTGGCGCCTACACCTGCCCCGCTTTCAATGATCACCTTATGCCCATTGTTGACCAGTAAGGCAACAGACAGTGGCGTAAGGGCAATCCTGTTTTCCTGAAAGGAGATTTCTTTGGGAATGCCGATGTATAAACTGTTGTTCTTCTTGTTAATTTCTGACAATGCTTCTTTTGGCTGTATCAGCCCCTTTTGAGCAATGGAGGCCATACCTTCGCGTAATCCTGTAGCCATTTTTATTTATAGATTTGGGCTTTAAATTAAGCAAAATAGCTGAAATTTAATGCGTTTGAAATTTAAATTTTTGAAATTGACAGTAACCTTTCATTTTCAGCCAGGGTTTCAATGCTTATTTTGATATAATGTTCTGGAATCAGTCCTTCAATTTTTTCGGGCCATTCGATAAAGCAGGTGTTCCCCGAGTAAAAATATTCTTCATACCCGATATCGTAGGCTTCCTGAATATTTTTGATACGGTAAAAATCAAAATGATAAATGGGCTTACCTTTGGCATCGTATTCATTTACGATAGAAAATGTGGGGCTCGAAACCACTTCTGTTACCCCCATTACTTTGGCAAGTGATTTAATCAATGTAGTTTTACCGGCGCCCATGTCGCCTTCAAAAATAAAGATGTGCGCATGAGCGGCCAGATCTAAAATTTTACGGGCCGCAAGATCCAGCTCTGTAAGGCCATTAACCTGAATTTTAATACTTTCCATTAACTGCAAAAATAGAAGAAATCGGCTTGATTTCATCAGCCTTAAGGCAGACTTAAATAAGAGGAGCCAATAATAACTAATAAATCACAGGTAAACTCCATATAAATAACACAATTGAGATAAGGTTGCTATACCGTTAAGATACCCTTGGCTTACCCTTGATATACCCCTAGGGTAATCCAAGGGTAAGCCAAGGGTAAGTCAAGGGTATTCCAACTATGTTATTTATATGTGTTTTTCTTATAAGCAATAAGTGATTACTGGCCTGACAGGTAAAACAAAAAGGGAGCACAAAGGCCCCCTTTCCATAATTTGAACAGCATCCTTTTATCTTGAACTGTAAGTGGCAACAGGAATGATCATCTCCTCCAGTGAGATGCCCCCATGCTGGAAAGTTTCGTTGTAGTAATTCACAAACTGATTGTAGTTGTTCTGGTAAACAAAATACTGGTCTTCCTTTGCAAAAATATAGTTGGAGCTGATATTGATCTTTGGCAATTGTGCTTCATGCGGGTTTTTGATCAGGAAAACCTCTTTCGCATTGAAGTTCAGGTTCCGTCCCTGTTTGTAGCGCAGGTTGGTATTCGTGTTCCTGTCGCCAATCACTTTACTGGGGTGTTTTACCCTAATGGTTCCATGGTCTGTGGTGATCACCACCTTAACTTTTTTCTGCGAGATCTTTTTCAGCAGGTCCATTAAAGGCGAATGTTCAAACCAGGACAGTGTCAGCGAGCGGTAAGCGGCATCATCGTTGGCCAGCTCCCGGATCATCTGCATATCCGTACGGGCATGCGAAAGCATGTCCACAAAGTTGTAAACGATGGCATTAAAATCATTGTGCATCAGGTTGTTTACCTGATCGTTCAGCGCCTTTCCATCGTCGTAGGTCAGTATTTTATGGTAACTGAATTTACAATCCTTGCGCAGGTTCCTTTTGATCTGTTCGGCCAGAAAAGTTCCTTCATGCAGGTTCTTGCCACCCTCGTCATCGTCGTTCTGCCACAGATTGGGGAAACGTCTTTCCATTTCAAGCGGCATCAGTCCGGAAAAGATTGCATTGCGGGCATACTGCGTTGCGGTTGGCAGGATGCTTGAGTAAATGTCTTCTTCATCCATTCTGAAATGCTCGGTAATGAGTGGGTTGATGACCCTCCACTGGTCGTAACGCAGGTTGTCGATCAGTATAAAAAACACCGGCACACCACCGTTGATGAGCGGGAAAACCTTTTTTTTCAGCAGTTCGTTCGATAGCAGCGGGGCCTGGCCTTTGCCATTCACCCAGCTCAGGTAATGGTCTTCTATAAATTTGGAAAACTGCATATTGGCCTCCGATTTTTGCATGGTCAGGATCTCATGCATCTGCGGATCGTCCAGCTTTTCCAATTCGAGTTCCCAGAAAACCAGCTTTTTATAAACATCCACCCATTCCTCGTAGCTGAGGCGGTCGTTAAGCGTCATGCCCAAACGCCTGAAGTCCTGCTGGTAGGCCATAGAAGTTTTTTCACTGACCAGTCTTTTGTTGTCTATGATCTTTTTAATGGTCAGTAAGACCTGCTTAGGGTTAACAGGCTTGATCAGGTAGTCGTCTATCTTAGATCCGATGGCATCTTCCATCAGGTTTTCTTCTTCGCTTTTGGTGATGAGGACCACAGGAACATCGCTCCTGATGTTTTTAATCGCTGTCAGCGTTTCCAGTCCGCTCATCCCCGGCATGTTTTCATCCAGGAAAACCAGGTCAAAGTGTTCTTTTCCAAAGGCTTCGAGCGCATCGTTACCATTGGTATAGGTGGTTACATGGTATCCTTTCTCGTTGAGCAGTAAAATATGTGGTTTTAACAGGTTAATCTCGTCATCAGCCCATAAAATCTTCGTTTCTTGCATCATTATATGTGTATAATGTAAATAAATCCTTAAAAAGAGCACGCCCTTTTGTGGTAGTATGGATAAAAATAGCAATTTTTGTACCGTATAATTTAATTTTAAGGATTGAACAAAAAGAAAATCATAAATGATCCGGTATATGGCTTCATCAATATCCCTTCTGAAATCATATTCGATCTGATCTCGCATCCGTATTTTCAACGACTTAGATATATCAAGCAGTTGGGGATGACCCACCTGGTATATCCAGGGGCCCTTCATACCCGCTTTCATCATGCTTTGGGGGCCATGCACCTGATGAGCCTTGCTATAGAGGTACTTAGGGGCAAAGGCCATGAGGTAACGGCCGAGGAGGAAGAGGCGGCAACGATAGCCATTTTGCTGCACGACATTGGTCATGGCCCCTTTTCGCATGCGCTGGAGCATACCCTGGTCAACGGCATACAGCACGAGGACATTTCTATGAAAATGATGGAGATGCTGAACGAAGAGTTTGACGGCCGGCTGACACTGGCCATCCGCATCTTTAAGGGCGATTACCCAAAACATTTCCTGCCCCAACTGGTCTCGAGCCAGCTGGACCTGGACCGGATGGATTACCTGAACCGCGATAGCTTTTTTACGGGGGTTAGTGAGGGGGTAATCAGTTTCGACCGCATCATTAAAATGTTCAATGTGCTGGATAAGGAGCTGGTGATTGAGGAGAAAGGCATTTATTCTATAGAAAAATTCCTGATCGCCCGCCGGCTGATGTACTGGCAGGTTTACCTGCACAAAACGGTGGTGGCCGGCGAGATGGTCCTGGTAAAAATCCTGGAAAGGGCAAAATACCTGGCTACGCATGGCGAAGCGCTCTTTGCCACACCTGCGCTGCAGCATTTCCTGAAAAATGAGATCACAGAGGCGGAATTTTTTAAGGGAGGAGCGCATCTGGCGCATTTTTCGAGGCTGGACGATCAGGATATTTTTGCCTCGGTGAAGGTTTGGGTAAGCCACTCAGACCGGATCCTGGCGCAGCTTTGCGGTATGCTTACGCAGCGGAACCTCTATAAAGTGGAGATCAGTAATGAGGCCCCTGATGAAAGCCGGGTACAGGAACTGAGGGCGCGCATAGCTGAGGTTTTAAACCTGGACGAGGCAGAGGTCTGCTATTTTGTATTTACGGATGTCATCAGGAACAGGGCCTATAATGCAGGGAGCGGAAATATCAATATCTTGTTGAAAAACAATACGATAGTAGACATTGCGAAAGCCTCTGATTTATCTAACTTAGCGTCACTGGACAAGACAGTGAAAAAGCATATCCTGTGTTATCCGCGGATTATTTAGCATTTTTTAACAAAATATTTAACGATTTATCCCGTTTTTAGATTCTTAATTTAAAATGAACGGAGTAACCTAAACAGGTTTTTTTGTTCATATCAATTTAACATATAACTTTGTAAGATGCAATTTACTGCCAAGCAGATAAGTGAGTTTATAGATGGTACCATCGAGGGCGATGAGGACGCAAAGGTTAGCGAGCTTTCAAAAATAGAAAATGGTAAGACCGGGTCTTTATGCTTTTTATCTAACCCTAAGTACGAGAACTATTTATACCAGACAAATGCTTCGGTAGTCATTGTTAAGAAAGACTTTGTACCCAGTCAGAAGGTCAGTAGTACCCTCATCAGGGTGGCCGATCCTTACAGTGCTTTTTCAGTCTTGCTGGAAAAATACAACGAGGCCGTTAACCTGGGCAATGCACAGGTGGGCATAGAACAGCCCTGCTTTATTCACCCTTCGGCAAAAATTGGTAAAAATGTATTTATTGGCGCATTTAGCTATGTGGCAGAAAATGTAGTGATCGGTGACAACTGTAAAGTCTCGCCCCAGGTATTTATCGGGCCCGATTCCAGTATGGGCAACAACTGCACCCTTTTTCCGGGGGTGAAGCTGTACAACCGTTCGGTGCTGGGCAGCAACATCGTCATTCATTCCAATACCGTAATTGGCAGCGACGGCTTCGGTTTTGCGCCCCAGGCAGATGGTACTTATACCAAAATTGCACAGATTGGCAATGTGGTGATCGAAGACGATGTGGAGATAGGCGCCAACAGTTCTATAGACCGCGCCACCATGGGCTCTACTTTTATACGTAAAGGGGTTAAACTGGACAACCTGATCCAGATTGCACACAATGTAGACGTTGGTGAACACAGTGTGGTTGCGGCGCAAAGCGGAATTTCCGGAAGCTCCAAACTGGGCGAGAAATCGGTTGTAGGCGGACAGGTGGGCATTGCCGGGCATCTGTCATTGGCTAAAGGCACCCAGATCGGCGCCCAGGCAGGGATCAATTTTAACATTACCGAAGAAAATAAACAATGGCATGGCAGTCCGGCACAACCCTTGCGGAACTGGATGCGGGCCTCTGTAATTTTTAAGCAGCTGCCCAACGTTGAGAAAAGGATAGCTAACCTGGAGGCGCAGATCAGGCAGCTGAATGAACTCATTGAACAAAACAGTATACCAAAATAATAATGAACGTTAAACAAAAGACCATAAAGAATGAGGTTTCGGTAAAGGGTGTAGGCTTGCATACCGGGGCTAACGTTACGCTCACTTTTTGTCCGGCACCGGAAAACCACGGCTTTAAATTTCAAAGGACCGACCTTCCGGGCGAGCCTGTTATAGATGCAGATTGCGATAATGTGACCGATACGGCAAGAGGAACCACCATTTCCCAGAACGGCGCCAGTGTAAGCACGGTAGAGCACGTGATGGCTTCGCTGGTGGGTATGGATCTGGATAACGTCTTGATGAAGCTTGATGGTCCGGAAACACCAATCATGGATGGCAGCGCCATCCAGTTTCTGGACGCACTGGAGAGCGCAGGTGTACAGATACAGGAAAAAGACAGGGAGTATTTTCAGATCCCGCACAACATAGCTTATACAGAACCTGACAGGAAAGTTGAGATTGTGGCTATGCCGCTTGACGACTATAGGTTTACCTGTATGATTGATTACAATTCACCGGTATTGGGCAGCCAGCATGCCGGGATAACCAGCATTGCTGAATTCAAGAAAGAGATTGCTTCCTGCAGGACTTTCTGCTTTTTACATGAACTGGAGTACCAGCTGCAGAACAACCTGATCAAGGGGGGCGACCTGAACAAT
This sequence comes from Pedobacter africanus, assembly GCF_900176535.1. Lineage (NCBI taxonomy): Bacteria > Pseudomonadati > Bacteroidota > Sphingobacteriia > Sphingobacteriales > Sphingobacteriaceae > Pedobacter > Pedobacter africanus. The sequence goes on along the minus strand of NZ_FWXT01000001.1, from coordinate 2,515,138 downwards.
GCCATTGTAATTGTAGATAAGGAAGTTACTAAAGAAGAGCTGGACCACCTGGCCAAGATATTTAAACGAAAAGCAATAGATGTTGCCCCGCAGGGAATTTTGAACAACATGGAGTTGAGGCACCAGAATGAGCCGGCAAGGCACAAATTGCTGGACATGATTGGCGACCTTGCCCTTGTAGGCGTACACCTGAAAGGTCATATTATGGCGGCCAGACCTGGTCATGCTGCCAACGTAGCTTTTGCCAAAAAAATTAAAGCAGCCATCAAAAAGGAAAAAAACAAAAAAGTACAGCATGTGTATGACCCAAGCGTGAAACCGCTGTACGATACCGTTCAGATCATGGACATCTTGCCGCACAGACAACCGTTTTTGTTTGTGGACAAGGTTTTGGAGCTTTCCAAGACCCATGTGGTTGGTGTGAAGAACGTAACCATGAACGAAGAGTTCTTTAAAGGACATTTTCCGGGTGCCCCTGTTTTTCCGGGGGTGATCCAGATTGAGGCTATGGCCCAGACCGGGGGCATCCTGGTGCTGAGCACGGTGCCCGATCCGCAAAATTACCTGACTTTGTTCCTTAAAATCGACAACGTACGTTTCAGGGCCCAGGTATTGCCTGGGGATACCATCGTTTTCCGCTGCGATCTGATGGAGCCGATCAGACGTGGAATTGCACAGATGAAAGGCGTGGGAATGGTTGCCGGAAAAGTTGTTGTGGAAGCAGAAATGATGGCCCAGATCGTTAAAGTTAAAGAAAGCGAAACTACATGATACAACCTTTAGCATATATACACCCTCAGGCGAAAATAGCTGACAATGTGGTGATTGAGCCTTTTGCGGTGATTCATAAAGATGTGGAGATTGGCGAGGGTACCTGGATTGGCTCCAATGTGGTGATCATGGATGGTGCAAGGATCGGAAAGAACTGCCGGGTATTTCCTGGGTCGGTGATTTCGGGGGTTCCGCAGGATTTAAAATTTGCCGGAGAGGTAACAACAGCCGAAATAGGCGACAATACCACCATCAGGGAGTGCGTAACGATTAACCGGGGTACAAAGGATAAATGGAAAACGGTAATTGGCAGCAATTGCCTGATCCAGGCTTATTCGCACATTGCTCACGATTGCGAGGTGGGCGATTACTGCATCTTTTCGAATAGTACTACCCTTGCAGGGCACATTACCATTGGTAATTATGTGGTTCTTGCCGGATTGGTGGCCATCCACCAGTTTGTAAAAGTGGGCTCTCATGCCTTTGTAACCGGTGGTTCATTGGTAAGAAAGGATGTTCCTCCTTATGTGAAGGCTGCACGCGAACCGCTTTCCTATGCAGGGATCAACTCCGTTGGTTTAAGAAGAAGGGGCTTCTCTTCGGAAAAGATCAATGAAATACAGGAAATTTACAGGGTATTGTTTGTAAAACACAACAATGTGACCAAGGCCCTTGACATGATAGAAGCTGAATTTAAGCCTACAGAGATCCGGGATGAGATCGTTGATTTTATCCGGAATTCAAACCGAGGGGTGATGAAAGGCTTCGGTTCAGGAAGTTAGAACCGGGCAATGACGATCAGCTTAGAGAACGTTGGCAGAAGATTTAACCAGGAATGGATTTTCAGGGGGCTGAGCTACCGGTTTGAAGCCGCAGGGAAATATGCGGTGCTGGGGCCTAATGGTTCGGGTAAATCGACCTTGCTGAGCGTTTTACTGGGCAGTTTGTCGCCCTCTGAAGGCAAGATCCATTACAAAGGAACTGCCGACATCAGGGTAGAAGATGTTTACAAAGAAATCGGCTTTGCGGCGCCTTATCTGGACCTGATCGAGGAATTCACGCTGCAGGAAACCATAGATTTTCATTTTAAGTTCAAATCGTATCATGAGGGCATGAACGCTGCAGCGGTGCTGGACCTGCTGGGACTGGTAAAATCGCAGGACAAGGCATTAAAGTACTTTTCTTCTGGGATGAAGCAGCGTACCAAGCTGGCTTTGGCCTGCTGTGCGGATACGCCGTTGTTGTTCCTGGATGAGCCGACTTCCAATCTGGATAAGCAGGGAATGGCCTGGTACCTGGGGCTGATGGAGCGGTTTACAGCAAAAAGAACGCTGATTATTGGCTCGAACCAGGAAGCTGAGTATGCTTTTTGTAACCATTTTGTGGAGCTGACGAATTATAAATAACTAAAATTTATATTTGAAAACAGGCCGGAAGGCCGTTTTTAGCGCTTAAAATACCTTTATAAAAATATTTTTAAATTACTATTGTATAATTAATAAATAGTCTTTACCTTTGCGGCACGAAAAAAGGCCGAAAGTTTAGGCACAATTTCAGAAAGAATGGCAAAAGCATCAGACATCAAAAATGGTAATATTCTTCGTTTTAACGGGGAATTGGTACAAGTAGAAGAGTTTCTGCACCGTACGCCGGGTAACCTGCGCGCGTTTTACCAAGCCAGAATGAGGAACGTAAAAACCGGTAAGCTGGTGGAATACAGGTTCCGTGTAGATGAAGAAGTAGAGATTTGCCGTGTGGAGACCAGCGATTACCAGTATTTGTATGAAGATGGCGATGCACTGGTAGTAATGGATAACAATACTTATGAACAGTTTAATATTCCTAAACTATTGTTCGGTAAAGCTGTCCGTTTCTTGAAAGAAGGAATGAATGTCATCATCGCATTTGAAAGTGATGAGCCAATTATGGCACAGACACCTTCGCATGTTGAATTGGAAATAACCTACTCAGAGCCTGCAGTTAAAGGTGATACTTCTACAAATGCATTGAAATATGCAACAGTAGAGACCGGAGTAGAGATAAAAGTGCCGATGTTTATCAATCAGGGCGATAAAGTGAAGATTGATACGCGTACAGGTGACTATATAGAAAGAGTAAAATAAGAATTTTCATAGTTTAGTTTTAGGTTTAGGTTGATTGAGGCTTCGGAGTGGTTCCCGAAGCCTTCTTTTTTGCTTTTTGTTTTGCTTCGGGATTGAAAAACAAGATGTGCCTCCGAAGCTGGAACCTTTTGGCTCGCTTCGCTTCGCCAAAAATTCCTAGGCCTCTCCGGGACAATCTTGTTTTTCTCTGGGCGCAAAGGTTAGCCGCCAAAAAGGAGGTCTTCGGGGTTTAGGTGGGGTGTTATTTATTGGCACGGAGCAGGTTTTGCAGTATACTTTTGAATAGCAGGGGCTTTTTTGGTGAACAGGGTTTGAGTTCTGGTTTGATGTCGGTTTATGTTGATGGTTGTGGTTTTGTTATCTTTGGGGATGACAAAGGCAGAGATCAGGAAACAGGCAATTTTGCAAAGAAAGGGGCTTTCGGATGCCCAGGTAGCAGCGTATAGCAGGGCTTTGCTGGAACATTTTGCTGCGCTGGATTTTTCTTCGGTTCGGACGGTGCATGTTTTTTTGCCTATCGCAGAGAAAAAGGAACCGGATACTTTTTTATTCATTGACTGGCTGGCTTCGCAGCATCCCGGGATCAGGATCATTGTGCCAAAGGCAGATTTTGAGACAGCTTTGATGCAGCATTATGTGTATGCCGGAAGGGAAGGGCTGCTGAAAAATGCTTACAATATCCTGGAACCGGCTAAAGGGGAATTGCATACAGGAGAGGTGGATATGGTACTGGTACCGATGCTGGCCTTTGACCTTCAGGGCTACCGTGCAGGTTATGGAAAAGGTTTTTACGATCGCTTTTTAGCGCGCCTGGGGGCGCAAAGGATCGGGCTGTCTTTCTTTGGGCCGGTTGAAAGGATAGATGATGTCAACACCTACGATGTGAAACTGGATTGCTGCATTACGCCGGAGCGGGTTTACTATTTTTAATTTATTGCCTTTTTTATACAGATCGCTTTTAACAGGGGTAACAAATATTCAACCCGGATGATATAGTTCCAAACAGTTTGATTTTAAACTAAAGGAATGAAATGATGAAAAGGTTAATATTAATGGTAATGGCTGTCCTGTTCAGCGGCCTTACCTGGGCGCAGAGCCCCACAAAGAACACTTCCAATGAACGCGGGGCGCGGGTCGACGATACTGCGCCTGGCAGGCTTCAGCTTTCTGCTTTTGGCGGTTTGAGTATGCCCATGGGTAAGTACAAAAACGAAATCGGCCGCGCTAAGAACGGTTATTTTGGCGGACTGGCCATAGATCAGTACTTCAGGGGCAATAAATGGGGCATCGGACTGGACGCCCGTTTCCTGAACCACGACATGCGCAAGTTCGACAGCGTATTTTTCGACAACGGCCATATCGGCACTACTTATTTCAACCACCCTTCTTTTCAGCACATTGCAGTAAGTATAGGCCCAACCTATAAGGCCGGTTCTGGTAAAGTGGATGTGGAAGCTTTCCTGCGCGGCGGGCTCTTGTTTGAAGGCTTCCCGCAGTATGCACAGTCCATTTATGTCAATGCCGCTTCTGGTCCGCCAGCGAAATTGTTTGATACCTATTATACCAGCAACTCCAAAGAGAAGACCAGGTCATGGATGGGCCTGGGCGGCATACGCCTATCTTATGCGCTCAGCAACAACTGGGGACTGTTTGCGCAGGCCGATTACCTGAGGGCTTTCGGCAAAAGCTTCGGGAAAGACTCCAGCGAGTTTTATGTTACCCGCTACAACGAAAAGAAAGCGCTCGGCACTAAGGATGTGCTGAATGTAAAAGACGGACAGCTCATTAACCTACTGGATTTCTATGAAGAACAACCCATTACTCAAAAAACATTTGTACAGGCGGTAAATGTGAGCCTGGGGATTAAATATACCTTTGGCAGCAAACGCAAACCTGCGCCTGCCCCGGTTACCAAAACGGTAGCACCGTCTGCCCTGGCAGCACCCAAGGATATCCTGGTGGTGGTTAAAGACAAGCAAACCGGTTTTGCACTGAGCGGGGTAACCGTTAAGATCAGCCGTAATGGGATCGACAATGCCTCTATCAGCAATGCCGATGGGCAGGCCGAACGGATTAAAGCCGCCGAAAAAGGCACTTACCTGATTACAGCGGTAAAAAATGGCATCGCTGCCGAGCCGGTAAACATTTCTGAACAGGATTTTAACAATGCTGGAAATGTGATCTATAAGGAGATCTTCCATGACGACCCAAGGTTTACACTGATCGGTGAAACGGTAAGGGCAAATGACAGCAGCAAACTGCCGGGAATTGGCACGGTGCTGACCAATACCGGGAACAACAGGAACATGACCCAGATTTCTGATGCAGAGGCCAAATTTGTATACCAGCTGGAACAGGCTTCAGATTATCACATTGTGGCCAGTCAGGCCGGTAAGTTCTCGCAAACCGAAAGCGTGACCACTAAAGGGCTCGACAGGAGCAAAACCCTGTATGTGACCCTGAAACTCGGGGTAAGCAACCTGGATGCCGGGGCGGTATTTGTTTTGAAAAACATCCACTATGATTTCGACAAATGGGACATCCGGGCGGACGCCGGGCGCATACTGGATAACCTGGTGAATGTAATGGCCCAGAACCCCGGTTTAAGGATAGAGCTTTCCTCGCACACCGACAGCAGGGGCAAAGATGCCTACAACCTGCGTCTGTCGCAGCAAAGGGCTGAGTCTGCAGTAAATTACCTGGTGAGCAAAGGTGTGGCTCGTGACAGAATGGTGGCCAAAGGCTATGGGGAAACCAGGCTGCTGAACCGTTGTGCAAATGGGGTAGACTGCAGTGAGGACGAACACCAGGCCAACCGGCGTACAGAAATCAAGGTATTGAAATTCTAGGGGATTGGCTGAGGGGGATAAAAGGGCTTGCATAGACAAGCCCTTTTTTATTGCTGCGACTTTATAAAATCGCTTATAAGATAGGCAATGGCCTTTGCTGTGGTCTGAGCCTGTCGGCCATCAATTAAGGTCACAGCGCCTTCGCAAATGTGTAAGTAGCTAAATTTCTTGAGCGGGGTCAACAACAGTCGCCTGATTTCATTTAAGCTGAAGCCCGAGGGGGTCATGGCGCTCGACAGGATGTTTGCTATGCAATCCAGGTCGATCTCCAGTCCGGGTGCCGCATCCATGTGTTTCAGCAGGTCGGTCCAGAATGCCGCCGGGGGCTGCGGGCTTTGCAGCATGTCGTCGAAAAATACGGCATGGATATTCGGGTTGCCGACAATGGCTTCCAGGATGTGGGTATTGTTGTAGTTCTGGTGCAGGCCAAAAAGGCCATAATTGTTCAGCAGTCCCTGCGCAAGCGCATGGCTAAAGCCATTGCCGCTGTGCCTTCCGGAGGCAGGCCTGAGGTCGGCATGGGCATCAATGTTGATCACATCAATCGCCCGTTTCAGTGCGGTTGCCGTACCTTTGATGATGGGATAGGCATTGTTGTGCCCTCCGCCTATCACGATAGGGATTTTACCTCCAGCCACTATTTTCCGGATTACAGGATACACCAGCTCATCTATTTGCTGCACTTTCTGTTCCAGGCCCTTTATGCTGGTATCGGCAGGATCCGCGATATCGAAATGCCCCAGGACCAGGAGTTCTTCGCCCCTGAGGAATCCGGTGCTTTGAATGTTCATCAGGGCTTTCAGGGCCGGATGCCAGGCTGTTGCGGCCCCGGCAATGCCATGGTTTGCCCTTATACCGATGTCTTCCGGGATGCCCAGCAAAACAAATTTTGCGCTGGAGGCCGCCAGGTCGTCCAGGCTTGCGACAAGCTGTACGCATTCGCCCAGTTTGGTTTCCCCTTCCCTGTAGCTGATCAATTCGGTCAGATCGGTCTGGCTGTATATTTTCAGGCGGTCCATCAGCTGATCTTTCCGCCAAGTACAATGGTTTCGATTTGCGACTGGCCAAAGCTGTAGGGCAGGAAGGCCAGGGAAGGCATTTTTCGGGTGATGAACAGGTTGGCCATTTTACCTTTGGCAATGCTGCCCGTCTGCCCGCTCAGCTCCAGCGCAGCAGCACCGTTTAAGGTGGCGGCATTGATGGCTTCTTCGGGACGCATCCGGAGCTTGATACAGGCCAGGGATACCACCAGGTTCATGTTGCCGGAAGGCGTAGAGCCGGGATTGTAATCGCTGGCCAGGGCCACCGGAATATCTGCGTTCATTAGTCCGCGTGCATTGGCAAAAGGGATGTTGATGTAAAACGAGCAGGAAGGCAGCAGTGTGGCAATGGTATTGCTGCTTTGCAGGCTTTGTATGACTTCCTCGTCTGTCACTTCCAGGTGATCCACTGAAACGGCATGGTGTTTTACTCCCACCTGTACGCCTCCGGATATGGAGAGCTGGTTGGCATGTATTTTAGGTTTTAAGCCGTACCGGGCAGCTTCGGTAAGCAACCTGTCGGTATCTTCCACCGAAAAGAAGCCCTGTTCGCAAAAGGTGTCCATATAGTCGGCCAGGCCTTCGGCTGCAACCCGGGGCAGCATGACGTCTGTAATCAGTTTGATATAGCCGGCATGGTCGTTTTTGTATTCGGCAGGATAGGCATGGGCGGCCAGAAAAGAGGCCTTTACCGGAATGGGGAAGCTTTCTTTGAGGCGGCGGATCACGCGCAGCATTTTCAGTTCACTGTCTGTGCTGAGGCCATAACCGCTTTTGATTTCCACGGCGCCTGTTCCCTGTCTGATCATGTCGTTCAGCCTGATGGCTGCGGATTCATAGAGCTCCTCTTCTGACGCGAGCTGTAGTTTACGGGCAGAATTTAGGATGCCCCCTCCTGCAGCGGCAATATCTTCATAGCTTTTGCCGTCTATTTTCATGACAAATTCCTCTTCCCTGGGGGCTGCAAATACGATGTGGGTATGCGAATCGCACCAGGAGGGGAAAACAAAACCGCCTTTGGCGTCGTGCCTGTGCAGGGCATTGGGCAGTTGTGCTGGCAGGCTGTCCATTTTTCCAAAATCTGCTATCTTACCGTCTTCACATAAGATCCAGGCATTGTCAATTACAGGGAGCTCCTGCATCTGCCTGCCCCGGAGCATCAGGGTGTCTTGTGGGTGTGTGCCTGTGAGGCAGCCGATATTGGTGATGAGGAGTGCTGACATGGTTATGGGTTAAGTTCTAACAAAACGGGGCAATGGTCGGAATGTATGGCATCCGCCAGGATGGCCACATGCTTTAAGCGGGCCAGCATGGGCTGTGTGGCCAGGTGGTAATCGATGCGCCAGCCCAGGTTCTTGGCCCTTGAATTGGCCCTGAAACTCCACCAGGTATAGTGGTGCGGGTCTTTGTTGAAATGCCTGAAGGTATCGATAAAGCCGTTGTTGATGAACAGCTCCATCCATTCCCTTTCTTCGGGCAGGAAGCCTGAAGAGTTGGCATTGGATTTTGGATTGTGGATATCGATGGCCGTATGGCAGATGTTATAATCGCCCGAAATGATCAGGTTAGGAAGGGTTTTACGCAGTTCGCCGATGTAATTATCAAAAAAGCGCATGAACTCGTATTTCTTCACCTGACGCTCATCACCGCTGGAACCTGAAGGAAGGTATACGCTCATCAGGGAAAAGTCGTCAAAATCTGCCCGCAGGATGCGGCCTTCTTTATCGATCCACTCTTCGCCGCAGCCGTACGCCACATGATTGGGCTTTATCCTGGTCAGGATGGCCACGCCGCTATAACCCTTTTTTTCGGCAGGGAACCAGTAGTGATGGTAGCCCAGCTGTTCAATCAGCGCAATAATTTCCGGGATTTGAGCGGGCAGGGCCTTCACTTCCTGCATGCAAACCATATCGGCATCGGTGGCCTGCAGCCAGCCGAAGAAATTTTTAGTGGAGGCAGAGCGGATGCCGTTGACGTTATAGGAGATAATCTTCATAGCTTATGATAGTTTTTTTATTTCTGCGGCAGCTTTTGCCTGTTTGGCCAGTTCTTTTTCCAGTTTCCGGGCTTCCCTGCGCTTTAAAACAGTAATGGTCATTTTTACATCTTCAAGGGGCCTGTTGTTGCCGTCTGTTTTTACGATGGCGATTTTATCGACCATCTCCAGGCCTTTCACCACTTCTCCGTATACGGTATAGTTGCGGTCGAGGTGCGGGGTGCCGCCGAGGGTTTTATAGACTTCGCGCTGGTATTGGGGCAGTTTAAATTTCAGGCGTTTGTTTTCGAGATCGTCCAGCTGGGCATCGGTAAATGTTTTGCCCTGAACAATATAGAACTGGCTTCCGCTGGAGGCCTTTTCCGGATTGTTGTCGCGTGCAGCTGCCAGTACCCCCTTTTTATGGAAAAGGCTGTCGCGGAACTCTGCCGGAACAGTATAGCCTAGGGTACCTTCGCCAAGCAAAGCCCCTGGCTGAGCGGTTTTAGAGTCCGGGTCGCCCCCCTGGATCATGAAATCTTTGATGACCCGGTGAAACAGTGTGCCATTATAAGTTCCTTTTTCTGTCAGTTTCAGGAAGTTATCGCGGTGCTGCGGGGTTTCGTTATACAAGCGGATGACGCACTCGCCCAGCGCTGTTTTGATTTTAACGTACTGATGTTTGGGTTTTGCGGAAAAAGCCGATGCGAAGCAAAGGCAAAGCATTAACGTAAAATACTTCTTCATGTTGAGTTCAATTACCCGGCTAAGTTATTTATTTAGCCGCAGAATTTCTTATCATAGGTCAACAATTGCGGCCCTGGATCGTTATAGCTTTGTAAATCATTTAAATCAAAAAGAAGATGAAGAAGGTATTTTTATTCCTGGTTGCAGTGTCAATCAGCGTTGCGTCTTTCGCACAGACTAAATGGACGGTAGATCCGATGCATTCCTTTGTTAATTTCTCTGTAAGGCACATGGGCATTTCTTTTGTTGACGGCTCATTTAAAAAATTTGACGGCTCGGTTACCGCCGCCAAGGCCGACCTTACGGATGCGAAGATCAATTTTACAGTAGATGTGAACAGCATCACAACAGGGGTGGACATGCGCGACAATCACCTGAAAACAGACGATTTTTTTAATGCCGAAAAATTCCCGGCCATGACTTTTGAGGGATCCTCCTTTAAAAAGCTAAAAGGGAACAATTATGCGCTGAACGGAAAACTGACTATCCGTGACGTAACTAAGGATGTGATCTTTAATGTGGTTTATGGCGGGACGGCCAAAGATCAGCAGGGCAATACCAAAGCAGGCTTTACGGCAACGACAACGGTAAACAGGCTGGATTATAACATTAAATACGACCCGACAGGGGCTGGTGTGGGTAAAGAGGTTAAAGTGATCCTAAACCTGGAATTTGTTCAGGCAAAATAAGTCAATCATGTCTGGATTAGCTGAATTCAAAACATTTACCGGTAACCTGCAGGAGCAGGACGGCTTGATGCCCGTTTTGTTTATCGGTCATGGTTCTCCGATGAATGGGATTGAAAACAACGCGTTCAGCACCACATGGGCTGGAATGGCCAGGGATATTCCGCAGCCTAAGGCTGTACTGGTGGTTTCTGCCCATTGGTTTACACGCGGAACGCATGTTACCGCTATGGACTTCCCAAAGACCATCCACGATTTCGGAGGTTTTCCGCAGGCCTTGTTTGATGTACAGTACCCTGCCCCGGGCGATCCGGCTTTGGCCGCAGAAACGGCCAGCCTGATTCATAGTGCTGTTGTTGGTCTGGACCATGACTGGGGCCTCGACCATGGGGCATGGACAGTAGTGCGGCACATGTATCCGCAGGCCAATATTCCTGTGCTGCAGTTGAGCATAGACTATACCAAGGCCCCCGAGTATCATTACCAGCTGGCCGGAGAGCTGTATGCCCTGCGCAAAAAGGGGGTACTCGTCCTGGGCAGCGGCAATATGGTACATAACCTGCAGATGATGAGCTGGGAAATGATCAATGGCGGTGGCTACGACTGGGCGCTGGAAATGAATGAACGGTTCAAATCCCTGATCCTGAATAATGAGCATCAGCGGTTGCTCGACTACCAGAACCTGGGCAGGGAAGCGATGCTGGCTATTCCAACGCCCGAACATTACCTGCCTCTGATGTATACCCTGGGGCTGCAGAATGCTACAGAACCCGTTTCCTTGTTTAACGATAAAGCGGTGGGCGGCTCACTCACGATGACCTCAGTCAGAATTGGTTGAGCACGTCGATGCAATTAATTCTCTCACATTAGTTTTTTCAGCCACTTGAGCAGCCAGGATTTTCCCTCATAAGGCGGATAAATGATTTTTGTGGTATTGATGCCCGGCTGAAACACTACGGCCCTTTCGTGCGAGAAGGCTTTAAAGCCAAAAAAACCATGGCTGCTACCGATGCCACTTGCATTTACGCCGCCAAATGGGAGCCGCGGATTGGAAATGTGTACCAGCACATCATTTACACAGGCCCCGCCAGATGATGTGTTTTTCAGGATATGACGGATGTTCTTTTTCGAGGAACTGAAAATGTACAGCGCCAGGGGCTTGCTTTTTTCGTTTACCCGGGCAATGGCCTCTTCCAGGTTTGCGTAAGCGATCAGTGGCAGCACCGGGCCGAATATTTCTTCTTCCATTACTGCAGTCCCCACGGGCAGCTGGCTGAGCAGGGTTGGGGATATGGATTGGCTGGCCTCCTCTTTTTCGCCGCCGAAAGCTATCCTGGCGCCCCTATTCACCGCTTCGTCTATCAATCCTGCTATTCTGTTGAAATGTCTTTCATTGATGATTTTGGCATAACCATCGGGGTTAGGCTGCCCCCCTGCTTTCAGGAACATGGCCGAAGCCGCTTGTTGGTAATGCCCTATAAAACTTTCCTGCAGCGACAGGGGCACCAGCACATAATCGGGTGCAATACAGGTTTGCCCGGCATTGAGCAGCTTGCCCCAGGCAATTTTTTCTGCCGCAACTTTCAGGTCCGCGGTTTCATCTACAATAACGGGCGACTTTCCGCCGAGTTCCAGAGTTACCGAGCTGAGGTGTTTGGCTGCGGCTTCCATCACCACCTTGCCTATGGCGGTGCTGCCGGTAAAAAAGATATGGTCGAAAGGTAGGGTCAGCAAGGCTGTAGACGTACTTGCATCGCCTTCAATGCAGCAGATTTCCTTTTCCTCAAAGCAGGCCTTAACAATTTTAGTGATAATGGCACTGGTGGCAGGGCTAAGCTCCGAAGGTTTCAGGATAGCGCAGTTACCCGCAGCAATAGCCGAGACCAGAGGCGCCATCATGAGTTGGAACGGGTAGTTCCAGGGCGAGATGATGAGGCAGGAGCCTTTGGGCTCGTACCATATGCGGTTCCGGGCCAGCAAGCTGGTCATGGTTTTACCTGCCCTTTTGGGTTTCATCCAGCTGCCCAGCTTGCTGATGGCAAAACGGATCTCACTGTAAATAAAAATCACTTCGGTTACGGCCGCCTCAAAGCGGCTCTTACGCAGGTCGCTTTGCAGGGCCGCATAAATGTCTTCCTCATGGTTTTCAATAGCGGCCATCAAAGTTTTTAATTTCTGAATTCTTTGTACCGCATTGCTGTTTCTAAGCGTATATTTATGCTTTTGCTGGGCTTCAAATATGGAGTTGAGAGTTTGGCTCATGGAACAGGTTATTACAGATCAGATTTAAATATAAGAGATACAGGATGAAAAGAAGATTGTTTTTTGTTTTCACAATGCTGCTGATGGCGCAGATCTGCAGGGCGCAAACCCTAAAAACCGGTGTGCTGGTGATTGGAAATGGGAATAATGCAATTGGTGCGGGATTTCAGTCGGCCATTTCCGGCGTAAAAACGATCCTGCTGCTGCAGGCACGGGAATACAAGCTTTCGGAAATGGACAGGAACCTGGCATCAGGGCTGGAGCTGGATTTCCTGCATAAAATGCGTAAGGCGAAAGGGATCAAAGACAGCCTGACTGCCGTTTATGTCGATGGGACAAGCGCCAATGCGGTGCTGAAGTCCTGGGGCGACAGCCTTAAAAACCTGACGGTGATCCGGAACATCAAATGGTCAAGGATCAAACGCTCGGGCAACAACTGGAATGTTCTGCTGGCCGATGGCAGGACAATAAAGCCCGAGGTACTGGTAAATGCCGACGGCAGCGGTAATGTTGACGGGGCCATACCGCTTGCAGTTAAGCCTGCCGAAACCTGGCAGGATTTCAGTTACGCAAGCAACCTTTACCGGAACAGTATTGCTGCCGGATATGCCAAAGGCAATACTACTGCTCAGTTTGTACAGCTGTACAGCCTGCTCTTACCCGAACAGGAAAACCTGGTGCTGCTGAACAGGGAAACAGAAAGCATGGCCGGAGGACAGGCAGCTGGGGCTACAGCGGCCTATGCCGTTTTTTTTAAGATCAAAACCTCGCTTTCCAACCTCAAGGCGATACAGCGCGAGTTGATCAACTATAAGCTTTCTCTTATGCCTTTTGCTGACATCCCGAATGCCGACAGCAACTGGCAGGCCATTCAGTTCATTGGCTTGTCAGGTTTTCTGAAAGCTGGGATTGCCGAGGGAGAGGCCAGGTTTATGCCGGATAAGCCTGTAACAACCGCGGAAGTAAAGGAACCCATAAAAGAATTTTATTACAAGGCCCAGATCTGGTTTGATGACTATAAATCTGCTGATATGACCCTTGGAGGGGTACTGGACCTGGTGTGCAGGGTAGGCAATAAATCTCTGGAAACGACCAGGGAGGAGGTGAAGAAGAAATGGGGCAGGGGCTATCATTTTAAAACAGAATTTGATGAGGCCAGGGTGGCTACACGCAGGGAATTTGCCGTGCTGGTGAATGAATATTTAAATCCTTTTGTGGTCAATACAGACAAAGCGGGGAGGGTGTTGAGATGAGAAAACTTGGCCTGTTGTTTTGTTTGTTTGTGTCGACGGCTTCGGCGCAGCAGCTTGCCCCGCTGACGGTAGAAAAGATCATGAGGGACCAGAAATGGATTGGCGTTTCGCCTTCAGCTTTCCGCTGGTCGGCCGACAGCAAACGGATATTTTTTAACTGGAACCCAAAGGGAGCGGCCAAAGCAGGGCTTTACCAGGTAAATGTGGCTTCCGGTAAAACAGATACGATAAAGGCACTGGCTGCCGATGAGGCCGTAGGGATGAGTTATAAGTATAATAGAGATCGTTCGATGGGGCTGGCCGAAAAAGGGGGCGACATTTATTGCTACGAACTGAAAACGGGCAAAGCCCGGAGGCTGACCCAAACTGAGGAATATGAAGGGAGCCCGATGTTCTTAAACAATGGAAATATTGCCTATCAAAAGGGCAGTAACTTTTTTGAGCTTAACCTTAAAACCAGCGAGACCCGGCAGTTGAGCAATATCGTTAAAGCTGACAAAGCGCCGGGTGGAGATAAGAAGAACACCTCAAAGAAAGATGAATGGCTAAAGCAGCAGCAAAGCGAACTGTTTGATGTGCTCAAAAACAGTAAGGTGGATCTGCCCGAACTTTTATCGGCAACGGATAAGGAAGGGGCAGACAAAAAAATGAAGCCCGTTTATATTGGGGATAAAAGGTTGAGCGACCTGGTGCTGAGCCCTGATGCACATTACCTGAGCTATAAGCTAAGGGAAGCCTCGGATAAAGAGAAAAGAACAATTGTACCCAGCTATGTTACGGCCTCGGGCTATACGGAGGAGCTGAATACCAGGGCCAAGGTTGGGGAAACCCCCGTTGCTGCTGAAATTTATATTTATGATTTGAGGAGGGATACTGTGTACAGAATCCTTACGGCACAGATCCCGGGGATCAAAGATTTACCGGATTATTTAAAGGATTACCCTGAGGCGCTGGAAGAGCGGAAAAAAAAGAATGCCGACAGGCTTGTGGAGCTTTCGGCACCGAACTGGAACGAGAGGGGCACCGCGGCGGTTATAGTGGCTGCATCGCATGATAACAAAGACCTTTGGCTGCTGAGACTGGATGCTGCAAGCGGGGGGCTGAGCCTGGTAGACCGGCAGCGTGACGAGGCCTGGATTGGCGGCCCTGGTGTAGGGGAAGTACAGTGGCTGGACAATGACCGGGTGTATTACCGAAGCGAGGCCAGTGGCTATGCACACATTTATGTGGCGGATGTACATACCGGTAAAAAAAGACAGCTGACTGCCGGAAACTGGGAGGTGCAATCTTTAAAGCTTTCCAAGGATAAACAGCGGTTTTACTTCAGTGCCAATAAGGAGCATCCGGGGATCACCCATTTTTACAGCATGGATATCACAGGTGGAAAGCTGCAGCAGCTCACCAGTATGAAAGGTGGAAATGAAGTCCTGCTGTCTCCTGATGAAAAATGGCTGGCCATTAACCATTCGTACATGAACAAGCCCTGGGAGCTGTATGTACAGCCCAATAAGGCAGGGTCAAAAGCCCAAAAGATCACCAGTTCTACCACAGCGGAGTTCAATTCCTACAGCTGGCGGGAGCCGGATATGGTCAGCTTTAAAAATCGTTATGGTGATGAGGTGTATGCCAGGGTTTATCCGGCCAAAACACCGCACCCCAACCGACCGGCAGTGGTATTTGTACATGGGGCAGGATACCTGCAGAACGTGCATTACTGGTGGAGCCAGTATTCAAGGGAGTATATGTTCAACAATATGCTTGCCGATAACGGCTACACCGTGATCGATATCGATTATACGGCCAGCTCGGGCTATGGGCGCAAGCACCGTACCGGCATTTACCGGCATATGGGTGGCAAAGACCTGAGCGACCAGGTAGACGGGGTGAAAATGCTGGTAGAAAAATATGGGGTAAACCCCAAACATGTGGGCTTATATGGCGGCTCTTACGGTGGTTTCCTTACGCTGATGGCCTTGTTTAAGGAGCAGGAGGTCTTTGCCAGCGGGGCGGCGTTACGGTCGGTGACAGACTGGGCCCATTACAATCATGGCTATACCTCGAATATTTTAAACGAGCCTTATAATGATGAGCTGGCCTATAAGCGCAGTTCGCCCATTTACTTTGCAGAGGGACTAAAGGGCAATTTGCTGATGTGCCATGGCATGGTAGATGTGAACGTGCATTTTCAGGATATCGTAAGGCTTTCGCAGCGGCTGATAGCGTTGGGAAAAGACAATTGGGAACTGGCGGTGTACCCGGTAGAAGACCATGGTTTTACCACGCCCAGCAGCTGGACAGACGAGTACAAAAGGATATATAAATTATTCGAGTCGACTTTAAAGCAGCCATAGATTTTCTCTATATCCACATCAACATTAAGTATGTGTTATATCTGCAAATTCATTGTTTTTGAAGGGCGATAGCCGTACCTTTGTGCCATCAAAAAAAATAATATAATTATGGCAATAGTAGGTAAAAAATTCCCTAGTGTAAGTATTGATGCAATGTCCGAAATGGGCGATGATCTGAAGATCAATGTATTTGAAGAAGCAGTAAGCAAACAAAGCAAAGTTTTATTATTCTGGTACCCAAAAGATTTCACTTTTGTATGCCCAACAGAACTACATGCCTTCCAGGCTGCCCTGCCTGATTTTGAAAAAAGGAACACCATCGTAATCGGTGCTTCATGCGATACCAATGAGGTGCATTTTGCGTGGTTGAATACGGCAAAAGACAATGGCGGTATTGAAGGTGTAACTTATCCGATCCTGGCAGATACACACAGACACCTGGCCAATATTTTAGGTATTGTTGATCAGGATGTTGCTTATGATGAAGAAGGAAACGAGTCTTTCTCTGGCTCAAACGTAACTTTCAGGGCAACTTATTTAATTGACGAAACCGGTAAGGTTTTCCACGAAAGTGTAAACGATATGCCTGTAGGCAGAAACGTAAAAGAATACCTGCGTTTAATTGATGCTTATGCCCACGTACAAAAGCATGGCGAAGTTTGCCCTGCAAACTGGGAAGAAGGAAAATCGGCAATGAACGCCAACAGGACTGGTGTTGCTGAATATTTAAGCGCTAACTAATAAATTAAAAATCATGTTTTTAGAATTAACAGAAGATAATCTTCAACAATATGTTGCAGACAACAACAAGGTAATGGTTCAATATGCCGCATCCTGGTGCGGAAACTGCCGGATCATGAAGCCGAAGTTTAAAAAGCTGGCAGCGGAAAATGAAGATGTTGCTTTCCTTATTGTTGATGCTGAAAAACTTCCGGGCTCGCGAAAACTGGCTAACGTTGATAATTTGCCGACTTTTGCTGCCTTTGAAGGCGGGGCACTGGTTGATCAGGTTCAAACCAATAAGGCTGAAGTATTGGGCGAATTATTTAATAAGATAAAGTAATGAAGATTCCGGTAATAAGACAACTGTTCCAGAACAGCACACCAGAAGAACTTGAGGCAACCCTTGGTGTTTTAGAGGCTTTTTGTGAGTTCAGAGGGGTAAGTGAAGAAGAAATAGATGTGGCAGGGGAAATGATCACCAACATCTGCGGCGCGCTTGAAGTACATGAAAGCGTAAAGTCGGGCGTAGCGGAAAGAGATGCACTGAATGCGTTCGGACAGAAAGTAATGGGCGCTATTGACAGGTAATTGAGCTCTTGAAGTTAGAAAAATGGCGGCCCCGAAAGAGGCCGCCATTTTTTATGACTGTTCCGGCCTGTGCCGGGTTCCTTTAAGCCAGGTTACGGCCGGCATTGACGATGCCATATACCGTTCTGATGGCCAGTTTCTCGTAAGATTGCTGTTCCTCCTCGCTGAGTGCTGTTTGCAGCTGCTCCAGGGCAAAATGCTGGATAAGTACCAGCGGCAGTACAATTTTCTCTCTCACGGCAATAGAGCTCTTCTCTACCGGGTAATTCTCCATCAGGGTGCTGTGGCCCGAAAGCTTTAGCAGCATGCTTTTAGAGAGCTCAAATTCGTCGTGCAGCGTTTTCCAGAATGCGCCATATTCTTTGTCGTTGGCAAAGTGTGCGGTAATGGAGAAATCAGATTTGCTCATAGACATCATGCAGTTGTCGATAATGGTTTTGAAATAACCCGACTCCTGATAGGTTTTGACCACTTTGTCCCAGTTGCCCAGCTTTTCCTGGTTTTTCAGGGCTGTGCCCATGCCATAAAAGCCCGGAATGTTCTGTTTCAGCTGGCTCCATGCGGTTACAAAGCTGATGGCCCGCAGGTCCTCCAGTTTTAGTGCACCTCCGGCATTGCGTTTTACCGGCCTGCTGCTGATGGTGATCTTGGACAGAAGCGTGAGCGGTGAGAATTTCTCCAGGTAGCTTAAAAATAAGGGGTGCTGGCGCAGGGCGACAAAAGAATCGTAGCTTTCTTTAGCCATCACATCCAGCAGGTCTTTGTGCAGCGGGTCGAGCAGGATGTTGTGTGTTTCTTTAATTCCGGCCGACATGCCCGCATTGATCAGCTGCTCGATGTTGAATTCGGCACTGTCAATAGAGCCATACTGGGAGCTGATGGTTTGTCCTTGTATGGTAAGCTGGATATTTTTATTGGCAATTTCTTTACCCATAGAGGCATAGAAACGATGTGTTTTACCGCCGCCTCTGGAAGGGGGGCCACCACGGCCGTCGAAAAAGGCCAACTGTATGTTGTGTTTGTTTGCGGTTTCAGTCAGGGATACCTTGGCATTGAAGATAGACCAGTTGGCCATCAAATAGCCGCCATCCTTGGTACTGTCGGAGAAGCCCAGCATGATGTGCTGTTTGTTGCCCCTTCTTTTGAGGTGGGCCTTGTAAAAAGGGTGGGCATACAGGGTTTCCATAATTTCAGCGGCATCAGCAAGGTCATGCACGGTTTCAAACAAGGGAACGAAATCTATCGGCAGGTTGCTTTCTTCCCAGCCATTCCAGAGGAAAAGCTCCATCAACTGCAGGATGTCACTGGCCTGCTGGCAATTGCTGATGATGAAACGGTGACAGGCCAGTTCACCATTGCTCTCCTGAATCTGTTTGATCTCGGCAATGGTTTGCAGGGTGTCTTTAACCAGGGAATCTGCATTTTCAGTATAGTTGAGTTTAGCGCTTTTGAAGGAAAGTGCTTTGATCTTTTCTGCTTCGCTGAGGCTGTCGTAATTTTCAGGGAAGAGGGAGATGATGGGTTTGCTCTGACGGCAGAAGGCATGTACATTCCTCAACACCCGGCTATCCTGACGGATGTCGAGAGAGGCGAAGTGGCAGCCATAAAGCTCTACTTTTCGGATCAGGTCGGATGCCAGGTCTGCAAACAGGCCGTCATGATCGTCCATCAGCGTGGTCCTGATCCTGTTCAGGTTCTCGATCAGGAAGCTGGAAATGTTTTCCATTTCGATATTGGGGTCGAATGCGTTTTTGTACAGCACATCCTGTACAATAGCAATAGGCTCTTCCACGCCCCTGAAAGTAATCCTGCGTTTCAGGTTCCTGAAGTCGCGGTAATAGCAGCGGAAGAGGATCTGCCGGAGCATTTTGGATACCTGTATGGTGGAATCGGCATGAACGTTAGGATTACCGTCCCTGTCGCCCCCGGGCCAGAAGCCCAGTTCTATGATCTTTTTGGATTCCAGGTTGTAGTCGTTCAGGCTTTTGTCTACTTCCGATTGGATATTGGCGGCGGCAAAGTAAAATACATTTTCCAGGTACCAGGCCAGGCTCAGCGCTTCGTCAACCGGGGTTGGCGATTTTTTATTGAAGAAAGGGGTTTTGCCTAGCTGCTGGAGCAGCAGGTTAATGCTGGATATATCGTTGGTCTTAATGGCTGTGGTCAGGTCGGTAATGATGGAAAGCACGCTACCCGGGTAAAACTGGGTAGGATGTGCCGTTAACACCAGGCGCAGGGAAAACTCATCGATGAGTTTTTCGATCTTGTCGTTCAGCGCTTTGTTGTCTATTCCTTTTTTGAGGTAAGACAGCAAGGCATTGTGTTCATCAGAAGCATTCAGCTTATTGAAAGAAGCATCTTCTACGGCATCGAACAATACCACCTGGCGTTCTATGTACTGGATAAAACGGAACAGCAGGTCGATAATATCCTTGCTGGCCTGGGTTTGGGTGTACTTCTTAAAAAAAGCATCGATAATAGCTGCCGGGGTTTCATGGTTGTTTACGCCATCCTCGCAGTATTTGATAAAAAGGGGCAGCAAAGTACCTGTGTCTTTAATTTTGTAGAACGGAAGGGTAAGAAAAAGGCTGTTGTAGAGTTCGAACCGGGATACAACTTCGTTGTTAAACGTAGATTCCCTCTGCCCTTTTGCGCGTAGTTTCTGCATCATAATCTGGTGGAAAAAAATTCGCGCTTAAAGTAGCAAAAATGATTGAAAAAACGACTTAAACGGTGGATAAAATTATTTTGATTTTTCCGCCGGATTTTTTTAACTTAGAATTATAGAGATTCAAAAAATCTTTTAAAGGTATGTATGGCCTGTGCCGCTGTAGCGCAGGTTGTACGGTAATTGTTATTTTTTTGGGGTAAAAGCAGCCGCTGGAATTTTCCAGCGGCTGCTTTTTTTCAATGCAGATCTGCAGGAACGGCAACGTTCTTTTTAAACTTTTGCAGGTACAACAAGGGGATTGAGCAGAGCAGGATCAGTCCGGCCACCCAATAGGCGTCGCTGTAGGTGAGCAGTAGCGATTGCTTGGTTACTGTACCCTCTATGGCTTTTGCAGCCAGCATTTTGGCATCCAGGTAGGAATAGCCCTTGGCCATAAAACTCTTGATAAAAGCATTGAACCTTTCGGTAAATGCAGGATTGTATTCATTGATGTTGACCAGCAGGTTGCTGCGATGGAAGCCCTGGCGCACATGGATCAGTGTAGTTAATGCGGCAATCCCGAAAGATCCGCCCAGCTGCCTCATCATGTTGTTGAGGCCCGATCCCTGGCCTATTTCCGGGCCTTTCAGGTCCTGGATGGCTAAGGTGGTTAAAGGTACGAACAGCAGCGCCATGCCCACACCCCTGATCATCAGCGGCAGGAAAAAGTCGTTGGTGCCCGATTGCAGGGTAGACTTACTGAGCATGTAGCAGAACACGAAGAACAGGAACATTCCGATGGTGGCCATGAACTGTGCCGGGATGTTTTTCTTCAGCATGATGCCAATAAAAGGCATCATAACGATGGTACAGAGGCCTCCGGGGAACAGGAGTTCTCCGGTTTGCAGCGGAGAGAAGCCCAGCAGGTTCTGGCAGAATACCGGAAACACGAATACGGAGCCATACAAGCCAAAACCGAGGATAAAGGAAGTGAACATCCCCACAGAAAAGCTGCGGTGCCGCATGATCTTAAAGTTGACAATCGGATGGTCTGTGCTCAGCTCACGCCAGATGAACAGGAGCAGGCCAAGTACCGACGTGACAGCCAATGCGGTAATGTATGGTGTGGCAAACCAGTCTTCGCTTTCGCCTTTCTCCAGTACGGTCTGTAAACTGCCTACGGCGATAGCCAGCAGAAGAATCCCCCACCAGTCGACCGGCATGCCTTTTCCGTCTTTAGGGGTTTCGCGGACAAACATATAGGTACAGTAGGCAGCAAGGATGCCGACGGGTATATTCACATAAAATATGAGCGGCCAGGTGCTGATTTCGAGAAGGTAGCCGCCTATTGTGGGGCCTACGGTTGGGCCTACTACAGCGCCAAGTCCGAACAAAGCCGTGGCGATGCCCACATCTTCCCGGGGCCAGGTTTCGATCAGGATGGCCTGGGCAGTAGAGATCAAGCCCCCGCCTGCAAGACCCTGTAAAATACGGAAGGCAATGAGCTCTTCCAGATTGGTCGCATTTCCGCAGAGGAAGGACGCGATGGTAAACAGGACGATGGAAAAGAGGAAGTAATTTTTCCGTCCGAAGCGGCTGCCCAGCCAGCCTGACATGGGAAGGACGATTACATTGGCAACGGCATAGCCTGTAGATAACCAGGCCACATCTTCCAGTGTTGCACCCAGGTTACCCTGTATCTGTGGTATGGCTACGTTTACAATAGTCGTATCAATCAGCTCCAGCAGGGAGGCTGTGATCACTGTAAAGGTGATGATCCACTTTTTTAAACCTTTTTCGGCCATTTTTTAGTCTTTTATAGAAACTGAAACTTTTACACTCATTCCCGGGCGGAGTTTGGCAAGAACAGCGGCTGAGGCTTTGGTGATCTTTATTTTTACAGGCACACGTTGTACTACTTTTACAAAGTTCCCTGTTGCATTGTCTGGCGGCAGCAGGGAGCCTTTTGCCCCGGTAATCGGGGCGAAATTGTAAACCTCTCCGGTTACCTCTTCATTGGGATAGGCATCTACATCAATTTTTACTTTTAAGCCGGTTTTGATGTCTTCCAGCTGGGTTTCCTTAAAGTTTGCTGTAATGTAAATGCTGTTGTCATTTACGATGGAGAAGAGCGATTGTCCGGCTTGTACCAGTTGGCCTTTCTGCACATTCTTTTTAGAGACAATTCCTGTAGCCGGGGCCTTGATTTCGGTATAAGACAATTGCAGGCGTGCAAAGTCTACATCGGCCTGGCGCTGGGTTACCCCGGTATTGCTTACCGTCAATTGCGACTGGGTAGTACCTACCTGTTTTACCGCGGCATTGTACTGATCTGTAGCGGCGTTGAATGCAGCCTGTGCAGATTCTTTCTGGGCTTTGGCCTGATCGAAAGCCTGCTGGGTTACAGAGCCGTCTTTAACCAGGTTGGCATAACGCTCATAATCTTTTTGCGCCAGGGTCAGTTTTACTTTTGCTGCTTCTATATTGGCTTTAGCAGTACTGGTATTGGCCGCTGTGGCCGCGATCTGGGATTGGGAAACCCCAACACCTGCACTTGCACCTTTCTGACCGGCCAATGCCTGTTCCAGCTTAACTTTATAGTCGCTGTCGTCCAGCTTCACCAGCACATCACCTTCCTGCACGCGGGTGTTCTCTTCAAATTTAATTTCCTGTACATATCCGCCTACACGGGCAACAACAGGGCTGATGTCGCCATCAACCTGTGCATCATCGGTGTCTACGTGTTTGCTGTAATAGATGTACTCTTTAGTGCCGAATATGGCGCCTAACAGGATCAATACGCCCAGTATAATGGGTATAACTTTATTCTTTTTTTTCTTTTCAGTTGTCATTGCCTGATTTGTTTTGGTGTTTATTGAGAAATTTTTCCGGTAGATTTCAGTAAGGTATAATAGGCCAGTCCTGCATCCGCCTTGGCCAGCTCCAGGTTAATTTTGGCCTGGTAAAGCAGGGTTTCGGCGTCTATTCTGTCTATTGCCGAAGCCACATTGTTTTTGTATTTTGAAGCCAGGAGCTTGTCGTTCTCTGTTGCCTGGGCAATCGAGGTTTCCAATACCTTAATCTTATCGAGCGCCAGCTGGTAGTTCTGGTAATTCTTATTGATCTCGGTTTTCACCTGATCGGAAAGGATATCTTTTTGGATGCCGACTTCTTTTTGCTGTATGCGGGCATCACTTATTTTGTGTTTGTTGGTCCACAAATTGCCGATGTTCCAGGAAATATTGGCCCCAAGGGTTACCGGCATGATGTACTGGTCGGCAGGCGGGATAAACTTGCCGCTCGGGTTGATGTAGTATAGGTTGGCGCCTACACCTACAGTTGGCAGGGTATTGGCCTTAACCGATTTGATGTTGATGTCTGCCACCTTGTTCTGAAGATCCAGCTGACGCAGTTCCTGCCTTTCGGCCAGTGCCAGCTGCAGGTAGTCGCTCAAAGGGGCAATAGGCTTCATTGCAGCATCCGGTTCGGTAATCTCGATCTGCGTTTTTTCGTCAAGGCCCAGCAGGATATCCAGGTTATAGTTGATGATCCTCCTGTTGTTTTCAGCCTCCATGCCGGTAAGGGAAACATTGGCCTGCTGCAACTGGAACCTCAGGACATCATTTTTGGTGACGATGCCCTGTTCAAAGAAACGCTGGGACTGTTTGAGCTGGCCGGCAATAGACTCCAGGTTCTGGGCAATTACGCTTTTGCTTTGCATCACTTTATAGAGGGCGTAATAGGTATTGATTACCGCATAGCTTACTTCCTCTTTGTTCTTGTCGGCATCCAGGCGGGCCACATCGCTTAGCAGACGTGTAGATTCTTCGGCATACTTTAATTTTCCGCCTCCGTAAACCAGTTCTTCTACGGCTGCGGTGCCTACAAAAGCATCTGCCCGTTTAGGCAGGTGGATGGGGTTGCCGCCGCCAATGCTCAGTGTGTTGGTTGGGATTTCTGCATGGTTGTACAGGAAAGATGCTTTTGCTGTGGGCAAAGCATTATCTTTAACCATACTTAGCTGTGCAAGAGCCTGGTCTATTTTATTTTGTGAAAGCTTTAAGTTTTTGCTGTTGGCTATGCCCAGCGCAATGGCTTCAGGCAGGCTCAGCTTTTTGATGTCCTGGGCGTACATAAAGCCTGGCAGCATCAAGGTCAAAAAACATAATTTAATTGATTTATGCATCTTTTTTTGGTGTTAGAAACGTAATGAGGAGGTCTTTTAAATGGGCAATCAGCCTTGCGGTGATGATTTCCCGGTCTTCGTCGTTATTGATATCAAGCGTAGTACCATAAGTAATTTTAGAAGGAGATACGGCCACATTGCTGATGGTGCCCATTAGGGTTGCAATCAGCATCCTTACATCTACCTGTCTGAAACTGCCATCGGCAATGCCGGTGTTGATGATCTTTTCGATGACCACCAGGTTTTCGGCCATTGCGTTCTTTATTTTAAAGAACATCTCTGGCCGGTGGGGCATGGACAATTCCCTGTGCATCATTTTATGCAGGCTATGGTTACAAAGTACCCTTGCGGCATACCCTTCGATTACTTTGACGAGTTTCTCCATCCCGGAGAGTTTGTCCTGGTCAATGCTCATCAGCTGAGTATTAAAATCGACGATCCTTTTGCTCATGATTTCCATGAACACACCTTCTTTGGAGCCAAAATAATAATTGATCATGGCCATATTTGCACCGGCTTCTTTGGCAATGTTCCGTGTAGAAGTGGCCTCGTAACCGAGTTCGGCGAAGAGTTTCTCTGCCGCCTCCAGGATACTGGCTTTCTTGTCTGTTTTTTCCATTTGAAATTTGAAGCCACAAAATTAATCAATCGATTGATTAATTTTAAGTTTTGCTGCTTTGTCTAAAATAATTGACCAAAAACTGACAAGTGTTTGTTATTTTTAGGTTTCCTAAACCATTCTATTTATCTATGATAACCATTTCTTTATGAATAACATACAACGATTTAGTCTCGGTATCCTTTTGAGCGGGTTGCTGTCCCTTTCTTTTCATCCGGCGGTTGATCGGGCCGGAGCCGCTGAGGCCTGGATCAGGATAAATCAGCTGGGCTATCAGCCCCGGTCTGTAAAAGTGGCCGTTTGGGTTACCAGGAATGGAGACAGGCTTCCATCCGGTTTTGAGATTGTGGAAAAACAAAGCGGGAAAGTAGTTTATACCACAGAAAAAATTAGTGCTTTTGGTGCCTATGGTCCTTTTAAAAAGGCCTGCAGGTTAGACTTTAGCGAGTTTAACACTCCGGGCCGGTATTTTATCAGGGCGGGTGGGGCCGAATCGCCGGAGCTGATCATAGGCCGGGATGTTTATGCAGGGGCCGCCGATTTTGCTTTGCGGTACATGCGCCAGCAGCGCAGCGGCTACAATCCCTACCTGAAAGACAGCTGCCATACGCAAGACGGCTACACCATGTACGGACCGATGCCTGACAGTACGCATATAGACGTGAGCGGGGGCTGGCATGATGCCTCCGATTACCTGCAATATGCCACCACCTCTGCAAATGCTACTTATCATTTGCTTGCGGCATACCGGGATTTTCCGGAAGTTTTTGCCGATCATTACCTGGCGAACGGACTTGAGGGTGGGAACGGGAGGGCTGATGTACTGGATGAGGCTGACTGGGGACTGCAATGGCTTTTAAAAATGCATCCACGGAAAGACTGGCTGTTTAACCAGATTGCAGACGACCGGGACCATAAAGGGCTGCGGCTACCTACAAAAGATGATGTCGATTACGGAAAAGGAAGGGAGCGGCCGGTTTATTTTGCCAACGGAAAGCCGCAGGGCCTGGGCAAATACCAGAGCAGGGCAACAGGAACAGCCTCTGTTGCCGGAAAGTTTAGCAGTGCTTTTGCTCTTGGTAGCAGGCTGTATAAAGGCATCGACAAAAAGTACGCCCGGAAACTGGAACAGAAATCCCTATCGGCCTATACCTTTGGTCTGAAGAAACCCGGGGTACAGCAGACCGCCCCAAACCGTGCGCCTTATTTTTATGAAGAAGACAACTGGACAGACGATATGGAACTTGCCGCGGCCGAACTGTATCAGGGGTCGGGCTCCAAAAAGTATTTGCTGCAGGCCGCAGGATATGCGGACAAAGAACCTGTAAGCCCCTGGATGGGTGCAGATACAGCAAGGCATTATCAGTGGTACCCTTTTCACAATTTCGGGCATTACGAGCTCGCCAAAACCCAGCACGCGGAGCTATCGGAAAAAGCAAAGCAGCATTACAGGGAGGGGCTGGAAAAGGTTTGGGAAAAGGCAAAGCAAAATGCTTTTTATCGTGGCGTTCCTTTTATCTGGTGTTCCAATAACCTCACCACATCATTTGCCATACAGGCTTTTTTGTACCATAAGCTTAGCGGAAATGCGGAATACGAAGAGTTGGCGCAGGCAAATTTTGACTGGCTGTTTGGCTGCAACCCCTGGGGAACTTCCATGGTTTATGGCTTGCCGGCCTGGGGAGATACGCCGCAGGACCCGCATTCGGCATTAACGCATCTGCACCAGTACCCCTTAGACGGGGGATTGGTTGACGGACCGGTTTACGGCAGCATTTACAGGAACCTGATTGGCATTACCCTGTACCAGCCCGATGAATATGCCGAATTTCAGTCGCCCCTGGTGGTTTATCATGATGATTTTGGCGATTACAGTACCAATGAGCCTACAATGGACGGCACCGCATCACTGATATACCTGCTGGCGGCCTATCAAAGCCGGATAAACCCATAAATAAAGCTGCAATAATTATACACAGATCAAATAATTCAATATCTTTGGGGCCTAAGAATTAATGTAATGATTAAAGAAGAGAACAACAACACATTTGATTGGGTTTATTATGTACTGGGCCTGTTTTTTGGGATTTTAACTGCGGCTATCATTTCAGGAAGCTTTGGCTGGTCTATTTTAGGCGGAATTATCGGATTTATATTTGGTGCTGTCTTTTTAAACGGAATCGTTAAAGGCCGCGAATACTAGTCGTTTAACCTTATCAGGGAAAAGGCCCATGAAGAGATTAAGTTTTATCGCAATTCTGGCGGTGTTTACCCTTGGCGCCAGGGCACAGGAGTTAAAGTTTGCGCCTGTAGATGCCAGTCCCGCAGACATTGTCTACTACCCATTAAATTCAGCCAAAGCCAAAGACGGCTCAACACCATCTATTAAAGTGGTTTATTCCAGGCCGACAAGAAAAGGACGTGAAATTTTTGGGGTGCTGGAGCAGTTTGATAAAGTATGGCGCGTTGGTGCCAATGAATGCACTGAAATTAAATTCTTCAAACGCGTTGTGGTGGGGGGTAAAACCATTAAACCTGGCAGCTATAGCCTGTTTGCTATTCCAAATCCGGGGAAATGGATACTGATCATCAATAAACAGACAGACCGCTGGGGAGCATTCAGCTATAACCAGGCCGAAGATGTTGTCCGGGTAGAGGTGCCGGTTGCACTACAGGATAAACCGATAGAGGCCTTTTCGATTACCTTTACGCCCCAACCCAAGGGAGCCAATATGGTATTGGGCTGGGACCGTACAGTGGTAGAGCTTCCTATTGAAATTAAATAGTGCATTTTAATGGCCTCCGGCCAGGAATTTCAGGCCCAGAATAGAACCAATCAGTGTGGCAATAAAAAAGATCCGCCAGAAGTTCGCTGGTTCTTCAAAAAAGAAAATTCCGACCAAAACGGTTCCTACTGCACCGATACCAGTCCAAACGGCATATGCTGTGCCCATTGGCAGGGTTTGAGTAGCTTTGTTTAGCAATATAAAGCTCAATGTAATGCAGATGAAAAAGGCAATGCTCCATTTCATGTTGCTGAAATTGTTGGACAATTTTAAACAGGTTGTGAACCCTACTTCAAAAACTCCGGCAATAACTAAGATAATCCAGTTCATAATTTAATAATTTGCGACAAAGATACCCCGATTCCGGCGGCTCATTTTTTACAAATGTTAAAAAATGAGCCCCTGGTATTTTATCTTTATAAAAAATCTCCTTTTGCAGAACATTTTAAATAAAATAAAAGGCATTTATCCCCTAAGTACAGCCCAGCTGAATCAGTTATTAGGGATCATGCAGCGTGTGGAAATTCGCAAAAACAGATTGATTATCAGGGCGGGGCGCACGGAAAAATCTATTTATTTTATTGAAAAAGGGATTGCCCGTGCTTTTTGTGAAAGTGCCGACAGCCAGATCACCTTCTGGTTTGGAATGGAGGGCGATCTGGTCCTCTCTTACAACAGCTATATCAACGACCAGCCGGGTTATGAAAGTGTGGAACTGCTGGAGAACAGCGTATTGTATGAGATCAAAACGGCGGCACTGGAGGTTCTGTTTAAGGAAGATGCCGCATTTGCCAACTGGGGCCGGAAGCTTGCGGAGCTGGAGCTGATCAAATCGGAAGAGTGTTTAATCGGCCGCCTCTTTAAGACCGCTACAGAAAGGTACAGCGAATTGCTGCGCGACAACCCGGCATTGGTGCAGCGGATACAATTGGGTTATATTGCCTCTTACCTTGGGGTAACACAGGTCACTTTAAGCAGGATCAGATCGGAAATTAAATAAGCCTGCTTTCAGGCCTTTTTAAGGATGGCAACAGTTAGTCTGCTGATGCAGTTCATTTTTCCCTTGTCGTTATAAATCTTAATTTCCCATACATGGGTTTTTGCGCCAATATGCAGGGGCTTACAGACTCCGGTTACCAATCCTGATTTCACAGGCCGCAAATGGTTGGCATTGATCTCGAGGCCTACCGCGTAATATTTTTCAGGGTCTATACACATAAAGGAGGCGATACTGCCCAGGGTCTCGGCCAAGACAACAGAGGCTCCGCCATGTAAAATGCCTGCGGGCTGGTGTGTCCGCTCATCAACGGGCATGGTTGCCGTTAGGGTGTCTGCTTCTACTTTGGTGAATTGTATGTCCAAAAAAGCGCCCATATGGTTTTTGGGCCTGTCATTTAATGCTTCGGGGCTAAAGTTGGAAAACCAGATCATAGGTAACGGCTTTTTATAATTTGGGTATGGTGGATCAGATGACCGGCAATTACAAAAAGAAGTGCGCGTACGCTGATCTGCCTTTCGGAGGCCGTTCCGCTTCTGTTCAGTTCTTTTTCAGTAAGTGAGTTGAAGAGGTATAGGTTAGACTTTCGCAATAAAGCAAATTCTTCCGATAGGCTAAGCAGGCTCCTGTCGGAGAAATGCGCATTGGCGACATAATCATTTTCATCAAATCCCGGAAGGGCATGCTGCTCGGAACGCGCAAAACAGGTTAAGCGATAGGTGAGGATGCGTTCTGTGTCTATAACATGCCCGGCAAGCTCTTTTATGGTCCATTTGCCCGGGGCATAGGCATAGTCGGCTTTTTCGATCAATGTGTTGAGGAAGTCCGGGAATTCAGATGCTTGTTTTTTCAGTATACCCAATACATCGTCGTCAACCAGGCTGATGTATTGTGCTCCCCAAACGGGGTACTCATGTGTTTGAGGTCGGTTCATAAGTTATGCTGCTTTTTAAAATGATACGAAAAGTCGTGCCTTTGCCCAGTTCAGAGTCTTTCACAAAGATCTGTCCGTTATGGTAATTTTCAATGATCCTTTTGGTAAGTGAAAGGCCCAGCCCCCAGCCCCTTTTTCTGGTGGTATAGCCCGGCTGGAATACGGCATCAAATTTTGACCGGGCGATGCCTTTGCCGGTATCTGTTACATCAATGAATACTTCTTCCTTGGTCAGGTTTTCTATAATATTGATGGTGATGGTGCCTTCATTTTCGATGGCATTTGCTGCGTTTTTAAGTAGGTTCTCAGTCACCCAATCGAACAGCGGAACATTTAGCAAAGCCCTTACCTGTTCATCCCCAATGATTTTGAAGACGATTTTATCGGAAGTGCGCAGTTTGAAATATTCCACAAAATTATAGATGACAGTATAGACTACATGGTCCTCTACGATAGGTTTGGAGCCAATCTTTGAGAAACGGTCGGTAATGACTTCCAGCCGTTTGATGTCGTTCTCCATTTCTGCTATCAGCGGGTCTTCTTCGGCGTCAAAGCGGGATTTGATCAGCTCTACCCAGGCCATAAGGGAAGAGATGGGAGTACCTAGCTGATGGGCGGTTTCTTTAGCCATACCTACCCATACCTGGTCCTGTTCCGCCTTTCGGGCCGAACTGAAGGCGATATACGCGGTAAGCAGGAAGAGGCCGATTACTGCGAGCTGGATATAAGGAAAATAGCGCAGCTGGGTTAGGGTAGCAGAATCTTTATGGTAAATGTACCAGCGGGTATCATCGCCGCCCAGTATTGGGGTTGCGGAATGCTGCTGCTTCATTTTTTTGAGTTCCCGCGCAAAATAAGCGGGGTCGTAATTCACACCAGCCTTCTTTTCGAGGTCGTAATTCGTTTTGGTGGAATCCAGCCCCTGGTAACTGATGATATCGCCCCTGGAATCGGTCATGATCACAGGCAGTTTGGTATTGGTACGGATCAGGTCGATCAGGCCTGTATAGCGGTCATCATCGTACATGGCCAGGGTCTGTTCTGTTACCTTAACATAGAGTTGGAACTGGAGCTGTTCCTCGCGTTCCATCTTTTTTACAAAGAAATCGCTGTAAAAAACAGAAGCTGTGCCAATTAGAATGGCAAAGACAAGTAAAAAGAATTTCCAGCGGCGTTTTTTCTCGTATGGATTCATAGCATATGAAGGCAAATTACAAAATATATATCTTTGCAGCAGTAATTATGGAAAAGAAAGTAAGAGTAAGGTTTGCCCCCAGCCCGACAGGGGGACTTCATTTGGGCGGCGTGCGTACCGCTTTATTCAATTATCTGTTTGCCAAAAAGCACAACGGTACATTTGTATTGCGGATAGAAGATACCGACCAGACCCGTTTTGTGGATGGGGCAGAAGAATATATTGCTTCCTGCCTGGAATGGTGTGGATTAAAGCCTGATGAGAGCCCTTCGCTTGGCGGTCCTTTTGGGCCTTACCGGCAAAGTGAACGGAAGGCGACTTACCGGCAGTATGCTGAGCAGCTGGTTGCCAGCGGGCATGCCTACTATGCTTTTGATACTTCCGAGGAACTGGAGGCCAAACGCAAAGAGATCCCTAATTTTACTTACGGACTGGCAACAAGGGCCGTGATGCGAAACTCACTGACCCTTGATGCTGCAGAAGTTTCGGCCTTGCTGGCCAGTAATACACCGCATGTGGTGCGGATTAAAATCCCTGAAAATGAGCTGGTATCTTTTACGGATCTGATCAGGGGGCACGTGAGCTTTGATACCAACCTGATTGACGATAAAGTACTCCTGAAAGCCGATGGCATGCCCACCTATCATCTGGCGGTTGTTGCGGACGACAGGGCGATGGAGATCAGCCATGTTTTCAGAGGGGAGGAGTGGCTGCCTTCTGCACCTATCCATGTCTTGTTGTGGAGGTACCTGGGCTGGGGAGACGAAATGCCTGTGTGGGTGCATTTGCCGCTGATCCTGAAGCCGGACGGCAATGGTAAGCTGAGCAAAAGGGATGGCGACAGGCTGGGATTCCCCGTTTATGCACAAAATTGGACAGACCCAAAAACCGGCGACCTGACCAAAGGCTTTAAGGAGCTGGGTTTTATGCCGGAAGCATTTGTAAACCTGCTGGCGATGCTGGGCTGGAACGATGGTACAGATCAGGAGTTGTTTGCTATGGCCGAACTGATAGATAAGTTTTCAGTAGAAAGGATCAGTAAAGCTGGTGCAAAGTTTGATTTTGAAAAAGCCAAATGGTATAACCATGAATGGATAAAAAAGAGTAAAGCACAGGAACTGCTTCCATTTGTAAAGGAAGCTTTTGCCGCTGCGGATACAGAAACCGGAGAAGATGTACAGCTGGCGAAAGTGATTGACCTGATTAAAGACCGCTGTAACCTGCTTGGTGATTTTGTTGCGCAGGGAGCTTACTTTTTTAATGCTCCGGGGAATTATGACCTGGACGCAGTAAAACCAAAATGGACTGCTGAAAAGGCTGCTTTTTTTGAAGCCTATGCTTCGGAGCTGGAAGATGGACAATCCGCGGCAGTGCTGGAGGAAAAGTTTAAAATACTGGCTGCAGCGCATAATTTTAAGCCCGGAGAGCTGATGCTTCCTTTGAGGGTTATGCTTGTTGGCGGAAAATTCGGGCCGGGCGTGTTCGACATTGCGGTGAGCCTTGGGGCAGCAGAAACTATCGAAAGAATCCATAAAGCTATAGCTGCATTTAATTAATCTTATATTCTTTTATTTTTGGTATAACAATTGTCGCAAACTTTTATTAACCAAATAAACAGGATATATATGCAATGGTTCGGAAAAGGTAGCAGTAATGTTGATGACAGGAGGGGAATGAGTGGCGGAAAGGTGCTTGGTGGTGGCGCGGCCATCATCGTAGTAGTTTTAGGTTTGATCTTCGGACAGGATTTTTCGGGATTAGTGAGCCAGCTTCCTGTTGGTCAGCAAGCCCCTGCAGAAGGTAAAAGAGGGGTTCCCACCGATGTTGAAGGGAAGTTTGTTGCCGGTGTACTGGAGTCGACGGACTCGGTATGGGTAGCACAGTTTCAGCAAATGGGGCGTGAGTATGAGGCCCCGGTACTTACTTTGTTCGACAATATGGTGGCATCGGCCTGCGGCAATGCCAGTTCTGCGGTAGGGCCGTTCTATTGTCCGGCCGATCATAAAGTATACATTGATTTAACATTTTATAAAGATTTAAAGGACCGTTTTGGCGCTGCCGGGGATTTTGCGCAGGCTTATGTGATTGCGCATGAGGTTGGGCACCACGTGCAAAACCTGCTGGGGATCTCAGAAAAGGTACAGCGGGAAAGGGCACACTTAACTGAAGTGGAATACAATAAGCTTTCGGTTAAGCTGGAGCTTCAGGCCGATTTTTTTGCCGGACTGTGGGCACATCATGCGCAAAACCAGGCCAATTTCAGGCTGGACGAGGGAGATATTGAAGAGGCACTGACCGCTGCCAATGCAATTGGCGATGATAAGCTTCAGAAACAGGCGCAAGGAGAGGTGGTGCCGGATGCCTTTACACACGGTACTTCGGCCCAACGGATGTACTGGTTCAAAAAAGGATTTGATACCGGCGATTTCAGGCAGGGAGATACTTTTAATTCCAACAGGTTATAATTTATAATTAGACCTTTTGCAACAAAATGATGATATATAAGTTTAAACTTATAAACTTGTATAATTTTAGCTGCAAAGTGTTATACAAGAGTAAAGCCTTTATTTATGTTTAAATAATGATATTAATAGTAGATGATACCCCGGAGAACCTGATCTCTTTAAAAAAGGTGCTGGAACGGCATAATTTTGAAGTAGATACCGCGTCATCGGGAGAAGAAGCCTTAAAAAAAGTACTTAGAAATGAATATGTGCTGATCATCCTGGATGTACAGATGCCTGGAATGGATGGGTTTGAGGTTGCAGAAGCGATTTCGGGATACAGCAAAGCTAAAGAAACAGCGATCATCTTTTTATCAGCAGCAAATACAGAGCTTAAATTTATCACCAGGGGATATTCATCAGGGGGCCTGGATTACATCACTAAACCTGTGGATATGGATATCCTGCTGTTAAAGGTAAAAACCTTTTACCGCATTTACGAGCAAAGCCGGAAACTCATAGAAATACAGAAAGCCCTGCTGGATGAAATTGAATTCAGAAAAAAGGCGGAGCGTAAAAAAGATGAATTCATCAGTATTGCCAGTCATGAGTTAAAAACACCTTTAACCAGTGTAAAGGGCTACGTACAGCTGCTGGGCAGAAGTGTGGACAAAGGCGATATCCCTACGGTTAAGAAGCACCTGGCCAAAGCGCAGGTGCAATTGGAAAAACTCAATGAACTGATTGCCGATTTGCTGGATATTTCCAAAATAGAGAGCGGGAAACTTAAATTCAACAAAAAACATTTTGTACTGGATACCTTGCTGGATGGCGTTCTGGAGATCATACATCAGGCCAATCCGGAATTTAATTTCATTAGAAAAGGGACTGCGCCCCAGCAGATTTATGCCGATGAGATGCGTATTGAGCAGGTGATCGTTAACTTTCTGACCAATGCCATTAAATACTCTCCGGGAACGAGCAGAGTAGAGATCAACCTGCATACCACAGGCGACAAATTATACCTGGGGGTTCGTGATTTCGGAATAGGTATTGAACCAGAGCTGCAGAAACATGTATTTGAAAAATTTTATAGGGTTGAAGAAACTTCCATCCATTTCCAGGGTTTAGGCATAGGCTTGTATATCTCGGCCGAAATTATTAACCGTCATGGTGGTGAAGTGGGGGTTAAAAGTAAATTGGGCGAGGGTTCGGAATTTTATTTCACCCTGCCGCTGAACACTGTTCCGGTAACAGATTAAAACAGAAATTTATGAGTAAAAAATCTATAAAAAATAACCTTCGCATTGGTTTGGGGCTATCGTTGCTGGTATTGTTCATTACCTCGCTGGCCTCTTACATCAGTATCAAAAATCTCATCAGGAGCGGAGAGATGGTAGCGCACAGCAATGAAGTCATGACCAAGCTGGATGGGGTGATTTCTACCTTAAAAGATGCTGAAACCGGACAGCGAGGGTATTTGCTGACTGGGGAAAAAGATTTTTTGGCCCCCTATGTAGGCGCAAAGCAAAATGCGCTTTATCTGCTGGATGAGGTAGGTAAAGAGACCAGGGACAATCCGGTACAGCAAAAGAATGTTAAGAAACTGCGTGAGATTATTGTAGGCCGGCTGGAGATCTTGCAGAAGACCGTTGGAATAAAAAGCAGGGGCGGGAATGTAAGCGTTGCAGAGCTGGTGAACGGAAAAACCTATATGGATGCCGCTCGTGATTTGATCAAATTGATGCAGACAGAGGAGAAACGCTTGCTGGAGCTGCGAACAGCCGATATGAACAAGCTGGCCGGCTATACACCAATGCTCATTATCCTGGCCGCTATCATTGCGGTTTTGATCACTTTCTTTTTTTACCGCAAAGTCTCTCACGATTTTAACGTCCGCATCCAATTACAGCAGGAGTTGCAGCGAAAGCGTGAAGAAATGGACAACAGGATTGCTGTTATCCAGGGAATTGCAGGCCAGATTTCCAAAGGGGATTACCAGGTGCGGCTTGATGAGGCCGAAAGGGATGACCTGGGGAGCCTGGCAGGCTCGTTGAACAGCATGGCCGAATCCTTACAGTATTCTTTTTCATTACTGGCGGATAAGGAATGGCTGCAATCGGCCATAGCGGCATTGAACGATAAAATGGTAGGCGAAAAAAGTGTACCTGAGCTGGCCAATGATATCCTGGAATGTATAATTGAACACACCCATAGTCAGGTTGCGGCATTTTACCTGCTGGAAGAAGATAAAATGCTTCATCTTGCGGGAAGTTATGCTTTGATGGATGGGCATAAAACAGCACAGCTAAAAGCCGGAGAGGGGCTGGCGGGACAGGCTTTGCAATCGGGAAAACAAATGCTGATCAATGAGATCCCTGAGGGAGAACTGACCATCAGCTATGCGGCGGGGAACACAAGGCCCAGAAATGTTGTGGCGGTTCCTGTGATCAGGGACGGCATTGTGACCGGTGTGATGGAATTTGGCAGTCTGCATACTTACACTCCCCTTCATCTCGAATTTCTCCATAACATTTCGCACAATATCGGAATTGCCATTCATGGTTCACAAAACCGGAAAAGGCTGCAGGAGTTTTTAGAGGAAACCCAGGCCCAGGCAGAAGAACTGCAGGCGCAGCACCGGGAACTGGAAGGCTTAAATGCCGAACTGGAAGCTCAGACACAGCGGATCCAGACCTCAGAAGAGGAACTCCGGGTGCAGCAGGAAGAACTTTTGCAAAGTAACCAGGAATTGGAAGAGCGTACAAGTTTGCTGGAAGAAAAGAACCAGCTGATCCAGGAACGGAACCTGGATATACAACACAAGGCAGAACAGCTGGAGCAAAGCACAAAGTACAAATCAGAATTCCTGGCCAATATGTCACATGAACTGCGTACCCCTTTAAATTCGATTTTGCTGCTGTCAAAACTGATGTCTGAAAATAAGGAGCTGGATAAGGAATATATTGAATATGCCGAGGTGATACAAAGCTCCGGACAGGGATTGCTGGCTTTGATTGATGAGATTCTTGACCTGTCTAAAATTGAGGCCGGGAAAATGAAGCTTGAATTTTCGGACGTGAATCTTGCAGAGGTGGTTACGGATATGCGCTCGTTGTTTGCCCCACTGGCAAAAAATAAGGCCCTGGATCTTGTGATTGATGTTGAAGACGAGCTTTTACAGATCAATACCGATAAGATGCGCCTGGAGCAGATTTTAAAGAACCTGCTTTCCAATGCCATTAAATTTACCACTGCCGGAAAGGTTGCGCTGACAGTGACTAAGGCTGAAGACGGTAAAAACGTATTGTTTAAAGTTACAGACACAGGCATAGGCATCCCGAGGGATAAGCAGGGGTTGATATTTGAAGCTTTTCAGCAGGCCGATGGCTCTACCCGCCGCAAGTTTGGGGGAACGGGATTAGGGCTTTCCATTAGCCGGGAGTTGTCTAAACTGCTGGGCGGAGAGATCACGCTGACCAGCAAGGAACATGTGGGCAGCGAGTTTACATTTTCATTGCCGGTAGTCCGGAGCGTAATGGAAAAGCCTGAAGCGGTGCAGGATGTGCTGGCGGCGCCGGTTTTTGTGGAAAAGCCGGAGCCCGTTATCGCCGAACGGTTTACAGTTGACCGCATCCCTAAAGATATCGAAGATGACCGTGACCATATCGGGCCGGAAGACAAGATAATCCTTATCATTGAAGATGATACCAATTTTGCAAAAACACTGCTGGGCTTTACACGAAAAAGAAACTATAAGGGCATTGTTGCCGTAAGGGGAGATGTTGGTATAGAGCTGGCCAATCACTATAAGCCCCTGGCGATATTGCTGGATATACAATTGCCGGTTAAAGACGGCTGGCAGGTGATGGAGGAGCTGAAGTCGAACCCAGCTACACGGCCAATCCCGGTGCACATCATGTCGTCGCTTGAAGTAAAAAAGGAGAGCCTGTTAAAGGGGGCCGTCGATTTTATTAACAAACCTGTTGCGCTGGAGCACATGCAGCAGATCTTTCAAAAGTTGGAACAGGCCTTAAGCAAATATCCTAAAAAAGTACTGATTGTAGAGGAAAACAAGCAACATGCGGAGGCGCTAAGTTATTTTTTGAGCAATTACAGCATCCATACCGAAGTGGCGGGCAATGTGACAGAAAGCATTGATGCGCTGAACAAGCAGGAAGTGGATTGTGTGATCCTGGATATGGGCATTCCCGATAAGAATGCTTATGAAACACTGGAAACCATTAAGAAAAGTAAAGGGCTTGAAAACCTGCCGATCATCATTTTTACCGGCAAGAACTTATCCAAGGGGGAAGAGAGCCGTATCAAACAGTATGCGGACTCCATTGTGGTTAAAACTGCACATTCCTACCAGCGTATTTTAGATGAGGCGGCGCTCTTCCTGCACCTGGTTGAAGAGCAGGGGGACGAGAGCAGGCAGAAGAAGACAAATACAGAAAAACTCGGCGGCCTGTATGAGGTGCTGAACAATAAGACTGTCCTGATAGCAGACGATGATGTGAGGAACATCTTTTCTTTGACCAAAGCTTTGGAGCAGCATAAGATGAAAGTGCTGGCCGCTACAGATGGCAAAGAAGCCCTGCAGGTACTTAAAGAGAACCCGTTGGTGGATATCGTGCTGATGGACATGATGATGCCGGAAATGGACGGATATGAGACGACAAAGGAAATCAGGAAGATGGCCGCCTATAAACAGTTGCCGGTTCTTGCCGTGACCGCCAAGGCGATGATGGGTGACCGGGAGAAATGTATTGCTGCAGGAGCGTCTGACTATATTTCCAAGCCGGTGGATATTGACCAGCTGATCTCGCTGCTTAGGGTTTGGCTTTACGATAAGGTATAACATGGCGAAGAATAAGATATTGATTGT
Source organism: Pedobacter africanus (assembly GCF_900176535.1). NCBI lineage: Bacteria > Pseudomonadati > Bacteroidota > Sphingobacteriia > Sphingobacteriales > Sphingobacteriaceae > Pedobacter > Pedobacter africanus. The sequence continues at coordinate 2,477,068 of NZ_FWXT01000001.1, read as the reverse complement.
GGATGACGACAGCAGGAATATCTTTGCGTTGTCGGCCGTATTGAGGGCTAAAGGCTATCATTGTGTATCGGCCACAGGAGGACAGGAGGGGCTTGACTTACTGGCGGAAGACAGGGACATTGCCGTGGTTTTGATGGACATGATGATGCCGGGAATGGATGGTTACGAAGCGATGGCCGTAATGCAGACGGACCCTTTGCTGAAGGATATTCCCGTGATCGCTGTTACCGCCCAGGCCATGGTTGGCGACAGGGAAAGATGCCTGAGCGCCGGGGCATCGGGTTATGTGTCCAAGCCCGTTAATGTAGAGGAATTAACCGGTTTACTTAACCTTTATATTTAGAAAAGCCGATGCTGGATGGTCCTGTAATCACCGATGAACATGTGGAGATCCTGCTTTCCGATCTTCTGGAACATTATGGCTATGATTTTACCGGGTACTCTAGGGCTTCTTTAAAGCGGCGGATCTCCAGGCTTTATGCTTTGGATAAAGCATTAAGTTTTGCGGAGTTCAGGTATAAGGTTATTGATGACCAGGTTTATTTTAAAAGGTTTGTGGAACAGATTACGGTAAATGTTACCGAAATGTTCAGAGATCCATCCTTTTTCAGGACCTTAAGGGAAGAGGTTCTGCCAAAACTGGGAACCTATCCTTTTATCCGGATCTGGCTTGCCGGATGCTCTACCGGAGAAGAAGCCTATTCTATTTCCATCCTTTTAAAAGAGCTAAACCTGCTGCATAAATCGCTGATCTATGCCACGGACCTTAACCCGGCAGTGCTGGAGAAAGCTGCCCAGGGGATGTTTGCGATGGGGCAGATGAAACAATATTCGGAAAATTACATCTTGGCAGGGGGGACGAAAGACTTTTCCAGCTATTATACTGCGAATTACTCCCTGGCAAAATTTGATGAAGAGCTGAAAAGCAAGCTGATCTTTTCTACCCATAACCTGGTTTCAGACCATTCTTTTAACGAGTTTCAGTTGATTTTATGCAGGAATGTACTGATCTATTTTGACCGTGCCCTGCAGCATAATGTGCTCGATCTGTTCGACAGCAGCCTGGATGAGCTGGGCTACCTGGCCTTAGGCACGAAAGAAACCGTAGATTTTTCAAGGATCGCGAAAAGATATAAGCGTTTGCCGGGCGAAAAAATATGGAGGAAACTGGGCTGATGAAAGGGGCAAAGGCATTGATTATAGGTGGCTCGGCCGGAAGCCTGGACGTGCTGTTGAAGGTACTGCCTCAGGTGAGCCCGGACATCAGCTTTCCGATTGTCATTGTGGTTCACCGCAAGCACGGTGCAGACTCCTTACTGCCCTCTTTGCTTTCCTCAAGGACCAAGCTTAAAGTGAAAGAGGTTGATGAAAAGGAAAAAATACTTGCAGGTACGATATACATTGCGCCATCTGATTATCATTTGCTGATTGAGCAGGACCAGACCTTTTCGCTGGATTATTCGGAAAAGATCAATTATTCCAGGCCCGCCATCGACGCTACATTTCAAACCGCAGCAGAGGTTTATGGCGCGAAACTGGTTTGCCTCCTGCTTTCCGGCTCAAATGCCGATGGGGTAAATGGGCTGAAAACGGTAAAAATCTGGGGCGGAACAACGGCAATCCAGGATCCCGACACCGCCCAGGTGGCTTACATGCCTGCCCAGGCAAAACTTAATGTTGAAATAGATGCGGTATTAAGCATTGAAGATATGGGAGAATTTATAAATTTGTTGTCCTAACCTTAAGATGATAAAGCACATGAGTAAAAAGGTATTCGTATTTGATGACAATCCAGACATTTTAGAACTGTGTACAATTATTTTACAGGATGCGGGGTATGACATCAAAACATCTTCGACTTCTAATCACATCATCGATCAGGTAATGTCCTATACGCCCGATATCATATTTATGGACAACTGGCTGCCTGATGTAGGTGGGATAGATGCGACAAGGGAGCTGAAAGCCAACGACTTGCTAAAAAACATTCCTGTGATTTATTTTTCTGCCAACAATGATGTGAAATCGCTGGCAGATCAGGCAGGTGCTGACGGGTATTTGTCCAAGCCCTTCGATATTGAAGAGCTTGAAGCAATTATCAGCAGACATCTGGCCGTTTAAAACTATTTTACGCCCAATACGTCTACGCCCTGTTCAAAAACAATATCCACAGGGATTCCTTTTTGGGTAAGTTTATCCAGATCGTTCTGTAGCTCCGGAGAGATGACCGCCATTTCTTTCTGGGTTTTCTCTACTGCAGCTTTATCCCCATTACCCTGTAGCGTCAGGATTACTCCGCTCAATTTATTCATCGAAGTTTCAAACTTACTGAAGTCTACTTTGTAGGTTCCATTGCTGTTCCTGATGAAGGCCCCGTTCTCTTTAAAGAAATTGAAGCATTGCATATTGGCTTTACCATGTGCACTTGCCGCCCCAAACCTCACAGAACGTAATATTCCAGCCATATAAGTGGTATAAAAAGCTTTGATATCGCCTTCCAGCTCTCCCTTTTTAAGCAGGCCGGTAACCATGTATAGTCCCAGTACATCCGCCTTCCCTTCTTCCAGCCAGGAATATTGTTCCTGAAGGGCTTCTTTCACAAATCCTTTTCCGGTAACGGTTTTTTTGATGCCCAGTCCGTGTGCTACCTCGTGGAACATCACATTGGCAAAAAAAGCATCGAAATTAATGTATTGCTGCTGGTCTTTGTCGATCAATTCTTTGGCAATGGGCATCAGGATCTTATCGAATTTGGCCTTCATGGCATTTTTTAGCTGGGAGCGCCTGGTGCCTTTCTTTTGCTGGATGATCTCATCATTCGGCAGGTTGACGGCGATGGTTTTTGAGCCTGCATTGCAATCGCCGGCATAATAAACCACATCGTAGGCATTCAGCTCAGAGTCTGTCCCTGGTTTTTCCTGTTTGTACCTGGCCTCTACCGGAAGGCCCTGCTGCAGTTGTGGAAGCATGCTTACATATTTGGCCAGGCGTTTACTCCATACTTTATCTTTGATCAGAACATAAGACTCAAACGATGCACGGGCATTGAACAACTTGTCTTCGTAGTTTTCTATAGGGCCGATAATGATATCCAGGGTATTGCTTTTCATGTCCAGCCAGGCGTAATCGCTAGGGCCGTAATTGTCTGTAACCAGTGCATCAGCCCTGAGGTTCAGGTATTTTTTTAGCCCGGCGTCTTCGGCAAGCAAGGCGGCCTGTTTAAGGAGGTTGGATGCTTTCTGAAGCTCTGCCGCATAAAGGATGTGATAAGGGACGGATGTAAGCTTGCCGGTGCTGTCTCGCTTGATTACGGAATACAGACCATATTTGTCTTTTACAGCTGATTTTTCCAACTCGTCTTTGGTCATCCCGACAGGATAAAATGTTGCCGCATCGGGTTTAGGGCCTATTCCGGCAACAAATGGTTTGTCCCCATTCAGCCTGTCCCAGGGGCCGTAATTGATGTCAACAAATGCCCTTGTTTTTTCATCTTTAATGGTAGCCAGCAGGCTGTCGCGCTGAGGGTAAGCCTGCTTCCAGAACAAATCGTCCATGATCTTTGCTGCCTGGATCAGCAGCGGAAGTATTTTTCGCTCGCTTGCGGTCAGGTCGTTCAAATTGCTGGTTAATTTAACTTTTTCATAGATGGCCAGGCGTTCGTCTACATAACGCTGCAGGCTGTCTGTACTGCCGACCTTATTTTGAGTTTGATTGCTGTTGTTATTTTGTGAGTTGGTGCAGGATAATGCCCCTGCTACAATTGAGCATCCGGCAACGAGCAGCGTGATTTTGTTCCGTTTCTTCATGGTAATGATTTACTTATTGTGGTAATTGCTGTATTAAGCATGCAACGAAATTAGTAAAAAATAGTAATTTCACCATTTATAATCCCGCTATTATGAGATCATCCTATAAGTTTACCCGGCCTGGTTTTTCCCTGTTTTTACTATTGATGCTTGGGGCCTGTTCCACAGGCAAATATGCAGCAACCAATAAAGTTTACAAGAAGCAGGCAGCGGGCTTCGCAGAGATCATAAAGGCAGAGCCGCCCCTCAATCAGGCCATCGATTCCTTACCCGCCCATAAGCTACCATGGGTCGGTTCTGTAAATTTTGGCATACGTAAACCTAATTTTGTGATCCTTCACCATACTGCACAGGATTCTGCGGCACAGACTTTAAAAACCTTTACATTGGCCCGTACGCAGGTAAGCTCACACTATGTGGTGGGTCGGGACGGCAAGGTATACCAGATGGTAAACGACTACCTGAGGGCTAATCATGCCGGCGCATCCAAATGGGGTAATGAAACTGACCTGAATTCTTCTTCTATAGGCATAGAAATAGACAATAACGGAAAGGAACCTTTCACTGAGCCCCAAATCAAAAGCCTGATTACCGTATTGGGCGCTTTAAAGAAAAGGTACAACATCCCTGCGGCCAATTTTATTGGCCATGCTGATATTGCACCTGGCCGTAAAAACGATCCAAAAAACTTTCCCTGGAAAAGACTGGCGGAAAGCGGTTTCGGGCTTTGGTACGATAGCGTGCTGATGATGCCCCCGGATGATTTTGACGCAGAGGCTGCCTTAAGGATCATTGGTTACAATGTGAAAAACCTAAAGGCGGCAATTGAGGCCTTTAAGATCCATTTTGTGCAGACAGACATCAGCCAGGAACTGACCCCGGCCGATAAGCTGATCCTGTTTAATCTGTATAAGAAGTATATGTAATGAAAAAGGCGCTTTTAAAGCGCCTTTTTTTATTTGTTCCCCTTTGCCCAGGCATCTTTTAAGGAAACTGTGCGGTTAAAGATCAGGTGATCTGCAGTGGAATCTTTATCCAGACAGTAATAACCTTTTCTGATGAACTGGTAGCGGGCATCTTTATCCGCTGCAGCCAGGTAAGGTTCTATATATGCTGTTTTGATGACTTCCATGCTGTTCGGGTTCAGGTAGTCTTTAAAATCACCCTCCTCAGCATCCGGCGACTCTACAGAAAAGAGCCTGTCGTATAACCTGATCTCTGCGCTTTTGGCATGTTTGGTGCTCACCCAGTGGATGGTTCCTTTTACATTGATGCCGCTGGTATCTTCCCCGCTTTTTGACTCAGGGATATAGGTACAACGGATTTCCGTAACATTGCCCTCTGCGTCCTTTACAAAATCTTCACACTTTACGATATAGGCATGTTTTAACCGAACCAGGGCACCAGGCGCCAGCCTGAACCATTTTTTTGCCGGTTCTTCCATGAAGTCCTCGCGTTCAATCCACAGTTCATTGCTGAAAGGAATTTCACGTGTGCCGCCTTTATCTGCTGCTTCCGGGTTGTTCTCGCCTGTCAGGACCTCTTCCTTACCTTCAGGGTAGTTGGTGATGACCAGTTTAATTGGATCCATTACGGCCATTACCCGATTAGCGGTTTTATTGAGGTGTTCCCTTACACAGAATTCCAGCAAGCTCAGTTCGATCAGGTTTTCCCTTTTGGCGATGCCTATCCTGTCGCAGAATTCGCGGATGCTTTCAGGGGTATAGCCCCTTCTGCGTAACCCGCTGATGGTAGGCATGCGCGGGTCGTCCCAGCCACTCACTACACCCTCATTGACCAGTTGCAGCAGTTTGCGCTTGCTCATTACGGTATAAGAAAGGTTTAAGCGGGCAAATTCATATTGTTTTGAAGGAAATATCTCCAGTTTTTCGATGCACCAGTCGTACAGCTCGCGGTGAGAAACATACTCCAGCGTACAGATGGAATGCGTGATGTGCTCTATGCTGTCGCTTTGTCCGTGTGCAAAGTCGTACATTGGATAAATACACCATTTATTTCCCGTACGGTGGTGCTCCGCGTGTTTGATGCGGTAAAGAACGGGGTCGCGCATAATCATATTAGGGCTGGCCATATCAATTTTCGCTCTTAAGGTACAGGCGCCGTCTTCCAGATCTCCGTTTTTCATACTGGCAAACAGGTCCAGGTTTTCCTGTACGCTGCGGCTGCGGTATGGGCTGTCCTTTCCAGGCTCGGTAGGTGTGCCTTTCAGCGCAGCAATTTCATCGGCAGTGCTATGATCTACATAAGCCAGGCCTTTTTCTATCAGTTGAACGGCATAGTTGTACAGGATGTCGAAATAATCTGAAGTGTACAGCTCATTTTTCCATTCAAAGCCCAGCCATTTGATGTCGGTTTGCTGACTGTCAACATACTCGGTCTTTTCGGTTACCGGATTGGTATCGTCGAACCGGAGATTAGTATAACCGCCGTATTTTTGGGTCAGGCCAAAATTCAGGCAAATGGCCTTGGCATGCCCAATGTGTAAATACCCGTTGGGTTCCGGTGGAAAACGGGTTACCAGGGTTTCGTATTTTCCGCTATTTAAATCGTTCTCAATGATCTCTTCAATAAAGTTCAATGATCTTTCCTCACTCATATAAACTGTAAATTTAGTGGTCAAAGTTAACATAAAAGCGCTAATTTACTTACATTTACCGCCGACTTATTAGCATAAATTATGAGCAACACATTAAACAGGCCCATCCGGGTTTTAGTGGCCAAAGTAGGATTGGACGGGCATGACAGGGGCGCAAAGGTAATCGCAACCTCTTTAAGGGACGCGGGTATGGAGGTGATTTATACCGGCTTACGCCAGACCCCCGAGATGGTTGTCAATACCGCTTTACAAGAGGATGTGGATGCCATAGGGATCTCTATTTTGTCGGGTGCCCATATGACGGTATTCCCGAAGATCGTTGAGCTGATGAAGCAAAAAAAAGTGACAGATGTTTTGCTTACCGGCGGGGGGATCATTCCGGAAGAGGACATGAAAAAACTGAAGGGGATTGGGGTTGGCGAATTGTTTGCCCCGGGAACTACGATGGAGAGTATCGTGAACTACATTGAAAATTGGGTTGCTGAAAACAGAAATTTTTAGAGCATGACTTATCAGAATATTTTATCGGAAGTGAAGGATCAGATCCTGTACCTTACCATCAATCGTGAACAGAAGCTAAATGCATTGAATAAAGCAACGCTGACCGAACTGGCAGATGCGATTGCATTTGCGGGACAAAGCGATGCCATAAGGGGCGTATTGTTAACCGGTGCAGGAGAAAAGGCCTTCGTTGCGGGAGCTGACATTTCTGAATTTTCTGACTATAACGGCGAGCAGGGCGAGGCCCTGGCCAGAAATGGACAGGACAAAGTCTTTAATGCCATTGAAAATTGCACTAAGCCGGTTGTTGCCGCCATTAACGGCTTTGCCCTGGGCGGAGGCCTGGAGCTGGCCATGGCCTGTCATATTCGTATTGCATCTGACAATGCCAAACTGGGCTTGCCAGAGACTTCACTGGGGCTGATCCCGGGTTATGGCGGGACGCAGCGCCTTAGCCTGCTGGTGGGCAGGGGCAGGGCCCTGGAAATGATCGCCACAGCAGATATGATTTCGGCAGAACGGGCAGAAAATATAGGTCTGGTCAATGCAGTGGTACCTCAGGCAGAACTGATTGCATCAGCCGAAAGTATATTGAATAAAATTAAATTGCGCGCACCATTAGCCCTTGCGGCTGCAATAAAAGCTGTCAATGCTGCATTTGCGCCTGCCGTAAATGGCTTCGATGTAGAAATCAAAGAGTTTGGAAAGTGCTTTAATACCCAGGATTTTAAAGAGGGGACAACTGCATTTTTAGAAAAAAGAAAACCTGTTTTTTCCAATAAATAAATTTTTAATACTTTCTGTTGTGTAAAAAGTGTAGAGAAAATTTCCCATATCAAAAAAACTATCCTATATTTATCTTTATGTTATCTAAAAAATACATATGAGAAAAATATTAATTGTTGATGATGAAATAAATATAGGGATACTATTGTCTAAGTTTTTAACGCGAAATTCCTTTAGTGTATCAACAGCGACGAGTGGTGTTTCAGCGATGGAATATCTGGCCAAAGAATACTATGATCTTGTTTTATGCGATTACCGTCTGGAAGATACAGATGGCAAAGAGATGTTGATTAAGATCAAGGAGAAGTATCCGCGGACGGGTGTGATCATCATCACCGGTTATTCTGATATCAAGCTGGCTGTTGAGCTGATCAAGCTGGGCGCCTATGATTACATTACCAAGCCACTCTATCCGGACGAGATCCTGAATACGATTAATAAATCTATAGAAACGCAGATTGCGTTAAATGTTGCGCCATTACCTGAGGTTTCTGAAACACCAAAACAGCGTGCGCCAAAACAGATCTATAACCATACTGATAATTTTGTGGCGGGGCAGAGCAATGCTTCGAAGCACCTCTTAAAACAAATTCAGCTGGTTGCCCCAACCTCTTATAGCGTAATTTTAACGGGCGAGAGCGGTACGGGTAAAGAGTCTGTTGCCAAAGCGATCCACCTGAACAGCCCCAGGAAAGACGCTCCTTTTGTGGCCATGGACTGTGGTTCTTTAACCAAGGAACTTGCCGGAAGCGAATTTTTTGGCCATGAAAAAGGTTCATTTACGGGAGCGTTGTATACTAAAATTGGCCATTTTGAAATGGCCAATGGAGGCACCCTTTTTCTGGATGAGGTGGGGAACCTTTCCTATGACATCCAGGCGGCTTTGCTGAGAACGGTGCAGGAGCGCAAAATAAAACGCATTGGAAGCACCAAGGAAATTGACCTGGATGTGCGTATTATTGTGGCTACCAATGAAAATCTGGGTAATGCCATTCAGAAAGGAAAGTTCAGGGAAGATTTATACCACCGTTTCAACGAATTCTCAATTGATCTTCCGCCGCTTAGCCAACGCGGACGGGATATCCTGATTTTTGCGAATACTTTTCTGGAGGTTGCCAACCAGGAACTGGGCCGGAACGTACAAGGCTTCTCACAGGAAGTTGAGGATTGCTTTTTAACCTATAACTGGCCAGGCAACGTAAGGGAACTTAAAAATGTGATCAGAAGGGCCACCCTGCTTACCGAAACACAGGAAATCCAACTCAAAGCACTGCCGCTGGAGATTTCTACCTATGCAAGGGCAAACGCCATTGAAACCACCATGTCACGTAATGAGCGGCCAAGGGATTTAAAAAATGCTGCGCTTGAAGCTGAATATGAAGCTATTCTGAAAGTTTTGAGAGAGGTTAATTTTAACAAGACCAAGGCGGCAAAAATCCTGAACATAGACAGGAAAACACTTTATAATAAAATGAGAGCCATAAACCTGGAAAAATAGCCCTTTACATGTCGATATTTACCTATAAGCAGCGCAATAATATCAACCTGGTCATTATTATAGCTTTGGGGTGTTTAATTGCATACTCTTTACACGGTATTTTCGGCTCCATTTTAGGTACACTGGTGCTATATACCATTTTACGGCCGGCTTATATGTACATGGCTGAAGAAAGGGGGCTCAATAAAAGCTTTTCGGCCATATTGCTGCTCGCGGTTTCGGTTGTGGTGCTTGTCCTTCCGTTTTATGCCCTGAGCGCTATGGTAATCGAAAAAATTGCGGAGCTTCAAAATGACCCTATCTATTTTAAGAACCTGCTTTTTAAACTGAAACACCTGATTCCTGTAGGGGATGATGTACAGAAATTGGTAGAGGATGGGCTTAAGAAAGCGGGCAGCTGGGCCACAGAGCTGTTCCCTTCATTGATCTCTGGGGCCTTTAATATTGTCCTGGGCTTGCTGCTGATGTACTTTTTACTATACTTTATGCTGGTAGAAAGAGAGCGGTTTGAAGCTGCACTGATCAAATATGCACCTTTCAGGATGCAGAATGCGCAGCGTTTTGCTGAAGAAATGCGCAATACCACCTATGCCAATGTTTTAGGACAGGGATTCATAGCAATTGTCCAGGGCTCATTGCTGAGTTTGTGTTTTTATGTGCTGGGTTATAGCGATCCGCTGTTCTGGGGGGTAATTACCACTTTTATTTCCTTTGTGCCTGTACTTGGGCCACCGGTAGTCTTTGTTCCGGCTGCCTTGATACAAATGGTCAATGGCAATAATTTTGCAGCCTGGGGCATGCTTATATTCGGTTTTGTGGTGATTATCAATATTGATAATGTGCTGCGTTTTGTCATTGCCAAAAAAGTTGGTAACATCCATCCCATCATTACCGTAATTGGCGTAGTTATTGGTATACCCTTATTTGGTATACTGGGACTTGTTTTTGGTCCGTTACTGTTGTCGTATTTTATTCTGCTGATTAAAATATACGAAACAAGTGCCATGGCTTCCGAAAGATTGGAAAGAATTAAAACAATTTCTGAACAAGGGGAGTTATAATAATGGCGTTCAGGAGAATTAATGTATCGTTAACTATAAAATTGAAATGTTATGAATGATAATTCAAAAGTGTTGGTTGGATTGTTGGTAGGCTTAGCTGCCGGCGCCGCATTGGGTTTGTTATTTGCACCTGAAAAGGGAAGCGAAACCAGGGACAGACTGAGCCAGTCCTTAAAAGATCTTGGAGATTCTATTAAGGATAAAGCTGCCGACGAGATCAATAACCTGAGCAACCTGAAAGATAAGGTGGTAAGCTCTGTAAAGAATAAACTTCGTCAATCGGAAAATGAATTTGTCGATGACGATCTGGAACATGCGTAAAAAAAGCTAAAACCATTGACAATGCAGGAGAACAAAGAAAAGGGTATTGAGGATCTTTTTGAGGATGCCAAAAGTTATGTAGATACACGGGTAGAATATACGCGACTGTACCTGGTAGAAAAGATATCGAAGATATTTGCGGATGTAGTAACCAATGCAGCAGTTGTGATCTGTTTCATTCTGGCCTTTCTGTTCGGAACGTTTACACTCGCCCTTTTCCTGTCGGATGTACTTGGAAGCTACGCTCGTGGTTTTGGCTGTGTTGCAGGGATTTATGTACTGCTGGCGCTTATTGTATACTATACAAAAGAGAAGTATATCGAGAAAGCGATAATCAACTTTACAATCAGAAACTATTTTAACAAACTGGCAGATAAGGATGAAGAAGATGAACAGAAGGTATAATATCAATAATTTAGAGGAACTCCATGCCATGGTAGCCAGCTTAAAGGCCGAGCATAAGCAGAAAGGAGAACTGTTGTTAAAGGATACCCGCGTGTACCTTCATCAGTTTACCTTGGGAGGGCTGATCAAAAAATATGCGAGCCCCTCTGCATTGCTTAAGATAGACGATAAGCTCAACATCAGCAGCAGCTTGATGTCTATGGTACTGCCTTTTATTATGAATACAACTTTGTTTAAAGGTTCAGGCTTTTTGACCAAAACGCTTGTTGGATTGGCTTCCAACAAGGTTGGAAAGAGCCTGGATGCAGAGCATATTTCAGCGATTTTCAATTCTGTAAAGTCATGGTTTAGCGGATCCAGGAAGAAAAAAGATAAAGCGCCGCAGTATGTGGATTATGGCATTCCTCCGGATAGCGAGACTTATTGATAAGAAAAAGGGCTTCATGTTTACATGAAGCCCTTTTTTATGGAATGAAAAACTTAAAATGTAGATTTTATTTTTAATTCATCCAGCTGTTTGCTGTCTATGGTAGAAGGACTATCAATCATGACATCTCTTCCTGAATTGTTTTTAGGAAAGGCAATTACGTCACGGATGCTGTCTAAGCCAGCGAAAATAGAGCACAGCCTGTCAAATCCGAAGGCAATGCCGCCATGTGGAGGGGCGCCAAATTCAAAGGCATCCATCAGGAACCCGAACTGTTTTTGTGCTTCTTCTGCAGAAAAGCCCAGGTGTTTGAACATCAGCGCCTGCAGGGCCCTGTCGTGAATACGGATAGAGCCTCCGCCAACTTCAGTTCCATTGATGACCATATCATATGCATTTGCCCTCACTTCGCCCGGTTTGGTATCGAGCAAAGCAATGTCTTCCGGTTTTGGTGAGGTAAAAGGGTGGTGCATGGCATGGTAGCGTTCGGTTTCTTCATCCCATTCCAGTAATGGGAAGTCCAGTACCCAAAGGGCGCTGAAGGTATTTTTATCGCGTAGCCCCAGGCGGTTACCCATTTCTAGGCGCAGTTCGCTCAGTTGCTTGCGGACTTTATCTGTACTGCCGGCCATAATCAGCAGCAAATCACCCGGTTGGGTGTCGAATGCAGCAGACCATCCTTTTAAGGCCTCTTCATCATAAAACTTATCTACCGAAGACTTCAGTGAGCCATCTTCATTGTGGCGCATGTAAATTAGGCCAGTAGCACCAATCTGCGGGCGTTTAATAAAGTCGGTCAGCTCATCTACCTGCTTGCGGGTATAGCTGGCGCAGCCTTTGGCATTGATACCAATAATGAGTTCAGCATTGTCGAAAACAGGAAAATCTTTGCCTTTTACCAGGCTGTTCAATTCCACGAACTGCATCTCAAAACGGGTATCCGGTTTATCTGAACCATACAGGCGCATGGCATCAGCATACTGCATTCTTGGCACCTCAGGCAGGTCTATGCCTTTAATTTCCTTAAACAAGGTGCGGATCAGGCCTTCAAAAGTGTTTAGTATATCCTCTTGTTCAATGAAAGACATTTCACAGTCGATTTGTGTAAACTCAGGCTGCCTGTCTGCCCGAAGGTCCTCATCCCTGAAACACTTTACAATCTGGAAATAGCGGTCAAAACCGGAAACCATTAACAGCTGTTTGAAAGTCTGAGGTGATTGCGGCAACGCGTAAAACTCTCCGGCATTCATCCTGCTGGGCACAACAAAATCCCTTGCCCCTTCCGGAGTGGACTTGATGAGCACAGGGGTTTCCACTTCAATGAAGTCCAGCCCATCGAGGTAACGCCGAACTGCCTGTGCAATTTTATGACGGATGATCATGTTGTTGCGCACCGGGTTACGGCGCAGGTCCAGGTAACGGTATTTCATCCGCAGGTCGTCTCCGCCATCGGTTTCATCGTCTATTAAAAACGGGGGCAGCTTGGCTGCATTCAGTACCTCCAGGGCGGTAATCTTTATTTCCACTTCACCTGTAGGCATTTTAAGGTTTTTATTAGAGCGTTCTACTACCTGTCCGCTTGCTTTGATCACAAATTCACGGCCCAGGTTACGGGCAGCTTCGCACAATTCGCGGTTATCGTCCATATTAAAAACCAACTGGGTTATGCCATACCGGTCGCGGATGTCTATAAAAGTCATTCCGCCTAAATCTCTCGATTTTTGTACCCAGCCACATAAGATTACATTTTCGCCCAGGTTTTTAAGGGTTAAAGCTCCGCAAGTAGTTGTTCTTAACATTATATAAAGAATTAAGCGGCAAAAATATTCATTTTGAACCACATATTTCAACCACAGGCAATTTTACTTTCGTACTTTAAAAAAAAAATAAAGGATATGCAACGTTTTGAATAGTGGCTTGTCTTATGTTATGAATTCAGATAAATATTGGAAGCTGTATATATAGACAAGCATGCAGATCTGGTGAGCGAATGCCGCCGGGGCAACCGTAAAGCACAATTTGAAATTTACAAATTGTATAGCCGGGCTATGTATAATGTGGCCCTGCGCATTGTAAATGCAGAGGCAGATGCAGAGGATGTGCTGCAGGAGGCATTTTTAGATGCCTTTATTAAGATTGAAGCCTTCAGGGGGGAGACTTCTTTTGGCCTGTGGCTGAAACAGATTGTGATTCATAAATCACTGAATGTGCTGAGGAAGCGAAAGGCTGAGTTCATAGGGTTGGATGAGGTTGATGTAGCCGCAGAGGATGATGAAGCCGGTCTGGAGGAACAAGAACTGAAGGTACATGAAATTAAAGAGGCCATGACCAGGCTGGCAGATGGCTACCGGGTAATCTTATCGCTGTACCTTTTTGAGGGCTACGATCACCAGGAAATAGCATACATATTAAAAATATCAGAGAACACCTCGAGGACACAGTACATGAGGGCAAAATTAAGATTGACGGCTTTACTAGGAAAGAAAGGAGTAAAAGATGAGTAGAAAAATGGAAGATTACATCAGGGAGCATAAGAAGGCTTTTGATTTGGAGGCCCCCTCGGATGCCTTATGGGCAAAGATTGAGCAGCAGCTGGATAAGAAAAAAAAAGCCAGGCCCTTTAATTTAAACTTATGGATGGGAATTGCGGCATCGCTGGTACTGATTGCTGCAGTCACTTTTATGTTTACCCGACACCAGAAAAACAAACAGATTGATGTGGCTGATATCAGCAGGGCGCTGGGAGAAAAAGAAGCCAGGTTTGCCAATATGATTGATGAAAAAAAGGATAGTTTAAAGGCCCTGGCAGAGGATAATCCGGACCTGTACCAGAAATTCAGTGCCGACCTTAACCAGCTGGACAAGGACTATGCCGATCTGAAAAAAGAATTGCAGCACAGTCCGAACCAGAAGCTGGTCATTGAGGCTATGGTGCAGAACCTGCAGATCCAGCTGCAGATCATCAACCAGCAATTGTCTGTCATTAACGAAGTGAATACAAACAGGAAGGACAACCAGATATGAAAAGTTGGATAACAGGGCTTCTTTTGTGTGTGGTTAGTTTTGCAAATGCACAAGAAGCGATTAAATCTAGAAAAGTAAGTAAATCATTTACCGTGGGTCGCAACGATAAGGTAACGGTAAACAACCAGTATGGCGCACTGGACATCAGGACCTGGGATAAAAACGAAGTAAAGATAGAGGTAGACCTGAAGGTGTATGGAGACAATACTGCCGAGGCCCAGGAGTTGCTTGACCTGACCAATATCAAAGCCCTGAGTGCCGGAGGCGAAGTGATCCTGGACACCAAACTGGCCAAAGGAAAGGTTAAGACGGGCAAAAAATGGAAGGCAGAGATCAAAGGAAGTTATCAGGTGTATATGCCTGCAACAAACAGCCTGAAACTTTCCCATCAGTACGGAGATGTCAGTATTGGTGATTTATCCGGGGCGCTTGAAGCCAATGTACAGTACGGCAACCTTAAGCTGGGAAACCTGAAAAGCAACAGTAACAAGATCCGGGTACAGTATGGAAGAGCGGATATCAGCAACGTCAACCAGGCGGAAATTACGCAGCAATATGGTGCGGGGCTAACCATTGGTAGTGTAGGCACATTGAAGCTTAATGCCGCCTATGCTGCTGTAAAAATTGGTTCAGTAACAGAAAAGGCAAACATTGTACAGCAGTATGGCCCCGGGCTTACTATAGGCTCGGCACATGACCTGTACCTGAACGCATCGTACGCAAAAGTAAGCATTGGCACCATTAGCGGTGCTGCAAACCTGGTGCAGCGTTACAGTAACCTTACGATCGGAACAACGGTCGACTTAATTACCAATGCCCAGTATGCCAATGTTACCATTTCGAGGCTAAAGGGGGATGCAAAGTTTACCATGCAATACAATAGTTTGAATATCAATGATGTAACTGCCGAATGCCGGAAGCTGGAAATAGATTGTGCCCAGTTAAAGGCAACAGTGAATTTTAGTACAAACTATAATGCGGTGCTGGAGGTAAATACCAGCTTGGCAGATTTCAAATACGGCCCCAACATTTCCGTTAAAACAGAAGGAACGGGACAAAACAGACAATATACAGGGAAAATTGGTTCGGGTGGGAATTCCAAAGTAACGGTAAACTCCAAACACGGTGGGGTGACCCTCAATTAAAAAATTAAACCAAATACCTACAAAGCTTGTTGATGAATTCAGCAAGCTTTTTTTATATCTTCGCGTACATTAAATTTAAAGATGGAATTTTTAAGCAGCCCTGAGGCCTGGATCTCACTACTGACCCTAACCGTTCTGGAAATCGTTCTGGGAATAGATAATATCATTTTCATTTCAATTTTGTCTGGCAAGTTACCTGCGCACCAGCAAAAAAAAGGCAGGCAGGTAGGTTTGGCCCTGGCCATGATCACCCGTATTTTGCTGCTTTTATCCCTTACCTGGGTAATGACCTTAACCACGCCATTGTTTAACCTGGGTACGCTGGTTGGTGTTTCCGATCCGGAATGGCTGGAAAAGCTGGCCATATCGGGGCGTGACCTGATCCTGATTATCGGGGGCTTGTTTCTGATCTATAAAAGTACACACGAGATTCATGATAAGCTGGAAAGCGAAGAAGAAAAGGAGATCAAGGGAAAAGTATATTCTTTTACCGGGGTTATTGTCCAGATCCTGTTGCTCGACATCGTATTTTCACTGGATTCTGTAATTACTGCTGTAGGTATGGCAGAGCATGTTGAAATTATGATCGCCGCAGTGGTCATTGCCGTTATCATTATGATGGTGTCTGCAAGTGCCATTAGTAATTTTGTAAACAACCACCCCACAGTAAAAATGCTCGCGCTGTCCTTCCTGTTGCTGATCGGGGTTTCCCTGCTGGCAGAAGGTCTGGACCAGCACATACCGAAAGGCTATATCTATTTTGCAATGGCCTTCTCCATCCTGGTGGAGATGCTGAACCTGAAAATGAAGAAAAATGCGGAGAAACCGGTTGAGCTGCGCAATACCCCTAACGAAAACGAAAACAAAGCCTAATTTTCCTTAATGATTTCTTTTGTTGAGGCCTCATTGGCCGAATTGTCTATACACCGGATCGGGAACAAATCCGAAGAAGAGTTTTATGTCCTGTCGGAAAAGTCCATAGTGATCAAAGACCTGATGCTGAGCAACCTGCTTCAGCAGTACTTTTTAGGGCCTTATGAAAAGGTGAATGAGGTTTATCGTTTTATGCACCCTAATGGCGATCTGAACTTAAACGAAGTTTATCATTTTGCTGAAGCGATTTTTGAAAACGGAGAGGTTTTTCATGAGAACAGCCAGCAGCTGGCCAAATTCCTGTATGATGTTTCCGGGCACCCGAAAATAAAATCGGGAGAGCTGTATGTGGCCTACTTCGAGAACGTGCAGATTGAAGGTGAACTTCATGATGCCATTGGTATTTTTAAATCGGAGACCAAAGAAAGCTACCTGAAGGTTTTTCCGGAGCAGGATGGCTTTGGCCTAAGCTATGAGCAGGATGCCATCAATATCAATAAACTGGATAAGGGCTGCCTGATTTTTAATACAGATAAAGAAGAGGGCTACAGGGTTGCAGTGATAGACCAGACGAACAGAAGCGCAGAAGCGGTATACTGGAAAGATGAGTTTTTGAAGTTAAAGATCAGGAACGACAGTTTTAACCAGACAGCCAGCGTATTGGGGGTTTACAAAAACTTTGTGACAGAGAAGCTGGACGAGGAATTCGAGATTTCCAAGGCAGATAAAATAGACCTGCTGAATAGGTCTATGAAGTACTTTAAGGAAAAGGAAAGCTTTGACCTGGATGAGTTCTCTAACGAGGTTATTGGGAATGCCGAGGGAATTGAATCTTTTAAGAATTACAAAAAGAACTTTGAAGAGGAGTTTGACCAGCCTATTCCCGATAGTTTTGACATTTCAGGTGCTGCGGTAAAGAAGCAGGCGAGGGTTTATAAAAGCGTATTGAAGCTGGATAAGAACTTCCATATCTATATCCATGGCGATAAAGAACTCATCGAAAAAGGGTTTGATGACGATAAATCCATGAATTACTATAAAGTTTATTTCAGGGAAGAGCAATAAGTTCATTCAGGCCCGTTATTGCTTTGTGTACGGTAACGTAGATTAACTTTTGTTCTAATATTTTGCTGATATTTCGGAATTAATTGTAGATTTATTGTTTTAGTCAACCTTTAAACCAAATATGAGCCAGGAACCACAACAAAGCAGTATTTTTAAAGTGATAGGCGCCTCTTCGCTGGGCACCTTAATTGAATGGTATGATTTCTATATTTTCGGAAGTTTAGCCACCATTATCGGGACACAGTTATTTCCGGCAGACGCCGGGGCTTCGGCATTGATCAATACCCTGGCTATTTTTGCAGCAGGCTTTATTGTCAGACCTTTTGGAGCCCTTGTATTCGGGCGGCTGGGTGATTTAATTGGGAGGAAGTACACTTTTCTGCTTACACTGGTCTTGATGGGCGGCTCAACCTTCCTGATTGGCCTGATCCCCTCTTATTCAAGCATAGGCTATGCAGCCCCTATACTGGTATTAATTTTACGGCTGATACAGGGCCTTGCCCTGGGCGGGGAATATGGCGGGGCAGCTACTTATGTGGCAGAACACGCACCAGCCAACAAGCGAGGCTTTTTTACCAGCTGGATCCAGACTACCGCTACAGGCGGGCTGTTCCTGTCGCTGGGGATTATCGTATTGACAAAAAACCTGGTGGGTGCCGAAAGTTTTGCCGACTGGGGCTGGAGGATTCCCTTCCTGCTGTCTATCCTGCTGGTTGGTGTTTCTATCTACATCAGGATGAAAATGCACGAATCTCCGATGTTCAGTAAGCTGAAATCGGAAGGAAAGGTATCCAAAAATCCACTGAAGGAAAGTTTTAGTCATAAAGCCAATTTTAAAATGGTGCTGCTTGCCTTATTTGGCGCAACCATGGGGCAGGGGGTGATCTGGTACACGGGCCAGTTTTATGCACAGTCCTTCATCGAAAATACCTGCCATGTTGATTTTAACGACTCCAGGTATATCCTTTTATGGGGGATCGCCTTTGCAACCCCTTTCTTTGTAATTTTTGGTTCCTGGAGCGATAAGGTAGGCCGTAAGTGGATCATGCTCGCAGGAATGCTGTTGGGGGTAATATTTTACCGCCCGATATACCAGGTTTTCCTGGACGATACAGACGTATCAAAAGTGGAGCAGAAAGACATTGCCTCTGTTTCTGATCCGGTAGTGATGCGTACGGCCATTGCAGAAACGGGAGATAGCCTGATTACCACAACATCAACGGTTACTTTGCTAAATGGGGCTTCTTTTCAGAAAATACAGTCGCACACCAAATATGCAGATCCGGGCAAGCCAGCGCTTGAAATGCCTGATGCCTATAAGGATAAAAAATTATCGACCCCTGTTTTTTGGAAGTTTGTGGCACTGATCTTTTTCCAGATCCTGCTGGTAACCATGGTTTACGGGCCTATAGCGGCTTTCCTGGTAGAACTGTTCCCTACAAAGATCAGGTATACTTCTATGTCGCTGCCTTACCACGTAGGTAACGGGGTGTTTGGCGGCCTGGTGCCATTCATTGCCACGCTCATTGCCAGCTTTTCAGGCTCTACACCTTTATCTGGGCTGTGGTACCCGATAGGCATTGCAGCACTGAGTTTATTGATCGGTACTGTTTACCTGTCCAATAAAAAGCCTGACCATAACGAAGCTGAAGCAGAAACCCATTAAAAGAAATTGATCATGAACGGATTAAAAAAAGCATTAGGATTATTCTGGATTGCCTTAGGCCCAGTCTCAATTATATTCATGTTTATGCAGGCCTTTGAAAAGGTAGGCCTCGCAGCAGAGGGTGTACAAAGAACCAATACCGCCCTGCAATGGGGTATCATATTGTTCATCTTTATCCCCATCAGTGCGGGGCTGGTTATTTTTGGCTGGTATGCCTTAAAAGGCGAGTACGATCACCTGCCGGAGGATTAGACCGTTTTATAAAACCCGTAACAAGAGCCCTTTTAGGTATTCTCCTTCAGAAAAGGAAATGCGGACAGGGTGGTCTTCGGGCTGGCAGAACTGTTTAATGATCTGAACTTCCCTGCCGGCATCCAATGCGGCCCAGGCGATGATCTGCTTAAACGTTTCGATATCTACTGCTCCGGAGCAGGAGAAAGTGGCCAGAATCCCTCCCTCTTTAAGCAACAGCATACCCAGGCGGTTCAGGTCCTTATAGGCCCTGGCTGCACGGTCTAATGCCGAACGTGAAGGGGCGTATTTTGGTGGGTCCAGTACCAGTACATCAAAGGTTTGGCCTGCGTCTTTAAAAGCACGAAGCTGTTTGTTTACGTCAGATTGTATACTGGTTTGCTGTTCAGCTTTAAAGGCATTCAGTTCCAGGTTATGCTTTAGGGTTTCTATGGCCAGGGCCGAGCTGTCTACACTGGTTACATGTGCGGCCTGGTATTTTAAACTGTTTAAAGTAAAACCACCGCTGTAGCAGAAACAGTCGAGCACGTTTTTGCCCCTGGTGTATTCAGCAAGGATTCTTCGATTATCGCGTTGATCGCAATAAAAGCCGGATTTCTGTCCCTCAGCAATGTTGATGTGGTAAAGGATCCCGTTTTCTTTTACTTCGATAAATTCAGGAGGGTTTTCTCCCCATAACAGACCCTGTGTAGCTTCCAGGTTTTCGTGCTTACGTGCGCCGGCATCACTCTTGTCAAATATGCCCTTAGGGTTCAGCTCTTCCCGTAAAATAACGATGATCTCTTCTTTGATGTTTTCTATTCCGGCACTTAAAATCTGCAGGGAAAGGAAATCTGCATATTGGTCTACAATCAGTCCCGGCAGGAAATCTGCCTCGCTGAATATCAGCCTGCAGGTATTGGTGTCTTCGTTTAAGATATGGCCTCGTGCCGCAATGGCCTGCTTAATCTTTTGCTGGTACCAGGCTTTGTCTATTGTTGCCGTTTCGTCCCATTCCAGCAGGCGCAAGGCAACCCTGGAAAGGTCGTTGAAATAGGCATAGGCCAGAAATTCTTTATCAGCAGAGCGCACGGCTATAATTTCACCATTTACAGGCTGTCCTTTAATCTTGTCAATAGCACCCGAAAAGATCCAGGGATGACGCAGCATAGCAGCTTTTTCTTTGCCTTTTTTAAGAATTACATCGATCATGCTGCAAATTAAGGGAAAAATAGTGTCATTTCTCTTTGGTAAGCGCCATTTTTACAGCTAGCGACGCAAGGATGCTGGCCATAACCCATTTCTGGGCCCGCATCCAAAGCGGATTGCCGGCAAAGAACAGGGCTGCCCTGGCGGCACTGAGCACAATGATCAGGTTTACGGAAAAACTGATGCAAACTTGTGTGATGCCCAGCTGCAGGCTTTGCATAAATACCGACCCGTATTCGGGTTTGATGAAATAAGGAAAGAAAGACAGGTAAAACACCGCTACTTTAGGATTCAATACTGTGGTTAGGACACCTATTTTAAACAGCTTTGCCGGCTTGTCATTGCTCAAATCTTTACGGACCTCAAACGGGCTTCGGCCATTGGGTTTAATGGCCTGGTAAGCCAGGTAAAGCAAATACACTACACCCAGGGTTTTTATTGTGGCATACACATAGGGTACTGCAAAAAGCACTGCGGTGAGCCCGGCAGAGACCATCACAATGTGAAATAAAAAGCCAGATATGATGCCCATTAAAGAGATCAGGCCGGATCGCTGTCCCTGTGTAATGGACCGGGAAATCAGGTAGATCATGTTTGGGCCCGGGCTGATCACCAGGATCAGGGCGGCAAGGGAAAAATAGGAGATTTCTTTGAGTGGGATCATTTCTATATCAGGGGTTTAGCGGGTGTGGTCACAAATATAAGCGGAACAGCGGTACAGAATTGCCGATAAATTGTAATTTTAGGGCATGGAAGAAATAAGCTGGAGCGATTTTGAAAAAGTGGAGTTGCGTGCAGGAACAATTATGGAAGTTTTGGAATATCCTGAGGCCAGAAAGCCTGCCTATAAGGTAAAGGTTGATTTTGGGGAGCTGGGAATAAGAATGAGCAGCGCTCAGATCACGGCGCTTTATTCCAAAGAAGAGTTGGTGGGCCAACAAATTGTAGGGGTGTTGAACTTCCCGAAGAAACAGATCGGTAAATTTATGTCCGAATTCCTGGTAACAGGGTTTGCTGATGAAAATGGGGATATTGTGTTAACCACTTTAAATGGAAAAGTGCCGAACGGCAGTAGAATGATATAAATGAGTTATTATAATTTTTCAGAAGAGAAAGATGCTGTAGCAGAAGATGAGCATTTTATGCGGTTGGCCCTGCATGAAGCGCAAAAAGCGTACGACCTGCAGGAAATCCCTATAGGGGCCATTGTGGTTTGTAAAGGGAAGATTGTTGGCCGTGGGCATAACCTTACGGAGCAACTGAACGATGTAACCGCCCATGCTGAGATGCAGGCTTTTACGGCTGCTGCCCAAACATTGGGCGGTAAATATTTAAAGGATTGTACCCTGTACGTAACCATAGAGCCTTGTGTGATGTGCGCTGGTGCCAGTTACTGGACGCAGATTGGCAAACTGGTGTACGGCGCGTCCGAACCGAAAAGGGGATTTAGCACAAAAGGCGGTCAGCTGCTGCACCCGAAAACTGTTTTAAAGAGCGGTATTCTGGCAGAGGAATGCGGGGCGTTAATGACGAAATTCTTCGCAGGAAAAAGGGCTTAACTTTACAAAGTCTTGAACAAAACTTAACCCCCGATTGTTATATTTGCTGTGAACAGCAAAGGATTTTGCTACAAATCTGAAATCATACAATTTTTAAACATAAATCATAATAATATGGCTTTTGAATTACCTGCGTTACCATACGCAACAGATGCATTAGAACCGCATATCGATAAACAGACTATGGAAATTCACCATGGCAAACACCACCAGGCGTATGTTACCAATTTAAATAAAGCTTTAGAAGGAAAGCCTGAGGCTAACCAAAGCATTGAAGAAATTGTTAAAAATATCTCAAAATTTCCTGTTGCGGTAAGGAATAATGGCGGTGGTCATTATAATCACTCTTTGTTCTGGGAAGTTATTGGCCCGAATAAAGGTGGCGAGCCAAAAGGAGAATTGGCTGATGCGATCAATACCGCTTTCGGTTCATTTGCCGAGTTTAAAACGAAGTTTGCTGAGGCTGGTGCTACCCGCTTCGGTTCGGGATGGGCATGGCTAAGCGTTGGTGCAGATAAGAAATTAGTGGTTTCCTCTACACCTAACCAGGATAACCCTTTAATGGATATCGCTGAGGTAAAAGGAACACCGATTTTAGGTATGGATGTATGGGAGCATGCTTACTACCTGAAATATCAAAACAGACGTCCGGATTATATTGCTGCTTTCTGGAGCGTTGTAAATTGGGATGCTGTAGCTGAGCGTTTCAAAAATGCATAATTTAATGCCTGTTTGATACAGGATCAATTATATAGGATAGCCCGGAAGTGTAAACATCCAGGCTGTTTGTTTTTGTAGCCCAATTGGGATATAATAGTTGTTCTATAGCTTAGATTTGCCTGCCATAAAGAAAGAATAAACCCCTGGTCAAAGTGAGGGCTAAGCGCAGAAGGTACAAAGGTTGGAAATGCCAGGCGATTGATTCTAGGGTTTCTACGAACAACCTAAATGTCACTTTAAAGTTATACAGGAGGCTATTTATTTTAGTTTACTTGTACTGACCGATTGACGATAGAGCCCGGGGAAACCCGGGCCTTATTTTTATATCCCTACCACATCTTTCTTCTTTTTCTGCTTCATGGCTTTCGGAATTATTTCCAGTATTTCTTCTTTAAGCGCGTTCAGCATTCTCTTCTTGATGAAGTTTTTATGTGTAACCAGGCTGATCTCCCTTACCGGCTCTGGCGATTTGAAATGATGCACTTTACTGAGCTGTTTGCTGCTGAGCTCCTCAAGTGCAAGTTCAGGAAGCAGGGTTGCGCCATTGTTCATGTCGACCATGCGGATCAGCGTTTCTACACTTCCGGTATTATAGGTAAGGCCCTGGAGCCGATTGTGCTTGGTAGACCTGCAGATATTGAGTACCTGTGAGCGCATACAATGGCCTTCATTCAATAGCCAGATGTTTTCATCTTCCAGGTCTTCGGCATCAATGGTTTTCTTTTTAGACAGCTTGCTGTTTTTGCTGATATAAGTAACAAAATTTTCGTAATACAGTGGTTGCTCAATGATGGCCTGTTCGCCTAGCGGAGTGGCTAAAATGCCGCAATCCAATACACCAGTTTTTAAATGGTGCAGAATGTCTTCAGTAGTATATTCCCAGATCAGCAATTTCAGGTCCCGGTACTTCTCCATCATGGCTGCAATTACTTTGGGTAAAAGGTAGGGTGCTACAGTAGGGATGATGCCCACTTTAAGTTCACCTGCTACGTCCTGCTGCTCATTGCTGATGAGTTCTTTGATCTTAAGGCTTTCCTGCAGTACCTGACGGGCCTGTTCAATAATACGTGCGCCAATTTCAGTTGGTACAACAGGTTGTTTGCTGCGGTCAAAGATCTTTACATTTAACATCTCTTCCAGTTTCTGGATCTGCATGCTCAGCGTGGGCTGTGTAACAAAACATTTTTCGGCAGCCCCAACAAAACTCCTGTAGGTGTCTACTGCAACAATATATTCGAGCTGAACTAAGGTCATATAGCTAAAGTTTATTCACTTCAGCAAATATATCAATTTTAGCTATGCTTTTCCAGGAAGTCCTGATAGGCCAGTTTAATGCCTTCTTTGAGTTCAATTTTATGTTTCCAGCCCAGTTGGTGCAGTTTGGATACATCCATCAATTTGCGTGGTGTTCCATCTGGCTTTGTGCTGTCGAAAGCGAGGGTGCCTTCAAAGCCTACGATTTCTTTGATGAGGAGTGCAAGGTCTTTGATACTGAGGTCCGTGCCGGTGCCGATATTCAAAAAGCCGGCCTCGCTGTAGTTTTGCATCAGGAAATAACAAGCATCGGCCAGGTCATCGGCAAAAAGGAATTCGCGCATGGGCGTTCCTGAACCCCAGATATTCACCTCGGTGCCGCCATTTACTTTGGCTTCATGAAACTTCCGGATCAGGGCAGGCAATACATGAGAGTTTTGCGGATGGTAATTGTCGTTATAACCGTAAAGGTTGGTTGGCATTACAGAAATGAAATCGCAGTTGTACTGGCTGCGGTAAGCATCGGCCATTTTTATACCCGCTATTTTAGCGATAGCATAAGGCTCATTGGTTTCTTCGAGCAGGCCGGTAAGCAGGTATTCCTCTTTTAATGGCTGCGGTGCCAGTTTTGGGTAGATACAGCTGGAACCCAGGAACATCAGTTTTTTTACCCCATTTTTATGAGCCTGGTGGATCACGTTGTTCTGAATACAAAGGTTTTCGTACAGGAAATCGGCCCTGTAGGTATTGTTGGCCACAATACCGCCCACCTTTGCGGCGGCCAGAAATACATATTCCGGTTTTTCTGCCTCAAAAAAATCGGTTACCGCCTGCTGGTTGCGCAGGTCAAGCTCAGCCGAAGTTCTGACAACCAGGTTACTGTAACCTTCTTTCTGTAATTTACGGTAAATGGCAGAGCCAACCATTCCACGGTGCCCGGCAACATATATTTTTGCGTTTTTCTCCACTGATCTCAAATTGGTTTACAAAAGTACGAATTCTTCTGAGAGCCTGAGGGTAAAACGGACTTGCTAGTAAATTCTGTTAAGTTTTATATAAATTTGTGGTTATACTATAATTAATTTGAAGTGGGTAAAGATAAATTAAGAAAATTTGCCGAAATAGATGCTTTTCCGAATGTTTACCAGCTCGATGCGGGTAAAGCATTGAAGGGAAAATGGGCCAGGGAACATTTTAAGAACGATAATCCTGTTGTATTGGAGTTGGCTTGTGGTAAAGGAGAATATGCGCTTAACCTGGCACGGATGTTTCCCAAAAAGAATTTTATTGGGGTGGATCTTAAGGGTAACAGGATCTGGAGGGGTGCCCGTACCGGTATGGACGAGGGGGTTACAAATCTGGCCTTTTTAAGAATCCAGATAGAAGATATCATAGACTTTTTTGCTGAAAATGAGGTAGATGAAATATGGATTACTTTCCCTGATCCGCAACCACAGGACAGCCGCGAAAAGAAGCGCCTGACATTTCCAGGCTTTCTGGATAAGTACAAAACTTTTTTAAAGCCGGGAGGAAAAATAAATCTGAAAACCGATAACGATGGTTTATATCTTTATACGGCAGAAAAGGTTGAAGAGCTGGGCATGAAGATCCATAAAAAAACAGACAATTTATATAAGTCTGACCTGTACGATGATGTGTTGTCTATCAAAACGCATTATGAAAGGATTTATTTAAAACATGATAAAAACATCAATTACATACAATTCTCTTTTGAGTAATGGAACAATCTTTTTACGACCAGGTGTTTGAATTGGTAAGGCTGATCCCGAAAGGGCGGGTAACCTCATATGGTGCAATTGCCAGGAGCCTGGGAGCCGGCGGTTCGGCCCGCATGGTGGGCTATGCCATGAGCAATGCCGGGTTCGCGAAGCCAAAAATACCAGCACACCGGGTGGTAAACAGTAGCGGCCTGCTTACCGGCAAATTCCATTTTAAACCGCCGGAACGTATGCAGGAGCTATTGGAAAAAGAAGGAATTGTGGTAAAAGGAGATAAAATACAGAACTTTAAAAAACATTTCTGGGACCCCCTTATAGAATTATAAGCTTATGGCAAACCAAATCAGGTGCGGATGGTGCGGAACGGATCCGCTTTATGTAAAATACCATGATGAAGAATGGGGAAAGCCGGT
Organism: Pedobacter africanus; assembly: GCF_900176535.1. Classification (NCBI taxonomy): domain Bacteria; kingdom Pseudomonadati; phylum Bacteroidota; class Sphingobacteriia; order Sphingobacteriales; family Sphingobacteriaceae; genus Pedobacter; species Pedobacter africanus. The sequence continues at coordinate 2,450,748 of NZ_FWXT01000001.1, read as the reverse complement.
TTATGATGATAAGGTGCTGTTTGAGTTCCTGTTGCTTGAGGGGGCACAGGCCGGCCTGAGCTGGATCACTATTCTGAAAAGAAGGGAAGGTTACAGAAAAGCCTTTGCAGATTTTGACGTGCAAAAGGTGGCCGCTTTTAATGAAAAGGATGAAGAAAGGTTGATGAACGATCCTGGCATCATCAGGAACAGGTTGAAGGTGAAGGCCGCAATTCACAATGCTAAGCTTTTTATAACGATTCAAAAAGAGTTTGGTTCTTTTGCCAACTATATGTGGGGCTTTATTCCAAACCGGAAACCTATACAAAATCCCATTAAAACGCTTAAGGATGTACCTGCACGCACGGAACTGTCTGACGCCATTAGCAAAGACATGAAAAAACGGGGCTTTAAGTTCTTTGGTACCACCATCTGCTATGCACACATGCAGGCCACGGGCATGGTGAACGACCATGTGGCCGATTGCATCTGCAGATAATTATTTATGCATTGCATTATAGGCCGCCACAAACGAGCGCACCAGCTTGGCATCAAAACTTTCGGTGGCCTTTATGCGCTCTGCAAGGTCTTCATCGTTGGTCATTTTCTGTAAAAGCGCAGTTTTGATCTGTTGGTTTTTGCCTGCGGAATTACCACCCTCAACCGGGATTTCCTGCATAGGGCCTGTACCAAACTTTTCTATGAAATAGGCTGTCGGGCCAGCCACTCTGGTAGCTTGTTCTTCACGGTTCCTGCCACCGCCAATGGTAATGCCCACGCCACCACCTAGCCCGCCAAAACCGCCTGTGCCACCACCAATGCCAATAGAAGGCCTTACCCTTGCCCTTTTGGGCTGCGGCTCTTCAACAAGCGCGGTACTTCCGCCAATGCTGTACAGGTTCACCGCACCCTGCTCCAGCAGCCTGAAGAAACGATGCTCCATGCGTTTTTTGATGACGATGGGCTTGCTCACATAGGTTTCACCGTTCCACAAAAACGCTTTGATGTCTTTTGCCTTGAACTGTGAAATTGATTCATCTTCGTTCTTAAGAATAACTGTAGAGAAATCCGTGCCCTGGATCGTGCCCCGTACAAAATTACCTTCAGAAATGGTTACTGCATCCTGTGCTTTCAGCGCTGCCGATGCCATCAGGAACATTACCAGTACCTTATAAAACTTTATTGATTTCATATTTGTCAAATAACGGAAATTATCGGGTTATTAGTACCTTTATCGAAGTAACATTGAAATGGAAATATGAAAAAACTTTTTCTTCTTGACGGTATGGCGCTGATTTACAGGGCGCATTTTGCACTGAGTAAAAACCCAAGGTTTACTTCTACCGGAATTAACACTTCGGCCGTAATGGGCTTTGCCAATACCTTGATGGAGGTTCTGAAAAAGGAGAATCCTACCCATATTGCTGTGGTTTTTGATACCGATGCCCCTACCGAAAGACATACCGACTTTGAAGCCTATAAGGCGCACCGGGAGGCCATGCCAGAAGACCTGTCGGCCGCGCTTCCCTACATTTTTAAGCTGATAGAAGGATTCAGGATCCCGGTAATTACCAAAGATGGTTATGAGGCAGATGATATCATCGGCACTTTGGCCAAGGAGGCTGAAAAGCAAGGCTTCCAGGTGTTTTGTATGACCCCGGATAAGGACTTTGCGCAGCTGGTATCCGATAGTATTTTTATTTACAAACCTGCAAGAATGGGGAATGAAATGGAGATACTTGGAGTTAAAGAGGTACTGGCCAAATGGGAAATAGACCGTGTAGACCAGGTTATAGACATACTGGGTCTGTGGGGAGATGCGGTAGACAACATTCCGGGCATCCCAGGGATAGGAGAAAAAACAGCGAAAGCACTTATCAAACAATATGGTTCCGTAGAAAATATCATTGCCAATTCGCATGAGCTGAAAGGCAAGCAAAGGGAAAATGTTGAAACCTATGCAGAGCAGGGGCTCATCTCCAAAAAGCTGGCAACCATTATATTGAACGTTCCGGTAGAATTTGATGAAAGGGCTCTGGAATTGGAAGAGCCAAGCCGGGAGTTGCTGGAACCCTTGTTTGCAGAGCTGGAATTCAGGACCATAGGCAAAAGGGTGTTTGGCGAAGGCTTTAATAAAGGAACCGCAACAGTAATTAGCCAGCAGACCGATCTATTTGGAAATGTTGTTGGCGAAACCATTTCTTACACAGAGCTGATAACCGTACCGGCACCAGTGCTGGAACTTCCAGAAGTAAAGGTCTTAAATACCATTGAAAATATTGCACACAATTATCAGCTTGCCAATACACCGGAAATGCGTAAAGCACTTGTTGAGCTGTTGATGAAGCAGGAAAGGATTTCTTTTGATACAGAAACTACGGGTACCGATGCCAACCTGGCTGACCTGGTTGGTTTATCTTTCAGTATTAAGCCCGGAGAAGGTTATTATGTACCTGTACCGGCCGAAAGGGCAGCTGCCCAGGAGATTGTAGAAGAGTTCAGGATGGTTCTGGAAAATGCTGATATTGTTAAAATAGGGCAGAACATCAAGTACGATATGCTGGTATTGAAATGGTACGGGGTAGCTGTAAAAGGGCGTTTGTTTGATACCATGCTGGCGCATTACCTGATTGATCCGGATACCAGGCACAATATGGACGTGCTGGCCGAGAATTATTTAAACTATTCGCCCATCTCCATAACTACCCTGATCGGTGCCAAAGGCAAAGCGCAGGGCAATATGCGCGATGTTCCTGTAGAAAAAGTGACCGACTATGCTGCCGAGGACGCTGATGTGACCTTACAGCTGGCTGGTGTTTTTGAACCTCTGCTAAAGGAGCTGAACGCCGAAAAGCTGGCGACGGAAGTAGAAAACCCCCTGATCTATGTGTTGGCCGATATCGAAAAAGAAGGAGTGAGAATTGACATGGATACGCTGGTTAATTATTCAAAAGAGCTGGAGCTTGACATCAGAAAATTTGAGCAGAATGTGTACGAGAAGTGTGGTGTACAGTTTAACCTGGCCTCACCAAAACAGCTTGGAGAAGTGCTTTTTGATAAACTAAAGCTGGACCCTAAGGCAAAAAAAACCAAAACAGGCCAGTACCAGACTGGCGAAGATGTATTGCTGGCCCTGGCCCATAAAAGTGATGTGGTACAGGATATCCTGGATTTCCGTCAGCTGCAGAAGCTAAAATCGACCTATGTGGATGCCCTGCCTTTGCTGGTTAATCCAAAGACAGGCCGTGTACATACCAGCTTTAACCAGGCTGTTGCCGCTACAGGCAGGTTGAGTTCCAATAATCCGAACCTACAGAATATTCCTATCCGTACCGAAAGAGGGAGGGAGGTACGTAAGGCTTTTATCGCCAGGGATGAAAACCATATCCTGCTTTCAGCAGATTATTCGCAGATAGAGCTGCGTATCATTGCCGACATCAGTAAAGAGGAGAACATGCTCGACGCTTTCAGCAAAGGCATAGATATCCATACCGCAACAGCGGCCAGGGTTTATGGTATTGCTATTGAAGATGTGGATGCAACACAGCGACGGAATGCCAAGGCTGTGAACTTCGGCATCATTTACGGGCAGTCGGCCTTTGGTCTGTCCCAAAATTTAGGCATACCGAGAAAGGAAGCAGCTGAAATTATAGAACAGTACTTTACCCAATATCCGGGCATAAAAAAATACATGTCAGACACCATGAACTTTGCCCGTGAAAATGGTTTTGTTGAAACCATTCTGGGTAGAAGAAGGTATTTGAGGGATATCAATTCGGCCAACCAGACCGTTCGTGGTTTTGCCGAACGAAATGCCATCAATGCACCGATACAAGGCTCAGCCGCCGATATGATCAAAGTAGCGATGATCAACATTCACAAAGACATTCAGGACAAAGGACTGCAATCCAAAATGACCATGCAGGTGCATGACGAGTTGGTTTTTGACGTGCTTAAAACCGAGGTGGAGGTCATGAAAGAGCTCATTTCACACCGGATGAAGACTGCGATCAAAACTACAGTGCCAATTGAAGTTGAAATTGGAGAGGGCGACAACTGGCTTGCGGCGCATTAACTTCTGTTAAAAAGCAAGCATAACGGCTATTAAATAAAAAAGTACTGGTGTGTATTCCGGTACTTTTTTTACTAAAGTTCAATGGTTTCTCCTATTGCAGGCAGCAGCAATACTTTGTTTTCTCTTTTAAATTTCGCAACAGCCGCTTCCGGATCTATTTGGATTGGCGGGAAGGTATTGTAATGAACACCGATTACCTTTTCGCACTCGAGGTACTTGGTGGCTACCAGGGCATCGTCTACATCCATGGTATAGTGTCCGCCTATAGGCAGGATGGCATAATCCAGGCTGTGCAGGTCTGCCAGTAGTTTCATTTCTGTTGTAAGGGCAGTATCTCCGGCAAAATAGATGGATTTTCCTTCAAGCTCCAATACAAAGCCAGCCGGATTGCCGCCATAGCTGCCATCCGGATTGCTGCTGCTGTGTACAGCCCATACCGTGCGTAAGGTGCCGAAATCAAATTTCGATTTACCGAAATTGATATCAGTTACATTTTTTACCCCCTGTTTTGTGATCCAGTGTGCCACTTCTACCATTGCAATTACCTGGGCATTGCTCTGATTGGCAATCTGCACAATATCGGCCACATGGTCACCATGGCCGTGGCTCACCAGGATGTAATCGGCTTCAATAGATTTGATGTCAATATGCTTTGCAAGGGAATTCCCCGAAATAAAAGGATCAAAAAGAAATTTTTTGCCATCTGCTTCCAGCTGAAAGCAGGATTGTCCGTAATAAGTATACTTCATTTTGCGCTGTTTTTCTTTGTCAAACATTACCGGTTTTTAGCCACCAAACATACCACCCAAACCGCCAAGCATATCTTTGGTTGCTGCCTGCATTTCGCTGGCGCTTACCTGCTCTGCTTGAGTCAGGGCTTTGTTTACTGCTGTAAGCAATAACTCTTCCAACTCTTCCTTGTCTGCAGTTTTGTGAAATTCTTCTTCAATTTCTATCGCTGTAATTGCTTTGTTTGCAGTGGCGGTAACACGGATTGCCCCGCCTTCAACTTCCCCGAAAACAGAGATGGTATCCAGGCGTCTTTTTATCTCATCGGCCTTTTGCTGTGCGGCCATCAATTTATCGAACATATCTTGTTGTTTTAATTATACAACGAAATTAAAGGAAATTGGTTTAAACTATGCTGATTAATTGAAAAAACAGGCTTTACTTCATCAGCTGTTGGTTAAAAGTTGTAAGAAGTTTAAACAGGTCTTCGTATGCCGTAAATGGGAGGGTGGAAGGCAGGTCATACACGTCATGATAGGCCCTGATGCCTCCGGTGGTATAGATAAAAAAGGCGGGTACGCCCTTTTCTGAAAAATAATAATGATCGCTGTTCGCCGTTTTCCCCCGCGGATTGATTTTAGCCAGGTATTGATGCTCATCATTGATGGTGTTGAGCAGCGTAAATTCCCTGGGGTGGAGTGGGGCGTTAACCACCGTTATGCCGGTTTCGCCGGTTCCAACCATATCCAGGTTAATGAGAAAGCGGATTTTGCGGAGTTCCACAGGCGGATGTTCGGTGAAATATTTTGAACCCAGGAGCCCGGCCTCTTCCCCTGCAAAACAGATAAAAGCCATACTATAGGCTGGTGGATGGGCAGCATAGTGTTTGGCCATACTCAGTAAAAAAGAGACCCCGCTGGCATTGTCGTTTGCCCCCGGGAAATAGGTGTTGCTGCCCATGCCACCCAAATGATCGTAATGGGCGGTGAACACCACCAATGAATCGGGCTTGTGGGTGCCTTTTACCAGAGCGCAAACATTGTCTGCCTTAAAATCGGTAATAAAGTGCTGCGCTATATCAAGTTCAATAGTTTCAGGCTGGCCAATTGCGTTTTTTTGCACTTCTATGCCGGTGTAATCTGCCAGCTGCGTACTTACAGACCAGGTGAGTTTATCTTTTAAGAGTACTACAAATCCTTCATTTGCAGCAACAAAAACAGTGCTATCCTTTTGCTCCAGTTTGCCGCTGGCCGTTTTTCCGATGCTTTGGGGCATTACAATAAAGTCTTTCCCGGGTACCAGTGCTTTGCCGTTTATTTTAAGGTTCATGCTGCCGGGAAAGGTATTTACGGGAAAAGAAAAAGGCTGTTTAAAAGATGTTCCGTCCAGAGGTTTTAATCCGTATGCCTGAAATGTTGTGCTGATAAAATCTGCCGCTTTGGCCAGGCCATTGTTGGTATAGCCCCGGCCCCACATGGTTTTTGAGCTGAGGGTGTCCAGTATATTTCTCGTCAGTACAATATCCTGTGCTATAACCGGTCTGGCAATGAGCAGGCATAGCGCTAGCAGGCACTTTTTCATGTTCGGTGTTTGTGTTTCATTTGTTGTTAAAGTAAATATAAAGAAATGAGGCCGAATATCGGCAGGCTGAACCAAACAGATTGAAGGTCCTGCTGTTATAGAAGAACTAATCTGAAACTATGGACGTACGTTCTAATGAACCATTCTGGCTGGTAAAAAACGGCATAAAACATTCCTATCCTTCGTTAAGGCACAATCTGGACTGTGAAGTATTAATTGTTGGCGGGGGCATAACAGGAGCTTTAATGGCCCATGCTGCTGTTAAAAACGGATATCAAACGGTTTTAATAGACAAAAGGGAAATTGCCAATGGCAGTACCTCGGCTACCACATCTATGCTTCAGTACGAAATAGACGTGCCTTTGTATAAATTAAAGGAACTGATTGGCGATCAGGGCGCCATTGCCAGCTATAAAGCCTGCAGGGATGCCATCTATAAGCTGGAAGAGCTATCAGAAGAAATCGGTTCTGCCTGTGGGTTTGAGCAAAAGGAATCCCTCTATTTTGCGGGCAGGTCTAAAGACCTCAAATGGTTGAAAAAAGAGTATGAGGCACGTAAGTCGGCAGGGTTTGAGGTAAGCTGGATGGATAAGAAAGACCTGTATACAAGATATGGACTTGTGGCAGAGGGAGCAATCTTATCGGCAGATGGCGGAAGCCTGGATGCCTTTTGCCTGGCGCACGACTTACTTCATTACAATGCAGAGCGGGGTTTGCAAGTGTTCGATAAGACTGAACTTAAAAAGGTTAAGTACCAGAAGGAGAAGGTAGAGGTGCAGCTCCATACCGGGGCCAGTATCAAGGCCCGGAAGATCATTTATTGTACCGGCTATGAAACACAGGGCATGCTGCCAGATAAGGTAGTGAGTTTAAAAAGCACCTATGCAATGATCAGCGAAAAAGAAGACCGCCATCCTGAAATCTGTGAGAAAACCTTGTTCTGGAATACCGATAGCCCATACCTCTACATGCGGACAACTGCCGACGGCCGTTTGCTGGTAGGCGGAGAAGACGAGAACTTTAAAAATGCACTGAGAAGGGACCTGCTGCTGGGCAGAAAGGAAGACAAACTGATTAAAACGGTGAAGAAATATCTCCCGGATGTTAGCTTTATAGCCGATTTTCGCTGGTGCGGTACTTTTGGGGAAACAAAAGACGGACTGCCTTATATCGGTACGCATCCTAAATTTCCGGATAGTTATTTTTTATTGGGGTTTGGCGGAAATGGGATTACCTTTTCGGTAACCGGCGCAGAGATGATTGTAGACATGATGAAAGGGACTCCAGGTTTACTATCGCATTACTTCAGGTTTCAGCGTTAAAGTAAATGTATTTTTTCATTATAAAAATGTAAAAAAATTAAAAACGTATTGCACAACTCAATATTTATTTAAACCTTTGCGCCTCAACTCATTTAAAATATTATTATAGACAGAAAATGATCAAGCACATCACACATAAACTTTCTATTGTTGAGGCAAAGAATATTGCTTCGAGAAGTTTGTTTATTGAGCGCTTGCGACCCATATTTTTTGTGACCACAAACCGGCAAACCTACACGCCGCGGATCTGAGTAAATATTTTACCCCAGCTCATTTACGAAGAGGATTGCCTCTCAAAAAACAATTAATCAGAACATTTATATTTTTTCGTTATCCTATTAATGAATATAAACGATTTTATAGTGCAGGTTGCACTTCCTGAACATCGTGTCTTTGCAGAAGAAATCTGTGAAGAAATGGCTGAATCAGCAAAAGCACGAGGTACAGGTATCGCTAAACGCTCGCCAGCGTACGTAGCTGATAAAATGACCGATGGTAAAGCCGTTATCGCTTTTCATAAGGATGGCTCATGGGCCGGTTTCTGTTACATCGAAACCTGGACACACGGGCAGTTTGTAGCCAATTCGGGTCTTATTGTAAGCCCCAAATACAGAAAAGCCGGATTGGCGCATGCCATCAAGGAAAAGATCTTTGAACTTTCAAGGCAAAAATACCCTAAGGCCAAAATATTTGGTTTAACAACGGGGCTTGCTGTAATGAAGATCAATTCTGACCTGGGCTATGAGCCGGTTACTTACTCGGAACTCACCCAGGATGAGGAATTCTGGAAAGGCTGCCAAAGCTGCGTAAACTTCGAGATATTAAAGATGAAGGAACGCAAGAACTGTATGTGTACCGCCATGTTGTACGATCCGGTTGAGCAAAAGCACGATGCGGCAAAGAAATTTGCGGAGGAACTGCATAAGAACCCAACCTTATATGAACGTTTCATGAGCATTAAGCAACGATTGGTGCTTAAGTCCAAACCCAATAAGAAGGGGTTGAAATCCCTGTTTTTAATGTTTACTGTTTTATTTAAATAGCTGTTATAATTAAGATGAAGAAGAAAGTTGTTTTAGCTTTTAGCGGAGGTTTGGATACCTCGTTTTGTTGCATTTACCTTGCCCAGGACCGCGGTCTTGAAGTTCATTCTGTAATTGTAAATACCGGAGGTTTTTCTGATGAAGAGCTGAAAGAAATAGAAAAACGGGCCTATGCATTGGGCGTGGCTTCACATGCAGTGGTTGATGAAACAGAAAACTATTATAACAGCTGTATCAAATACCTGGTTTTCGGTAATGTGCTGAAAAATGCGACCTACCCGCTTTCTGTAAGTGCAGAACGTGTAAGCCAGGCTACAGCAATTGCCAATTATGTAAAAAAGATTGGCGCAGATTACGTGGCACATGGCAGTACCGGTGCAGGGAATGACCAGGTGCGTTTTGATATGATCTTTAACATCCTCATTCCGGATGTAGAGATCATTACACCAATCAGGGACCTGAAATTATCCCGCGAAGCGGAAATAGAATACCTGAACAAGCATGGGGTAGAATATAGTGCAGAGAAAGCCAGGTATTCCATCAATAAAGGTTTATGGGGAACATCTGTTGGCGGAAAAGAAACGCTGACCTCTAATGAGACCCTGCCTGAAGAAGCATGGCCAACACAGGTGTCGGAAACTAAGCCACGCAAGCTGGAGCTAAGCTTTGAGCAAGGGGAGCTGGTGGGCATAGATGGCGAAAGACTTGAGCCGGTTAGGGCCATCCAGAAACTGCAGGCCATTGCTCAGCCTTACGGCATTGGCAGGGATATCCATGTTGGTGATACCATCATTGGCATCAAAGGCCGTGTAGGTTTTGAGGCTGCAGCACCCGTGCTGATCATAAAAGCACACCATACATTGGAAAAGCATACCTTAACCAAATGGCAGCTTTCCTGGAAAGAGCAATTGTCTTCTTTTTATGGCAACTGGCTGCACGAAGGGCAGTTCCATGACCCTATTATGCGCAATATTGAAGCGTTTTTAACAGATACCCAGAAAGTAGTAAGCGGAAAGGTATTTGTTGAACTGCTGCCTTACCGTTTTAACATTATCGGGATAACATCTGACCACGATTTAATGAGCAATAAGTTTGGCAGCTATGGCGAAATGAACAATGCCTGGAGCGGTGAGGATGTGAAAGGATTTTCTAAGATTTTTGGAAACCAGGTGATGATCTGGCATAAAGTGAACGGCCATGAAGATTAAAGCAGGCATAGTTGGGGGTGCCGGATATACAGGAGGCGAAATGCTCCGCCTGCTGGTAAACCACCCCGCTGTTGATATCCAGTTTGTACACAGCAACAGCAATGCCGGGAACCTGGTTTCGGACGTGCATACCGACTTGCTGGGCGATACTGACCTGCGCTTTACAGATAAGCTTTCCTCTGACATTGATGTTTTGTTTTTGTGTGTAGGGCATGGTGATGCGAAGAAGTTCCTGGAGGCAAATGATATTGCTGAAGGAATAAAGATCATTGACCTGAGCCAGGATTTCAGGTTAAAAATCAACGCCGGGAGCAAGTGGGTATATGGTTTGCCTGAGTTGAACCGCGAGCGCATAAAAAAAGCCAGTTATATTGCCAATCCGGGTTGTTTTGCTACCTGCATTCAGATCGGTTTATTGCCCCTGGCTGCAAAAGGACTGTTAAAGGCCGAGGTACATATCAATGCCACTACAGGTTCAACAGGGGCCGGACAGGGCTTATCGGCTACCTCGCATTTCAGTTGGCGCAACAACAACCTGTCGGTTTATAAGGCATTTGAGCACCAGCATCTGAATGAGATCGGCGAAAGTTTGAAACAACTGGATTCCAGGTTTAACCAGGTCATCAACTTTATCCCGCAACGCGGAGATTTTACCAGGGGCATTCTGGCGGCCATATATGTAGAAAGTGATTTGACTGCCGAGGAAGCGCAACGCATTTATGAAGATTATTATGCAGCGCACCCTTTTACCCATGTGAGCAGGAAGAACATAGATTTAAAGCAGGTGGTAAATACCAATAAGGCATTGGTGCATGTGGAAAAGCATGGCAGTAAACTTTTTATTGTCAGCATTACCGATAACCTGCTGAAAGGTGCAAGCGGACAAGCCGTGCAGAATATGAATTTAATTTTTGGATTGGAAGAAGGTACAGGATTGCGGCTTAAGGCCCAGGCATTTTAAGCCGGGCCCAAAACTTCCGCCCCTCATCGGGAACGCAACATGCGCTCTTGAACTATGTACCATTATTCAATCCATTAAATAAAAAATAAAATGAATTTATTCGACGTATATCCACTCAACAATATAGAAATCACTAAAGCCTCAGGAAGTAAAGTATGGGATGCCAACGGGCAGGAATACCTGGACCTGTACGGCGGTCATGCCGTAATTTCTATAGGTCATACCCATCCGCATTATGTGCAGCGTTTAACAGAGCAGCTGAACAAGGTGGGCTTTTATTCCAACTCTGTACTAATTCCTTTACAGGTGCAGCTTGCCGAAAAGCTGGGCAAGGTTTCGGGCAAAACGGATTATCAGTTGTTTTTATGTAATTCAGGGGCTGAAGCCAATGAAAATGCGTTAAAGCTAGCCTCTTTTTATAACGGAAGAAAGAAAGTAATTGCTTTTAAAGGTGCCTTTCATGGCAGAACCTCTCTGGCGGTTTCCGCTACCGATAACCCTAAAATTATTGCACCGGTAAATGAAACAGATAACATCATCTTTTTACCACACAACGATGAAGCGGCCCTTGAGGCAACCTTTTCGGAGTACGGAAATGACATTGCTGCGGTAATTATTGAAGGTATTCAGGGTGTTGGGGGTATTAAAGAGGCTTCCATCAATTTCCTGCAAAAGATACGTTCACTTTGTGACGGCTACAACGCCGTTTACATTGCAGATAGCGTGCAGTGCGGTTATGGCCGTACAGGGAATTTTTATTCGCACGATTATGCAGGGGTTGATGCCGATATTTATACCATGGCAAAAGGTATGGGCAACGGCTTTCCTGTAGCAGGTATTTCTATTGCGCCTAAGTTTAAACCATGGCATGGCATGCTGGGCACTACCTTTGGGGGCAATCACCTGGCCTGTGCAGCGGCGCTGGCCGTACTGGAAGTTATTGAACAGGATAACCTGATGCAGAATGCGGCAGAGGTAGGCGATTACCTGATCAGCGAATTAAAGAAAATAGAAGCCATAAAAGAAGTACGTGGACGCGGCCTGATGATCGGCATAGATTTGCCGGAAAGCCTGCCAAATGTAAAAAAAGACCTGCTGTTTAAACATAAAATCTTTACCGGGGAAGCAAAACCCAATGTGATCAGACTGTTACCTGCCTTAAACTTAACCAAAGCACAGGCAGATCAATTTTTAAATGACTTTAAAACTGCTTTAAAAGGATGAACCAATTCACTTCAGTAAACGATGTGCAGCATATTGACCAATTGGTTGAAGATGCACTTGCGCTAAAGGGAAACCCCTATGCACACCAACACCTGGGTAAAAACAAAACCCTGGGCCTTGTTTTTCTGAACCCAAGTCTGCGTACCCGATTAAGTACCCAGAAAGCTGCCCTTAATTTAGGGATGAATGTAATGGTGATGAATATGGACAAAGAGGGCTGGGCATTGGAAACCCAGGATGGAGTGGTGATGAACGGGACTACGGTTGAACACATACGTGAAGCAGCTGCGGTGATGGGCCAGTATTGCGATGTGCTGGGCCTGCGTTCTTTCCCTAAACTGGTAAACCGGGATGAAGACTACAACGAGGATTTTTTTAACAAGTTCATTAAATATTGCCAGGTGCCCGTGGTTAGCCTGGAAAGTGCTACGCGCCATCCATTGCAAAGCCTGGCCGACCTGGTTACCATAAAAGAGACCTGGGTATCAGCTGCGAAGCCCAAAGTAGTGCTGGCCTGGGCGCCGCACATCAAAGCATTGCCGCAGGCTGTGCCAAATTCATTTGCCGAATGGATGTGCAGGGCGCAGCAGGAGGGGATGCTGGACTTTACCATAGCACAACCTAAAGGTTATGAACTGAGTGAAGATTTTACCCCGGGAGCACACATTACGCATAATTTAGATGAAGCACTGGCCGGGGCCGATTATATTTACGTAAAAAACTGGTCGAGCTACAAGGAATACGGTAAGGTGCTTACCTATCCTGAAGGCTGGATGCTGAATAACGATAAGCTCAAAAACACCAACAACGCCAGGGTGATGCATTGCCTGCCGGTAAGACGCGATCTGGAGCTTTCGTCTGAAATACTGGATGGGCCTAACTCGCTGGTGATCCACGAAGCGGGAAACCGCTTATGGGCAGCACAGGCTGTTTTGAAACAAATGCTGGAAAAATTGTAAGAAAATGAAGAAGACACTCAACGTAATTAAAATCGGCGGAAATGTAATCGACAACTCAGAAAAGCTACATCAGTTTTTGCTCGACTTCACCGCGCTCCCCGGAGACAAGATTTTAATTCACGGCGGAGGGAAAATTGCTACCGAGCTGGCGACTTCTTTAGGCGTTGAAGCCAAAATGGTGGAAGGCCGGAGGATTACAGATATAGAAACCCTGCGCATTGTAACCATGGTGTACGCCGGATTGATCAATAAAAACATGGTGGCCCAACTTCAGGCCAAAGGCTGTAATGCCGTAGGGCTTACCGGCGCTGATGGAAATATCATTAAAGCCGTAAAACGACCGGTAAAGGATATAGATTACGGCTATGTGGGCGACCTGGATGAGGCTTCGGTTTCGGTTGAAACACTGGATAGCTTATTGAGGGCAGGTCTGGTGCCTGTTATTTGTGCCATTACGCATGACGGGCAGTCTCAGCTGCTCAACACCAATGCCGACACGATTGCATCTGCCGTTGCGGTTGCCATGGCAAAAAGATACGATACCGCACTGATCTATTGCTTTGAGAAGCGTGGTGTAATGCGGGATGTGGAAGACGATCGCTCCCTGGTAGCTGAGATCAGGATGGATGAATTTGATGCACTAAAGGCTGAAGGCGTGGTTTCAGGTGGGATGATCCCCAAATTACACAATGCCTTTGAGGCGATAAAAAGCGGCGTTTCGGCAGTATACATTGGTAAAGCCGATGAATTACTACAAATTAATGGAAGCAGTTTCGGAACCAGATTAATAAAGTAAGTTATGGAAAAATTTAAAGGCAGGATCGCCATTTTAGGCAGCGGAAATATTGGTATCTCTTTAGCAAAGGGCTTGGTTAAGTCCGATTACGCCGAACCCGGTCAGATCAGCCTGACAAGAAGAAATATAGCTGGTCTTGCTGCACTCGCCGGGCAGGGTTTTGCGGTGAGCAATGACAATGCAGCGGTAGTTGCCGAGGCCGATATTGTGGTGCTGGCTGTACTGCCCCAGCAGTTAAATGGCTTATTGGCACAAATTAAACCCGTTACTGATGCAAAGCAGCACTTATTTATATCTGTTGCTTCTGGTGTAAGCTGTGCTGATATCAGAAGTAAACTGGGCGACGAGGTGCAGGTAATCAGGGCCATGCCGAATACAGCGATAGCCATCGGGCAATCCATGACCTGTGTGGCTACAGATAATGCGGGCGCGGAAAACATACAGGAGGTAATCAGAATGTTTGAAACCGTAGGCTCTGTTGTTAAAATTAACGAAGACCTCATGACTTCGGCCACAGCCTTATGTGCATGCGGCATTGCTTTTTTTCTGCGGGGGATCAGGGCTGCATCACAGGGAGGGGTAGAAATTGGCTTTCATGCCGATGAGGCACTCAAAATGGCCGTTCAGACGGCTAAAGGCGCTGCAGACCTGCTGCTGCTGATGCAATCACACCCAGAACAGGAGATTGACAAGGTAACCTCGCCTAAAGGCTGTACAATAGCAGGATTGAACGAAATGGAGCACAATGGCTACAGTTCTTCATTAATTAAAGGGATTAAACTTTCCGCCCTTAAAGCGGGTGCTTTATACACCAAAGAATAACAGGATGACCGGCCAACTGCAAAAAGACAGTTTAGAACTGCTGAAACAACTGATCAGCATACCTTCTTTCAGTAAAGAAGAAGACAGAACCGCAGATGTGATTGAGCAATTCCTGCAGCAACGAAATGTAAAGACCCAGCGTAAACTGAACAATGTATGGGCTTATAATAAGCATTTTGATGCCTCCAAACCTACTTTGCTTTTAAACTCGCACCACGATACCGTAAAGCCAAACACGGGCTATACGCGTGATCCTTACGAGGCAAAAATTGAAGACGGTAAATTATATGGCTTGGGCAGCAATGATGCGGGAGGATGCCTGGTATCGCTTATAGCCACATTTTTATATTACTATGAGCAGTCAGAACTGAGCTATAACCTATGCCTTGCTGCTACAGCCGAGGAAGAGATCTCGGGGAACAACGGCCTGGAGCATGTGCTGCCAGAGTTGGGCGATCTGGAATTTGCCATAGTAGGGGAGCCAACACAGATGAACCTGGCGATTGCAGAACGGGGCCTGCTGGTACTGGATTGCACGGTGCATGGAAAGGCCGGGCATGCCGCGCGTGAAGAGGGGGACAACGCCATTTACAAGGCGCTTAAGGATATAGAATGGTTCCGCAATTATCGTTTTTCGAAGGTATCTGAAATGTTCGGGCCTTTAAAAATGTCGGTTACCATCATCAATGCCGGCTCGCAGCACAATGTGGTGCCAGCAACCTGTACTTTTACGGTAGATGTGCGGGTAACGGATGCTTATACAAATGAAGAGGTTTTAAAGATCATACGCACAAATGTGGATTGTGAGGTAAAGCCCCGCTCGGTAAGGCTCAAACCTTCTTCTATTGATAAGGCGCATCCGATTGTACAATCGGGAATTGCATTGGGCAGAGCGACTTATGGCTCTCCTACCACTTCAGATCAGGCGCTGCTGAGTATTCCTTCGCTGAAAGTGGGGCCCGGTGATTCTGCGCGGTCTCATATGGCTGATGAGTACATTTACACCCATGAGATTGAAGAAGGCATAGTGCTGTACATAGAGATGCTGAAGCCGGTTATCAACGGAAAGTAGAATTTTAATGAAGAAATAGATGAAGATCTGGCAAAAAAATATTGAAGTAAATAAGGATATAGAAGCTTTTACAGTAGGGAAAGACAGGGAACTGGACCTGCAAATGGCTGCATTTGATGTTCTGGGCTCACTGGCGCACGTGCAGATGCTGGAAAGTATTGGCTTGCTGAGTGCCGAAGAGCTTGCTGAGATCCAGGTTGCCCTGAAGAAGATCTATGCCGAAATAGCGGCAGGAGAGTTTGTAATAGAGGATACCGTGGAAGATGTGCACTCGCAGGTAGAGTGGCTGCTTACGCAACGCATTGGCGAAGCCGGCAAGAAAATCCATAGCGGGCGCTCGCGCAACGACCAGGTGCTGGTAGACCTGAAACTTTATTTCAGGAGCTGCATTGAAGAGATGGTAGGCAATACCTCGGTTTTGTTTGAGCAGTTGATCAAACTGAGCAATACCCATAAGGATAAGCTGCTGCCGGGTTATACCCATTTGCAGATTGCCATGCCTTCTTCGTTTGGTTTGTGGTTTGGCGCATATGCAGAAAGCCTTGCCGATGATATGGAGCTGATGCTGGCCGCCTGGAAGGTATGCAATAAGAACCCTTTGGGCTCTGCCGCAGGCTATGGTTCGTCATTTCCTTTAAACAGGACCATGACTACCAAATTGCTTGGCTTTGAACGCTTAAATTATAACGTGGTATATGCCCAGATGGGCAGAGGCAAAACAGAGAGGGTCCTGGCGCAGGCCATGTCTGCCATTGCGGCTTCACTGGCCAAGATGGCCATGGATGTTTGCCTGTTCATCAATCAGAACTTTGGTTTCATCAGTTTTCCGGATGAGCTGACTACCGGCTCCAGTATTATGCCGCATAAAAAGAACCCCGATGTTTTTGAGCTGATCCGCTCGCGCTGCAATAAAATACAGGCCTTGCCCAATGAGATCGCCATGATGGTCACCAACCTGCCATCGGGCTATCACCGTGATCTTCAGTTGCTAAAGGAAAACCTTTTCCCGGCCATGGTTTCCTTGAATGAATGCCTGCAGATGGCTACCTATATGCTCCAAAATATTTCTGTTAAAGCGGATATCCTGAAAGATAAAAAGTACGATTACCTGTTTAGCGTAGAGGTGGTGAATGAACTGGCTTTAAAAGGCGTACCTTTCAGGGAGGCTTACAAACAGGTAGGGGAAAGCATTGAAAATGGCAGCTTTAAACCGCTTACTGAACTGAACCATACCCATGAGGGCAGCATCGGTAACCTTTGTAATGTAGAGATTGAGGAAATGATGACAGAAGTGCTGGCACAGTTTAAGTTTGAAAAGACCCATCGGGCTATGGAGAAATTGCTGGCTTAGTGTATTTTGTTTTAGCCTTCGGTTTTACTTGCAGCCTAACAGGCATCAACTATTGGACAAATCAAGAGCTGGTCCAAGATTGCTTAAGGTCTGGATGGGAAAAGGCACCTTTTATCCCAATAAGCCCCGAAGCAGACCTTAAGCAGACCTTAATTAGGTATTTTTCCTAACCTATTTCAGAACAAAAGAGGATTGGTAAGTTGATTTAGCGGGGGCAGATAATCTGCCATGATTGATGTCGGGTCAATCAACCGACTTTAAAAGGAAGGACGAATTAAGCGCATAAATTTTCATTCACGTAAGAAAATGGCCTGTTCGCGTAAAAGATTTGCAACACTCCGGAGCAACAACTACGTTTGCGGCCATAACAACAGGATGAACGCTATGTTTGCCCCTCTGAAAATGGATGTTTTCAGTACCCCTCATGCTGTTAGATTATACATGCCCTGCAATTCTACCTGATTGCGGGGCATTGTTTTTTCTTTTGCATGCTAGTGTGTGCTAAAATGACGGCCAGCACTCCCAAGACCATGCAATGGCCTGGTTTTTCGATTTATAACCAGCAAAGTAAGTCAGCTGGCTGAAGAAATGAGGCATAGACTCTCATTTTTTATTGCCAATTAAAAAGTCTACTTTCGTTTTGATCGTATCAGATCTGTAAAAAAATGCCAGCCTATAGTGATTTTAGCGATAGTAAACTGACTGTTTTATTGAAACAGGGAGACCGCCTTGCATTTACCGAAATCTATAACCGTTATTGGGCAGAAATGTATTTTCATACCTTCAGGATGCTGAAAGATGAAGACAGTTCAAAAGACGTGCTTCAGGACGTATTTAGTGCCCTATGGCTAAAATCGGCTGCACTGAATGTCAATACCAAGTTGTCCGGACATTTGTATATTGCGGTACGGAACAGGGTATTTAACCTGATTGCCCAGAATAAAGTTAGAAGTGATTATCTGAGTTCAGTGGCCGGTTTTATTACGGATATAAGTTCTGAAACATCGTTGCTGGATGAAAAACAGTTGCTGGAAATTGTAGAAGAAGAAATCCGAAATCTTCCTCCAAAAATGAAAGAAATTTTTGAACTGAGCAGAAAGGACAATCTTTCTCATAAAGAAATCGCAGAAAAACTTGGTATTTCTGATCAAACTGTAAAAAAGCAAATACAAAATGCGCTTAAAATTTTAAAGCCTAAGATCCGTTCGGCACAAGCCGGGTTTTTTGTGCTGTTTTTTTTACGTTAAAATACCGTTTAACACGGTTTTTACCTCATCATAAAAATTTATTTTTTTTTTATCTACCCCCAAATTTACTTTCGGCTGTTCTTTTCGTAAATCAGCCCATTACGGAAGTATGAACAAGGAGCAAGCTAAAGCTATTATTGAAAGATACAATCTAGGCCAGGCAAGTGCCAGGGAAAAAGCCTGGTTGGACAATTGGTACCTGCAGGAGTCAAAGAAGCACGAGTTCTCGGCAAAAGAGCTTAATTTCTTAGGGCTAAAAGAAGAAATCTGGCAGGCTACCAAGGAACTTTCTGGTTTAGCAACAAGGCCTGCCCCAAAAAGGCTAAGGCTGTGGCCAGGGTTTGCAGCAGCAATTGCGCTGATTGTGTTTGGGCTGTATTTTTATATAGAAGCAAGTAAGCCCAGGCTGAGAGATATGGCAAAGGCCAGCCATATTGTTCCAGGGATGAACAAAGCCACCATAACATTGGCTAACGGCAAAGTGATAGCCTTAAGTGAAGCGAAAAATGGAGTAGTTGTAGGAGAAGACTTAAAGTATGATGATGGAAGCCCCCTTTCAGGCTTGCAGCCCTCTCTACCACGGGGAGCGCGAGGGGATAATGCAGTACTTGCCCTTACTACTCCACGTGGAGGGACTTACCAGATTACTTTATCGGATGGGACTAAAGTGTGGTTGAATGCCGCTTCTTCCCTACATTATCCGGCAGTATTTAATGGCGCTGAACGAAAGGTACAGCTAAAGGGGGAAGCCTATTTTGAAGTGGCAAAAAATCCGAAAGCACCTTTTCGCGTAGAAAGCAATGGGCAGGTTACAGAGGTTTTGGGTACGCATTTTAACATCAACGCTTACCAGGATGAGCCTGGTACGACCACCACTTTGCTTGAAGGCAGTGTTCGGGTGTTAAAACCTAATTCTGATCGCGAGGTATTGCTTAAGCCCGGGCAGCAGGCCAGCCCTGCAGCAAACGGGGGATTTAAAGTCAGTAAGGTTAACCCAGAGCAATATGTGGCCTGGAAAGACGGAAAATTCATATTTGCCAATGCCAATATCGAAAGCATTATGCGTCAGGTAGCCAGATGGTATAATGTAGAGATTGAGTACAAGGGCAGCCCGTCCAAAGAAAAATTTGGCGGCCGCACATCGCGTTTTGCGAACATAGCAGAATTGCTGGAAATCCTTGAATTAACAGATCATGTACAGTTTAAGATTGAAGGAAGGAGGATTATCGTTATGCCGTAATGTTACTTACCCTAACGGTTATCCTTTAAATAGCCAGGGGTACTGCAAATACCCCCGGCAGATTTTTTGGATTAACCTATTGAATATAATGCCAGAACACTTATTACAACAAAACCCAAACCACTAAAGTATGAAATTTTATACTAAACCCTTATGTAAACCTCCGGGTTACATGAGTAAATTACTGTTGACGATGAAACTAACTTTTGTTTTACTGATTACTGCATTTATACAGGTCAGCTTAGGGGCAAATGCCCAGAACATCAGTCTGAAAGAAAAGAACGCTTCTTTATACCAGATCTTTGATCAGATCACCAGGCAAAGCGGCTATGATTTCGTTTACCTTAATGCCATGCTGAGCAAAACAGCGGCGGTAACCATCGATGTTAAAAATGAACCTTTGAAAAACGTACTGGACTACATCTTTGAGGGACAAAGCCTTACCTATACCATCAGGAACAAAACCATAATTGTAACGCAGGTTAAGGAAACTGTTTTTGACAGGTTCCTCAATTACATAAAATCTGTAGATATAAATGCGCAGGTTGTTGATGATACCGGAAACCCGCTGATTGGCGCAAGTGTTAAGGTAAAAGGAACAAAACAAGCTACAGTTACTGATGCGAACGGTTATTTCTCGCTCAGAAATGTTGACGAAAATGCTGTTGTTACAGTTTCCTTTATCGGCTTTATACCACAGGAACTTAAAGTAAGCGAGGGGATAAAGGTTATCCGTTTAAAAACAGACAACTCAAAACTGCAGGACGTTGTAGTGGTAGGGTATGGAACTACCAAAAGAAAGGATTTAACAGGTTCTGTAGCCTCTGTAAACATCAACGATGTTAAGGATGTGCCCTTTACCAGTATAGATCAGGCCTTATCGGGTAAAGCCGCAGGCGTTCAGGTAACCCAGGGCGATGGTTCGCCGGGTGGCGTGGCCCGGATTAAGATCAGGGGAGGAACATCGATATTGGGGGGTAATGATCCTTTGTACATTATAGACGGCATACAGGTCACCATCCAGAACAGGTACATCGAAAGCCAGAGTGAAATTGTAAACCCGCTATCGGGATCAGATAACGGTGCCAACTCTATCAGCAGCTCTTTTGCAAGGGGGCTAAACAGTTTGGGCGGCTTAAATATTAACGACATTGAATCCATTGACATTTTAAAGGATGCTTCTTCAACAGCCATTTATGGTTCAAAAGCGGCAAATGGAGTAGTCATCATTACCACAAAAAGAGGAAGAAATGAGCAAAAGCCGGTCATTGAGTTTAATTACTATACTGGTGCATCTGAGCCAAGAAAAGAAAAACTGCTGAATGCCGAAGAGTATAAGCTCATCATGACAGAGTCCGCCAGAAACCTGGTCAATTCGCCCCCTCCGCAATTTCCTATGGGGCCGGTTAATCCTACGGCAGTCAATATCCTGAATACACCAAACTTTCTTGGAACGGCAAACACAGATTGGCTCGGCCTGGTATTGCGTACAGCCCTAATGCAAAACGCTGATTTTTCAGTACGGGGCGGGGGTAAGGCTTCGCGCTATTATACCTCTCTTTCTTATACCAATTCCAAAGGGGTGATTAAAGGGACTGATTTTAACCGTTTGTCTGGCAAGCTAAACCTGGATAATAACATTACCAGTAAACTGCGTACCACAACCAATATAGACTATGGCTTTACAGTAAATAACATTACCAACGGAGCGTATACCCAGGCCTTACTGGCACCGCCTACTTTTGCCCCTTACAATGAAGATGGTTCTGTGAATGCTTTTAATGGCAATCAGCTTGGTGCTTTTGCGTCGTCGGGGCTTCAAAATCCGCTTGCTTTAATTGGGGGGATCAATAAGGGAAAAAACGCCATGGTGCTGGGCTCGTTGGCCGTAGAATATGAATTTACCAAGGACCTCAAGTTTAAGAGCATTGCCTCTGTGAACTACAATTCCTATCACCAAAGGAATTATTCACCAAGCAATGCCCTTGTGGCCACCAGTGGTGGTGCCGCATCCTCCAATAACGGAATTGCCTCACAAGGTCAGACAGAATCTGTAAGCTTGTTTTTCGACAACACATTAACCTATAACAATCAGTTTAATGAAGACAACCGTATTGATGTAGTTGCCGGTACAACCTGGCAAAAAGACAATAGCCGGACTTTTCAGGCATCGGGGCAGGGCTTTCCTGACGACTTTATACTGAATGACCTGTCATCGGCGGCCATTACCCTTCCATCGGTGGCTTATTCCAGCCAGAACTCCTTGCTGAGTTTTTATGCAAGGTTAAACTACGCTTTAAAAGAACGCTATTTGTTTACCATTACTGGCCGTTCTGATGCCTCTTCCAAGTTTCCCGCCCGTAACCGTACTGCTATTTTCCCTTCGGCAGGCCTGGCCTGGCGCATTTCGCAGGAAAATTTCATGAAGTCTGTGAGCTGGATTGATGACCTGAAAATAAGGGCCAGTGCCGGTTACACCGGGACTCAAAACATTGGCGACCACATGTTCCGTACCCTTTATACCCCTGCTACCTATAATGGCCTGAATGCACTGGTACCCTCGCAACTGGGTAACAACACCATCAAATGGGAGTCTACCTTGCAAAAAGATGCAGGAATTAACTTCTCCATGTTCAAATCCAGGTTAATGGCCGAGCTGGGCATCTACGAAAAGAAAACAACGGGGTTATTATTTAACCAGGCACTGCAGCCAAGCTCTTCTTACGGCAGTGTTTACGCCAACCTGGCCAGTATCAGAAACCGGGGGCTGGAAATAGACGTAAGGGGCGATTATATACGCCATAAAGACTTTTCATGGAACGGTGCCATCAATATATCCTTTAACAGGAGCATGGTAACCAATATCAATACTGATTTTTCTGATCCTAGTGTGTCTGGTGCTTACCTGGGCAATACCATCATCCGGGAAGGCAATCCGATAGGCCTGTTTTATGGTTCACATTTCAGGGGCATTATCAGAGATGCGGAACAACTGGCCGCCTATAAAAAAGAATTTTCTTTAAACCCTTTTATATCCCCTTACCTGAACATCGGCGATCCAATGTTTGACATTAACCAACCTGGCGGTTTTCCGAGCACCACACTGGTTATTGGAAATGCAGAGCCTAAATTTTATGGCGGTTATACCAATACGCTGAATTATAAGAATTTCTCTTTAATCAGTTTGTTTAACTTTACTTATGGAAGCAAAATCCTGTATCTGGCCGATATCCAGAACCAGAAAGTGACCAACCTGAGCAATAAAAATGCAAGGATATTAGGTCGCTGGACACCTGAGAATCCAACTTCTGACAGACCAAGGGTAATTTATGGGCAAAACGGACAGATTGGTACTTCAAGCAATAACCTGTACGACGGATCTTTCCTGAAACTCAAAAGTGTGTCGCTTTCCTATCAGCTAAACAAATCTTTTATGGAAAGGATGAGGCTGCAGTCGGCTTCGATTTATGTTTCGGCCACAAATGTGTTCACCATCAGCAATTACCCGGGGCCAGACCCAGAGGTAAGCAATGACCCTTACAGTCTCATCAATGGCTCGAGCGATGCCAGCATGTACCCGACTGTAAAACAGTATACTATTGGTTTCAGAGTAGGATTTTAAGATTAAGAAAATGAAGAAGATATTTATATATGCGTTACTAATGGCCGGACTTTTTATGCCTTTTGGATGTAAAAAACAGCTGGACAAGCTTCCGGATAATGCAAAAGTAGAAGGGAATGCCATTACAGACCAGCCTTCGGCAATTGTAGCACTAAACGGGGTTTACTTTCGCTTTGCAAATGCCAGCAATACCCGCACAGATTGGTCTGTTAACCAGATCATGGGCGGCAGATTTAGTGGATACCTGGTTGATGCTACCGGTAACGGGGGCGCTAATGACGAGATCAATGCCTTTGACAATACCGGTTATATCTCGCAATGGGGGCGCTACTATAGCCTGGTGAATGCTGCAAACGGCGTGATTGGTGCGGTAGAGGGCCTTGCCGATAACAAATTTGTGGCCGGAAAAAAACAACAAATATTGGGTGAAGCCAGGTTCCTTAGGGCCTATGGGCATTTTAAGCTGCTGAGCTATTTTGGACAGTGGTTTGACGTCAATAGCGCCTATGGGGTAATTATTCAGGACCAGTTCATTACATTGACCAATAAAGACAAAGCGAGAGGGACTGTTAAGGAATGCTATGATTTTATCCTTACAGATATAGATTATGCCATTGCCAATGCACCGGTTACCGGCCCGAATGTATATGCCGGTAAGTGGACCGCAATGGCCTTGAAAATGCGGGTACTGCTTAGCCGCGGGCAGGGCGATGACTACGCTCAAACCGTAACTTTAGCCAACAGCATTATTAATGAAGGACCGTATGCTCTGGAACCTAACCTCAGGGACCTGTTCTATACAAAGGGGCTTGCCAGTACGGAGGTGATGCTGGGCATTAAGCCACAGGCCAACCAGGACCAGGTTTATGAGAACATGAGTGGTAATTTTATCGGTCGCTCCTTTATCTATGGTGCCAATCAAAACCTGATTAATTTATACAACAACGACCCGCGCAAAGCCTGGATCATTGGTACTCAATACAGAACCAGTGCCTTCAATTATTTTATCAAATTTGTACAGCCAACCCGGATATCTACAGTTGTATCTGAAACCGCTTATGCATTCCGTTTGACCGAAGTGTATCTGATGCAGGCAGAAGCCATGGTGCGTTCTGGCGGAGCACTTGCGCCGGCTAAAACCAGGCTCAAGGAAGTATTGAGCAAATCTGGCCTAACTGATTTTACGGCGGTAGATGCTGCGAACACGACCGATGAGCTGCTGAGACAAATTTATCTGGAATATGTGAGGAACATGGTAGGCGAGGATGGTATAGAGTGGATGGCTTTATTGCGCTTGCCATTTGCCATGGTACAACAACTGAGGCCAACCATCACCAATAAAATTCAATATATACTACCGATACCTAAAGCCGAGTTTTTGCAAAACCCAAAAACAGGTGAACAGAACCCAGGTTACAGCAGATAAATAAACTACAGATGAACATAAAATTAATTCTATTGACCGTAATGGCCCCTTTGGCCGTTACGGCACAGACCCCCAATTTTACGATTAGTGGTAAAATCGGGACTTTAAACAAACCCGCTAAAATTTATATTGATTATACTTCTGAAGGGACAGGTAAAACAGACTCTGCAGTATTGGTAAACGGAACATTCAAATTTGCTGGTTATGTACCTGGCGTTGCTTTTGCCCGCATGACCTTGTCTCGCGAGGGTATTAAAGAAAAAGAAATCTATGGCAAAGGTACCGGCGATGTGATCTATGTAAATTATGGAGCTGAAAATATCCTGATCCATTCCGCGGATTCGCTTTACAATGCAAAATGGACAGGGTCTAAAGTGCATGATGAAATGCTTGCCTTTGACAAAGCGGTGGGGCCTACAGTGATGAGCATAAACCACAACGCTAATGCGCTGCTCCAAAGTGCATCCCCCGAGCAACAAAAAGACACTGCGTACTTTAAGGTGCTGGATAAAAGGGTAAAAGCGCTGCGGGCTTTACGTGGCGAGAAACTATTGGAATTTGCCAAAGCCAATCCTGATTCCTTCTTTGCTTTGCAAGGCTTGTCAGAATCTGTTAGCGGTTATGGAACCCCTGCTGCTGTTGCTGAACCTATATTTAGCAGGTTAAATGAAAAATTGCGTTTATCGTATACTGGTCAGACTTTGTATAAACTGTTATCAGCACATAAAGTCACTGCAATTGGCGGGAATGCCCCGGACTTTACACAAAACGATGTAAACGGCAAGCCCGTTTCGCTTTCAGCATATAAAGGCAAACTGGTTTTGGTTGAATTCTGGGCCAGCTGGTGCCATCCCTGCCGTGAAGAAAGCCCCAATCTGATTAAACAATATGAACTTTATAGAGACAAGGGTTTTGAGATTCTTTCTGTGTCAGTAGATAGTGACAAAGGCCGGTGGCTGGAAGCCATTAAAAAAGACGGACTAACCTGGACACAGGTGTCTGATCTTAAGGGCTGGGATAATGAAGCCCGGAAACTTTATGGCATATCTGGCGTTCCTGCAAATTTCCTGGTTAGTAAGGAAGGAAAGATCATCGGATCTCATTTGAGGGCTGAAGAGCTGAATAAAAAATTAGCCGAAGTACTTAAATAAAGCTGTGAAACAGAAAGCCTGTGGTATAGGCCACAGGCTTTCTGTTATTTAAACTCTGATGTTTTGTGGAACTCAATATCCGGGTAGTCCCGCATGGTCATGTTGATCATGAACTCATTGTCTGCCAGGTAAACCGGGTTCCCGTCTTTATCCTCACCAATATGCTGCTGTTTGCGTTTCAGGAACTCGGCAAGCTTACTCCTGTCTTTTGAAGTTACCCAGTTGGAGCGGGTATAGCTCAGCATCCTGAAAGCCGCTTTGGCCCCATATTCATGCTCCAGGCGGAAGGCAATTACCTCGAACTGAAGTTCGCCCACGGCACCTACCACCTTGCGGTTTCCGGGCTGCATGGTGAACAATTGCGCCACGCCTTCTTCTGTAAGCTGTTGTATGCCTTTTTCCAGCTGTTTGGTTTTTAGGGGGTCTCTGTTCTCCAGTTCCTTAAAAATCTCCGGAGAGAAGCTCGGAATGCCCTTAAACTGAAGTTTTTCTCCTTCAGTTAAGGTGTCGCCAATTTTGAAGTTCCCGCTGTCGTACAGGCCAACCACATCTCCTGGCCAGGCTTCTTCAACAATACTTTTCTCGTTGGCCATAAAGTCCATAGGGTTGGAGAATTTCAGTTTCTTGTCCTGGCGGGTATGGTAATAAAATTTATTGCGTTCAAATTTGCCTGAGCAGATGCGCAGAAAAGCAATCCTGTCACGGTGCTTAGGATCCAGGTTGGCATGAATTTTAAATACAAAGCCGGAGAAGTTCTTTTCTCCCGCAGCCACTTCGCGCTGCTCTGCTTCACGGCCTTTCGGGCTTGGCGCAATATTGATAAAGGTATCCAGCAGTTCTTTGATCCCGAAATTGTTGATGGCACTGCCAAAAAATACCGGGGCCAGTAATCCCTCAATGTACATGCTTTTATCGAGCTGGCCATATACCCCATCTACAAGTTCCAGGTCTCCCTTTAAGCCTTCAAGCTCTTTAGGTTTTAAAAATTTAGTGAGGTTATCGTCGTTCAGATCACTGACCTCAATTACCGGTTCGCTGATCTTTGTTTTATCCGGCTCAAAAAGGTTCAGGTGGTTATTGTAAATACTGTATACGCCCTTAAAGGTATGGCCTTGACCAATTGGCCAGGAAAGGGGGCAAAGGCTGATGTTCAGCTTATTTTCGATTTCATCCAGCAGGTCAAAGGCATCCTTACCCTCACGGTCCATCTTATTGATGAAAATGATAACCGGGGTATTGCGCATACGGCATACCGACATGAGCTTTTCGGTCTGTTCCTCTACACCCTTTACGCAGTCGACCACCAGAATTACGCTATCTACTGCCGATAGGGTGCGATAAGTGTCTTCTGCGAAATCTTTGTGGCCTGGGGTATCCAGGATATTGATCCGCTTGCCGCTGTATTCAAAGCCCATCACAGAAGTTGCCACCGATATTCCACGCTGTTTCTCAATCTCCATAAAATCGGAGGTGTTGCTTTGATTGGCCTTATTGCGTTTTACGGCGCCCGCGGTGTTAATGGCACCACCAAAAAGCAGGAATTTTTCTGTCAGGGTGGTTTTTCCGGCATCGGGGTGACTGATGATGGCGAATGTTTTTCGTTTTTCTATTTCTGGGTTAATCATAATGCGGCTGCAAAGATAATTATAATATACAAAAGAAAACCGGCTGAATTTGCCGGTTTTCCCTTGATAATTACCTTCCTCCGCCCCGGGTTGGCCGCGATCCGGATGAACCGCCTTCGCCTCTTCCGCCGCGGCTTTCAACTCCCCTGGAAGGCGGGGCTGATTGCTGCGTACGCTCAGGCCTTTGGTATTGAGGCTGAGCCTGTGGTTGCGGCTGTGGCCTGCTTTCCTGGCGCTGAGGGCGTTGGTATTCACGTTGTGCAGGAGCTTCTCGTTGTGGCTGGTACTCGCGTGGGGTTTCAACCCTGCGTTCTTCTCTCTGCTGCGGTGGCTGCTGCATCCGCTCTGGTCTTTGCACAGGCGATGTTTCCCTTGTCTGGGCCGGCCGTTCTGTACGGGAAGAACCGTTGTTGTCCGGTGTCCCCACCCTCGAAGGCCGGCCATTGTTTTCGTATGACGGTCTTTCTCCTCTTGTTGGAGGTACTATGCCTGTTCTATCTCCGCCGCTGGAAGGAAAACTATTTTCACGTCCATTGCTGATGTTGCCCTGGCTGTCGCCTCTTGAAGGCCGCGAAGAAGATACTCCATTATTGCTGTTGCTGCGGTCACGGTCACGCATTGTGGTATACCCTTCGCCTCTGATGGCTTCTCTGGGAGCCGCATTGGCATTGGAGTTCCCCCTGCTTGGCCTTGGCGTATAGATGTTAACACTATTGCCACTGATGTTACTCCTGCTTGGTCTGCCGGTATTGTTTACATTATAAACACGTACATCCTGGCGGGTATCCCTTCTGATGTCATCAGCCCTTGGGCCGGTATAATAGCTTCGCCTGTTGTGAACATAGGTATTATTGATGATGGTGGTACGGTTAATGATCACCACGTTCCTGCGCGAGTAATACCTCGGAAAACTATCATAGTAGATGTTTCTCTGCGGAACAAACACCCACCAAAGGTC
This sequence comes from Pedobacter africanus, assembly GCF_900176535.1. Classification (NCBI taxonomy): domain Bacteria; kingdom Pseudomonadati; phylum Bacteroidota; class Sphingobacteriia; order Sphingobacteriales; family Sphingobacteriaceae; genus Pedobacter; species Pedobacter africanus. The sequence continues at coordinate 2,422,357 of NZ_FWXT01000001.1, read as the reverse complement.
AGGGATGTTAAAATTGATGTTGATGTTCATGCCGGGGCCCATTGGTGCCCAGCCATAGTATCCGCCACCACTTCTCCAGCTTACCCATGCTGGTCCCCAAACGGTATCCGGAATCCATATCCATTGGTTGAAACGATTATACACCCATCTTCCGTAATGGAAAGGGGCCCATCCCCAATCGTAGTTAGACACCCAGGTGTTACCATATTCAGTCATTACCCAGCGTCCGTTGGTGTAATAAGGCCTGAAGTCGCCTTGTTCTACATCTGGCCTCCAAACATACCCGTACTGTGGGTCCTGGATCCAGGTGCCATAAGGAGACAGCTCATCATAAAATGATTGTAAGGAAACATCGTCTTGCTGAGCCATAACCTTTTGTGCTGTACCGGTTAACATGAGCATAAGCCCAAGTACAATAGCCGGTAATTTGATCATGTTTTTCATTTGTGTGTGTGTTTAATTTACCTAACGCTTTTTATATATCAATTTGAGTTCCAAAAACTTTAAAAAGTTTAATGTCGCTACTAAAATATTACATTGTGATGTTGGTGTTACGCCTAATTATATTGGTTTCATGTTTGGATTGGCAGATTTTTATTCAGAAGAGCGTAATACAATTTACGTTTTTTTCTTGCAATTAGTATCTGAAAACTGCGTTTTACCGTAATATTTTTCTTCTTTTGTAGGAAAATCAACATACCGAATGACAAAAGGCACTTTATTTCTTATTCCTGTTCCCCTGGCAGAAAATGCAGCTCAAAAATCTTTTACCTCTTTTCTGGGCGATACGATAAATTCCATTTCTACCTATATTGTTGAAAACGAGAAAACAGCACGTAAGTTTTTAAAGGAGGCCGGGCTTAAAATTCAGCAGAGCGAGCTGCTTGTGCATGACTATGGGAAACATAAGCGCGGAAATTCTATGGTGCCTTATTTTAAGGAACTGATGACGGGAAAGGATGTTGGCCTGATGAGCGAGGCAGGATGCCCAGGTATTGCTGACCCAGGAGCGGAAATTGTTGCCGAAGCGCATAAAAGAGGGATCAGGGTGGTGCCCCTGGTTGGACCAAGCTCCATTTTGCTGGCGCTGATGGCCTCTGGCTTTAACGGACAGAGTTTTACCTTCCATGGCTATCTGCCCATAGATAAGGTAGAACGGGCCAAGCGGATTAAGGAGCTGGAACAGCTGTCGCAGAAGAGCCGGCAAACCCAGCTCTTTATAGAAACGCCTTTTCGCAACAATCAGCTTTTTGAAGATATACTCAAAAATGCTTCGGGAAATACACAGCTCTGTGTAGCTTGTAACCTGACTGCCGAAGATGAGTTTGTAAAAACCTTACCGGTAGGGGCATGGCGCAAAGAGCGTTTGGATTTGCATAAAAAACCAACTATATTTTTATTGTATAAAGGAAGCTAGTGGTACATGTTCTTGCTTTCTATAAAAGAAAGCACTTTATCAGGAACAAAATACTGTACATTTTTGCCTTCAGCAATGGCTTTACGGATAAAGGTAGAGGAGATATCCATTTGTGGTGTTTCGGTGATCTTTATGGAGGGATGGCCGGCCCATTCACTGATGTCAGCTCCTGGCCTTGGGTAAACATACAGCTCATAGTTTTTTAAAATAACCTCGTAATTTTTCCACTTTTTAAAGGAAGCAAGATTGTCGGCCCCCATAATTAAGGCAAATTCTTTACCCGGATATTTTTCCTGTAAATGTGCAAGGGTATCAACGGTATAAGAGGGTTGCGGTAAACTGAACTCTATGTCGCTTACTTTAATCCGATCTGCATTTTCGGTAGCCAGTTTTGCCATTTCAAGCCTGTCGTACATGTCTGAAAGGCCGTTTTTGTTTTTTAAAGGGTTGTGTGGCGAAACCACCAGCCATACTTCTTTAAGTCCGGTAAAACCAGCCATATAACTGGCTATGATTAAATGACCGGTATGGATGGGGTTAAATGAACCAAAGAAGAGTCCCGTTTTCATGCGTTTATAAAATCTCCAACCAACTTTTCTGCTTCCAGGCAGGCGGTTTGCAGGTCAAAATTCTTAAGGATCACGTCAAATTTATCTGCATAGCCCAATTCTTTTTCGGCTTTCACAAAACGTTCCTGTAATTTTTCGGGGCTATCGGTGCCTCTGCCCGTCAGGCGTTCTTTGAGTACTTCCAATGATGGCGGTTGCACAAAGATGGCCAGGGCATCTTTTTCATATTTACGTTTCAGGCGCAGGCCGCCTTCTACATCAATATCAAAGATAACATGTTTATCCTGATCCCAGATGCGTTGGATTTCCGACCTTAAAGTACCGTAAAATGTTCCGCTGTACACCTCTTCAAATTCTACAAATTCCTGGTGCGCAACTTTATGTAAAAAGTCTTCTTTGCTGATAAAATAATAATCCTTTTCATTCATTTCATCACCACGCAGCTGGCGTGTAGTGGCAGAGATGGAAAAGCTCAGCGAAGGGAATTTCGTAAGTAAATGTTTAACGATGGTGGTTTTACCTGCTCCTGAAGGTGCAGAAAATATAATGAGTTTACCTTGTTTCATCAGGGGCTTACAATACGTTTAACAATTGTTCTTTAATCTTTTCCAGTTCTTCCTTCATCCCAACAACCAGCTGCTGTATCTGGGCATCATTGGCCTTTGCGCCCATAGTATTGATCTCCCGGCCAATTTCCTGAGAGATGAAACCAAGTTTTTTCCCATTGGCATCTTTGCCTTTTAAGCTTTCGAGAAAATAATCGCAATGACTTTTCAAGCGGATCTTTTCTTCAGTAATGTCCAGTTTATCAATGTAATAGATCAGTTCCTGTTCCAGGCGGTTCTGGTCTACATTCACTTTGCCCACGTTTTCTTCCAGAAACTGGTTCAGCCTGTTTTTGATCTGGGGGATCCGGAGAGGTTCCAATACTTCGATCTGGCTGAAAAAGTCAAGTATGTTTTTGATCCGTAATTCCAGGTCGGTCTTCAATACGGAACCTTCCATCTCCCTGAACTGGTTAAAGTTTGCCAGGGCCTTGTTAAAAGTCTCGAAAAGAATGTTCCAGTCGTTTTCACTCACTTCATCCTCTACATAGCTGATCACATCCGGGAAATTCAGGACCGCCTGCAAAAGGTTATTTGAGTTTGCGCCCAGACTCACATTAATGTTTTCCAGCTGCCTGTAATATTTGCTGAGCAGAGCTGCATTAATGGTTGCCCCCTTAAGCGCCTCTTCACCTTTTTCCAGGTTAATGGAAACACTGACCTTTCCGCGTTCCAGTTCTTTACTGCAGATGTTCCGCAAAAGCAGTTCCTTGTCTGAAAAGGCTTTTGGAAGCTTTAGATTGAGTTCTAAAAACTTACTGTTGAGGGATTTTATCTCCACTGCAAATTTTACATTCTCGTGATCTGCAGAGGCCAGGCCGTATCCTGTCATTGATTTTATCATGTGCAAAGATATAATTTATTGCGTTTTCATTTCCATTTAACTTTTTTTAACTAAGGGAATTGCTCAACAATAGTTAGTTTTACAATAATTTTTACCTGGAATGAAGTTTAACTACCTACATATTTTCCTGTTTCTGGCATTTTTCCTGACTGCCACACCTGCTGTTTTTGCCCAGGATTTTTTGCTGGGCGGTGCGGTCTACGAAAGAGGGACTACAAATCGCATTGCCGGGGCGCAAATTACCAATAAGCGGAATGGTTTCAGGGTAAGCAGCAGTGATTTTGGGCTGTTCCAGATCAAAGCAAGTGCAGGTGATACCCTTTTGGTTACCAAAATGAATTTTTCGGATGCAGAGGTTGTGGTGTTGGCCGCTAAGGATATGTTGATTTACCTGACGGGAAGCCAGATGTTGAAAGAAGTGAACATCAAGGGGCAAACCAAGAAGCAGGAATTGGACGATATGAAAAGGGAATACCGCAATAAAGGCTCGTTTTACCAGGGTAAACCGCCCTTCCTTTCTTTTCTGTTTAAGCCTTTAACTGCTGTTTATGAGTTGTTTGGCCGTACGCCTAAAAATGCAAGGCGTTTTGGCCGCTTTTATGAAACGGAGCTGCAGCAAACGCATATTGACGGATTGTTTAATGAATTTCTGATCCAGAGCAATACTGATCTTAAGGGGAAAGACCTGGAGCAGTTTATGCTGGATTACAGGCCGGAATATGAAAAATCCAAGAACTGGGCACAGTATGATGCGATAAAGTACATCAGGGATTCTTATAAAAAATATACGGATACCTTAAGGAAGAATTGAGCACTCAGATAGAAAGCGCCTCACATGCCTTTTCGGCAGCCAGCTTTTCTGCATTTTTTTTATTGTAATCTCGGCCTATCCCGTAGCTTTCGCCCTCAATCATGGCCCGGATGGTAAATAATTTGGCACTTTCACCTTCTTCATTCTCCATCATATCAAAGGTAATGTCTTTGCCATGGCGCTGGCACCATTCAATCAGTTTACTTTTGAAATTGGTTTCTGTAAGTTCGAGAGTATGGATGTCGATATAAGGCTTAACAATTCTTTTGAGCAGGAATTCCCGGGTAAAGTTATACCCCTTGTCCAGGTATATTGCCCCAATTAAGGCCTCAAAGGCATCTCCAAGCATAGAATGGTGCTTGGTTTGCACATTTACTGCTTTGTGATCGAATACGATTAACTGATCGAAACCCATTTTCCGGGCAAGCTGGTTCAGGTTGGCCCTGTTTACAATTTTAGAGCGCATTTCTGTCAAAAAACCTTCTTCTTTGTAGAGGTAACTCTTGAACAGCAGTTCGGCGATGACTGAGCCAAGAACGGCGTCGCCTAAAAATTCGAGCCGCTCATTGCTGCTCCTGCTTCCATTCTTTAAGACTTTTGCAACAGACCTGTGCCTGAACGCCATTTTATATAAAGTAGCATTTCCCGGCACAAAGCCTAAAATGTTTTTCAACTTTCTTATAAAATCCTTATCAGATGAAAGATAAAGCTTATACAGGTCAAATAATGGCATTAATTCCTAAACAATTAAAGAAAACAGCATACTGCAGCTTTCACATAAAGCGACTTATTCTTCGTATTTTTTGAATATCACAGACGCGTTATGGCCACCAAAACCAAATGTATTGCTTTGAGCAGCACGAATGGTGCGTTTTTGCGCCTTGTTAAAAGTGAAATTTAATTTTGGATCAAATTCAGGGTCATCGGTAAAATGGTTAATTGTTGGCGGAACAATATCATTTTTTACTGCAAGGATTGCAGCAATAGCTTCAACTGCACCGGCCGCACCCAATAAGTGGCCTGTCATTGATTTGGTAGAACTGATGTTCAGTTTATAGGCACTGTCGCCAAATAAATCTACAATAGCCCTGCTTTCGGAAATATCCCCCAGTGGGGTAGAAGTTCCGTGAACATTGATGTAATCGATATCGGCAGTAGTGAGCCCGGCATCATTTAAGGCATTCTGCATTACCATTTTTGCCCCCAGACCTTGTGGGTGAGGTGCCGTAATATGGTTAGCATCTGCACTCATGCCCCCGCCTACCAGTTCGGCATAAATCTTTGCACCGCGTTTTTTTGCATGTTCCAGTTCTTCCAGGATAATCGTACCTGCACCTTCGCCAGCCACAAAACCATCCCGGTCCTTGTCGAACGGGCGTGAAGCAGTAGCAGGGTCGTCATTCCGGGTTGAAAGGGCATGCATAGCATTAAAACCGCCAATTCCCGCTTCGTTAATGATGGCTTCAGATCCTCCTGAAATGATGATATCTGAAGTCCCTAACCTGATGTAGTTAAAAGCGTCGATCATCGCATTGGTTGATGAAGCACAAGCGGATACGGTTGAGAAATTAGGTCCACGCAGTCCGTATTTGATGGAGATATGGCCTGCTGCGATATCAACAATCATTTTTGGAATAAAGAATGGGTTATACCTTGGCGTACCATCGCCAAGCGCAAAATTGCTGATCTCGTCCAGAAAAGTTTTTAATCCACCGATACCGGCACCCCATATTACACCTACACGATTGGTGTCGACCTGAGAAAAGTCCAGACCACTGTCTCTCACAGCTTCGTCGGTAGACACCATGGCGTATTGTACAAAGGGATCCAGTTTCCGGGCCTCTTTTCTGTCCAGAAAGTCTTCAGGATTGAAGTTTTTAACTTCACATGCAAATTTTGTTTTGAACTTGGTAGTGTCAAAACCCTTGATCGGAGCAGCGCCACTCACCCCATTAACCAATGCCTCCCAGAATTCTGGAATGGTATTGCCTATTGGAGTGAGCGCACCAAGCCCCGTAACTACTACTCTTTTTAATTCCATTTATACGGGTTATACGGAAACCGTATTTTCTACTTTACGTTTTTCTCTAAGTAAGCAATTGCCTGACCAACTGTACCAATGGTCTCAGCCTGATCATCAGGGATCGCTACATTGAATTCTTTTTCAAACTCCATAATAAGTTCTACTGTATCTAAAGAATCCGCACCCAAGTCGTTAGTGAAAGAAGCTTCTGGTGTAACTTCGTTTTCATCCACACCTAATTTTTCAACGATAATAGCCTTAACTCTTGAAGCAATATCAGACATAATGTTTATAATTTAATGGTTAAATAATTCAGTGCAAAGAAAAATAAATATTTACACTTTTCAAATGTTTTTATTTCTGTACCAATTTTAATGTTTTTATTTTGAACATCAATGTAAAATTAGTTTTATAATTTCGTATTTCCGTAAAATATTCTGTTTTGAACAAAACTTATTTAAAACTTTCATTAGACCTCGACTTCGTTTTAATTGCCATAACTGCCTCTTTAAAAGATTACACCCTCTGTCATAAGATCAATACCAGCCTGAATTTTGGCTTTGAAAAGATTGAAGATCACGAGGTTTATTTTAATATTGATGAAGCCCCGCTATCCTTTTCCAAGTATTATTTTTTTGTTGAACAGGGTGAAATAGAATATTACATTATCAGCAATAGAAATGCCGAAGGTTTTTTAATTCCGGAGATGAACAAGGTCGATTTTTTCATGATTATTCACCAGTATATTGACAGGGAAGATCTGAATTTTATCATCTCTGGATTGAATAAACTTCCTGATATTCAGGTTGCTGCACAGATAAATCCTTTGAAGTTAAAGTCGAAAGAGAATTTAGTAATGTAAATTTTATATTGAAGGTGTACAAAATACACTATATTTGAATTTACATAACCAAACAGATAACTTTTAATAAATCAGACTGGCATCGGTTTTCTGTATCAAAAAACGCTCGTTTTGTTGGTCTGTAATAAAATTTAAATAACTCAATGAAACCATTTCATTCTAGAACAAAAATCGTAGCCACATTAGGCCCGGCCTCAGCTAAACCAGACGTTTTATATAGTATGTTTAATGCAGGTCTGGACGTTTGCCGCTTAAACTTTTCACATGGTTCGCAGGCAGATCACCAGGAAGTCCTGGATACCATTCGCAGCATCAATAAAAAGCACAACTATAATGTCGGGATACTTGCTGACCTGCAAGGGCCTAAAATAAGGATTGGTATGGTTAAGGACGGTGGTATTCAATTGATTAACGGCGCTAAGACGATCATTACCACCAAAGAGTGTGTAGGTAACGAGGAGCGCATTTACATTACTTACGAGTCTTTTCCGAAAGATGTTAAAGCCGGTGAAATTATTTTACTGGATGACGGTAAACTGCAGATGAGGGTTTTGGAAACCAATCTGGTTGATGAAGTAGTTTGCGAGGTTGTGCATGGTGGTATCCTTACCTCCAGAAAAGGGGTAAACCTGCCTAATACCAAGGTTTCAATTCCGTCTCTTACTATTGAGGATCGTAAAAATCTTGAATTTGTTCTCGAAAACGATGTAGAATGGATTGGGCTTTCTTTTGTACGTAATGCAGAAGATATCATCGAACTGAAGAACATCATTAAAGAGCGTGGCAAAACGGCACGGGTAATTGCTAAAATTGAGAAACCGGAAGCCATAGCAAATATTGATGAGATTGTTGCCGTATCTGACGGTATTATGGTTGCCAGGGGCGATCTGGGGGTAGAGATGCCAATGGAAGAAGTGCCTTTGCTGCAAAAAATGATTGTTCAGAAATGTCGCGCAGCCTCTAAGCCGGTGATTATTGCCACCCAGATGCTGGAAAGCATGATTACCACGCCAAGGCCAACGCGTGCTGAAGTAAATGATGTGGCCAACTCGGTGCTGGATGGTGCAGATGCAGTGATGCTGAGCGGTGAAACCTCTGTAGGAGAATTCCCGCTGATCGTTATTGAGACCATGCAAAAGATCATCCAAAACATAGAATTAAATAATTACCCTTTCCATCCGGAAAAATTCTTAAAGCCAAAATCGGATAGCTTCCTGAGCGATGCTATCTGCGATACGGCTTGTTTTCTGTCTAAACAAACCAATGCAGTCGGGATTGTTTCAATGACCCTGAGTGGTTATACTGCTTTCGAGATTTCGAGCCACAGGCCTAAGGCACTTACTTATATTTTTACCAGTAACAGGTCACTGCTCAATACCCTGAGTCTTTTGTGGGGTGTTCAGGGCTTTTTCTATGATAAATTTGAAAGTACAGACGAAACCATCCAGGATGTGAACGATTTGCTCAAAAAGCTTAAACTGGTTAAAAAAGGCGATGTGATCATCAACACAGCGGCTATTCCAATGGAGCGCAAGGGGAAAACAAATATGGTAAAAGTTACAGTTATTGATTAATATTCCTTCGGATTCAAAAAATTTTCTACTTTTGCAATCCGAAAAACGGAGAGTTGTCCGAGTGGTCGAAGGAGCACGCCTGGAAAGTGTGTATACTCCAAAAGGGTATCGAGAGTTCGAATCTCTCACTCTCCGCTTAAAAGCCCAACATTTGTTGGGCTTTTTTATGCTTTATCCGCGTCTTCCGATGTGCTTTCCGCGGGCGGCAGGATCTTTTTGAATACAAAGTGGAATTTAATTTTCAATGCCATCCATCCCAGGATAGCATAAACAGCAATTAATATTCCAAGGTGTTGCATGTAAGGATAGGTTAATCCTACACTGCCTTTTTGTATAAGCAGGATTTTAAATGCCTGCAGAAAGGGGGTGAGCGGGATGATATTTGCCAGCAGTTGTACAAAAACAGGCATGGCGCTGAGGGGCCAGGTGAAGCCGCTGATGATAAAGGCAGGCGAAGCAATAACCATCAGTATCTGGGTAGCCTTTAAGGCATCAGGAATGATAATGCTGACCAGCACGCCCATAAACGAGGCCGACCCCACAAAGAGTGCGGTAAGCCATATAAAATTGAATATGCCTTCTGGCAGGGGTACCCGGAAAAGAATGTGCATCAGGTAATATATGCCAACGATAAAAATAGAAAAGAACCATATTGGGCTAACCTTGATCAGCATGGTAGCAAAGGCCCGCCGGCGCATATTTTGGTATTCCCTGATGAAAGTCCCACCCTGGAATTCTGCAGCAAAACTTACCGCCATAGCCAGCAGGATTACCTGTTGCAAAACAACTGCCAGCATGGCAGGCCACATGAAGATCAGGTAATTACTGGTTGTGTTAAAAAGGGTAATGTAATTGGCTTTAAAAGGTTCATATTGTGTAAAAGCTTTTGGCGCCGGCATGCCCGCTTTTTGAAGGGCCTTTACTGAAACCCCCGCGGAAAATGTGCCGAGGGTTAATTGCAAGGCCTTGGTGGCAAAATTCGCTGTTAATACATTTCCGGTATTGATGTAAACGTTCACTTCAGGATATTTCTTTTGAAGGATGCCAGCTTCAAACCCTGAAGGGAGGATTACCACTGCCGCAGCCTCATGCCGGATCACTTCCTCTTTGATGTCCGGGCCTTCCCCCAGATATTTTAGAATTTCTATGCTTTGATTGTCATCCAGCATTTCTGTCAGCTGGTTCGACAAGGGGGTATTGTCTTTGTCGATCACAATAACGGGAATGTGCTCTACCTTCCCGCTCCTGTAAACAAAACCCAATAATGTTGCATAAAAAACGGGTGCCAAAAAGAACACCGTGCGCAAGGTGGCATTGGCAGTGAATAGTTTAAATTCACGTTTCAGCAGGCGGAAAAACTCTTTCATACCCGTTTATTTAAGGATCACATTTGCATTTACCAGGATGTTTGCTGCTTTCTCCCTGTCTGTTGGCTGGACCTTAATTTCATAAACAGCATCCTGAAGCTGATAATCAGGATAAGCCGTAGTAATGTCTGCGTAACGGGTAAGCTGCTTGATATACAAAATACGCCCATCCAGTTCTTCTTTATTGTAAACTACCCGGAGTTTTACCTCCTGTCCGTTTTTGTATTTTGCAATCTTACTTTCCGGAACGGTAAAACGAAAATAAACACTTGATGGAATATACCCATTAAACAGGGCAAAGCCTGCTGTAGCCAACTCGCCAGCGTTCAGGCTGATGGTTTCTATCTCCATATCGTTGGTAGCAATTACGTAACGTTCAGCGTAGGCCACTCTGGCTTCCTGCAAAGCGCCCCTGGCCTGTGATGCCTGTCCCGCGGCCATTTCCACTTTCTCTGCCCTTGTGCCTTTTTTTACATCATCCAGTTCTGCTACAACTGCATCATATTGTGCTTTCGCACCCTGATATTTGGCATAAACCTCGTCGTATGCCTGCGGGGCCATCAGACTATCATTAAACATATTGGTAGCCCTGTTATAAGATTTTCGGGCAAATTCATATTGCTCCTTCAAGCCTTTATATTTGGCTTGCAATTGTTTCATCTGATCGGCTGTTGCGCCATTCCTGGCCATCTGTTCCTGGGCACTGGCTGCATTTACGGCTCCCTGTGCCTGCATAATTTTTGCCGAAACTTCGGGCACATCAAGCAGTGCAAGTGTATCTCCCTTTTTTACGGTTTGTCCTTCTTTTACATATATCTTCTGTATCCGGCCGGTTACTTTCGGCGCAAAGGAAACCAACTCCTTTTTTACCTTGCCCTGAAACTCTTCCGTTTTTTCTTTTTTTGCGCAGCCCGATAAGGTGAATACTGTGATCAACAATATGGAGGCATTTATTTTCATCTTCATAGTCGTTATTTTACTCATACAGTTTCTTTATGTCCAGTTCCTGTGTAGCACGCATTAATTCAACGGCTGCCCTGCGCTGGTTAAAAATGGCATTCTGATAATCCAGTTCTGCGTTTACAAGGTCATTTTCAGCTTCCATCAGCTGGGTAGACTTGGTCATACCATACCTGAATTCTTTTTCGGCCTGTACCAATCCATCTCTGGCGATGTCTTTTTCTTTCTTTTTTAAATCAATCTGTGCATTAGCGATGTCGTAGGCCGACTGGTTATTGACTTTGTTTAAAGTCAGCTTGCGCAGGGCGTCTTCTTTCTGGATTTGAAGGGATTCCCGGTCTATACGGGCGGTTTCAATGGCATGTTTTCCTTCACGCCCGTCAAACAACTCCCATTTAAAGCCCAGGCCCGCCATAAGCAAGGGGAAGGTATTTAAGTTTGTCGGCCTCCAGTCCAGTTTTCTGCCCGGGTAATTCAGAGAAGGTATGGCAGGAATAACATTTTCAGAGGTTTTTACCCTACTCTCGTACAATCCAAAATAATAGGCTGATGCCATCATCTGTACTTTGGGTATCCACCATGTTTTTTCGGCTTTTATTTTGTAATCTGATGCATTGATGCCAAAGTTCAGCGCGCGGATCTCGGCACGGTCCCCGATGGTTTTCTGTGCTGCAGTGGGGGTTGCTGCCACCAGTACGGGTTCAATAAGCCGGAGCCGTTCAGGGGCGATGCCGGTCAGCACTTCAAGCTGTGTTAACAAAAGCGCTTTCTTTCCCTCATATTCAACCATTTTAGCATCCAGGCTCGCCTGCGCAAGTTCTATCTTTTTATGATCGTAAGGTGTAATTAGTCCATAGCCCAGGGCTTTATCTGCCGTTTTGCGGTTTGCAGCCAGTCTCTTTTTGGCTTCATCCAATACTTTTTTCGACTGATGCACCAAGGCCAGCTGATCGTAGGCCCGGGAAATTACCGCGATTGCCTCGTCCTTTGTTTTTTCCAGCAATGCTTCTTCCGACATTTTTTTCTCCTGCAGCGCTTTGCTTAGGTACTGTACCTTGCCTCCGGAATAAAGCAGCATTTTGGCTTCAGCCTTTGCCAGGCCAGAGAAGCCGGATATGTTGAGGTTATTGTTGTATTTCCCTTCGGGGATATTCAGGAATGGCTGCAGGTTGATTTCCGGGGAAACCAGGTGCATTGTTGCATTCATGTATCCTGCATTACCGCTGAGTTCAAGGGTGGGCAGGAAAATGTCTTTTAGTTTGTGCTGGTCTAGCGACGTGACTTTATTTTTATTTTGCTGCAATTTAAAGTCTGCATCCCGCACCAGGACACTGTCTAAAAGCTCCCCGAAATTTGGGGCCTGCTGTGCCTTGCAATAGCCCAATGAAAGCAATGACAAAACCAGGCAAGAAAGGGTGTTTCTCATCAGTAGAAGTGTTAATGATAGACTGGTATTAATGTAAAGAAAATTCTTTTAAATCGGAAATGCCAAATTTCATGCCTATTCAGTTTGTTCAGCATTTTAATCTTTTGTTTATTATTTCTATTTTAGGATAATCATTCCCTAACCCAAAATGAACTGCTTAATTGTTGACGACAACATAATAGACCTCAGCATCCTTAAAAAAATGACCAGCCTGGAGCCCTCGCTAAAGGTTGTAGGAGAATGTTATGATGCTGTTGAAGCCTACAGGCAAATCCAGCTGAGCGATATAGATATTCTGTTCCTCGATATCGAGATGCCTGATATGAGTGGTATAGACCTGGTGAAAAGCCTGGGAGAGAAGCGCCCGATGGTCATCTTTACCACTTCTACGGTAGATTATGCCGCCGCAGCCTTTGACCTGAACGTAGTAGATTTTCTGATCAAGCCCATCAGCCCTGCCCGTTTTTTGCAGGCAGTAGAAAAAGCAAGAAGAATGCTGCTTACAAAGAACCTGGCCTTTGTTGATAAAGAAGATGAATTTGTATTTATACGGGATTCCAATGTGGTACGCAGGGTAAAGATCAGTGATATTTTATACATGGAAGCCCGGGGCGATTACGTAAGGATCAATATGGCCGATCATACTTATTCCATTCACTCCTCTTTAAAGTCTGTAGAGGAAAAGCTCTCTAAAAATACTTTCTTAAGGGTGCACAGGTCTTTTATCATTAATGTTGGTAAAATAGATACGATTGAGGGTGGAACACTGATTGTGCACCGCAATATGGTGCCAGTTTCTGATGCTTACAGGGCCGCTTTATACAAGCGGATGCAGATACTTTAGTTTTTTGTTTTAGAGCGGAAAATACATTTTGCTTATTTAGGGGAAGAAAAACAACCGTTCTGCTCAGCCGCTGAGCAGAACGGTTGTTTTTTAAACTTTAACGTACAAATACAGCATTGCTGCAAGGGCAGAGCCTATTACAGGGCCTATTACCGGTATCCAGGCATAGCCCCAATTGTTGCCCCCTTTTCCGGCAACGGGTAGTATGGCATGCATGATCCTTGGACCTAAGTCGCGGGCAGGGTTGATGGCATAGCCCGTTGTACCACCTAGTGACAAGCCGATTACCCATACCAGGAAAGTTACAGGCAGTGCACCGATGGAGCCCAGTCCGATGGGGCTTTTATCTGCACCCATTTCTGCATTGGTAAAGTGAAATATAACAAAGAGTAGCACAAAGGTACCAAGGATCTCGCTGATGAGGTTGGATACGGTGTTCGGGATAGCCGGAGCAGTACAAAAAGTAGCCTGTTTGGCGCCTTTATCATCCGTACCGGCATAAAAGTCCTTAAACAGCAGCCAAACCAGGAACGACCCCAGCATAGCTCCGATAAATTGCGCAGCAATATATTCTGGGGCACTGGCCCATGCGAATTTGCCCGAGATGGCCAGGCCGATGGTTACGGCCGGGTTAAGGTGTGCCCCGCTGTAGGGCCCGGCAATAACCACGCCTACAAATACCGCCAGGGCCCAGGCTGTAGTAATAACCATCCAGCCGCCATTATTTCCTTTGGTTCCTTTCAAAACCACATTGGCAACAACACCGTTGCCCAGTAAGATCATAAACATTGTGCCGAGAACTTCGGCTGTAAAAGGAGACATGTTGTTAAGTTTAAATTTGGTTTATAAATATACTAGTTTTCGGCATTGGCTTTCGCAGCCTTTACGGCCCTGTTCCAGCCCTTGATACGTTCGGCAATATTGTCGGTATTGCCCGCCTTAAAATTCTTGTCAATTTTCCATTGTCCGCTGATGTCGTCCATACTATTCCAGTAACCTACGGCCAGTCCCGCCAGGTAGGCTGCACCCAATGCTGTTACTTCAGTTACCTTAGGACGGATTACTGTAGTATCCAGCAGGTCGGCCTGGAACTGCATCAATATATCATTTGCAGTAGCCCCGCCGTCTACGCGCAGCTCTTTGATGCGATGGCCGGAGTCGGCTTCCATGGCTTTCAGCACTTCCATAGTCTGGAAAGCAATGCTCTCAATGGCAGCCCTGGCCAGGTGTGCAGCAGTAGTTCCCCTGGTTATTCCTGTAATGGTTCCTCGGGCATCCTGGTTCCAGTGTGGGGCACCAAGGCCGGCAAATGCAGGTACCAGATAGACACCACCAGTATCATTTACTTTTAGGGCCAGTGTTTCTACTTCGGCAGAAGAACTGATGATGCCTAGTCCGTCCCTTAGCCATTGTACTACAGCCCCACCGATAAATATACTGCCTTCCAAGGCGTATTGTACTTTTCCGTTTATTTTCCAGGCAATGGTAGTTACCAGGTTATTTTTTGAAGCGATAGGTTTATCACCCACATTCATCAGCATGAAACAACCGGTACCATAGGTGTTTTTGACCATGCCGGTTTCTGTACACATTTGTCCGAACAGGGCGGCCTGCTGGTCGCCTGCAATACCGGCAATCGGGATTTTGGCAGCAAGCACATTCCCCGTAGTCTCACCATAAACTTCGCTGGATGATTTTACCTCAGGCAGGATGTTTTTAGGAATATTAAACAAATCAAGTAGTTCCTGGTCCCAATCCAGGGTATGGATATTATAGATCATGGTTCGGGATGCATTGCTCACATCGGTAACGTGCACCCTGCCATCTGTTAAGCGCCATATCAGCCAGGAGTCGATAGTTCCGAAAGCAATATCCCCGGCTTCTGCTTTTGCCCTGGCGCCTTCAATATGGTCAAGAATCCATTTGATCTTGGTGGCTGAAAAATAGGCATCTAATATTAAGCCTGTCTTATCCTGTATTTTTTTTGCCAGGCCTTTTGCCTTGAGTTCATCGCAATAGGCCGATGTTCTTCTGTCCTGCCACACTATCGCATTGCAAAGAGGTTCGCCTGTTTTTTTATCCCAGAGTACCGTGGTTTCACGTTGGTTGGTAATGCCAATTGCAGCAATTTCGGTCGGTGTAAGCCCCGCTTTAACAATGGCTTCAGTTGCTACTGCAATCTGGGTCGACCATATTTCGCTGGCATTGTGTTCTACCCATCCTGGCTGATGATAGATCTGTTCAAATTCTTTCTGGGCGATGGATACAATCCCGCCTTCTTTATTGAATACAATCGCCCTTGAACTTGTGGTTCCCTGATCAAAGGATAGAATAAACTTGCTCATAATTTATAATTGCAATAATGTGTAACAAAACGTAAGTATACGGAATCGTTGCCGAAAGTAAAAGATACTTTGTAAAAAAAGAAAAAGACATCCTATTAGGATGCCTTTTGGTAACAGGAATATATTATCCTCAGTTAATTTTCTCTTTTACGCTGGTTGTCCCTGTTAGAGGTCTGATCAGACTGCTGTCCGCCGCCATTAGTAATTCCCTGCTGTTTCTTGTCTAACTTTACACTATGGTGCATTCGGTCTGATGTTGGCTTTCCCTGCGCGCGCGCCGTATTCTTTTGATTGGGTTGATTTTTCATAGTCATATCTTGTAGTTTATAAACAGATGATTATCATTTGTATAACACCGGTTAAAAAGATATGTTTTAATAAAAAATAACCCCGGTGCTGAATACAGCATCCGGGGCCTGATTTTCCATAGGGAATATGGAAGGGATATAGGGTCTTTAGAATTTTATACCAAGTCCCACAGAAAATACCTGGTTTTTATATTCAGGAGTTTCCCGGGTCCCATTTTCATTGTTTTTCTGAAAGTCTAAAGCGTAGCGGCCGTGAATGTCAACTTTTTCGTTTACATCATATCTGAAACCGATTACACCACCAACAAGGCTCTTTTTGAAACGGTCAGATTTATCTTCGATAATTTCCTGTTCGGCTGTTCCAAATCCATTTTCGAATTTATTTTTGGTAGACAGCAAAAAGGAAACCTGAGGACCTGCTACCAGGTTTAACCCGCTTCCTCCCAGGTTGATGCTGGCCAGGATAGGAATATCAATAAAGCTGGTAGTTTGCGTAAAGTCGCCAAACAGGGTTTCTGCTTTATAGCCTTTGGTAGAATACAATAACTCCGGAGTAAAGGCTAACCCTTTGATCAGGTTGATATCTAAGGTAACACCAGCATTAAATCCCGGGTTCAGTTTTGTTTTAAAATCATTGTTCCCGTCATCTTTAATGATGTTTGGCAAGTTCAAACCCGCTTTAACACCCAATCTGATCGGGCTTTGTGCGCTGGCAGCTGTTGCTGCAAATAGGCCTATGGCCAGGATAACTAATTTTTTCATGTTGTGTATGTTTTAATAAACTGGTATGTGAAAGAAATGTGCCAGCTTTTTAGAATAAGGTTCAGATTTTAAGAAATCAGGTGAAAAACTATTTTACAACCAGTTAATTAGGTGTTTTAAAACAAAAGGGGGTGAATTTTTAGCGGGGCTACCATTTTACAAGAATTGTATCAAATTTGATACAATTACTGGGGCTCCGCTCGTCGCTAACCTAAGTGCCATATTTATGCATACCTCAGTTTTTTATAAGGTCACAAAAATGGAAAAATCCTTAACTTTGAGGTTTAACCAGCATCATACAAATGAATTTCAGACACTTTTTTATAGCCTCTTTTTTTCTAATAGTTAGTATAAGCACTTCCATAGCTCAGACAAAAAGCTACCTGCAAACACTTCAGGAACCTAATGAGTGGGTAGACTCTGTTTTTAAAAAGTTAAACAGGCGACAAAAAATTGCACAAATGTTTTTTGTGAGGGCACATACCAATTTTGGAAAGGCTTATGAAGATTCTATAGGGATGGTGATAAAAAAAGAACGCGTAGGCGGCCTGGTGTTTTTCCAGGGAGGTCCGGGCAGACAGGCCATTCTGACCAATAAGTATCAGGCACTGGCCCGTGTTCCTTTGCTGATTACTTCTGATGGGGAGTGGGGCTTAGGTATGCGTTTGGACAGTACCATTTCCTATCCTTACCAGATGGCGCTTGGGGCGGTACAGGATAAAGACCTGCTCTATAAAATGGGGCTTGAGGTAGCCAAAGATTACAGAAGGATAGGGATGCACATGAACCTGGCACCGGATGTGGATGTGAATAACAACCCTAAAAATCCGGTAATCAACTTCCGTTCCTTTGGAGAGAACAAGTACAATGTGGCCACCAAGGCTGCAGCCTATATGAAAGGGATGCAGGAGGGGGGACTGCTGGTGAGTATTAAACATTTTCCGGGCCATGGCGATACCGATGTAGACTCGCACTACGACCTGCCGCAGCTGAAATTTACCAAGGCCCGTCTGGACAGCCTGGAAATTTATCCTTTTAAAGAACTGATTAACCAGGGCGCCGCCGGGGTAATGATTGCACACATGAATATTCCGGCGCTAGACAATACACCTAATATGCCTTCAACCTTATCCAGGCCAATTGTTACGGGTTTGCTGAAGGAAGAGCTTGGCTTTAAGGGGATTGTAATTTCTGATGCCATGGGCATGAATGGGGTGGTGAAACATTTTAAGGATGGCGAAGCAGATGTAATGGGCGTCATTGCCGGGAATGACATCCTGGAGTTATCGGAAAACAGTGCCCGGGCCATCAAACTGGTGCGTAAAGCTGTAAGGGAAGACCGCATTCCAATGGAACAGATTGATGCAAGTGTAAAAAAGATCCTTACCGCCAAATACTGGGCGGGTTTGAACGTTAAAGATACCGTTAATGAACACAATGTATTTGCCGAAGTAAACAGACCGGAAAGCCTGGCGCTGCTGCAGCAGCTGGCAAATGCGTCTATGACCGTGCTGAGAGGGAAAGATAATATCCGGCAACTGAACGCAGACAAACGAACTGTCATCATCAGTATAGGTACACCAGAAGTAACCGCTTTTCAGCGCGAGCTGGGTGAATATTATAAAAATGCCATATTTTATACGTTGGATAAAAATGCCAATGCCAACGCCATCGCAAAGGTGTTGCGCGATCTGAAAGCTTTTGACCAGATTATCATCGGTATTCATGACACCCGGACCAGGCCTGGGAATGGTATGGTATTGAGTGCCGACCTGAAGATGTTTATCAAAGATATGTCGTTAAGCAACGCCATCTTTGCCTTATTTGCCAATCCGTATAATTTGGCGGCCCTGCCTGGCCTGGAGCAAAGTAAAGGCCTTGTTGTTGCCTATCAGAAGGAAGACTTTATGCAAAAAGCCGCTGCATTAGTCCTTAAAAACCAGGTTGTAGCAACAGGGAAACTGCCGGTAACCGTAAATACATTTTTTAAATATGGCGACGGGCTATAATATTTTGCTTTGCAATTTTTAGATATCCATACCCATCAGGACAGTAAAGATCCGGAAATCCGGAGTATTTTAAGTCTTACATTAACAGGGGATGCTTTGCCAGCATTGCAGAAAGGTAAAGAATGCTCGGCAGGCCTGCATCCCTGGTTTGCGACTATCGGAAATTTTGAGCGCGACTATGACCGGCTGGCGGAATTTGCAAAAGGACCCGCCGTTAAACTGATCGGCGAATGTGGCTTAGACCGTTTAAAAGGCGAAACGCTGGAGCACCAGTTGCTGATCCTGAAAAAGCAAATCCTTCTTGCCGAAGCATTGCAAAAGCCGGTAATCCTGCATTGTGTAAGGTGTTACGATGAGCTGATGGCCCTTAAGAAGGAAATGCAGCCCAGTGTGCCCCTCATTATCCATGGCTTTAATAAACATCAGGAGCTTGGCCTGCAATTGCTGTCCAAGGGTTTTTACCTTTCTTTTGGAAAGGCAATATTGAATGCAGATTCAGGTGCTGCAAGCCTGCTGAAACATACAGCTGTTTTTTTTCTGGAAACCGACGATGCCGCTTGCAGGATTGAGGAAATTTACCAGGCAGCGGCGAATTTAAAAAACTCCACTGTAGCAGAGATAAAAGCACTTATTTTTGCCAGCTGGAAAAAAATAAAGCTCATTTAATATATGTCTGATGTAAACTGGTTATCGCGCTCTGCATTGCTGGTCGGAAATGAGGGGATCAATCTATTGCAGCAAAAACACGTGCTGGTAGTTGGCCTTGGTGGTGTAGGATCTTTTGCCGCGGAGTTTATCTGCCGTTCTGGTGTAGGAGAAATGACCATTGTTGATGGTGACGTGGTTGACCCTACCAATCGCAACAGGCAATTGCCCGCCCTGGCAACCAATCATGGGGAAAGCAAAGCGGATATTATGCAGGAGCGTTTGCTGGCCATCAATCCGAAGCTTAAACTACATGTGATCAGAGATTTTTTAACCCCTCAGAAATGCAGGGAACTGATGGAGTTGCGCTTTGACTACATTATGGATTGTATTGACAGCATTACCCCTAAGGTTATCCTGCTGTCGAGCGCCCTGGAAAAGAACATGCCTATTGTGAGTTCTATGGGAGCCGGCGGGAAAATGGATCCTACACAACTCAGGGTAACCTGGCTGCCAGATACCTATCAATGCGTTTTTGCCCAGTATGTAAGAAAACGCATCAAGAAGCTGCGAAACTATGAGCAGGTAAAAGCTGTATTTTCCATTGAGCCTGTGGCTAAAGATTCCCTTGTGATGACAGATGGGAGTAACTTTAAGCGTTCGGCCTATGGCACCATCTCTTACCTGCCTGCAGCATTTGGTGGGGTATGTGCATCTGTGGTCATCAGGGATCTGCTTGGTCAGCCCATAGCCATGGCGGCAAGGCCTAAACGGATTGCTTCCCCGAAAAAAAAGAAGAATTAACGGATGCTCCTAGTATTTGTTATTTGCAGGTTGCACTGCAGCAAAGGTCCAGCCTTTTAAAAAGTCCATTACTTTTTTAACATCATGGCCTTTACCTTCTTCGAGATAGGCAGAATTCTGAATGTGGATTACCTTGCCGTTTCCGTCTAGGATGACGAATACAGGAAAGCCAAACCTTCCCGGAAAGCCGAGACTGGCCATCACTGCTTCATTTTTATTCTCCTGGCTGTAATTTACCAGCACGGTTTCGTAATTGGTATCTAAGTAGTTTTTCAGTTCAGGCGTAGCGTCAACCAGTTTATGGAACAGGATGCACCAGCCGCACCAATTGCCTCCAACCTGCACAAATACATGCTTGCCTACTTTTTTGGCTTTGGCCACGGCCGCATCAATGTCGGCCCTTGCATTGGCTCCAGGATTGTAAATTTTTACAGCTTCTTTTTTTTCCTGCGCAAAGGTGGCAGTCGTAATTGCCAGTAAAGCAACGATAAGCAGTCTTTTCATTTTGAATAAATTTTTAGTGTTTTTATGAATGTACAAGGTAAGCACTTTATTTTTTATTTTCGTCCATGCCCCAGCCATTAAAAATACTACAGGCATCTGCCGGTTCTGGTAAAACATTCAGTTTAACAGCGCATTACCTTACCTTACTCTTGTCGGGTGAGAACAAGTACCGGGAAATCCTGGCCGTAACCTTTACGAACAAGGCTACCGAAGAGATGAAAAGCAGAATACTGGAAGTATTGCATGGCTTTGCCAGTGGCGATGAAAAGTTTGACAGCTACCGGGATATCATTTTAAAAGGCAATCCCTCGCTCGATGCGGTAAGCCTGAAAGAAAAATCAGACAAAATTTACCGTAAGATACTGCACGACTACAGCCGCTTTTCGGTGAGTACTATTGATGGCTTTGTGCAGAAGGTGATCCGGGGTTTTGCCTTTGAGCTCGGCCTTGATGCAGGCTATAGCCTGGAAATGAATTACGATAAGGTGAAGGATGACCTGGTAGGCAAGCTGGATGAGGCTTTGGACCATAACAAACAATTGCTGCAATGGATCATTGATCTGGCCATAGAAAGGATAAACGACAACAAGAGCTGGAATTATAAGGTAGAATTGTACAACCTTATAGGGGAGATCTTTAAGGAGCGTTTCCAGGTTTTTGAAGAAGCCATTGATGCACTTGGTTCTGATAGCATAGACGACCTGTTTAAACATTACATCAGCATTACCAGGGCTGCAGCAAAAAACTTTGAAGAAGAACTGACCAGCCTGGCCATAAAGGCACAGGAAATATTTAATCGCTTTGGGGTAGAGAAGGAGCATTTGAACCGGAAATCTGTAAGCCCCCTGGCCAAAATCCCGCTCATCGTTAACGGCGATTTTTCTAAAATAGAGCCCCTTTTTAATTTTATAGATGAACCGGATACCTGGTTTCAGAAGAATAGAAGTTTTGATGCCGTTTACCAGGAGCTTAACCCGATACTTAAAGCTATAAGAGCATATTATTTAACGCATCTGCCCAACTATACCCTGGCTATTGCGTTCAGTAAAAACCTGTACTACCTGCGGCTGATGCAGGAGGTTGCTTCTTTATTAAAAGTTTACAGGGAAGAAAACGATAACCTGCTGATCAGCGATGCACAAAAGCTCATCACCGGAATTACAGATGAAGCAGGTGATAATCCATCTTTTATCTGGGAAAAAGTAGGTACGCGCTACCGTAACTTTTTGTTTGATGAATTTCAGGATACCTCGACCAGTCAGTGGAACAGCTTCCGCTCACTGCTTGCCAATGCCATTGCCACCCCGAGCGGGGAACTGATAGACCACTTAATTGTAGGGGATACCAAGCAGTCGATTTACAGGTGGCGTAATGGTGACTGGAATATCCTGCACCGGCAGGCGAAACTGGACATTGGTGCAGACCGGGTGCTGGAAGAAAGCCTGGAAGAAAATTACCGAAGCGCCGAGCATATCATCACTTTTAATAATTTCATTTATAAATCCATCCCTTTGCTGCTGCAAAATGAATTGAACCAGGGACTGGAAGGAAAACCGGAAGATTTAAGGTTATGGTGGCAGGGGCAAGGTTTTGATCGCATCATTACAGACATATATAGTACATCCACACAAAAGCTTGCGCCCAAAACGCCTATTGGAGGTACCATTAAAGTGAGGAA